>JAAWRC010000032.1 GCA_022800815.1 Lachnospiraceae bacterium | reverse complement strand
AAGAGGCTATAGCCTCTTTTCTTCCTCAATCAAAAGCTCCACCGCCCGGACCGCCGTCCGGACCGCCAGGGTCGTATCGTGGCAGTGGGGATCGGAAAGTCCCATCTTTTTCCGCTCCTGGTTCCAGATGACGTTCAACACGCAACCGGCGCGGACACCAAGGACCTGGGCCACGATATAGAGGGCCGCACTCTCCATCTCTGAGGCCAGGCATCCGGCCTTGATCCACATGTCCCACTTATCCAGAAGTTCTCTCCCGCAGGGCATCCGTTCCGGACTATGCTGTCCGTAAAAGCTGTCCTTGCACTGGACGACGCCCAGATGGAAGTTCGCCCCCAGCTCCTTCGCCGCCTGGCGGAGCGCTCCCGTCACCTCAAAGTCCGCCACCGCCGGGAATGCAAGATCCACATATTCTTTGGAAGTTCCCTCCATGCGGATGGCTCCGTTCGCAATGACCAGGTCCCCGCCCATCACCTTTTCTGCCATGCCGCCGCAGGTTCCCACCCGGATCATGGTCCGGACCCCGGTCTGATAAAGCTCCTCCACACCGATGGCCGTGGACGGGCCTCCCATCCCCGTGGACATGACAAGGACCTTCTCCCTCGAAGCTTCGCCGATCCAGGTGGTATATTCCCTGTTCTGCGCAAGGAACCTGGCGTTCTCCAGATAAGCGGCGATCTTCTCCACCCGCCCCGGATCCCCCGGAAGGATCGCATACCTGGCGCCATGGCTGTCGTCAAGTCCGATGTGATACATTTTTTCCATAAGAACTCCTCCTTTCAGAAAATCCCAAGAAAAATTTACAACTTGATTTCGCCCCCCAATCTTGGTATGATGGAATGGAACAATTTTCGGCAAAAAACGATTTTATCCGGAGGGTAGCAAGCATGTCCGAACCACTTACCTTGTACAAACTGATGGTCTTATATATGTTGAAGCAGGTGAAATTTCCTCTGGCGGGATCCCAGATCTCCGACTTTTTCCTGAACAAGGAATACACTACCTATTTCACGCTGAAACAGGCCCTGTCCGAGCTGGAGGAATCCCATCTGGTGAAGCTAGAGTCCGGCAGAAAGACCTCCCGGTATGAAATTACAAGGGAGGGGGAGCAGACCCTCTCCTTTTTCGGCAAGAAGATCTCTTCCGCCATCATTGAGGACATTGACGCATATCTGCAGGACAACCGGGTGCGGCTACGCGACGAGATCAGCCTGGTGGCCGATTACGACAGGTCCCCCAATCAGGACTACGTCGTCCACTGTGCCATCCTGGAAGGAAAGGGCCAGCTTCTGGAGATCAATCTCTCCGTTCCCGACAAGGAACAGGCGGAGCACATGTGCAGCCGCTGGAGTCAGGAAAGCCAGCCTCTCTATTCCATTATCATGCAGCGCCTGATGAAAGACTGAGAACCGACGTCCAGGGCAGGAGCCAGGCCTACGGCCTGCCGCCCGCCATCTCCAAAAGCTTGGCCTTTAACTCATTCTCCAGCCGTCCCATCTCCGTCTCGGCCTCGGCTCTGGCCCTGCGGCCCTCCGCCTGGATCTGCAGTACCTCGTCCAGCGTGGAGATCAGGGTCTCATTGGTCGTCCGCAGGGTCTCCATGTCCACGATCCCCCGCTCCGCTTCCCTCGCCACCTCGGCGGACGCCGTCTTTAAAGCCGCCGCATTCTTCTTAAGCAGCTCGTTGGTCATGTCTGACACTTTCCGCTGCGCCTCAGCCGCCTGGGCCGAATGGGCCGCACCGAGGGCAAGCACCATCTGGTTTTTCCACAGAGGCACCGTATTGACAATGGTGGATTGGATTTTTTCCACCATAACCGTGTCATTGTCCTGCACTAGGCGGATCTGAGGCGCCGTCTGCATGGAGATCATCCTGGTAAGCTCCAGGTCATGCAGCTTTTTCTCGAACCGCTTGCAGCGGGCGTCCAGATCCCTGGCCGCCTGGGCGTCCTCCGGGAGCCCGGTCTGCTCCGCCCTCCTAAGCAGCGCCGGAAGCTCCGCATGCTCCGTCTCATGGAGTTTTTTCTTCCCGGCCAGGATGTACATGGAAAGTTCCTTGAAATACGTCAGGTTCAGCTCGTACATCTTGTCCAGCATGGCCGCATCCTTTAAAAGCTGCACCTGATGGCCCTCCAGAACCTTGCAGATCCGGTCCACGTTGACCTCAGCCTTGGCGTATTTCGCCTTCATCGCTGTCATTTTGTTGGAGGATTTCTTGAAAAATCCCAGAAAGCCCTTCTCCTCCTCCTCATCAAAGCTTTTCAGCTCCGTCACCACACCGGAGAGCAGCTCCCCGACTTCCCCCAGGTCCTTGGTCCTCACGTTGTTCAGCGCCGCCTCGGAAAAGTCCGCCATTTTTTTCTGTGCGCCCGCCCCGTACTGGAGGACCGCCGCCGAATCCGACAGGTCGATCTGTCCGGCAAAATCATCCACCATCTTTTTCTCCGCCTCCGAGAGCATGCTGTCGTCCCATGCAGGCGGCTCGGGTGCCGCCGGTACCTTCGGCTCCACCGGTTTCTCCGCAAAGGGGTTCAAGGTCAGCACCGGCCCCTCCGCCGGCATGTCCCACTGGTTCTCCATGATTCATCCTCCTGTTTCCGTCAGTTTTTTCTGTTAAGCCCGCCCTCCGAAAGCCCCTCCTGGGCGAGAAGCGTCTTTAACACCGAAATGTCCGTCGAAACGTCCCACACGGTCTCCTGAAACAAGCTGTCAAACAGCCGCTCAAAGGCCTCGTTCAGGGTATCCAGGGTGGCTTCGATCTCCCTCTGGGAGCTTTTTATATTTTCTCCCTGGACCGGCTGGGCCGAAAGCTCTGCGTAGGCTTCCAAAAGCTTCACCGTCGTCGGGAGATAATAATCCATCAGCTTTTCAATATCCTCTATGTTCTCCGGATGCCGTTCCACCCGTTCAAAAATCCGTGCGATGACAAGCTCCATGCGGGAGATCTTCTCCGAGATCTCCTCGCCGGGAATCGCCTCGTTACAGGCACGGATCTTCCGCACGTAATCCCTCCCGGCCGTCACGACCGCCTCCGCCTCCGGCGTCAGCGTCCGGCCGTCCGCAGAGGCCCGTCCACCCTGCATTCCGATCTCCGGATCGTCCGTCGCCCCGTCGGCCTTTGCGGCCCATTTCGCCCGCTCTTCCCGCCGCTCCTCATCTGCTTCCATGGTCTCCGCCCGCTTCATGGTCTCCCGGTACTGGGCATAGGTGGCATCGTCGGCAATGAGGCAGGTCTCCCCGTCGTCCAGATGTCCCTGCAGGAACCAGCCCCGCTCGATCATCCGTTTAATGTCCTTCACCACGTAGGCCCGGCTCCTGCCCACGTTTTTTGAAAGCTCCCTGATGTCGCAGTAAGTCCGCCCCCTAAATCCCGCCACATAGCTGCGGAACCGCTTCACCATGGAACATTTTCCGGAACCGATCACGGACATCGCCAGCCCGGCGCCAAAAACAGGGACCAGGATGCCCCCCGCAATGGCGAAGCCCAAAAGATGGCCGACGGAAAAGCTTAAGACCCCCAGCACCGCCAGGGCCAGCCCCGTGCCCACGCCGAGAACGCCGCCGCAGACAGAGAGGGCCACCCCTCCCGCACGGGTCACGGCCGCCTGCCGCCCCGCAAAAAGCGCCGGATTGCCATACGAGGCCGGTGGCTGCCGGAAGCTGCCGGTTCCCGCCGCCCCGCCTCCCGGCCGCCCGGAGAAGGGGCGGCCTCCCGTCGTCCGGCTGCTCCCCGTCACATGTTTCCCCGGCTGGAACCGGAAGCTCTCGGCCACGTCGTCCACCGCATCGCTTATGGTATTTTTTATGGTCTGATTTAATTTTCGGAAATCCTGAGAATTGACGGCGTCCTGCACGATATTGCAGATGTGATTTCCCAGATCCCGCCAGTCTTCCTTCATTGTGCCGTCTCCTTTTACGGACCTGTCTCCCGGTTCACCGCCCCCGTGCCGGCAAGTCCGGACCGGGGCGGCGGACCGCCTGTTGGTATGCATTTATGATTATATCGAAATTTGCCCATAAAAGCAATAAAGGATTCTGTCAAATGTGCGGCCTCATATCGTATAATACCACTCCTCGCTCTGAGAAAACTCCTGGACCTTCAATTCATTCCCGGAATTGGGCCGGAACTTCAATTCCGGATTCTTCATGTTCACCTTCGTGTCTGCCGGAATGGACGAAGTGATGAACACGCTGCCGCCGATCACGGAATTCTCCCCGATGACGGTCTCGCCCCCCAGGATTGAGGCCCCCGCATAAATGGTGACATTGTCCTCGATGGTCGGATGCCGTCTCGCATTCCTCATCTTCTCCACGTTCCTAGTGGACAGCGCACCGATGGTCACTCCCTGGTAGATCTTCACGTGATCGCCGATGATGGCCGTCTCCCCGACCACGATGCCGGTGCCGTGGTCGATGCAGAAATAATTCCCGATGGTGGCTCCCGGATGGATGTCGATCCCCGTGATACCGTGGGCATGCTCCGTCATGATCCTGGGGATCAGAGGCACCTTTAATAGAAACAGCTCGTGGGCCAGGCGGTACACGGTGATCGCATAGAGCCCCGGGTAGGCCATGATGATTTCCTCCCGGCTTTTCGCCGCCGGATCCCCCTGAAACGCCGCCTCCACGTCCGTCTCCAATACCGCCCGCACCGCCGGGATGCGCTTAAAAAACGCCACGGCGATCTTTTGGGACTCGTCTTCCGCATTGTGTTCCGATTCCGCTGCGGCATCCATCCGCACGGCTTCTCCCGTCCCGTCCCGCCCGGCCGCAAACTGCAGGGCCAGCCTGATCTGCTTGTTCAGATGGTAGATCACGTCCTCCACCTTCACCGACATCTTGTGTCCGATGCCATAGATCTTGTAGGTCTTGTCAAAATAGTAGCCCGGATACACGATCTGCAAAAGTCCGCTTATGATCTTCACGATCTCCTGCTTATCCGGCTGTTTAAACATGTCGATCCGGTCAACGGCCCGCTCAATCCGGTAATCCTCCAGGATGGCCGCCGCAATGCCCTCAATCTCTTTTTCAATGATCTTTCCCATATAATCCTCCTTACTCCGTGAACAGCGGGGTCGAATAATACCGGTCTCCCGAATCCGGAAGCAGGGCGACAATTATCTTTCCCGCATTTTCCGGCCGCCTCGCCAGCTGGATGGCCCCGTGGAGCACAGCTCCCGCCGAAATTCCCACCAGAATTCCCTCTCTTCTGGCCAGAAGCTTTGCCGCCGCAATGGCTTCTTCCGTCCCCGCCAGAAAGATCTCGTCGTACACCGAAGTGTCCAGAGTCTCCGGGACGAACCCGGCACCGATTCCCTGGATCCCGTGAGCCCCCGCCCTTCCTTCCGAGAGAATCGGAGAGGCTGCGGGTTCCAGGGCCACGATGCGAACATTCGGATTCTGCCCTTTCAAATATCCTCCAACCCCGGTGAGGGTGCCGCCTGTGCCAACCCCCGCAATGAAGATATCAACCTTTCCGTCCGTGTCCCTCCAGATCTCCGGTCCCGTCGAAGCCCTGTGGGCCGCAGGGTTCGCCGGATTTGCAAACTGTCCGGGAAGGAAGGCGTCCGGAATCTCCTCCGCCAGCCTTTCCGTCTTCTCAATGGCCCCCCTCATCCCTTTCGCGCCTTCCGTCAATACGATCTCCGCCCCATAGGCCTTCAGGATGTTCCTCCTCTCCACGCTCATGGTCTCCGGCATGGTCAGGATGATCCGGTAGCCCTTCGCCGCCGCAATGGCCGCCAGGCCGATCCCGGTGTTTCCCGAGGTTGGCTCGATGATCACGGAACCCTCCTTTAACAATCCCCGTCTCTCCGCATCCTCGACCATCGCCTTTGCCACCCGGTCCTTCACGCTCCCGGCCGGATTCAAATATTCCAGTTTCACCAGCACCGTCGCCCCAAGCCCCAGCTCCCTTTCCATATTTACGATCTCGACCAGCGGAGTATTCCCGATCAGTCCCAAAGTTCCCTTATAATAACCTGCCATTTTCATTTCCCTCTTTCTTTTTCGGATCATTTTCTCACAACAACGCAAAAATCCGGAAAGCCATACCGCAAGCTTTCCGGATACACAACAATTCCATGGACAAAATATTCAAATACAACAAGACCTGTTGCAACATCCTGTCACACAGCATATCCGGTAAAGCAGCATCCGGCGACAACACAGGTTTTTACAACAAGTCTTTCTCATGTCCGTTCTCCTCTCGCTTTTATAAATGCATCTTATCATCATTTGCCCGCCGTGTCAATAGAGCGAACGGACCGATTCTCCCCCGGCCTTTGCCGGTCTGTGAAAATCAGGTAAGGTAGGTAAGGCTCCCCGGCTCGAAACCCCGGATTCCAAGCCCCGGCCCGTCGGAGACCGTGATTGCCTTCCCGTCGAACGAGGCTCCGCCGATGACCGGGTCCTCCCTGCATAACACCGGCCCGTCCAGATCGACCTTCGTGATAATCTTCCTGGCACAGGCCAGCTCCACCGCCGCATTGACGGAAACCTTCGCCTCCAGCATGCAGCCGATCATGCATTCCACGCCGTAAATCTCCGCTGCGGAAGCGATCTTCAGAGCATTGTAGAGTCCCCCACATTTCATCAGCTTGATATTGATGAAATCCATCGCCCTCATGGTCATGAGCTTCACGGCGTCCTCCGGAGAGAACACGCTCTCATCCGCCAGAACCGGGACGTAGCTGTGCTCCGTCACGTATTTTAAGCCCTCGAAATCATGGGCGGGAACGGGCTGCTCCACAAGCTCGATCGCCAGCCCCCGCTCCTGCATCCGGTTTAAAATCCGCACCGCCTCCTTGGGGCCCCAGGCCTGGTTGGCGTCGATGCGGATGCACGCCCCGTCCCCCACGGCCTGACGGACCGCCGCCAGACGCTCCACGTCCAGGGCCGGATTCACCCCCACCTTCACCTTCAGGCAGTCATAGCCCCGGCGCAGGGCGTCCTTCGCATCCCTCGCCATCTCCTCCGGAGAATTGACGCTGATGGTGATGTCCGTCACGATGCGCTTTCGGGCTCCGCCGAGGAGCTTGTACACGGGAATCTTGTAAAGCTGTCCGTACAGGTCCCACAGCGCCATGTCCACCGCCGCCTTGGCGCTGGTGTTTTTCACGACGCAGGACTGCACCGTCCCCAGCAAGTCCTCAAACTCGTCCACCTCCCGGCCTATCAGGCTCCTCCCGATATGGTCCTTCACCGCCCCGATGATCGCACCCGTCGTGTCCCCCGTGACTGCGCCCGTCGGCGGCGCCTCCCCGTAACCGACGGCCCCCGTGTCCGTGTGAAGTTCCACGATCACGTCCTCCACGCTGTCCACGCTGCGAAGGGCCGTCCTAAAGGGAACCCGAAGGGGAACCGAGATCTTCCCCAGCCTGATTTCTGTAATCTTCATGCTCTGCCTCCGTTCTTTTTCTTTCCTCGCCGCATCTTCCTTTTCCCCGTCTTCCTCATACCTACAATTTGATTCACTCCGCCGCCAGCTCGACCATGGCGCCGGCGATTATCTTTGCATTCTCCATCAGCCGCCCCACAGTAATGTACTCGTTGGGACGGTGCTCCGTCATCTCATCCCCTGGAAATATGGGGCCGAAGGCCAGAATGTTCGGAATTTCCTTGGCGTAGGTGCCTCCGCCGATGACCTTGGGTGCGGACATGTCCCCCGTCGCCTCCCGGTAAACCTTGAGCAGGGACCGCACCAACGGTGCGTCCTCCGGAATATAAAGCTTTGGCATGTGCCTCTGAGCCGTCCGGACCCATCCGGCCTCCTCAAAGGCCCTCTGCACCTTCGGCTGGCAGTCCGTCACCTCGAAAGTCACCGGATACCGATAATTCAGTTTCACGCCGACCCGCTCTTCGTCCCCGGAAATGACGCCCAGGTTAAAGCTCAGATTTCCCGAAATTTCGTCCCTGAGATCCGCCCCCAGCTTCGCCCCGAAACAGTCCATGCCGATCTTCTCCGCCAGAAAGGCAAGCGTCCCGGCCGCATCCCCCTCAAAGGGAAGACGGTTCAAATAAAGTGCCAGCCGGCCGATGGCGTTTTCTCCCTTTTCCGGCTGGCTGCCGTGGGCCGACACGCCCCCGGCCTCAATTCTCCAACCTCCCTCCGTCTTCGTCACGCAGATTTTTTCCGCCTCCGGCGGTTCATATCCCTCCGGCCCGGCCACCTGCGCCACGGCAAAATCCGGGGTCACGTTGGCGGCAACGCCGCCCTCCAGGCGGATCAGGCGAAAAATCCCCGTCTGCGCCATGGTCCGTTCATAGTCTTCGTTGACGATGCCCTTCTCCCCGTTGATCAAGGGATATTCCCCGTCCGGCGTAAAGCCCGCCACCGGAATCTCCCCGCCGTGATCCAAATAGTATTTCATGTCTGCGGACCCTGACTCCTCGTTGGTGCCAAAAAGAATCCGGATCCGCCGTTTCAGGGGAATCCCCGCCTCCCTGACCGCCTTCAGCGCAAACAGGGCCGCCGCCAGGGGGCCCTTGTCGTCGGTGGTCCCCCGGCCCACGATTTTATCTCCCACGACCTGCGCCCCGTAGGGGGGATACTCCCAGCCGTCCGCCTCGGGCACCACGTCCAGATGTCCGAGCACCGCCACCATCTCCTCCCCGCTTCCGTATTCGCACCAGCCGACCACGTTGTCCATGTTGACCGTCTCAAAGCCCAGTTCCCGTCCGATCTGCAGAGCTTCCTCCAGACATCTCTGCACTCCCAGGCCGAAGGGCATCCCGCCCTCCCCGGGGTTCTCCACGCTGCGAATGGCAACCAGGCGTTTAAGCGCCGCAATCAATTCCGGCTCCATGGCGTCCAATCTCTCCGATACCGTGTTCATCCTTTTCTCCTTTCCCTGTAACTACTCTTCATTATTTTACCACAATCACGGAAAAAATTATAATCTTTTATCATATTAAATCATGACGACCCGTTTCCGCCACATACCTGCACGCAGAGGGGCCGCCCCGTGGATTCTCATCCAGGGGCGGCCCCTCTTGTCCGTCTGCCGCAAAAATACGCTTCCGGCCTTATTTGTAATATTTCACCTTGTCCGCATCGTCGAACAGGTTGATCTTGTGGCGGACCACCTCGTTCATGGCCTCGATGCACTTGGGATAAATCGCCATGGGCTCGCGGAGACCCATGTCCTCAAGCACCTTGCGGCACTCCTGATAGAAGGCGTCCTTGATGTCGCTGGAGATGTTGATCTTGTTGACACCAAGCTTCACGGACTGCGCAATCTCCTCGTCAGGGTTGCCGGAACCGCCGTGCAGTACCAGAGGAATGCTCACGCTCGCCTTGATCTCCTTCAGCCTGTCCAGGGCCAGCTTCGGCTTCCTGTCCTTGGGATACAGGCCGTGGGCCGTACCGATGGCGATCGCCAGGCAGTCAATGTCCGTCTCCTTGATGAAACGCACCGCATCGTCAACCTCCGTATAGATGATCTCCTTGGAGCCTGCCTCGCCGTAATCGTCAGCCGTGCCGATGGTGCCAAGCTCCGCTTCCACGGACACGTTCACCGGGTGGGCGACCTCGACGATCTTCTTCGTGATCGCAATGTTTTCCTCCAGGGAAAGATGCGCACCGTCGATCATGACAGAGGTAAAGCCGTCCTGAATCGCCCGCAGGATCTGCTCGAATTTGGAACCGTGATCCAGATGGATGCATACGGGAACGGTTGCCTTGTGAGCCTCCTCGATCACCGCCTTGACAAAGCTGTCCTCCACAAACTCCAGCTCGTCGGGGTGGATGGCGATGATCACGGGAGCCTGCATCTCCTCGCAGGTGTGCATCACGCCTTTCAGGATCATGTTGCTGCTCACGTTGAAAGCGGGAACAGCGAAATTGTGCTCGTTGGCAACTGCCAGCAAATCGGCCATGTTCATTAACATAGTGTACTTCCTCCTAATCTTCCTTTACCACGTCTTTAACAGATAGCTTCATGTGTTCATAGTACATCGAATCCATCAGGCTGTCAAGCCTAACTTGTATGTTTTAGAGAATTTCTCACTATACCACTTTTTTAAATTGTATGGATTGTATAAACCCAAAAAATAATATTTCATCTATCAGTTTTATTCGCATTTATGTCCATTGTTGCCTGATATTTCATCAAAATATCGAATCTGTATGAATTCTTTCTGCGGTCCGCTACAGACGCAGAGCTCATATCCGCCCGGCAGCTTTCTGGCATAAAACCAGGATCCGGACGCTTTCCAGTGCTCCTCGGCCCAATCCGGCCCGGCGGCCTCCCAGCGTTCCGCATCCCGTCCCGCCTCGAATGGCACTTGGACTTTTCCGTCCCACCCCTCCCGGCGGACCGTCTGCGACTCCGCCCCGGCAGCCTCCCGTTCCTCCGTTTCGGGGGGCGGCACCGTGCAAAATAGGTCAAATCCGGCCCCGATCCCCTCACCCGTATATTTTACGTAGCTCTCCTTGGCGGCCCAGATCCGAAAAAACCGCTGGCCGGGATCCCGTTCGACCCAGTCCGCCTCCCGTGGATGGAAAAACCGCCTCGCCATCCGTCCAAAGCGTCCAGCCGCCTCCCGGTCGCTCTCCCCTCTCTTTTTCACACACTTCTGTACGTCCACCCCCAGGGGGCTTTCGCCAAGGGCGCAGACCCAGAGCTCCCCGCTGTGGCTGATGGAAAAATGAATTCCCGGCTGCTCGGGAAAATAGGGCTTTCCCCGCTCCGTCCGGCCAACCCGCCAGGCCGGGGTCTCTGCCGCATCCTCCACGACTTTTTCCTCGTCGCCGGCATGTCCTGCAAGACGGACCGCCGCCAAAATCCGTTCCTTCCCGGTCCGCCCGTCATCGGCCCGAAAAATCCAGACGCTCACCATCCGGGCATCCCCTCTTTCCATTTCACCACCACCGGCCACACGTCAGCCGATTCCAGTCCCAGTTTCCAGAAAGCCGCTCCCGCAATGCCATGCCGGGTCACCTTTTCCAGCTTCAGCCTTATGGACTCCGCATCCTCCAGCCAGATCCGCCAGGTGGAGCCGTCCGCCTCGTACTGCCCGTAATACTGTCCCAGCTCCTCCTGCCATTCAGGCGTCACGCCATGTTCCGAAAGCAGGCTCTTCGCCGCATCCATGCCGACCGCCCTGGAATCCCTGGCATACCGGCCTTCGTACACGGACATCCCGTCATCGTAGAGCTTATCGTCCGCCCCCGCATGTTCCTCCGGCGTCTCCTGCCACACCCGCATGAAGAAGGGCAGTGCGTTGACGACCTTCTCCTTCGGCACGTAGTCCAGAGTGGAAACAATTCCCTGCTCCGAAAATCCCAGGGAGGCGTTGGTCCCTGCGCAGCACCCCTTGTAATGCTCGTCATAGCCCATGATAATAATGTAATCCGCCACCTGGCCCTGTTCCCTCAGATCATACCAGGATCGTCCCCCGGACGGCGCATAGTTGTCAACTGAGAGCGTCAGCCCCGCCAGACGGCAGGCAATGGAGAGTTCCCGGATAAACTGAAGAAAATGCGGGGCGCTCTCCTCCTTCACGCTCTCAAAATCCACGTTGATTCCGTCCAGGCCGTAATCGGAAGCCGCCTGTATGAGTCCGTCTACCAAATGATTTCTGGCCTGCGTGGAGGCGAGAAGCAAAAAATCATCCACGTTCACGTCAAAGTCATCCACCAGGCCCCATACCTTGAACCCCCGTCCGTGGGCTTCCTCCACATAGGCCCTGTCCGCCAGGGAGCTCATGTTCCCCTGGTTGTCCGTCACGGAAAACCAGGTGGGTGCCAGCACGTTCAGGCCGTCCGTCCCCTCCAGATACTCCGAAAGCTTTCCGTTGTCCTCCGCTGAGAACACCTGATGCCATGCGAGACAAACCGGTCCGGGAATTCTCACGGAGGTATATTCCGGAAGCGCCCCCGTCTGACTCCACTCATATTCCTCACGGTTTTTTAAATATTTCGTTTTCAGGTAACCCACGAACCCGTCTGCGGTGCGCACCCTGGTCCAGTCATCCACGCTGTCCATGATCAAAAGCCGGTCTCCCTTTCTGGTTTTTGTGAGGATCGGGCTTTTCTTCCCCGCCAGCACCCGGACCGCCGTCGCCCCGGAGGCTTCCGCCCGTTCCCGGCGGCCTCCTCCTCCGTCCAGAAATATCCTGGCCGGGAGATTCTTTGCCTCGTCCGCCGGAAAGGACGTGACCTGGATCCCGGAAAAATCCGCCATAAAATCCGCAGATATATAAAAGATCCCGTTTTCTTCATAACAGATCTCGTATCCCGCATCCGTCGTCCTTCCCCCGACGGTATAGGTATGGGAGGAAGGCGCAATGGCCACCGTCTCGTTGGCCAGGGAATAAAGAAGCAGCCCCTCGTCGCTGTGATACCACTTGCCGTCGGCCCCCGCCGCCAGCCCCTCCGGCAGATACGTTCTCCCGTTTCTGGTCACGGCCGTTCCCTCCGTCCGGACTCCGTTGCCAAAGACCACGGTCGCTTCCGCACCCGCACCGTAAACCTCCGCATAATCGGCCCAGACCGTCCCCGGGCCAAACCTCCGGTATAAGAGGAAAACGGCCAAAAGGGCGGCCGCAGACAACAGGACGGCCGCAAACAATCCTTTCCGGGAACGTCTTTTCCGTCCCTTTTTCTTTCTGCTGCCGCCGCCTTCCTGCCAGCGGGGGGGCCGGTCATACTCCCGGTTCAGATTCTGTCCCTCCGGCGGCCGGCCGGTTCTTTTCTCATAAGTTCTGCGAAGCTCTGTCATATCCGTACCTCGTATTCCAGTGTGCATCCAATTGTCAAAACACCACTGTTTTCTCAAGGTTCAGTATATCATATTTTTCGTTGGGAAACGGAGATTGGTAAAAAAATCAGAGAATTTTAAGAATTAACCCCGTGTGTGAAAAATGTGGGCTATCCGCCGGTTTTCATGATCTTTTCTTTTCACCGTCGGCTTCCCGTCCGATTTTATCATAGCGTATTTCTGACAAAGTTCCCTTTTCATCCCATATGTAGTCGCCCATGTAACAGCCGTGCTCCCGGACCGCACAGGCCGAGGCGATTTCCTTCGGCGAACGCCTTTTGCCGGACAGCGTGATTTCCACGCCCTCTTTCTCATAGCGCCTCATCTGCTTCAAAAGAGCATCGTAACGCACCCGCTCCTCCTTTGTAAACTTTTTCTTTTTCATGATCCTTTCTCCTGTTTTTATAATTTCCATGGGAGTAATCCGCCCGACCGGGCACACGAAAACGCATGAAGTGCTGCTTCTTTTTCATCATAATACAAATTCTGGAAATTTTCAAGAAGAAATTCTTCCTCTTCCTGAAAATGACTCTTTACATCTGCCGCCTTATTGTATATACTAAACCCAGCTATAATTCTAAAACAGGAAGTGAGCGCAATTGAAGATAGAAAAAATCAATGAAAACCAGATCCGCTGCACCTTGAACAGCAGCGACCTGGCGGACCGCCAGCTCAATCTCGGAGAACTGGCCTACGGAAGCATCCGGGCCCGCAGCCTGTTTCGGGAAATGATGCAGCAGGCCTTCAACGATTTCGGTTTTGACGCCGAGGACAATCCGCTGATGGTGGAAGCCATTCCCCTGTCCGGCGACAGCATCATCCTGATCATCACGAAGGTGGACGACCCGGAGGAACTGGACACCCGCTTTGCCAAATTTTCTCCCGGTTCCGAGGAGGAGGGAGAGATCCTCCCCGATGCTGCATCTCCCCTCACGCTGGAAGGGGCGTCGGCCCTGGAACCCGCCGCACCTCCCGCCGACTCCGGGGAGACTCCCGCCGACGGGATGCGCATGTTCCGCTTTTCCTCCCTGGATGCGGTTTCCAGAGCCGCCAGGGTGCTCGACGGTTCCTTTGACGGCCATAACTGTCTCTACCGGAATCCGGTTTCCGGCGAATACGTTCTGACCATCAGCCGCCAGGGCTACCGGGACGAGGACTTTGCCAGGGTGCTCAACACGCTGTCCGAATTCGGTTCCCGCATAAAGAGCACCCTCGCCAGCGAGGCTTATTACCAGGAGCATTTTGAACTGATCGTCGACGGACTGGCCCTGCAGGTTCTCCGGAATCTTTGAGGCCGCCCCCCCGCCAGGCATATCAGCGGGCCGCACCCGTCAGGGCTGCGGCCCGATCCCAATCCCAAACCGCAAAAGCCCTTCCCGAATGGATTCATACCCGGTCACCCGCACCGTATGAATGCCGAATTCTTCCGCCGCCTCCAGATTGGCTGCAAGATCGTCGAAAAAGACCGTCTCCTCCGGGCAGATCCCGTATCTGGTAAGCAGGGTCTCGTAAATCTCCGGCTCCGGCTTCACGTGCTTTTCCTGATAGGAGATCACCTGTCCGTCCGTATATTCCAAAAAATGGAAATAAGGTTTCCGTTCTTCATAAAATGTCTTTCCATAGTTGGAGAGGATGTAGATTCCATACCCCTGTTCCTTTAACTGTCTCAGCAGCCCCGGCGCATAGGCGTATTCCTGCACCGCCGCACCCGCCCCGGCGTAAATTCGCCGGATCAGCTCCTCATGGGCCGGCGCTTCCCGGCAGATGATCGTCAGAAGCTCTTCGTCCGAACGGCTGCCCCGGTCCACTTCCTTCCACATGGGGCTCATGAACAGCGTCCGCTCCACGATCCCGTCTTCCTCCTTCGGAAGCGTCCAGCCGTCCAGGTAGCCCCTCCAGTTAAAATCTGCCAGCACGTTCCCGATGTCAAAGATCAACGTACGTATCATCATTTCCTCCGGATAATCTCGCTTCTTCCGGGACCATTGGACACCATGGTCACCGGCACGCCAAGCTCCCTCTCGATCTCATCAATATAGTTCCGGCAGTTTTCCGGAAGCTCTTCATAGTTGCGGGTGCCGCGAATATCGCATTTCCAGCCGGGAAGTTTTTTGTAAACCGGCTTACAGTACTCCAGCATGGAGGTCACCGGGAAATCCCTCGTGACCTTCCCGTCAAATTCATAGCCGACGCAGACGGGGATCTCATCCAGATATCCCAGCACGTCAAGGACCGTCAGAGCCACCTCCGTTGCTCCTTGAATCCTGCAGCCGTAGCGGCTGGCCACCGCATCGAACCAGCCCACCCTCCTGGGCCGTCCCGTGGTTGCGCCGTACTCCCCGCCGTCGCCGCCCCGGTCTCTGAGTTCCTGCGCCTCCTCCCCGAAGATCTCGCTGACAAAGGCTCCCGCACCGACCGCACTGGAATACGCCTTCACGACGGTGGTAATGTTCGTGATCTCATAGGGAGGGATCCCCGCCCCAATGGCACCGTAGGCCGCCAGGGTGGAGGAGGAGGTCACCATGGGATAGATCCCGTGATCCGGATCCTTCAAGGAACCGAGCTGTCCCTCCAAAAGGATCCTTTTTCCTTCCTTCCTCGCCTGACAGAGATGGGCAGAAACATCGCACACGTAGGGTGCGATCATCTCCTTGTACTCCATCAGCGTCCCATACACCTCCTCCGGCACGAGGGGCGGCTGATGATACAGGTTCGTGAGCATCACGTTTTTCAGGGTGCAGACATTCTCCACCTTTTCCTTTAGGGCCGTCGGGCAGCCGAACAGCTCACTGACCTGGAACCCGATCTTGGCATATTTGTCGGAGTAGAAGGGAGCGATGCCGGACTTTGTAGAGCCGAAGGATTTCCCCGCCAAGCGGGCCTCCTCGCAGGCATCCAGAAGCATATGGTAAGGCATCATGATCTGCGCCCGGTCGGAGACGAGAATCTTCGGGGTGGGCACGCCCTTCTCCTCCAGCTCCTTAATTTCCTTTAACAGATACGGAATGTTGAGGGCCACGCCGTTTCCGATAATGCTGGTGGTATGGCCGTAAAACACGCCGGAGGGAAGCAGGTGCAGCGCAAATTTACCGTAGTCATTGATGATGGTGTGGCCGGCATTGCTGCCGCCCTGAAACCGGATGATGATATCAGACTCTTCGGCCAGCATGTCCGTGATTTTTCCCTTTCCCTCGTCGCCCCAGTTGGCTCCTACGATCGCTCTTACCATTGTTTTCTCCTCCTAACTTATACGTTGATTTCCGCCTTCACCCCGAGAAGCTCCCTGTTTTCCTCCAGGATCGGCCGGATGACCTCTGCGAGAAATTCTTCCACCTGCTCCGGTGCCCGGCCCACGTACCGGGCCGGCTCCATGGTCTTCTTAAGCTCCTCCAGGCTCATGTTAAACGCCGGGTCGGCGGCGATCAGCTCCAAAAGATTGTTGTCCAGGCCGTTCACCTTCACGTTCTTCCCGGCCTCCATGGACAGGGTGCGGATCCGCTCATGAAGCTCCTGCCTGTCCCCGCCGGCCTTCACCGCATCCATCATGATGTTTTCCGTGGCCATGAAGGGAAGCTCCGACATGAGCCGCTTCTCGATGACCTTGGGATATACCACCAGACCGTCCACCACATTCAAATATAAATCCAGAATTCCATCCACAGCCAGGAAACCCTCCGGAATGCTGAGACGCTTGTTGGCGGAATCGTCCAGGGTCCGCTCGAACCACTGGGTCGAGGCCACCAGCATGGGATTCATGGCGTCGGCCATCACGTAATCCGCCAGGGACGCCATCCGCTCGCTGCGCATGGGATTCCGCTTGTAAGCCATGGCCGAGGAACCGATCTGG
Source organism: Lachnospiraceae bacterium (assembly GCA_022800815.1). Lineage (GTDB taxonomy): Bacteria > Bacillota > Clostridia > Lachnospirales > Lachnospiraceae > Lientehia. The sequence goes on along the minus strand of JAAWRC010000032.1, from coordinate 21,871 downwards.
CTTTTCTCAAAGGGCTCCTCCACCTCCTTCAAATGTTGAAGAAGCCGGATGTCATTGGAAAACTTGTGGGCGCTCTGGGCGATCCCCGCCAGCACGTTTAAAACCCGGCTGTCCACCTTTCTGGAATAGGTCTGGCCGGACACGGCGTAGCAGCCGTCGAAGCCCATTTTCTCCGCAATCTTTTTATCCACCTCTTTGACCTTCTCATGGTCTCCGTCAAAAAGCTCCAGAAAGCTGGCCTGGGTCCCGGTGGTTCCCTTGGAGCCGAGGAGCTTCATGGTCCCCAGCACGTGGTCCACGTCCTCCAGGTCCAGGGTCAGGTCCTGCAGCCAGAGGGCCGCCCGCTTGCCCACGGTCGTCGGCTGGGCCGGCTGGAAGTGGGTGAAGGCCAGGGTGGGCTGGGCCTTGTACCGGTCCGCAAAGGCCGCCAGCTCGCCCATCACGTTGACCAGTTTCTTCCGCACCAGCCGGAGGGCCTCCGTCATGAGGATGACGTCCGTGTTGTCTCCCACGTAGCAGGACGTGGCTCCCAGATGGATAATCCCCTTCGCCTTCGGGCACTGAACCCCGTATGCGTACACGTGGGACATGACGTCGTGGCGCACCTCTTTCTCCCTCTGTCTCGCCACCTCGTAATTGATGTCGTCCTGATGGGCCTTAAGCTCCTCGATCTGCTCCCTCGTGACCGGGAGTCCCAGCTCGTGCTCCGCCTCCGCCAGGGCGATCCACAATTTCCTCCAGGTCCGGAACTTCTTATCCTGAGAAAAAATGTACTGCATTTCCCTGCTGGCATAGCGCTCCGACAAGGGACTCTGGTATCTGTCGTAGGTCATAATGATCCCCTCTCCCATAATCTTTTCTTATTTTAGGCAATTGCGAAACGTGGAATTGCTGAGTGGATTCTGACAATTGATCCATCCAAAGCCTGCTGCGCCAACCATTCCAACGAGTCCATAAGCACGGAAAGCGGTCGGGCATGGGCCTTCCTGCTTTCCATGTTCTCGTTTCTATGGCGCAGAGGGCTTTTCCAGGATGCAATTGTCAGAATCCTTTCCATGGTTTTGCGGTTTCGCAATTGCCTATTTCTTATTTTATATACTCTCCGCGGATGTCCTCCCTCGGAGGCGCAACCGGATAATCGCCATCAAAGCAGGCCGCACAGATGGATAATCCCTCCACCATCCCGGGAAGCCGCTCCAGTTTGAGATATCCAAGACTGTCCGCCCCGATCTCCTGCCGGATCTCCTCCACGGTCCGGTCATGGGCCGCCAGCTGATCCTCGGAAGGGATGTCCGTCCCGAAATAGCAGGGATGGAGAAAGGGCGGGGCGGATATCCGCACGTGGACCTCCCTTGCCCCTGCGGCCCGGAGCATCTTCACGATCCTGCCGCAGGTGGTCCCCCGCACCAGGGAATCGTCCACCATGACGATTCGCTTTCCCGCAACCGCCTCTTTTAACACGTTGAGCTTCACCTGCACGCCGGACTCCCGGTTTTTCTGGCTGGGCTTTATGAAGGTCCGTCCCACGTAGCCGTTTTTCACAAAGGCCGTCCCGTAAGGGATGCCCGACTCCTCCGCATACCCCTGGGCCGCCGCATTGCCGGACTCCGGAACGCCCACCACCAGGTCTGCCTCCGCCGGATAATCCCTCGCCAGAAAACGCCCGGCCGCCATCCTGGCATGATAGACGCTGACGCCGTCTATTCTCGTATCGGGCCTTGCAAAATAAATATATTCAAAGACGCATCTGGCCTCCCTCGCCGAATCCAGCCGGTCCGAGCGGATACCGTCCTTCGTGATGCACACGATCTCCCCCGGCCGCACGTCCCGCACGAATTCCGCTCCCACCGTGTCCAGGGCGCAGGATTCCGAGGCCAGAAACCAGGTGTTTTCCCTCCTACCCATGCAGAGGGGGCGGAATCCAAAGGGATCCCGGACGCCAATCAGCTTCCTCGGGCTCATGATCACCAGGGAATAAGCGCCCCGGATCTTCTTCATGGCCGTTTTCACGGCCTCCTCCACGGAACCGCACCGGACTCTCGCCCTGGCGACGTGATAGGCCATCACCTCCGAGTCGATGGTGGTCTGGAAAATCGCCCCGTCATACTCCAACTCCCTCTTAAGCTCCGGCGCATTCACCAGATTTCCGTTGTGTGCAAGGGCCAGGGTTCCCTTTACGTAATTGAGCACTAACGGCTGGGCGTTCTCCCCGGTACTGGCTCCCGCCGTGGAATAACGGACATGGCCGACGCCGATGTTCCCATGGTCGAGAGAGGAAATGCCCTCCGCCGTAAAAACCTCGTTGACGAGCCCCATGCCCTTTTTGACCTTCACCCGCCCCTTGGGCCCCTCCGTGTCGCTGACCGCAATGCCGCAGCTCTCCTGCCCCCTGTGCTGGAGGGCTAAAAGCCCGTAATAGATACTGTGGGCCACGTCGTTCCCGTCAAGGTCATACGCCCCGAATACCCCGCATTCCTCGCGCGGCTTCTCCTCCTGTTCCGGCCATTCTCTCATAAATGTCATCCTCTCCCCGGGTGCTGTCATCCGGCCGCCCGCAACCAGCCTGCAAATCATTCTTGAAATACGTAGTAAATTATAATATAAGGCCATTAATAACGCAACCGCAAAATGTGCCAAAACGCAAAAAGAATCCCGGAGGCCGGGTTTTCCCGCCCGCCTCCCGGATTCTTTTTTCAGCCGCTTAAGACCCGTGTTGCTTTTGGCCCTTATTCCGCCGCATCCTCAAGCCCGCGGCTCAAGTCGTTCCCCATGTCGTCCACGGCCTTGCTGACGTCATCCCCCATGTCGTCCAGCACGCCGTCGGTTCCGGTGCCATTGGTTCCGCCGGTCCCGTTCGTTCCGTCGGTCCCCGCCCCTCTCGTGGCCCCCGTGCTGCTGTCGCTTCCGTTTGTCTCGGAACCAGTCTGACCGTTGTTCTTGTCGGTGGTTCCGCCGGTCCCGTCAGTCGCCGACTCATGGGTCTCGGCCCCGTTGCTGGTTCCCTTGTCGTCCTTCTTCCCGTCCCCGCAGCCGGCGAGGCAGAGACAGACGGCAAACACGAGAACCGCCGTCGTCAAAAAGCCTTTTCTTTTCATTGCGTTCTCTCCTTCTTACACATATTGTTAATTGCGCAGATCCCGCTGTTCGCAGACAAAATCGCCGTTCCTCAGCAGTTTCTACCTATAATATGTGCAAGAAAGACAAAAACTAATGTTCCATTTTTTTCCAAAATGCTCCCGCCGGCCCGGACAAATCCGTTCAGCCGATCACGTCGCTCATTTCATAAAAGCCGGCCGGTTTGCCCGCCAGGAATTTCGCTGCCTCAATGGCGCCCTTGGCAAACACCGCCTTGGAATACGCCGTGTGCTTAAACTCGATGACCTCGTCGGTTCCGGCAAAGATCACCTCGTGCTCCCCGACAATGTTTCCACCCCTGACGGCGCTGATGCCGATCTCCGTCTTCCTCCTCTTCTCCCGCACTCCGGAACGGTCGTACCGATAAGAGTATGCCTGATCAAGCGCTTCGTTCATGGAATCCGCCAGCGCCAGGGCCGTGCCGCTGGGGGCGTCCACCTTCTGGTTGTGATGCCGCTCCACGATCTCCATGTCAAACCCCGCCGGTGCCAGCGTAAGGGCCGCTTCCTTCAAAAGTTTCAAGAGCATGTTGATGCCCAGGGACATGTTTGCCGACTTGAGCACCGCCACGGAAGCAGAAGCCTCCTTCACCCTCGCCACCTGCTCCTCCGAGAGGCCGGTGGTGCAAATCACCGCCGGAATCCGTTTTTTTACGACGTAGTCCAACAGGCCGTCCACGGCCTTCGCCGAACAAAAGTCAATGATGACGTCCGCTTCCACGTCGCAGTCTTCCAGGGACGAAAATACCGGATAGGTATTTTTAACGTGATCCGACAGATCGATGCCTGCCACGATCTCAAGCTCCTCGTCTCCTGCCGCCAGTCCGGTGATCACCTGTCCCATATGGCCGTTGCAGCCATGCATAATCGCCCGTGTCATACCATCCACCTCCTCGTGTGTTTATGCCAGTCCAAGTCCGTAGTCCGCCATGGCCTTCCTTAAACGCTCCACGTTCTGGGACTCCATGGGGGACAGGGGGCCGCGAAGGGGACCGCATTCCTTCCCCATCAGATTCATGGCCGTCTTGACCGGGATCGGGTTCACCTCGCAGAACAGGGCGTCCACAAGTGGCAGCGCCTCAAGCTGCAGTCTCCTGCTCTCTGCCACGTCCCCGTTCAGATAAGTCATGACCATGTCATGGGTCTGTCTCGGGGCCACGTTGGAAAGAACGGAAATCACGCCGATACCGCCCAGGGAAAGAATCGGCACCACCTGGTCGTCGTTGCCGGAATAAATGTCAATGCAGCCGTCCGCAAGCTGCGCCAGCTTTGCGATCTGGGAGATATTCCCGCTGGCTTCCTTGATTCCCACGATGTTCGGCACGTTTTTCGCCAGGTAAACCGCCGTCTCCGGAAGGATGTTGCAACCGGTACGGCCGGGCACGTTATACAGGATTATGGGCAGCTTCACCGCCTCCGCCACCGCCGTAAAATGGGCGACCAGCCCTTTTTGCGTCGCCTTGTTGTAATAAGGTGTCACCTGCAACAGCGCATCCGCCCCTCTCTTTTCCGCCTCCACGGAAAGATACACCGCCGTCTCGGTGCTATTGGAGCCGGTTCCCGCAATGACGGGGAGCCGCCCGTTCACCACCTTCACCGCATGCCCGATCACGTCCAGATGCTCTTCGTGGCTCAAGGTGGAAGCCTCTCCCGTCGTCCCGCAAATAATCACGCTGTCCGTTCCATCTGCGATCTGCTCCTCCAAAAGCTCCGTCAGCTTATCGTAATTTACCGTCCCGTCCTCGAAAAACGGAGTGACGATCGCCACGCCCGCACCTTTAAATACTGCCATTTGTTTTTCCTCCTTCTTAAATTTCTTAAATGCGATATCATTTTCCGCTCTGCCGAAGCGCTCCCGCCCATGTGCAATCGAGTGGGGAAGAGCTTTTTCCCTACTCGTTGTGCCGCCCGTGCGTCGCATCTGCGACATATTTCCTCAGCACGGGCGTGTGCATCAAAAAAGCTGGCCGGAGGGCCAGCTTCTTGAATTCCAGATTGATACCCCGCAGTCAGGCACGTATCGAATCATTCATAAAGTAGCGCTCCATCCTGTCGGATGACAGTCATATGATTGTTCACCATATGCCCAGGAACTCCTATCCAGGCTATTCGTTCCTTCGGCGCTTTCCCCTTTCCCCCGGTTTCCCCTATGCCTGTACATATCAACCGGAATACTGATGAAAAACGCAACCTCTACATTGGTTATTCAATTCTTTCGGACATCATAGCACGATTGTTTCGTGTTGTCAACCATTCATCTTCGTCAAAAACAAACTTTTACGACTCTCCCGTTCCCGGTGCAGTCAGACAAGATTATGGCCGTCCCCCTTCACCTCCACCGGATCGATCCTGGAAATGCGGTCCACGCAGGGGAACAACTCCTCCGGAAATACGATTCCGGTCATGATGACGTCCACGTCCTCCGCCCGGGCTTCCAGAAGCCTCGCAATGTCTGCGGCCTCAATGACTCCGCAGTCCACCAGCCCCAGAATCTCATCCAGTATCAAAATGTCACAGCCGCGGGTGGAAAGCACCTTCTTGGCAAAATTCACGCCGTTCTGCATGTTCGCCGCTTCTTCCTGCCGTTCCTCCTCACTCAGGTCACAGTAATGCTTTTCCGACTTTTCAAAGGAAAACACCTTGATCTCCGGCTCCAGACGTCTGCTGATCTCGCTCTCCTCGTTTTTTCCCTTCAGGAACTGGATGATAACGATGTTCTTGTTGCGTCCGACCGCCCTGACCGCCAGTCCTATGGCACAGGCGCTTTTTCCCCGGCCCTCTCCGCACAAGACCTGAACAATCCCTTTTCTCATGGCCATCCTCCAGGTTCAACCACGTATTTCCTGCTATTTTACCACTGTTTCCCAAATATTGCAACTTTTATTCATGCGGAGGCATTGTATCCAAAAGACGTCCGGCCTGACGATCCTGCCAAAAGTGCCCCGGATCACGCCCCGGCCTCCCTATTCCATCCACTCCAGCTTGCTCACGGATACCTCGTAGGCGACCCGCTTTTCGCTTTCCGTCTCAGAAAGACGCTTTACATATTCCCGGCTCTGCACCCGGCCCCAGACACAGATACGGCTTCCCACCTCAAAGCCTGACGCATATCTGGCGTTCCGCCCCCAGGCGATGCAGGGAATGTAATCGGATTTCCCGTAGGGACGGTTCACCGCCACCAGAAGGTCCGCAATCTCCCGCCCCAGCGGAGTCTTCCGATAGATGGGGGCTTTGCATATGTATCCGTCCAGAAAAATCTGATTGGTTTTCGTGTAGTCCCCGAATTCTTCCACGAATGCGATCTCTCTCACGAACACCGACAGGACCAACCGGTTTTTCGTTCCCTCGTGGCGATTATAGGAGCGAAACTGCCCCGATGCCTCCACCAGCATTCCCGTATAATCGCCGGTAATGTCGATCAGCCTTTCCGAAATGAGAAGCGGAATAATGTCCGTCTGTTCGCTGAGACGGTTGATCGAGATGTCCATTAAATAAAACCCCTCCCCGAACACCTCGTGGCTGAAGGTAAAACCGGATATGATCTCGCCGATCACCGTGACCTTGTTGTTTTCCATGATTTTCTCTGACATTCGTATTTCTCCTTTCACTTGTGCTTCGTCCTCCTCTGCCATTTTAAGGCTAATACTATGTGTATTCGGTTTCCATTGATTTTATACATAATTTTTTAAATTTTTCTTCATTTACTTTTACTTCCGTGTATACTACAATATATAAGCATAGCACACTTTAAGGAACTTAAGGAGAACTTTTATGCGTTCTGTTGATATTATCGTTCCCTGCTACAACGAGGAGGAGGTCCTGGAAACCTTTTATCAGGTTACGGAAGGGATCGTCTCTTCCATGGCAGGCTATCGGTTTACCTACCTCTTCGTGGACGACGGCAGCCGTGATTCCACCTTAGACAAGCTTGTGGCCCTGGCTGGGGCCCATGAAAATGTCCGCTACCTCTCTTTTTCCAGAAATTTCGGCAAGGAGGCCGCCATGTTCGCCGGCCTTTCCCATTCCACCGGAGAACTGGTGATCATCATGGATGCGGATTTACAGCACCCTCCGGCCATGATTCCGGAAATGATGAAGGGGATCGAGGAGGGCTACGACTGCGCCGCCGCCAGACGGACCACCCGCGCAGGGGAGCGCCGCATCCGCAGTATGTTCTCAAATCTGTTTTACCACGTCAGCAATCGAATGTCCGACGTAAAAATGCCGCAGGACGCCGTGGACTTCCGCATCATGACCAGGCAGATGGTAAATTCCATTCTGGAACTGTCCGAGGTGGAGCGTTTCTCCAAGGGAATCTTCGCCTGGGTCGGCTATGAGACCAAATGGTATCCTTATGAAAACGTGGAGCGAACCCTCGGCACGACCAAATGGAGCTTTAAAGGGCTTTTAAAATATGCCGTTGACGGGATTACCTCCTTCTCCATCTCCCCGCTCCGCCTGGTGTCCGGCATGGGGTTTCTGATCTCCATCGTCGCCTTTGTCTATATCATTGCGACCCTGATTCAGACTTTGATCTTCGGGGTCGACGTGCCGGGCTACGTGACGACGCTCTGCGCCGTCTTGTTTCTGGGCGGAATCATCGAGCTCTCCATCGGGATCCTCGGCGAGTACATTGCTCATATTTACATGGAGGCGAAGGACCGCCCCATCTATATCGTGAAAACCCACAATCTGCCAAGCCGGACGGAAATCGGGCCGGAAAACCGGCGGTGCGCAGACAGGACAGCTTCAAAAGCGGACCTGACGGGGGTTCCGGCAAACGAAAGGCAGTACGACAACAACAGGAAAGGCAGTTTGTGACATGACAGGAAAGCATCTCAGACAAAAAACCACCTGGCTGGAGAAAGCCCCCTTTCTCCTCTCCTTTTTCATACCGGTCGTCATCATGATCGGGATTTTTATCCAAAGACGGATTTTTCCCTTTGGAGACAACAGTTTTCTTCGGACGGATATGTATCACCAGTACGCTCCTTTCATGAATGAATTCATGGAGAAGCTCAAACACGGAGGAAGCCTCTCCTACTCCTGGAATATCGGGATGGGTTCCAATTTCACGGCCCTTTACGCCTACTATCTTGCCAGCCCCGCAAACTGGCTGGTTTTCCTGGTTCCCCAAGGGTTGCTCATCGAGTTTATGACCTATCTGATCGTCTTAAAGATCGGTCTCTCAGGGCTCGCCTTCTGCTTCTATCTGAGCCGCCATTTTAAGACAAGGGACCTGGGGATTTCCTTTTTTGCCATCTTTTATGCGCTATCCGCCTATATGGCCGCCTACAGCTGGAACATCATGTGGCTGGACTGTCTGATTCTGGCCCCCCTCGCAATCCTGGGGCTGGAACGCCTGGTGGAGGAGGACAACTGCCTCCTCTACTGCCTGACTCTGGCCCTATCCATCCTGAGCAACTACTACATCTCCATCATGACGTGTATTTACATGGTGCTCTATTTTGTTGCTCTGCTCATTATGAAGCCGGACCGGCGCCGGTTTCTGAAACGCTGCTTCAACTTCGGGATTTATTCCCTTTTGGCGGGCGGACTGGCCGCCTGTCTGCTGATCCCGGTTCTCTCCGCCCTGCGGCTGACCGCCTCCGGGGACGTCAGCATCCCCAAGACCTTGAGTTCCTATTTTTCCTGTTTTCAAATGCTGGCCCGCCATTTTGTCAACGTGGAGGTGGAGATCGGCCTGGACCATCACCCCAACATTTACTGTGGAGTCGCCGTCCTTCTGCTACTTCCTCTCTATATGACAAACAAAAGAATTTCCGGGAAGGAGAAGATCGTAAAGGGCGTCCTGCTCTTTATCATGCTGATCGGTTTCTCCTTAAACATTCCGAACTTTGTCTGGCACGGATTCCATTTTCCGAACAGCCTTCCGGCCCGCCAGTCCTTCCTCTATATCACCTTGCTTCTTACCATGTGCTACGAGGCATACCGATACCTGCGGGCCAATACCAGGGCCCAGCTTTCCGGAAGCTTCTGGGGCATCGTGATCTTCGTTTTCCTCTGCGAGGCCATCATCACGGAAGAAACCTTTGATTTTAAAATCTATTATGTCACCCTCTTTTTCGTGGGACTTTACGCCCTGCTCCTGTATTACCATAAAAACCGGAAGGCCTGCGCCCCGGCCTTGGCGATCCTCGCCGTGACCCTGATCGCCATAGAGGCCAGCATGAACACGGCCGTCACCAGCATTACCACCGTGAGCCGCAGCTCCTATCTGGAAAATCAGGATTCGTTCCGCACACTGGCGAGGGCGATCGAAATGGAGGATACCAGCCTGTTCCGTATGGAAAAGGAGCCCAGGAAGACGAAAAACGACGCCGCCCTGGCGGATTACCGTTCCGCCTCCCTGTTCTCCTCCACGGCCAACGCCCATCTGACGGATCTCTATAAGGCGCTTGGGCTGGAGGGAAACACCAATTCCTACAGCTTCACCGGCGCAACGCCGCTCTCCGCCTCCCTGCTTGGAGTGAAATATACCTTGTCCGTCAATGAGCTGGACAGCGAGCTTTACTCCGCCCTCCGCACCGACGGGAATGTGACCCTCTATGAAAACCGGTTCAGCCTCCCCGTCGGCTTTATGCTTCCCTCCGACATGGCGTCCGGCTGGAACTACCAGGCTCACGACCCGGCATCCGCTCAGAATTCCTTTGCGGCGGCGGTCGGCTGCGGTGATATCCTTCATGCCGTCTCCGGCGGCTCCTCCTCCACCGGGGAGTACACCCTGTCCGTTCCGGAGACTGGTTTTTACTTCCTTGACGTGACCAACTCCTCCATCAAGGACGTAACCTTTTCAAACGGCTCGTCCACCAAGGATTTTTCCAATGTGAACCGGGGATTTTTCCTAGACCTCGGCCGGCTGGAGGCCGGAGCCTATGTCACCCTGACCACCAAACAGGATGATCAGAATTTTACCGCCCAGGCATACCGACTGGATCTGGAAAACCTCCAGGCCCTGACCGACGCCCTGAACGCACAGCCCCTGATCGTTGACCATTACACGGACACCTCGGTTATCGGCCGGGTCACGGCCTCCTCCGACGGCCTTCTTTACACCTCCATTCCCTATGAAAAGGGATGGACGCTCAAGGTGGACAACGTGGAGACGGAACCGACGCTTTTCGCCGACACCATGCTGGCAGTGCCGTTGACCGCAGGGGTGCATTCCATCGAGCTCTCCTACCGACCGGAGGGGCTGCGTGCGGGTCTTCTCATTTCCGCCGTCTCAGCCGTCCTTCTTGCGCTCTTGGTGTTCGCCACCCGCACCCTGGACAGGCGGCCAAAGTCTGCGGCGGCGGATTTTAGCCCGAGGGCGGAGCGCCCCGGGGAGCCGCAGGCGGAGACCCCGGCACCGGCTTCCAGGGCATCGACAAGTCCGCCTGACACCCAGCCTTCACCGGCAGAGCCACCGCAAGTGCAGGCTTCTCCGGAGCGGCCGACAGAAGCGGACGGGAAATCTGAGACATCAGCCAAAAACCATTAAAACTACCGGAAAGAGAGGAATACAATCATGAAATTATGGGGAGGTCGCTTCACCAAAGAAGAAAACGCCCTGGTCAACCAGTTTAACGCTTCCATCTCCTTTGATCAGCGTTTTTACAGGCAGGACATCTGCGGGAGCATCGCCCATGTCACCATGCTGGCAAAGCAGGGCATCCTGACAGAGTCGGAGCGGGAGCAGATCGTCGCCGGTCTGGAGGGGATCCTTTCAGACATAGAAGGCGGTACCTTGAACATCGACCCCGCCGCCGAGGACATCCACAGCTTCGTGGAGGCGGCCTTGATCTCCCGCATCGGCGATGCGGGCAAAAAGCTCCACACCGGACGGAGCCGCAACGACCAGGTTGCCCTGGACATGAAGCTCTACGTCCGTGACGAAATAAACGCTCTGGACGCCCTCGTAAAAGAACTCTTACAGACCGTCCTGGTCGTCATCGAGGAAAATCTGGAAACCTACATGCCCGGCTTCACCCACCTGCAGAAGGCCCAGCCGGTGACGGTCGCCCATCATTTCGGCGCCTATTTTGAAATGTTTCTCCGGGACAGAAGCCGTCTTTCGGACATCCGGAAGCGGATGAACACCTGCCCCCTCGGTGCGGGAGCCCTGGCCGGGACCACCTATCCCCTGGACCGGGAATACACGGCCTCCCTGCTGGATTTTGACTGTGCCACCCGAAACAGCATGGATTCCGTGTCCGACAGGGATTACCTCATCGAGCTCTGCGGCGCCATGGCTACAATCATGATGCATTTGAGCCGTTTTTCCGAGGAAATCATCCTCTGGAATTCCAACGAGTATCAGTTCGTGGAGCTGGACGACGCTTACAGCACGGGAAGCAGCATCATGCCCCAGAAAAAAAATCCGGATATCGCAGAGCTGGTGAGAGGCAAGACAGGGCGGGTTTACGGCGCACTCACCTCCATTCTGACTACCATGAAAGGGCTCCCCCTGGCCTATAACAAGGACATGCAGGAGGACAAGGAGCTTGTATTCGACGCCATCGACACCACCAAGGGCTGCCTTGCCCTGTTTACCGGCATGCTGGCCACCATGAAATTCAACAAGGAAACCATGAAGAGAAGCGCCATGAACGGCTTTACCAACGCCACCGATGCGGCAGACTACCTGGTAAACCGCGGGATCCCCTTCCGCGACGCCCACGGGATCATCGGGAGGCTGGTGCTTTACTGCCTGGACAGGGGGATTTCCCTGGACGAAATGAGTCTCGAAGAATATAAGGCCATCAACCCCGTATTTGAGAAGGATATCTATGAGGCCATCAGTTTAAAGACCTGCGTGGAGAGACGCACCACCCTGGGTGCTCCCGGCCCCTCCGTGATGAGGAAGACGGCCGAGGGGTACAGGAAGATGCTGGAAGCGTAACTCTGCCCGGAACGTGAGAAGTCGCAGGAGATGAAAAGCTGCAGGAAATGCGCATTTGTCAAAATATGACGGCCCGGAGACGACAGGCTCCGGGCCGCACGGTTTCCCGATTGCCCTACAGCTTCGCCAGCTCCCCGTACTGCTCCTTCAGGCAGCCGTACAGATTCTTATAGATCTTATGATACGCATTGTATTTCTCCGTATGTTCCGGAATTGCGTCGCAGGACTTGTCCGTGTGAATCATCCGGTCACAGGCCGTCTCCACGCTCTCGTAGATCCCTGCGCCCACGCCTGCCAGAATCGCCACGCCGAGCGCCGGACCCTCCTTGGCGGCCACGGTCTTTACGGTGCATCCGTACATGTCCGCCAGCATCTGGCGCCACACGGCGCTTCTCCCGCCTCCTCCGCAGGCCATCATGTCCGCAACCTCCACGCCCATCTCCTTCAGAATGTCATTGCAGTCCTTCATGGAATAGGATACCCCCTCCATGACCGCCCGGAGCATGTCCTTCCTGGTATGAATCGCCGAAAGTCCAAAAAACACACCGCGGCAGTCCGGGTCCAGGTGCGGTGTCCTCTCCCCCATCAGGTAGGGCAGATAGATCAGACGGTTTGCCCCCAGCGGAGTCTCCTCCACGTCCCGATTGATGTAATCATAGGCATCACAGCCCTCTCTCTTTGCCTTCTCCATGTAGTCCCGGCAGAAATTGTTGCGGAACCACTGGAGCGAAAGCCCGGCCCCCTGGGTCACGCCCATCACGTGCCAGCATCCGGGAACGGCGCAGCAGAAGGTGTGAACCCTGCCCCTGGGGTCGATGGTCACGTTTTTGCTGTGGGCGAACACCACGCCGCTGGTCCCGATGGTGGTAAAGGCCTTCCCGTCCCGGACCACTCCCGTTCCCACGGCCGCCGCTGCATTGTCGCCGGCTCCGCCGACCACCACCGTTTTCTCGGAAAGGCCGGTAAGGTCCGCAATCTCCGGCAGGATCGTCCCCGTTGCCTCTGGAGACTCGTAGACCTTTGCCAGAAGCGCCTTGTCGATCTCCAGTTTTTCAAGCACCTCGTCGGACCAGCAGCGGTTCGGCACGTCGAGAAGCTGCATTCCGGAGGCGTCCGACACCTCCGTCGCATATTCTCCTGTCAAAATCAGGCGAACGTAGTCCTTCGGCAGCAAAATATGACGGCACCTTGCATAATTCCCCGGCTCGTGATTTCTCACCCACAGAATCTTGGAAGCCGTAAATCCGGTCAGGGCCGGGTTGGCCGTGATCTCAATCAGCCGCTTTGCCCCCACCTTCTCCGTGATCTCCTCACATTCCTTCGCCGTCCGCTGGTCGCACCAGATAATGGACGGGCGGATCACCCGGTTATCCTCGTCCAACATGACTAGGCCGTGCATCTGTCCGGAAATCCCCAGTCCCCTGATCTCCTCCTTGTCCACCCCGGATTTCTTCACCACCTCCGCAATCGTCGCAAGCGCCGCCTGCTTCCAGTCCTCCGGCTCCTGCTCCGCCCAGCCGTTCTGCGGCTGATACATCGGATACTCCTTCGATGCCGATGCGATTACCGTTCCATTTTCATCAAACAATACGGTTTTCGTCGCAGAAGTCCCCAAATCAATACCGATTAGATAGTTCATTCCCATTCCCTCCATCCATTCAAGCTGTTAGGACTATTCTATCATAAAAGCTTTTGTTTGACCATGGTCCGAAGCCTGTCAATTTCTTTTTTTACCCGCCCTCGGTATGCCGCCAGGAAGCCCGCCGCCACAAAGATTCCCCCGGCAAAAAACAGAAACAGCGCAAACCGGACCGGATCCTTGCAAAGCTGAATCCACCGGTCGGAGGTTATCAGAAATTCCCATTTCAGACATCCGGGGGCTCCCGTCTCCCGACCGTTTCCAAGCTCCAACCCGTTTCCTGCAGCATCCTCGGCATAAAGCTCCAGGGTCTGCCAGTCATCCGTCTTCGGGAGTTTTACCCTGAGACCCTCCTTCGAGAATAGCTGTTCCAACTCCTCCCCCTCATAGCAGCTTTTTCCTTCCTCCGTTCTCACCTCCACCTTCTGAAGCCGCATGTTGTCGCAGATATCCAGAAACACCTCCAAGCCATCCGCCCGGTAACGTCCCCCGTCCTCCGCCCCGGAGAGGACGGCCGACGGACCAGTTTTGTCCACGGAAAAGGCAAACACCCTCTCCCGTTCCCCATTTCTGGCGAACTCGTTTCCCACCCGGTTTCCCGCCCGATCCGCAGAATGAAACAGAAGCTCATAATCCCCTTCCAGCCTGAATACTTCCTTGGGAATCCGGTATTCATACACCCGCCATCCGGCAGAGGACGATTGTTCCGAAAGTGCGTTCCTCCGAAAACCTTTCCCTTCCGTGAGCAGGGAAACCACTCCGTTTCTGCCCAAAGACACCTGAAAGTCTTCTACCGGGTCCACATTGTATTCCCGAATAACCACCTCCCGCTCCTCGGGCAGATAGGGATATTCCCCCGCACACAGCCATTCCTTCGTCTCTCCCACAGCCGCATAGACAGAGCCATACCGGTTGACGGAAAACGAAAGCTCCCGCTCGGTCCGATTCCCGGCCCGGTCCGTCCCCGCCGCCCGCAACAGGTACAGACCGTCCACCTCCTCCGTTCCCGGAAAGTTCTCCGGAAGAAGCGTTTTTATCACGACTCCGCCGTCCCCCAAAAGCTCCTGGTACTGATATTCCTTCCCCCTTCCCTTCCCGTCCAGCCGGGAGAGCTCCACCGACGCAGACTCCGGCTTCAGGCGTTTGTCGACAAACCGAATCTCGGCTTCAACCTCCCCACGATTGGCTGAGTTGGGTTCCAACCCGAGAATCTCTATGGACGGCGGCGTCCGATCCACCGAAAACACCGCTTTCGTCTCTTCCCCGTCTGCATTTCCGGCCTGGTCGGTACAGGTCAGAGAGAAACGATACTCTCCGTCTTCGGAAAAAGGCAGGGACGCCGTGTGAATGTCCCCCCGGCTGTCAAAGCTCTCCGCCCTCCAACGTCCGTTCCCGCCGTCGTCAAGCAGAGCCGTCATTTCCTCCACAACCCGCTCCCGATTAAAGTTGTGCTCCTCCACCGTGATCTCAAGTGTACCCGGCGCCCGGTAATATCTGCCGTCCTCCGTGCGACCTTCCTCCGAAAATTCCACGGAAACCCTCGGCGGCGTCCGGTCTATGGTAAAATCCTCCTCTTTTTTCTCCGACCTGTGCCCCGCCAGATCCTCGCATCTGACCGAAAAGGTATAATCTCCATCCTCCGAAAAGGTGATTTGACAACTATGCAGGTTTCCGCTGTGACTCCACCCGGAAATCTCCGGAAGGACCCGGTCCGTGTTGGTAACCGCAATCCACACCCGCTCCTCGGAAAAATTCGCCTCCTCTATGGTAAGCCGCACCCTTCGTTCCTGATTATAGTAACTGTTGTTTTCCGGCCGCTCTCCCCCATAGGTAATCTGCAGCTTCGGGGCCGTCTGGTCCATAGAAAGGCAGATGTCCTTCTCCGACCGGTTCCCGGCCATGTCCTCCGCAAAAACCGTAAACCACAAAACTTCTCCGTCGTATTCGGCCGCTCGCAAAAGCACTCCGTCCTGCCAGCTTTTAAGACTCCCGGTCCCTCCCGTCCCCGCCGTTTCGTCCAACAAAATTCCTTCCCGAATAAGCGCTCTCGTCCCCCCTCTCTCCGCTTCCAGCACATAGGATGCCCGTCTCAGGCCGGAGGCGACTCCCGTCTCCTCCGGTTCCTCAAGTGCAACTGAAAGCTCCACGTCTCCCCGGTAAATACCGCTCTCGGCCCAAGCCTCCCCCCGGGGTGACAGGGAGATGAGCGGGCCCTTGTTTTCGATTACCAGTCCGGAAGAATTAAAATAACTGCTGAGTCCGGCATAATTCGTCACTTTCAGATAGATCACCGTTTTGAGATCCGGTACGAGCACCAGGCTGTCCCCCTCTTTCCATTGCTCCTCTCCAATCCCCTGCAGGTCATGTTCCGTCAATTCCCTGTCCGCACAAAAATAGCGGAGCGGTTCCACGGGGGAAACACTGTCTCCCCCCTCCAAAATCACCGCCTCCTCGTCGGAGGAATAGAGACCAAAGGTAACCTGCTCCATAAACGCCTTCCAGGTTTCCCCCATGACGGTGATGGCCCCGAATTCCGGTGCCGTCGCATCCACGGTGAACTCCTGTTCCGCCCGGCTTTCCGCCGAGAGGGGCCAGCCCGCCGGATCTGCGTAGGACACCCTGAGCCGATAGTTTCCGTCCTCCGTCACGCTGATCGGCAGTTTATACCAATCACTTCCCTTTTCGGAAGCCGCCTCCCACATCCCTTCTGCGGCAATCGTCTTCTCCGCATACGGTTCTCCTCCCTCTCCGTTCTCTTCCACCCCCTTTTTTCTGGTCTCCAGAATGACCTGCGGAAGCCCTTCCGCCTCCTCCTCCTTAAAATTGTGTTCCTTCAGATAGAGCCAGACGGTTATCGGGTGGCCGTAATATCCCTCATGGACCAGTTCCTCCCCCGGAAGAACCATCTGCAGTGCCGGCGGCGTCCGGTCTATGGTCACGGGAATCGGCTCCGAAAGCTCGGATATATTTCCCGCCAAATCCCTGCAGACCGCCTGCCGGATCACAAAGCATCCCTCTTTCGGGAAACGCAGCCGCATTTTCACCGTCCGCTCCTCCGTGTGCTCCAAAACCCCCTCCTCGCTGTCCAGGAACCATCGCTCCGCATTCTCCCCCGGAAGCAATGTCTCTGCGGCATCTTCCCCTCCAGTCTCCGTCCTCCCGTAGGGAATCACCTCCAAAACGCCTTCTCCCAGCCCGGACAACCCTCTCCATCTGCCGTCCTCAAAGGTAATCCTGGTCTCCCGCCCCGTCTCGTCACCAACCGTCACGGAAACGCTCTCTTCGTCAAAATTCTTCTCCTGAAAAGTAATTTCCGCTACCGCCGTATCCCGGTAGACATTCGGTCTGACCGAATCTCCCTCAACCGTCACGGACACCCTCCCGGCGGCAGTCCCGTTCACAGAAACAGGAAGGCCCGATACCTCCGCCGCCAGGGTTCCGGCAGGTGGAGCAAGAAGCGCCGCCGCCAGAAGAAGGGCCGTCCCGTCCCGAAGCCGCTTTCGCCTTTCTCTTCTGTTTTTTAACCGCTCTGCCAGAAAGGTCCCATACCGGAATTTCCAAAACAGAACCGCAAGCAGCACGGTCCCACACATTCCAACCACTCCCAGTATCACCTCCCATCTGTGAAAGCTCTCAATCATTTCCTGTCCCATGTTCTTCCTCCTCCCACGACTCCGTATCCGCAAAGGCCGCCTCGACCGCACGGCCGGCCGTTAAAAGCCCCTCCCGCACGTCCCGTTTCAGCTGCGATTCATATTCCGACCGGTCCGGTTCCCTCTCCCATACCCGCAGCCTGTTTCGCACCCGCAAAAGAGCCGTCTCCATGGAATCGGCATCGATTCCCGCCGTTTTAAACTGTTTCGTCCGAAGGGCAAGTCCCACTACCAGCTCCCGGTCCGCTAAAAGCGCCGTGACCCTGTTATCTCCCGCTTCAAGTTCCTGTCTGCCAAGGGTCTCCAGATCCTGCCAGTACTCCTCGTAGGAAGCTTCGCTGTCCCCGTTTCTTTTTTGAATATCCAGCCCGTCATAATATCCTGCGATCCGGCTGAGAACCTCCGCACGCAAAAGTTCCCTCCCGGAAAGTCCGCCTTCTTCTCCACTTTGCGCCGCCGCCAAAAGCCATCTGGCGGAGGCCCGCTTCCCGTCCGTCCCCTCGTAATCGTAAAAGTACGCCTGCCCGATCTCATAGGCCGCCTTCTGATACTCTGTCTCATTTTTCTGAAGCCGGTCCAGAATGCGCCCGCCTCCATCCAGTCTTTCATTCAGTACCTCCCGCAGGACAAGCTCTTCTTCCGCCGAAAATGTGCCGTCTTCCAAAAAAATTTTCATCAGGCAACGATACCCCTCCGCAAGCCCCGGCTCCAGGCGGATCGCCCTCCTGCACGCTTCCAGCCGATCCTCTCTGTGAACGGCCCCCTCCGCCTCCGCAAGCTGAGCCTGATAGGTGCCTGCAATGGCCCTCCGTTCCAACAAGGCCATGGTCCGACTTCCCACGAAAGCCGTCATCGTGGCGACGGCGCAAACCACAAAAATCCGCCTTCTTCTCTTTTTCTGCCGAATAAAAGCTTCGTCCAGCTCCCGGTAATGCTCCAGGGACCAGGCAAGCTCTCCGCAGGAATGATACCGCTCTTCCGGATTATCCCTGGTGCAGCATGCAAGAATCTTCTCCAGACCGCCGGAAAGCTCCGGTCGGACCATTCGAATCGGCACAAATCCATAGGGCGGATCCGCCGGGCTGCGACCGGTCAGCAGGTGGTATAGTACTGCGCCAAGTCCGTAAACATCCGTCTCCGGGCCGGTCTGCCCATGTCCTCCGTACTGCTCCGGAGCCGCATAGCCCCTGGTTCCCAACCAGACCGTGTCTCCCTCGGCCTCCTCCTTCCTCTCCCTGGCCGTTCCAAAATCCACCAGCACTAGGCTTCCGTCCTCCCGCCGCATCACGTTGGAAGGCTTCATGTCCCGGTAGATCACAGAGGGAGTCCTGGTGTGCAGATATTCCAGAACCCCACACAACTCAATTCCCCATGCCACCACCTGCTCCTGGCTGAAACGGGTTTCCTCTTCCAGAAGTCTCCTTAAGGACTTTCCCTCGATGTAATCCATCACCAGATAAAACATCCCATTCTGTTCCAGAATGTCTCCCACGGCCGGAAGCCCCGGATGCCGAAGCTTTTTCAAAAGCTCCGCCTCCATGATCAGATGATTTTCCTCTTTTGCAATCTCCTTCACGGCCCAGAGCCTTCCGCTGCGCTCATGGCGCACCAGATACACCGTGCCGCTTCCGCCTTTTCCCAACACGTCCAAAATCCTGTAAGTCTTATAAAGAATATCCCCAGGCACACAGGCCATGGCCTCACCCCGCAATAACTTGTCATTTTAAGTTTTATTTTATGGAATCATCGGGGGAATCCCCGAAAAGAAGCACCGCCTGATGTGACGGTGCCGTTATTATATGCCGCTTTTTGTGAGATGTCAACCGTTTTTGCTAAATTTTATAAATTGATAATAAGTTTAGCTAAATTTTATAAGCCAAACATATTTTCGGCCACATTACCTGTTGCATTCTGCCGAAGGCTGTGCTAAACTGTCAAAAATATCTTATATTTGAGAGGTCTTTTTCCATGAATACTGTTTTTTCAAATACCCCCCCCAGGTATCATATCCTGACTTCCTGTGACGACAATCTGGCTCCCTATCTGGCAGTGAACCTCATGACCATCTCCCGCAACCTGTCCGCCGCACAGATTGATTTCTATCTTTTATACAGCGATATCTCTACAAAACATCTGGAAACGCTTCACGCCCTCTGTGAATCCTTCCCCAACCTCACGTTTCATCCCGTTCCCGTCCCCGACCCAGAGCCCTTCCTCCTTTTGGCAAAATACGGCGGCTGGGCCAAGGAAGCTTATTATTCCGCCTGCGCACACCTGCTGCTGCCGGAAACGGTTTCCCGTATCCTGTATCTGGATGCAGGGGATACCATGGTTGTCGGAGACATTTCTCCCTATTACCACTATGACTTTCAGGACAATGCGCTGATCGCAACCGGCATCTCCTATAAGCTGGAAGCGAATCGCCTGGCCCCCTATCAGGCGGACGACCTGGGCGACTGGGAAAACTGCCTTCCCTATATTCTCCGCGGCATCTTTAATACCGGCTCTTACATGATCAATCTGGAAAAGCTGCGGCAAAACGGTCTGACACTGGATGAGTTTTGCGTGCTTGCCGAGGAAGTTAACCGAATTGTCGGAGGAAATGGAGAAAAGAAAGCTTATTGGGGAGATCAGGGGCTTTTTTCCGCCGCATTTGTGGGAAATGTCCGGTACTATGATTTTGACCGGTTCCCGGATATCTGGCACATGCCTTATAATTTTTGCCTGTGGTATTTCGACCGGATGCAGAAAAAACCGGACTATGATCCGGCCATTGTCCATTTCGCAGGCGCACCCAAGCCCTGGACCGTCTCCTATCCGTTCCCTGCCAAACGATTTTTGGCAAGTCCCGCTTCCCGTTCTTTGAAGGAGCTGAAATTCGGCCAGGCGGAATACTACTACCTCTGGCATGAATACTCCCTGATGACAGATCAGGCGCTCAGCCAGATGGGAATTGACTGAACGCCTGCAGCCCCCTATTATCCCTCATTAATTTTTCATTTAATCCCTCATTTATTCACTACAGTGTTCCAGAACCACCCCGTGGGCGATGCCCGGCACGCTCTGCCCCTCGTTGAAGCTGGTGCTGGAGAGGAGCGCCCCCGTGGGCAAAAACAGTACCCGTTTCCACTCCCCGGAGGCGAGCTTCGGCAGGATGTAGGCCGCCAGCACGATGGCCGAACAGCCGCAGCCGCTTCCGCCGGAGTGAGTATCCTGGCTTTCCTTGTCGAAAACCTCAATACCACAGTCCATGTGCCGGCCTTCAATCTCGTATCCCCGGCTTTTTACAAAATCCAGGAGGATCTTTTGTCCCACTTCTCCCAGATCCCCGGTGATAATCTTGTCATAGTCTTTTGGCTCCCTGTCAAAGTCCTCCAGATTCCGGCAGATGGTGTCGCAGGCCGCCGGAGCCATACAGGCTCCCATGTTCATGGAATCCTTAAGCCCCATGTCCACAATCTTCCCCGGTGTGATGCCGGTGACCCGAACCTTTCCGCCTCTCTTTCCCAGAATAAAAGAGCCGCAGCCCGTAACGGTCCAGGTAGTGGAGAGGGGCCTCTGGTTTCCGTACTCAAGAGGAAAACGGAACTGCTTCTCCGCACTGGCAAAATGGCTGGAGGCCATGGCCATGGTATATTCCGCATATCCCGCCTCCACCGTCATGGCCCCCAGACAGAGGGCCTCCCCGATGGTGGAACAGGCCCCGTAAAGTCCAAAGACGGGAATTTCCAGATCCACCGTGCCGAAGGAGGTGGCGATGAGCTGCCCCAACAGATCCCCGGCAAACAGATAACGGATCTCCGTGCGCACCAGTCCGGCCTTCTCAATAGCCAGGTCCGCCGCCTCTTTCTGGAGAGCGCTCTCCGCCGCCTCCCAGTTGTCGCATCCCACCATGGGATCCGGCTCAATCACGTCAAAATAAGCCGCAAGCGGCCCTTCTCCCTCTTTTTTTCCGGCCACCGAGGCCTGTCCGATGATCTGGGGCCCCTCCTCAAAGGCAATGCTGGCCTTTCCCCGCTGAAATTTGCTTCCCGTCATGGATTTTCCCTCTTTCTGTCTGTTTTGCTCAGGCTGCCCCCTATGACAATGCCCGATCCTTACAGTCAGTATGCGCCGGTTTGGATATCTTATTCCCGGAAAGCAAAAAATGGCTGTTGTAGTAAGAAACAGCCATCAGTCTGTATAATGTCCCCTGCAATGCCCCGTCCTTATTTGCTCGTCTGCCCTGTTTAATTTTTCCAGATATTCCGCATTTCTTTTAGCCTTTGCCAGCTCATTGTACTCTTCTTCGGAAATGATCACGACATTTTTATTTTCTTTTCGTGAAACAATTACTGGTTCCCCATTAAACGCCATATCAAAATATTTTTTATATTTGTCCTCACATCCATTTGCCTTGTAGCGATCATAATACGCTCCTTTCTGTACTTAAAAGAGTACGGGCAATTGCGAAACATAAATTTACGAGAATATTCTGCCAATATGTCCGTTCAAAGCCTACTGCGCCAAGCGTTCCAGCAAGCCCAGAACCGCAGAAGGC
>JAAWRC010000031.1 GCA_022800815.1 Lachnospiraceae bacterium | reverse complement strand
AGCATTTCGGGAGCCTCCCTCCTCATATTTCCATTATAATACCAATAATGAAAAAAGCCCAATTCTTTTTTTAGAATCAGACTTTTTCAGTGCCCTCATTTTAAACACCTGGTTGGACCGTCCCCTCTCCGTGGCCGGGCGGGTAACCCTCAGAGGAGGGCGCTGCTTTTCTCCGGAAACCAGGCTGATTGATTTCGGGAGACCGCTCTGCGTCATCCCGAATCTGGCGATTCATATGAATCGGGATGTGAACAAGGGGGTGGAGCTCAATCGGCAGACGGACATGACGCCCCTGGTGGGGCGGATTCTGGAGGAGGAATTAAACGGGGCGGACGGCTTTGTCGAAGCTTTGGCCGGACGGGCGGGGGTGCGTCCGGAGGAGCTTCTGTTTTTTGAACTCTCGCTCTACAACTGTGACAAGCCAGAGCTGTTCGGGATGAATCAGGAGTTTTTGTCCGCCCCCAGGCTGGACAACCTGGCCTCCGTGAAAGCCTGTCTGGACGGGCTTTTGCGCAGCGGAGGCCGGATGGACGGCGTGGACATGGCGGTTTTCTTTGACCATGAGGAGATCGGCAATCGGACAAAGCAGGGGGCCGCTTCCGCACTTCTCGCCGTGGTGATGGAAAAGATCTGCCGCTCGTTCGGTTACAGTGACGAGGACTGCCTCAACAGCCGGTTCCGCAGCTTTCTGTTGTCGGTGGACGCAGCCCACGGGGTACATCCCAACCATCCGGGGAAGAGCGACGTAACGAATCTCGTATATCCGGGAAACGGCGTGGTGTTGAAAACGGAGTGCTGTCAGAGATATGCCACGGACGGGGTGGCCGTCGGCGCAGTCCGCAGTATCTGTGAAAAGCGGGACATTCCATGTCAGATATTTGCGAATCGCTCGGATGCGGGAGGCGGGAGCACGCTGGGCTCTGCGGCGTCCTCCTTTGCGCTGATGAATACGGCGGACGTGGGGATACCGCTTCTTGCCATGCATTCCGCCAGGGAGACCATGGGGGCCGCCGACCAGGAGATACTGACCAGATTGCTGGAGGCGTACTGGCAGGAGGGCTGAAAAATATAAAAATTTTGAAAATACGGGCAGAACTTTTCGGAATACCCCTTTTCAAACGAAACATCCTGTGCTATCATATATGGTAATGAAAACTACGTAGAACGGTTAAGAGTTCGAATAAAAGTGGTAGGGAAGTGCAGGAGGAGAACGATGAATTACAAGATAGTAGTTGACAGCTGCTGCGACCTGACGGAGGAATTGAGGGCGGACAGCCATTTTCAGGTGATTCCCCTGACGCTGCAGGTGGGAAAGCGGATGATTACGGACGACGAGAATTTCGACCAGGCGGAGTACCTGGAGCTGGTGCGCACCACGCCGGATTGTCCGAAGACCGCATGTCCCTCGCCGGAGGCGTTTAAGGAGGCTTACGACTGCGAGGCGGATGCCGTTTTCGTCGTGACCCTCTCTCAGCACCTGAGCGGAACTTACAACAGTGCCGTTTTGGGGAGGACGTTGTATCTGGAGGAGAAGGGGAAGAAGCAAATTGCCGTGTTTAGTTCCGATTCCGCCGCAGTGGGTGAGGTGAAGATCGCCTTGAAGATCCGGGAACTGGCCGAGGCGGGAAAGAGCTTCGCCGAGATCGTGAGAGAGGTTTCTGATTTCCGGGACAATATGAAGACGTACTTCGTGCTGGAGACGCTGGATTACCTGAAAAAGAATGGAAGGCTGACCGGGCTCCAGGCGGTTTTTGCCACGGTTTTAAACATCAAGCCGGTGATGGGTGCCGACAAGGGCGTGATCATCAAGCTGGACCAGGCCAGGGGGATTGACAAGGCCCTTGCAAAGATGGTCCAGTGGGTGGCGAAGGAGGCTAAGGAGGCGGAAAACAAGATTCTGGCGATCGCCCATACCAACTGCCCGGAGCGGGCGAGGAAGGTGAAGGAACAGATCTGCCGCTTGATCAAGGTCAAGGACGTCTACATCGTCAACACGGCGGGAGTCAGTACCACCTATGCCGGGGACGGCGGCGTGATCATTGCGCTCTGACGCCCCGTGGGGGGCCATTTTGTCGGAGCCGGGAGGAAATGCAGATGAGACGAAGTGACAGAGAGATCAAAGACAGGGCTCAGATCATTGAAGTGATGAAACGATGCGACGTGTGCCGCCTGGCCCTCAACGACGAAGGATACCCTTACATTCTGCCCCTTAATTTCGGCATGGAGGAAAAAGACGGACAGATCATTTTATATTTTCACGGAGCGTCGGAGGGAAGAAAGTATGAGCTGATGGCGAAGGACAACCGCGCCAGCTTTGAGATGGACTGCTCCCACGAACTGGTGCTTAAGGAGGGGCGGGACGGCTGCTCCTGCACGATGAAGTATGAAAGCGTCATCGGGCAGGGCAGGCTCGAACCGGTCCCAGAGGAGGAAAAGCATGAGGCCCTGTGCGCCCTGATGGGACATTACCACAAAGAGGAATGCGCCTTTAATCGGGCGGTCATGCCCCGCACGAGGGTTTTCCGGCTGGTGGTGGAGCACATGAGCGGTAAAACCCGGTAAATGGTTCTTTCGTGTCAGCGGTAAAACCTCACGGTTTCTCCCGTGTCCTCCTGCCGGACCAGGGCGCCGTCCTCGTCAAAGGTATAGCGAAAGACCCGGCAGGTGCCGCCGATGGAGAAGGAGCTGGTGGCCGGGGAAAAGAAGAAGTCGGAGGAGATGCGTTCTGTATTCCACAGGAGCTCTCCTTCTTCGTTTACGGCCAGCTCTGCGCCTAAGGAGCCCTTCATCTCATAAAAGGTCTCCGGTGCGCCTCCGCCGGGAGGGCATACCAGGAGTACCGCCGTATAATTTTCCCGGATCATGGGAGTCAGTTCTTCGCTGGAGATATCGAAAAGTCGGTTGTCAAAAAGATGATCCATGATCCCGGAGAGTTCGCTGTAGATGCTGTTGTCGGAATCATCCCCGGACTCTTTTGGGGTGGCATAGGCGGAGAGATAGACCCGGCCGTTATATTCCGTCATGTCCCTCAGATGGTAGTGGCAGTCGTCTCCCGTGTAGGTGAAGCTGCCGGAGAGGGTTCCGTCCCGGTCAAGCTTTGCCAGGGAGGCGAATTCTCCGCTCATGTTATTGCCAAGCTGGATCAGGTATCCGTCCTCCAGCCTGGCGGCGTTCCAGATGCCGTAATTGCCCACCTCCGTCTTCCGGAAGCTCAGCTCCTCCCCCGTATCCGAATACTGGCTCAGGCAGAGATAGGCAAGGTCCCCGCGGCTGATCACCGCCCAGGTGCCGTCGCCGTTGTCCAGGATGGCAGAGACAGACTCGCGGCAAAAGCCGTGGCCCATCTCCCTTTCCCACAGGACCGTTCCACCTTCGTCGACTTTGGCGACCCAGCCGGAGGAGGGCTGCTCGCTGGACCAGGTGGGAGTATGGCCCCACACGGCCGTGCCGTCCGAGACCTGGGCAAAATCCGTGACCTGAAAATCGGAGAACTCCGCCGCCCAGACCAGAACGCCGTCCTCGTACCGCTCCAGAGTGCTCTTGTCGTGGACCTCGAAGCCCCGGTCCTCGTCTGTTTTTTCCGTATAGTGGATCTGGTAGCTGACCCCGCTCTCCGGGAGCTCCCGGTTCCGGCGGTCCCACAATGTGGCCAGCTCCTCCGGGGTGGGCTCCCTCTGGAAGATTTCCTTTCCCGGCACCTGTCCGGTCACGCTCTTTTCGAGCACCTGGGCTGTTTTATCGTAGGTGAACTGTCCGGTGGTGATATCCCGGTAGACGGATTTTACGTCCTTTCGGTCAAGCCCCTCGGCGGAGAGGCCGTTTTCTTCAAAAAACTGAAGGGCCGCCCGGTATTCCCTGGCCTCGGAGACATAGGAGAAGCCAAGGAGCCCTGCGGCCAGGACCAGGCAGGCGGCGGCAGCACCTTTGAACCACAGTTGAGTGTGGGAATGACCGGAGCGGGGAGGTTTGGACCGGAAGCGTCCGGGGCCTTTGGGCCGAGAGCGTCCGGAAAAAGGGCGTTTTAGCCGGGCCGCCCGGGGAAATGCCTGTTCCAGGGCCTTTTTGCGGATCCGCTCCAGGGCGTCATTTTCAATCGGTACGTCGAGCTTCTCCGGGAGAAGCGCATCCAGTTCCCCGGGACTGCATTCATCAAACAGTTCGGTCAAAGTCTTTTTCACGGCGATTCCCTCCATTCCTTCAGTTTCTTCTGCAGCATTTTGACAGCCCGGTGAGTCCTGGTGTCCACGTTGGAGACGGTGAGCGTAAGTTTCTCTGCAATCTCCCTGGAAGACTCTCCCAGGTAAAATTTTCGCAGCAGGATCTCACGATCCGGCTCGGCGAACTCCTTTACCGCCGCAAGTACGGCCCGGCGCATCTCAGCTTCCTCCAGTCCGCATTCCAGAGAGTCTTCTGCGGTCTCACGGACCAGGGCCTCGTCCAGGGGGAGCAGGTTCCGCTCCCGGTACCGCCGCCGCAGAAGGTCCAGGGCCTTGTTTCTGGCGATCACGCACAGGTAGGAGCGGATGCTCCCCTTTTCCGACGCATACCGGTCAAGCTCCAGGTAGAATTCGCTGAAGGTGTCGGCCACGCAGCCCTCCACGTCGGCGGAACAAAATACGTCTGCCGAAAGGCGCCTTCTGACCACGGCACGGACCAGCCCGGCGTACTGATTCATGAGGGCCGACAGGCCGGCTTCCGGCGTGTGCATTAAGGCCTCCAATAATTCCTGCTCCTGCATCCTGCCGCCCTCCTCTCCATGTCGGTGGTATCTCATCTTTTACTTCGTCAGGAATCGGAAAATCTTACAGTTTATTTTAACATGAACGGTGGTCTTATTTGCATTCTTTCGCAAAAAGTGGTTGCATAATCCGGGAAAGTATGCTAGTATTCTTTGTGGTAAAAACAATTGTATTTGATAGGCGGACGTTTTCGGAGGCGGGAGGCAATGGCAGAGGACAATCAGTATTATGTGGTCAGAAATAAGGCCGTGCCGGACGTGCTCTTAAAGGTCGTGGAGGCGAAGCGTCTTCTGGCCAGCGAGCGGGCCTGCTCGGTGCAGGAGGCGACGGACCGGGCCGGGATCAGCAGGAGTTCTTTCTATAAATATAAGGACGACATTTTTCCCTTCCATGACAATGCCAGGGGACGGACGATCACCTTCGTCATGCAGATGGACGATGTGCCGGGGCTTTTGTCGGCGGTGCTTAAGATCATTGCGGAGTACAATGGAAACATCCTGACGATCAACCAGACGATCCCCATCAACGGTGTGGCATCTCTGACGCTGAGCATCGACGTGCTTCCGATCACCGGAGACACTTCTTCCATGCTGGAGGGCATCGAGCAGATGGAAGGGATCCATTATCTGAAAATACTGGGAAGAGAATGAGAGGAAAAGATCAATGAAGATTGCAATCATGGGATACGGCACCATCGGTTCCGGCGTGGCGGCCGTGGTGGAGAGGAATGCAGAGAGTATCGCAAAACGGGTGGGAGAGCCCGTCGAGGTGAAATATGTGCTGGACCTTCGGGAGTTTCCCGGGGATCCCATCCAGGAAAAGGTCATCCATGACGTGGACATTCTGGTGAACGATCCGGAGGTTTCCATCGTGGTGGAGACCATGGGCGGCGTGGAGCCGGCCTGCACCTTTGTGAAGAAGGCCCTGGCGGCGGGAAAGTCTGTGACCACCTCCAACAAGGCCCTGGTGGCGAAGAAGGGGACCGAGCTTTTGGACCTGGCGAAGGAGAACCATGTGAGCTTTCTCTTCGAGGCCAGCGTCGGCGGCGGCATTCCCATCATCCGGCCCTTAAACCAGTGCCTGACGGCCGATGAGATCGTGGAGATCACCGGCATCTTAAACGGCACCACCAATTACATGCTGACCAAGATGGACAAAGAGGGCATGACCTTTGATGCGGTGCTTAAGGAAGCCCAGGAGAAGGGCTATGCGGAGAAGGATCCCACGGCGGACATCGAGGGCTTTGACGCCTGCAGGAAGATTGCGATCCTTTCCTCCCTGGCTTACGGAAGCCAGGTGGATTTTGAAGATATTTACACCGAGGGCATCACCAAGATCACCGACACGGATTTTAAATACGCCAGGAAGATGGGGACCTCCATCAAGCTCTTCGGCACCAGCAGGCGGGACGGGGACAAATTCCACGCCATGGTGGCGCCGGTGATGATCGACGCCTCCCATCCCCTCTACGCCGTGAATGACGTGTTCAACGGGATCATGGTGGAGGGGAACATGGTGGATAAGCTCATGTTCTACGGACGGGGAGCGGGGAGCCTTCCCACCGCCAGCGCCGTGGTGGCCGACGTGGTGGAGATGGCGAAGAATCCCGGAAAGACGCTGGTGCAAAGCTGGAGCACGAAGAAGCTTCCCCTCGCCGACAAGGGCACCTGGGAGAGAAAATTCTTTGTCCGTGTGGCCGGCGGGGCGGAGAAAAAGGCCCAGGTGGAGGCAGCCTTCGGTCCGGTGACATATATTGAAATAGAAGGACTTTCCGAGTTTGCCTTCGTGACACCTGTCATGGCGGAGGCGGCCTACGAGGAGAAGGCCGCAAAAGTGGAAGGCGTGCTCTCCATGATCCGCATGGACGTGTAAGGAAGCGGAAATACTCTATGAGTTTCCGTATTTTGCAACCGACAGGAAGAAAAGCGGTTTTTTCTAAGCCGGAACCATATGAAAGCCGTCGGTACTTAGAGAATTCCGAGCCTGGGCGAAGGAAGTCTCTTAGTACCGCTACGAGCTTTCATGAGCGGAAGCGTGTTCCGGCGTGAAAAGAACCGATTTTCTTCCGTGTTTCTGGCAGTGACAAAAATGCGGAAACTCAAATGAAAGTCTATATGCATAAAGCAGGAGGAGAATATGTTAGTTGTGAAGAAATTCGGCGGCAGTTCCGTCGCCGACAAGGAGCGGATCTTCAACGTGGCGAACCGCTGCGCCGAGGATTACCGGAAGGGCAACGACGTGGTGGTGGTCCTGTCGGCCATGGGAAAGACCACGGACAATCTGATCGCCCAGGCGCACGAGATCAACCCGAACCCGCCGAAGAGAGAGATGGACATGCTTCTGGTGACGGGGGAGCAGATATCGGTGGCTTACATGGCCATGGCCTTCGCCTCCATGAACATTCCGGCCGTCTCCCTCAACGCCTTCCAGGTGGCGATGCACACTTCGTCGGCCTACACCAATGCGAGGTTAAAGCGGATCGACACGGAGCGGATCCGCAATGAGCTTGATTCCAGGAAGATCGTCATCGTGACCGGCTTCCAGGGCGTGAACCGCCACGATGATTTCACGACCCTGGGGCGGGGCGGCTCCGACACCACGGCGGTGGCCCTGGCGGCGGCGCTCCATGCGGATTCCTGTGAGATCTACACGGACGTGGAGGGCGTTTACACGGCGGATCCCAGGATCGTGCCCAATGCCAGGAAGATGAGCGAAGTGACCTACGACGAGATGCTGGAATTTGCCTCTCTCGGCGCCAAGGTGCTCCATAACCGTTCGGTGGAAATGGCAAAAAAATACGGCGTACAGCTTGTGGTGCGCTCCAGCTTAAATTATGCGGAAGGAACTGTTGTCAAGGAGGAGACAAAAATGGAAAGAATGATCGTGAGCGGAGTCGCTTCGGATTTGAATGCGGCCAGGATTTCGGTTATCGGCGTGAAGGATGAGCCGGGCATCGCCTTCAAGCTGTTCAATTACCTGGCGGCAAAGAACATCAACATTGACATTATTTTACAGTCGGTGGCCCGCGACGGAAGGCGGGACATTGCCTTCACGGTGCCCAAGACGGAGCTCAAAGAGGCCGTGGCCATCATCGAGGAGCACAAGGACACCTTTACGGCCAATTCGTTCGTATATAACGACCATGTGGCGAAGGTCTCCATCATCGGCGCCGGCATGACTTCCAATCCGGGCGTGGCGGCGAAGATGTTCGAGGCCCTGTACGGAGCCAACATCAACATCCAGATGATCTCCACCTCCGAGATCCGCATCACGGTGCTGATCGACGAGAACGACGTGAACCGGGCCATGAGGGCTATCCATGACAAGTTTGATCTGGCGGATGACTAAAGACGGCGGAGGGATGAAGACGGATAAGAACGGTACGGAACAGACCCTGTACAGGTTGGGGCTGGCGGCTATCCTTGTGGTAGCCGCCGTCCTGTTTTTGATCAAATGGTTCCGGATTCCGCTTTCGGGGCCGCTGTTTGCATGTCCCATTTATTCGCTGACGGGACTTTTCTGTCCGGGCTGCGGCGGAACCAGGGCCTTTCACCTGCTGTTTCAGGGAAAGGTTCTGGCGAGTGTGCTCTGCCATCCGCTGGTGGTTTACGGGCTGGCTCTGTATGTGCTGTTCATGGGGAGCCACACTTTAAAAATTTTCACCTGCGGGAAAATAAAAGGGTTTGCTTATCGGCATATTTATATTAAAATAGCAGTAGCGTTTTTGATCCTGAATGTCCTGGTGAAGAACCTGGCCTGGATCTTCTGGCGGGTAAACCTCATCGAATGGGCATCGGCCCTTTAGAGCGGGCCTCGGGGAAAACGCAGGAATCAGTGGAATTTGGGAGGATGTTTATGGACATTATCGAGGCGCTTGCCGAAGAGCTTCATATTAAAAAGAGTCAGGCCGAGGCGGCGGTGGGGCTGATCGACGAGGGGAACACGATCCCCTTCATCGCCCGTTACCGCAAGGAGGCGACCGGCTCTTTGAACGACGAGGTGCTGCGGAACCTGGACGAGAGGCTTAAGTATCTGCGGAACCTGGAGGAGAGAAAGGCGCAGGTTTTGGAGACCATCAGAGAGCAGGGGGCGCTCACGAAGGAGTTGGAGGAGCAGATCCTGGCGGCGGATACGCTGGTCTTGGTGGAGGATCTGTACCGCCCTTACCGGCCCAAGCGGCGGACCAGGGCCACGGTGGCAAAGGAGAAGGGGCTGGAGCCCCTGGCGGACACGCTGATGCTGCAGATGCTGAAAGTCCCGGCCCTCTCGGAGGCGGAGAAATACGTGTCGGCGGAGAAGGGTGTGGAATCGGCGGAGGAAGCCCTCGCCGGCGCCGGGGACATCCTGGCGGAGCGGATTTCCGACGAGGCGGATTACCGGACCTATATCCGGGAGGCCACCATGGGAAAGGGAATCCTCAAGTCCCAGGCGAAGGATGCGGCGGAAAAGTCGGTCTACGAGATGTACTATGATTATGAGGAGCCGGTGAAGAAGGCGGCGGGCCATCGGATCCTGGCCCTCAACCGGGGAGAGAAGGAAAAGTTCCTGTCGGTGCGGGTGGAGGCACCGGAGGAGGACATTCTCCGGTATCTGAGGAAGAAGGTCATTGTCCGGGACAATCCGAACACCTCGGCCTTTTTGGAGGAGGTCATCGAGGACAGCTATGAGCGCCTCATTGCGCCGGCCATCGAGCGGGAGGTGCGGAACAGTCTGACGGAGGCGGCGGAGGCCGGGGCCGTCCACGTGTTCGGAAAGAACCTGGAGCAGCTTCTCATGCAGCCGCCCATCGTGGGACGGGTGGTCCTGGGCTGGGACCCGGCTTTTCGGACCGGCTGCAAGCTGGCGGTGGTGGACGAGACGGGAAAGGTCCTGGATACGGTGGTGATCTATCCGACGGCGCCTCAGAACAAGGTGGCCGAGGCCAAGCGGGTGGTGAAGAACCTTATTAAAAAGTATGGGATCACTTTGATCTCCGTGGGAAACGGGACGGCATCCAGGGAGTCGGAGCAGGTGATTGTGGAGCTTCTCAAGGAAATTCCGGAGCTTAAGGTCCAGTACGTCATCGTGAGCGAGGCCGGGGCCTCCGTGTATTCTGCCAGTAAGCTGGCGACGGAGGAATTCCCGGATTTCGACGTGGCCCAGAGGAGCGCCGTGTCCATTGCGAGACGGCTTCAGGACCCGCTGGCGGAGCTGGTGAAGATTGATCCCAAGTCCATCGGCGTGGGACAGTACCAGCACGATATGAACCAGAAAAATCTGGACGAGGCATTGACGGCCGTGGTGGAGGACTGTGTCAACCGGGTCGGCGTGGATCTCAACACCGCATCGGCTCCGCTGCTTTCCTATATTTCCGGCATCAGCAAGACGGTGGCTAAAAATATCGTGACTTATCGGGAGGAGCACGGCCGGTTCGAGGACCGGAGGCAGCTTCTCAAGGTGGCGAAGCTGGGGCCG
This sequence comes from Lachnospiraceae bacterium, assembly GCA_022800815.1. Classification (GTDB taxonomy): domain Bacteria; phylum Bacillota; class Clostridia; order Lachnospirales; family Lachnospiraceae; genus Lientehia. The sequence goes on along the minus strand of JAAWRC010000031.1, from coordinate 30,935 downwards.
AAGGCTTACGAGCAGTGTGCGGGCTTTATGCGGATCTCAGGCGGAAAGAATCCCCTGGACGCCACGGCGGTCCACCCGGAGAGCTACGGGGCCGTGGACATTCTTCTCGGGAAGCTGGGTTATGCCAAGGAGCAGATTGAGGCCGGGGGACTTCCCGGCATCGGCAAGAAGGCGATCCAGAAAAAGAAACTGGCAGACGAGCTTGGGATCGGCGAGATCACCCTGGCGGACATTTTGAAGGAACTGGAGAAGCCGGCCAGGGATCCCCGGGACGAGATGCCAAAGCCCATCCTGCGCACCGACGTGATGGACATGAAGGACTTGAAGCCCGGCATGGTGCTCAAGGGCACGGTCCGCAACGTCATCGACTTCGGGGCCTTCGTGGACATCGGTGTCCACCAGGACGGGCTGGTCCACATCTCCCAGATCTGCGACCGCTACATCAAGCATCCCCTGGAGGCGGTGAGCGTCGGTGATATCGTGGAGGTGCAGGTCATGAGCGTGGACGTGGACCGAAAGCGGATCCAGTTGACCATGAAAATACAGTGAGTCCGGAGGAATGAGATGGAGAACAAGAAATTTGTGACGAGGACGACGGCGGCGGATCTGTTTCGGTTCCAGATCTATCATACGTACATGGGGATCATGGGATTTCTGCTGGCGCTTCTGGCGGTGGTGGCCCTGGCGGATCTGATCGGAAATTTCAGCAATATGAACACGGGGACGAAGGTCCTTTGTCTGGTGTTACTCTTATGGGCCACCATCCTGAACCCGGTCAATATGTATTTCCGGGCGAAGAAGCAGGTGCAGACGGTGGAGCTTTTCAAGAATCCCATTGATCTGGAGATCGGCGAGGAGGGACTGACCATCACCCAGGGGGAGAACGGCGGCCTGGTGGAGTGGAAGAATGTCACGAAGATCGTGATCCTTAAGAAGCTGGCGATCTTCTACATGGGGAAGGTGCGGGCCCACCTTCTGCCGCTGGACCAGATCCCGGAGGAGGCCGACGAGGCGGTGGAGCTGGTAAAGAACTATGCGAAAGGGATCAAGATCGTCAACCGGAGAAAGGGCCGGAGGAAACAGAAAGCCTGAGAGAATGGACAGAGGGAACAATATAATGGAAGAAATCCGTGAGACATCCTGCCCGGAGGAGACCTTTGCTTTTGGAAAATGGCTGGGGGAGCGGGCGAAGCCGGGGGAGATTTTCTGCCTGGACGGGGAGCTTGGGACGGGGAAGACGGTCCTCACCCAGGGTTTTGCGGCGGGACTCGGCATCACAGAGCCGGTGAACAGCCCCACCTTTACCATCGTGCAGGTTTATGAGGAGGGGCGTCTGCCGCTGTATCATTTTGACGTGTACCGGATCGGCGACCCTTCGGAGATGGACGAGGTCGGCTATGAGGACTGTTTTTTCGGGGAGGGAGTCTGCCTGGTGGAATGGGCCTCCCTCATCGAGGAGCTGATCCCGGAGGAAGCCCTGTGGATCCGGCTGGAAAAGGAGTTTGGGCGGGGCGACGATTACCGGCGGATCACGGTGCGGCAAGTATAGAGGTGGACAGAAATTGTCACCTGTGCGGTTGAAGGTTTTCCATGTCTCCGTCAAGGAGCAGCCAGTTTCGCAGACACGTTGATTTTTTGATTCGCCATAGCGTGCCGGAAAACTGCCAGTGACAGTTTTCCGACTTTGCTGTGCCGCTTATTGTCATCGAACCTGTTTCCATCAAAGCAGGTTCGATGACGCTATGCTCGCAAAATCCGCAAAATCTGCCTATCGTCTGCTTCAAATGGCTGTTCCCTGACGAAGACAGAATCCAATATTCTAACCGCACAGGTGGAAATTTCCATCTATAGGCGGAGGTTCCGCCGGAAAGAGGGATGTTATGAAGATATTGGGGATTGAGAGCGCTTCCCTGACGGCCTCGGCGGCTATCTGGGAGGACGACATGCTGACGGCGGAGTACACGGTCAATCACAAAAAGACCCACTCGCAGACGCTTCTGCCCATGATCGACGAGATCGTGAGGATGACGGAGACGGACCTTAAGACCCTGGACGCCATTGCCGTCTCCGGAGGTCCCGGCTCCTTTACGGGGCTTCGGATCGGGTCGGCCACGGCCAAGGGGCTGGGGCAGGCCCTGGATAAGCCGCTGATCCACGTGCCGACCCTGGACGCCATGGCCTATGAGCATTTCGGCACGGACCGGCTGATCTGTCCCATGCTGGATGCCAGGAGGGAACAGGTCTATTGCGGGCTCTATGAGTTCCACGAGGAGTTCCGGGTGATCCGGGGGCAGGCGGCCATGGGGATCTCGGAACTGATCCGGGAGGTGAACGGCCTTGGACGCCCGGTGGTCTTTCTGGGGGACGGAGTGCCGGTGAGCCGGGAGAAGATCGGGGCGGAATGCACGGTTCCCCATGTATTCGCACCCTCCTTTGCCTCCAGGCAGAGAGCCGGAGCCGTGGCGGCCCTGGGGGCAGTCTATTTCCTGCGGGGAATGACGGAGACGGCCGAAGAGCATAAGCCAGAATATCTGCGCATGTCCCAGGCAGAGCGGGAGCGTAAGAGGCGGGAGCAGGAGGAACGGCCTGGAAAGGAAGTGTCTCAAAAGGGAGCGCAGGGAGGATGAGCGGTGCGGACAGGACGGCCCGGGAAACCCGGGGAGGGACAGGCGGGCCGGAGGAAGGTGCGGACAGGGAAACACTGCGGATTCGTTCGCTGCGGAGGGAGGATGCCGGGGCGGTGGCGGCACTGGAGCAGGAGATTTTCGGGACGCCCTGGTCGAAGGAGCAGGTGGAAGCCTCCATTGGCCCCGGGGGGGAATCCGTCGGTTGTGGCTCCAACCTGCGGCATGAGGCATTTGGCGCATATGCAGGGGGAACACTCTGCGGTTATCTGCTCGCCGTGGCGATGAGCGGTGAGGGAGAGCTCCATCGGATCGCCGTTGCCCCGGCTTTCAGGAGAAAGCACGTCGGCGATGCATTGATGGAAGAGTTTCTCTGCCGATGCTGGGATTGTGGGGAAGGCGGCCTCTGGCTGGAAGTCAGGGCGGGAAACCGGGCGGCAGCCGCCCTCTATAGAAAGCACGGCTTTCGGGAGGCGGGAAGGCGGAAACGTTATTATCAAAATCCTGTGGAGGACGCACTTGTTTATACGACATCTCCTGGCTGATGCAGGGGAAGGCCTTTCCCCTACCCGCTTTCCGTTCAATCTTCCAGGATAAGACCGGGAACACGGGAGAATTCAGCGGTGTTGTGGTGACGACCGTGAAGCCTTCGGACAGTCCCTGAGCGGCGATCATGATGTCATAAGGGTCGATCAGCGTTCCTTTCATGGCGAGGTCGGCTCGCAGTCGGCCCGCCTGGACCGCGTCTTGTTCCCTGAAAGGGAGAATCGTGAAGGCGGAAAGAAAAAGCTGCATCTTCAGATGGGTCCGACTGCCCCATTTGCTCTTGGCGGCGCCGTATTCCAGTTCGCTGACGGTCACGGAGGAGATTGAGATCTGATCCGGATGAACTTGAAACAGCTTTTCTGTCAGGGCAGGACAGCTTCCTTTCATGGCGTAAATGCAGACATTGGTGTCGAGCAGATATATCAGAAATCCTCTCTTTCTCCCATGTTTTCCCAGAATGGCTGTTCTCGGTTTTCCATAAAATCATCCGGGATCATACCAATGCTGTGCCGGAGGGGAAACCAGGGATCGTCGGTGGGAAAGAGCACGAATCCGCCGCCGAGCCACTGAATATAAAATTCATTTTGTTCCGTGTGGGCTTCCTTGGGGATGCGTATGGCCTGGCTGTTGCTGCTTTGGAATACTTTCGCTGTAAACATGGAAAAAACCTCCTTGCGATCATGGATAAAATATTTTTCTTGTATATACGTACAGTACATACGAAAAAAATGCGAATTGTCAAGATGCATGGAGCAAAATGCAGGTCAGCGTTCGAGGATCAGAATTCAGGAAAAAACAGGGTTACAATCCAGGAAATTCATGGTATACTGATTCGATAGGTAATGTGAAGCGATTTTGAGTCTGCGGTAATCTTATTCCTGCATACCACTAATTTCCGGTTTCTTATTCGACAAAATGGGCTTATAATGTGGCTGTGACAGGAAGGACGCCGTCGAATTGTGCGGCATATAGAAGGATTACGGGAAAGGCTGTGAGTGTATGACCCATGAGAAACAGGAATTCGTGGTTTGCAACTGCTGTGGGGAACTGGTGAAAACGGAAGGAGTGCCGCCCTACGGGGAGGGCCTTGAGGTGACGAAAACCTGGGGATACTTTTCCGGGAAAGACGGGGAACGGCATCATTTTTTCCTGTGCGAGGAATGCTATGACAGGATGATCAGCGGCTTTGCCGTTCCGGTGGAGATCGAAGAAGTGACGGAATTGGTGTGATACTTGTCAGGTAACTGCAAAGCCGTAACATTTGGATCGGATTCTGGCGATTGCATCCAGAAGAAGCCCTCTGCAATTTTAAGCTTTGCGGTTGCCTGAAAAAGATATAAGAGAAAGGGATTACCATGCTTGACGTTTGTTTGCTGGGGACCGGCGGCATGATGCCGCTCCCCTACCGGTGGCTGACCTCGCTGATGGCAAGGTGCGGGGGAAGCCATCTGCTCATTGACTGCGGGGAGGGAACGCAGATCGCCCTCAGGAAAAAGGGCTGGAGCGCAAAGCCCATCGACCTGATCTGCTTCACCCATTACCATGCGGACCATATCAGCGGCCTGCCGGGGCTTCTCCTCACCATGGGGAATGCGGAACGGACGGAGCCGCTTCTTATGGTTGGGCCGAAGGGCCTGGAGCGGGTGGTGACGGCCCTCAGAACCATTGCGCCGGAACTGCCGTTTCCTGTGCAGTTTCTGGAGCTTACGGAGCGGGAGCAGGAGTTTCAGGCGGGGCCTTACCACATCCGTGCGTTCCGTGTCAACCACAACATTCCCTGCTACGGGTATTCGCTTTCTCTGCCCCGGGCGGGAAAGTTCCAGGTGGAACAGGCGAAGGCCCTGGAGCTTCCGGTGCGTTACTGGGGGGTCCTGCAGCGGGGGGAGACGGTGGAGCTTGACGGGAAGGTCTACACGCCGGACATGGTCATGGGCGGGGCCAGGAAGGGGATCAAGGTGACCTACTGCACCGACACCAGGCCGATCGCCTCCATAGCGGCGGAGGCGGCCGGTTCCGACCTGTTCATCTGCGAGGGCATGTACGGGGAGAAGGAGAAGGAGGCCAAGGCCAGGGAGAACAAGCATATGACCATGTACGACGCGGCCAGACTGGCAAAGGATGCGGACGTGTCGGAGCTCTGGCTGACACACTACAGTCCGTCCCTCTCCTGGCCGGAAGACTATATGGACGAGGTGAGGCGGATCTTTCCGAAGGCGGTTGCGGCCAGGGACGGGCAGACGGCGGAACTGCGGTTTGAGGACGGGGATTGATGTAGGGGAGGAATATGGACGAGAAAAAGACGACGGACGTTACGGTTTTGGCGATCGAGAGTTCCTGCGACGAGACGGCGGCGGCGGTGGTGAGAAACGGCAGGGAGGTCCTTTCCAACGTGATCTCCTCCCAGATCGCACTCCACACCCAGTACGGGGGCGTGGTGCCGGAGCTGGCCTCCAGAAAGCATATCGAGAAGATCAACCAGGTGATCGGGGCGGCCCTCTCGGAGGCGGGGATGACCCTCCCCGAGATGACGGCGGTGGCCGTGACCTACGGGCCGGGACTGGTGGGTGCCCTTCTGGTGGGGGTGGCGGCGGCGAAGGCGCTGGCCTACGGCGCCGGGCTTCCACTGGTGGGAGTCCATCACATCGAGGGGCACGTGAGCGCCAATTTCCTGGAGCATCCGGACCTGGAGCCGCCGTTCCTCTGTCTGATCGTGTCCGGCGGACATACCCATCTGGTGATCATGAAGGATCACGACGAGTTTGAGATCGTCGGGCGCACCAGGGACGATGCGGCGGGGGAGGCTTTTGACAAGGTGGCCAGGGCTATCGGCCTGGGATATCCCGGCGGTCCCAAGATCGACCTGGCGGCCAGGGAGGGAAATCCCCACGCCATGGAGTTTCCCAGGGCGAAGATCGAGGGCTGTCCCTATGATTTCAGCTTCAGCGGCTTGAAATCGGCGGTGCTCAACTACCTGAACCACGAGAAAATGGCGGGGCGGGAGGTGAACCGGGCCGATCTGGCGGCCTCCTTCCAGAATGCGGTGGTGGAGGTCCTGGTGGACCACACGGTCCGGGCGGCGGAAGAATACGGCATCCGCAAGGTGGCCATTGCCGGAGGCGTGGCCTCCAACTCGGCCCTGCGGGTGTCCATGGCGGCGGCCTGCGGGCGGGCGGGACTGAAGCTCTATTATCCGTCCCCAATCTTTTGTACCGACAATGCGGCCATGATCGGGGCCGCCGCCTATTACGAGTACAAAAAGGGCGTGAGGAGCGGTCTGGATCTGAATGCGGTGCCGAACCTGAGGCTCGGGGAGCGGTGAAATATAAAGGGGTGATGGCAAAACAATGAACGGCAAAATAGTCAAAGCTATCGTCCTGGCGGCGGGCCAGGGAAGGCGGATGGAGAGCAAGGTGCCGAAGCAGTATTTACAGCTTGGCGGGCACGAGGTCCTTTACTATTCTCTGAGGGCCTTTGAGGAGAGCCAGGTGGACGAGATCATCCTGGTGACCGGTGAGGACGAGATTCCCTGGTGCCGGGAGCATATCGTGAGGAAATACGGATTTTCCAAGGTGAAACAGATCATCCCAGGAGGGGAGGAGCGCTATGACTCCGTCTATGCGGGACTTCTGGCGGCGGCTCCCTGTGACTATGTGCTGATCCATGACGGAGCCAGACCCTTTGTCACGGGGGCGATCATTGAGAGGGTGCTTTCGGGGGCGGCGGAATATGGAAGCTGTACGGCGGGGATGCCGGTGAAGGACACGATCAAGGTGGTGGACGAGGCGGGCATGGCGGAGGACACGCCGGACAGGAAGAGCCTCTGGGCCATCCAGACGCCCCAGGGCTTTTCGTATCCGGTGATTTTTGAGGCCCATGAAAGGTTTCGGGAGGGAAGCTACCGGGTTCCGGTGACGGACGACACCATGCTGGCGGAGATGTTCCTCCGAAAGCGGACGAAGCTGATGGAGGGAAGCTACAAGAACATCAAGGTGACCACGCCGGAGGACATGGAACTGGCGGAGGTGTTTTTGGGAGAGGAGCGCGCATGATTCGATTGAGACCCTGGAAAAAGGCGGACTTTGAAGAGCTGCTGACCTGGTTTTCCGACGAGGAGACCTTCTCCAGATGGAGTGCGGGGAAGTTCACGTGGCCCCTCACCATGGAGCAGCTTCTGGAGTATTACGAACGGTTTGAGAAGGATGAGAGGGGCTGGATTTTTGCGGCTCTGGACGAGGGCGGAGCGCTTGCCGGGCATCTTCTGATGCGGAAGGCTGACTACGAGAGGAACAGCGTCCATTTCGGCTTCATCGTCGTCTCGCCTGGAATGCGGGGGAAGGGCGCAGGGAAGGCCATGGTGCAGCAGGCCCTTAAGTTTGCGGGAGAGATTCTCGGGATGGAGCGGGCGACCCTCGGAGTCTTTGAGAACAATCCGGCCGCCAGGCATTGCTACGAGGCGGCGGGCTTTGCGGCGGAAGGAATCACCCGGGATGCCTTCCGGTATCGGGGGGAATCCTGGGCGGTCATTGACATGGCCGCAAAGGCGAAATAAGGCACGGGCAGGGGGAACCCCTGCCCGTTTGCGATCACTGTTCTTTCAGATAGGCCTGGTTTTTGGTCCAGTCCGCATAAAAATTGTCCATGTAGTGCCGGGTGAGGGGCATGGGCATTTGGAAGACGTCGATAAACACGTGGTAGGGGGCGGTGGTGATGTCGGCCCCGTTTAGCGCATAGTCGACGAATTCCTGGGGCTTTTCGATGGAGGCGGCCAGAATCTCCGTGTCGTAATCCGATTCGGCGAAGACGTCGGCGATCTCCCGCAGGGTGTCAAGACCGTGGTAGCCGATGCAGTCGTTCTGGCCGGTGTAGGGAGCCACGTAGGAGGCTCCGGCGTGGGCACAGAGCATGGCCTGGGCCGAGGTGAGAATGGTGGTGGCGCAGGTCCGGATTCCCAGCTTTTTCAAAGCCCGGATGGCCTTGACGCCCTCCAGGGTGGCGGGAATCTTCACCACCACGTTTTCCCCGGCGCCGTGGATTTTCTTTGCCTCCTCGATGATCCCGTCCTTTGATTCCGCCACCACCTGGGCGAGAACCGGGATGGAGGGGAAGCGTTTCGCCAGGGCGGTGATCGTGGCGATCACGTCCGGCCCCTCTTTGGAGGAAATGGACGGGTTGGTGGTGATTCCGGCCAAAAGTCCCATCTCTTCCAGGGTGATCAGTTCCTGCATGTCTGCGGTATCCGCAAATAATTTCATGTAAACATCCTCCTTATAACTGGTTGTATCATTTCCCGGAGCGCCCTGTGCGGTCCGGCGTTTCACAAATGGAACATTCGTCACCAGACGACGTTGACGCCGTACTTTTTTAAAGCGCCGAGGAAGGCGGCGTCCGGCTTTTCGTCCGTGATCAGGGTGTCGACCTTGTCCCAGGTGTTCAGAAGAAAAATCCCCCTGGAATTGAACTTGGAATGGTCGGCCAGCAGGTAGTTGTGCTGGGAGTTCTTCATCATGACCCGGCGGATCTCCGTGCCGGTGGTTCCGCTGTTGAACATGCCATCCACGGAGATGTCGCTGCAGGAGGTGAAGGTAGCCTCCACGTAGATCTGCTTGCAGAGATCGGCGGAGGTGATGTCGTCCATGGAGGACACCTCCCGGTTCAGGAAGCCTCCGATGACGAAGGTGTCGATCCAGGTTTTCGGAAGCAGCAGGTTCATGGCGGCGACACTGTTGGTGAACACCGTCAGGGAACGGCTCGGCGGAAGTACCTTCAAGAGCTCCATGGCGGTGGAACTCCCGTCGGCGTAGATGGTCCGGATGTCCCGCTCCGTAATAAAACGGGAGGCCTGCAGGGCGATCTTCTGCTTGCTGGCCAAGTTCATGGACTTCCGCATGGAATAGGAAAGCTCGATCTTGCTTTCGTCGGCGATCCTGGCTTTCCCATAGGCCCGCTCGATCAGCTTTGACCGCTCCAGCTGATCCAGGTCCCTGCGGATGGTCATGGCGGACACGCCGAAACACTGGGCCAGGGTGTTCACGGACATTTCCCTGTTGGTTTTAATCATGTCATAAATGGCAATCTGCCTCGTCTCGGAATTCACGGGTATCTCCTTTTTCTCCCTGACAATGGAAACGTAAAATACAATAAAGGCTTTTTTCCGTTTTTGTTACAGGTTTTCTCAATCTTTTATACTATAGGTATATCATGGTTGGGCTGAAAAAGCAATAGAAAAAACAAATCGAACATAAAAAATGTTGACTATGTTAATTCTAACAAGTATTATAACAGCATGAAACGGAAAAAATAACGAAAATGTCCACATAAAATTCGAATAAAAAGGATTTTCTATACAAAACAGATAAAAATTTCCTGGGGATGAGGAAAAGAAACAAAACAACAAACAGGAAACAAACAAAACGCAGCATCAAACATGGAACACGACGGCAAAATACAAAGTAAACCCCCATATCGGCATTGCAGATACCACCATGAATGAAAGGGGTTTACTTTGAGCCTCCGGCGGATGCGCAGAAAATGAGAGAGGAAGATATCACTTTGTGATCCCATTTTCGCGCAGTTCAGCGTCGGAGCGCTGAACTTTCAAAGCACAGAAAAAACAGGGAGGGAAGAAGATGAAGCACAGTGTGATTACCGGTTCTCTGGGAAACCTGGGGGACAGATTTGTTTTTGGAGGCTACAAGGAGGAATGCAGCTTCCGGGAGAGGGCGGAGCAGCTGGCAAGGATTCCGGGGCTTAAGGGTCTGGAGATATCTTCCGGCGGGGAGGAGGCCAACGGAACCGAGGTGAAGAAGATTCTGGAGGACCTGAACTTGAAATGCGCCTGCGTCAACGTGGCCATTGCGGGCAGGCGGGATTTGGCGAAAGGGTCCCTCTCCAATCCGGACCCGAGGCTCAGACAAAAGGCCATTGACATCTGTAAGCGGGCCTCCGATTATGCGGCCTTCATGGGGGCGGACGTGATCAACGTCTGGCCCGGACAGGACGGCTTTGATTATGCCCTCTGCACGGACTACGGCAGGCTGTACCATGATTTCCTGGAGGGTGCCGTGGCGGTGGCGAGACACAATCCGGATATCCGGGTGGCTCTGGAATTCAAACCCAGGGAACCCAGAAACCGCTCCCTGGTGGACACTTACGGAACTGCGCTTTTGATGTGTGCGGAGAGCGGGGTGAAAAATCTGGGAGTCTCCGTGGACGTAGGGCACGTGCTCTATGCCAACGCCAACATGGCGGCGGCCGTATGGGCCTGCGCAGAACGGGGAAGACTGTTTCATATGCATACTAATGACTGTCTGGGGTACTGGGACGACGACATGATCCTGGGCTCCGTCCATTTCATTGAATATATTGAGCTCTGCTACGTGCTCAGGAAGGTGAATTACGAGGGCTGGTGCTCCGTGGACATTTTCCCCAACCGGGAGGATGCCGCCGCCTGTGCAAGGGAGAGCGTCCTGTATCTGGATCTCTTTGACCGGATGGTGGACAAAATCGGGATGGAGGAGATCGCCAAATGCATCGAGATGGGAGATGCGGCGTATGTCTCGAAGCTGATCCGGGAAAAACTGTTCTGAAAGAAGGAGTGTGGCGCATATGGGTGAAATTCTCAGAATGGAGGGAATCTCAAAGAGCTTTCCGGGCGTGAAGGCGCTGGACGGCGTGAACATCGTGGTGGGCGAGGGGGAGGTTCATGCGCTCCTGGGGGAGAACGGGGCCGGAAAATCCACGCTGATGAAGGTGCTGAACGGCGTGTACGCACCGGACGAGGGAAAGATTTTTCTGAGGGGCGAGGAAGTGTCCATCCACAACATCAGGGAAGCCCAGGAACTGGGAATCAGCATCATCTTTCAGGAATTCAACCTCTGCCCGGACCTCTCCGTGGCGGACAACGTATACATCGGGAGACAGAAAAACCGCTTCGGCTTCGTGGACGCCAGGCATGTGGAGAAGGAGACAAAGCGGATTCTGGACCGGTTCCAGCTGGACCAGATCAGGCCGACGGACTTGGTGAGGAACATGAGCGTGGCGCAGATGCAGATGGTGGAGATCTGCAAGGCCATGTCCTTTGACTCCGACCTGGTGGTGTTTGACGAGCCGACGGCGGCCCTCGCCGAGGCGGAGATTGAGCAGCTTTTCCTGGTGATCCGGCAGCTGAAAAAGGAGGGGAAGGGCATCATCTACATTTCCCACCGGATGGAGGAGCTCTCGAGGATTGCGGACCGGGTGACGGTCCTTAGGGACGGGCAGCAGGTGGGGGAATCCTTTGACTTTGCCAGCGTCACCCTGGACGAGCTAATCAACCGGATGGTGGGGCGGACCATGGAGGACAAGTACCCGAAGCACGAGCGGACCATCGGCGAGGTGTTTTTCGAGGCCGACAATATCCAGAATAAAAAGGTCCACGTGAAGCACATCGACGTGCGGAAGGGGGAAATCCTGGGGATTGCGGGCCTGATGGGAGCGGGGCGCACGGAGATGGCCAGGGCGATTTTCGGTGCGGACCCGGTGAACAGCATGGAGGTGAAAATCGGCGGAAAGCGGGTGAACACCTCGAATCCCGGCCAGGCAATCAAAAACGGAATCGCCTACCTGACGGAGGACCGGAAAAACGAAGGGCTGGCGCTGCGCCTGGACTGCGAGAAGAACATCAACATGGCCTCGCTGCAGAAAATCTCGGATTTCGGCTTTGTCGTGAACCGGAGGGCGGAGGAGAACGCCAGGCACTATGTGGACGCCCTGGCGGTGAAGACGCCGAAGCTCTCCCAGCTGGCCCAGTTCCTCTCCGGGGGAAACCAGCAGAAGCTGGTCCTTGCCAAGTGGCTGTCCAGGCAGGTGGACCTTCTGATTTTCGACGAGCCGACCAGAGGCATCGACGTGGGTGCGAAATTTGAGATTTACAAGCTGATGAACGAACTCAGCGACCAGGGAGTCAGCATCATCATGATTTCCTCCGAGCTCCCCGAGCTTTTGGGGATGAGCGACCGTATTGCCCTGATGCACGAGGGGAGTATCGTGGGCGAGGTCAATGCGAAGGAGACCAGCCAGGAGGAGATCATGGAATACATCACCGGCCTCAAAAAGAACGGAACGGAGCGTGAAGGAAATGAATGAATCCAAAAACAGCACTTTCAGTAAGATAACCAAGTCAAAATTTGCCAACCTGCTGGGCAGCATGATCGGCCTGATTGCACTGATTCTGGTCTTTTCCATCCTGTCCAAGGCATTCCTCACGGTGGACAACGCCATCAGCATCGCACTCTCGGTGGCCATCTACGCCACCATGGCCTGTGGAATCTCCTTTGTCCTCATCGTGGGCGGGGCCGAGCTTTCCGCCGGTTCCATCGTGGGCGTTTCTGGCGTGGTGTTCTGCGTCTGCCTGAGGGCGGGGATACCGGGGTGGATCTGCATGTTCATCACCGTCGCCTGCGGCATTCTGTGCGGCTTTATCAACGGGGTTCTGGTGACGAAGCTTCACCTGATTCCCTTCATCGCCACCCTAAGCACCCAGTATATTTTCCGGGGGGCGACCCAGATTATCTCCGGCGGCTCTTCCATTTCCGTCCGCGAGGTGGCGAGTGAGGGCGACCTGGAGGTGCTGCGGTTCATCGGAAGCGGAAAGGTGTTCGGAAGCATTCCCATGCTGGTGTTGATCATGATCGCCAGTGCGGTGGTTTTGGGAATCATCCTCTCCAGGACGACCCTTGGGCGGAAGGTCTTCGCCACCGGGAGCAATTCGGAGGCGGCCAGGCTCTCCGGCATCAACACGGGGAGGATCACGACCACCGCCTACATGTTCAGCGGCGGCATGGCCGGGCTGGCGGGACTGATGCTGACTTTGAGACTTCTCTCGGCGCAGCCCACGGCGGGCCAAAGCTTCGAGCTGGAGGGCATTGCGGCCTCCGCCATCGGCGGCGTCAGCATGATGGGCGGCCAGGGAACCATTTCCGGTGCGGTGATGGGCGCCTTCGTGGTGGGCGTGATGAGGAACGGGCTGAACCTGCTGGGCATCAACGCCTTCTGGCAGCAGGTGATTACGGGCCTGATTATCATCGGGGCCGTGTGGGCGGACATCATGAGGAAGCGCAGGGAGTCCTCGAAAAAATAGAAAAAGAAAGAGTCTCTCACCGTTAGGAACAGCATGGCGCTGTTTACTATATAACCAACATGTAAAAGGAGGAAAACACATGAAACGAAGCAAATGGATGGCAGCGGCGGCAACGGCCCTGTGCCTGGTCATGGCGCTTTCGGGCTGCGGAGGCAAGGACGAGGACAAGAAGGAGACGAATGCGGAGACCAAGGCAGAGACCAAGGCGGAAACCAGTGCGGAGACGGCTGCGCCGAAGGAGGAGACCGGGGCGGATGCCGGGGACGCTTCCGGCAGCAAGGTGATCTACGTGATTGGAAAAGAATCCCAGTATAACCACTGGCTCTGCCTGCAGGACGGTGCCGAGGACTGCGGCAAGGACAACGGTTATGAGATTATTTATCAGGCACCGCCTCTCGGAGAGGTGGATATTGAGAAGCAGGTGTCCATGGTGGAGGCGGCCATCGGAACGAAGCCGGCGGCCATCGTGCTGGCCCCCAATGACACGGACGCCCTGGCCGGCGTGTGTGCGGACGTGCAGGCGGCGGGAATCCCCATGGTCCTGGTGGACTCCAAAATCTCCACGGAGGATTATGACTGTCTGGTAGCGCTGGACAACGAGGCGGCCGGCGCCGCAGTGGCGGAGGAGCTGGCCCAGAGGATTGGCGGGGCCGGACAGGTGGGAATCATTTCCGCAGTACCCGGCGGTGCGACAATCATGGCCCGTGAGAACGGATTTATGGATTACATGAAGGCGAATTATCCGGACATCGAGATTGTGGGCGAGATTCTTTACTCCCAGAACGATTCCTCCAAGGCCATGAGCCAGACCTACGACATGCTGGCGGCCTACCCGGACATCAAGGCGTTCTACACCACCAACACCCCCACGGCGGAGGGCATCGCATCCGCACTGGAGGAGAAGGAACTGGGCGGAAAGGTCCTCCTTGGCAGCTTTGACGCCTCCGACACCATCAACGCCTACATTCAGAACGGAACCATCGCCGCCTGCTCCGTGGCGGAGGCCTACAACATGGGTTATGAATCCGTGGCCCAGGCCATCAACCTGGTTGAGGGAAAACCCGTGGAGAGATTCGTCGACTCCGGCAACAGCATCGTGACTCCCGCCAACTTCGAGGAGGAGCACATTCAGGAGCTTTTGTACCCCTTCGGCAAAAACAACTAAGGGGAGCCGTCTGAGAGACGAGTTGCCGAAACGTTGCGGCCTGCTTCTGCCTGCGGAGGCGGGCCGCAGATTTTGCTGGATGGGAAAGCGGAAGGAGGGGCGATGAAAATTTACATTGCCTTTACCAGGGTGGGGAACATGCACGTGGAGGTGATTCAGCCGGAATACGGGCCCAACCCTTACGGCGATTTTTTGAGGGAACGGGGGCCGGGCATTCATCACGTCAAAGAGAGCGTGTATGCGGGCGATGAGGCGCTTTACGCATGGATTGGGGAGCTTAAGGACAAGGGGCATGCGCTCAGTTACGAGGGCCGCTACATGGAGGACATTTACTATTACGTGGACACCTACGGGGAACTGGGGGCCCACTACGAGGTCGGCAACAGTGCGGCGGTTTCCGGCCATCCCCGCCTGGTCGGCCATTATCCGGAGGAAACCTGAAATACGCCGCAGGAGGATTGCAGGGTGAAAGTATTTGGTCGGGAATATACGAAGCGGGAACTTCTGGCATATGTGGGAAATGTCTCACAGATTGCCGGGGTTACCAGAAAACGGCTGGCAGAGGGAAACGGGGACGGAATCCGGTTTCTGGAAGTGAAAAACGGCAGCGGGATGGAGTTTTCCGTCATGGAAAGTCGGTGCATGGATATCAGTTCCATGACCTATCGGGGAATTCCCCTGAACTTCCTGAGCAAAAACGGCCTGGTTTATCCGCTCAGGTATCTGCCGGAGAGCTCGGAGGACACGCTGAAACATTTATGCGGAGGGCTTTTTTATACCTGCGGCACCCAGAACGTGGGCTATGACTGCGTGGACCAGGGGGAAAGGCAGGTGTGCCACGGCCGGATCAAGGCCATGTCTGCGACCAACGTGTCTGCCACGGCCAGGTGGGTCGGCGACGATTACCGGATTTGCCTGTACGGCGAGATGCGGGAGACCAGCCTGTTCGGGGAAAACATTTCCCTGAGACGCCAGATACAGGTCTCCATGGGAAAACCGGTGATCAACATCGTGGACGAGCTGGAAAACGAGGGGTTTGAGGAACGGCCTCTGATGTACATGTATCATTTGAACCTGGGTTTTCCTTTTGCGGACAGGGAAATGAAAATTTATGTGGAGCCGTCGGAAAAATCCTGCCGGGATGCGTGGGCCAGGCCCTACATGGAGGAATATGGGAAGGTGGACGGACCGGAGGCACCGGGCAGGGAAATCTGCATGATGCACCGGTTTCTGGAGAAAAAGACGGTGAAGACCCTGGCTTTTAATGAACGGCTGGGATTCGGATTTTATATCAGACAGGACACGAATGTCATGCCCTTCCTGCATGAATGGAAAACCAACATCGCGGGCGCTTACGCAGTGGGACTGGAGCCCGCAAACTGCCACTGCGAGGGGCGGGTGCAGGAACGCAATTATGGAACGCTGCGCACGCTTAAACCCTTCGAGACGTTGCGGGTAGAAATCGGACTGGGAATTACGGAGGAGGTATAAGATGAGGAAAAAGCGGATCGGCCTGGTTTCCACCTTTGCACCGGGGGACAGCTGGCCGGAAGAGACGGTGAGACGGGTGGCCGCCACCCACCGGGTGGTCAGAAAGACCCTGGAGGACATGGGGTACGAGGTGGAGGGGGACGGAGAAGTAAACCGGACCATGGAGGACATGGTGCGGGCGGGGCGTGAACTCCGCTATCGAAACATACAGGCCCTGGTGCTCTACGTGGGAACCTGGACCTATGCGAACTGTGCGGCGGCCCTGGTGCGGGAGGCTGGGGTCCCGGTGGTAATCTGGGCGGATGCGGCACCCGGCACCTGCGGCCTGGTGGGGGGAGCCATCGCCAGGGGCGGAATGGATGAATTCGGTTTCCATGCCAATCTGGTCTACGGCCCCTTTGCGGACCCGGAGACGAGGGAGGCCTGCCGGGTCTATCTGGATGCGGCCTGTGCGGTTTCGGCCATGCGGGGAGAAAAGCTGGGGCTCGGCGGCGGAACCTGCATGGGCATGGTGACGGCGGTGTGCGACCCCAATGCGGTCCGGGAAATCTTCGGGGTGGAGATCGAGACCTTTGAGCAGATGGAAATTGTTGCCAGGGCGGAGAAGGTGGAGGCGGAGGAGGTGGAGCAGTTTTACCGGTGGGTCGAGAAGACCTTCGGCGGAATCGTGACCTCGAGGGAGGCCATGGAAAAACAGATCCGCCTGTATCTGGCCATGAAGCAGTTTTGCAGGGAAAACCATTACTCCTTCGTGACGGCCAAGTGCCTGCCGGAGATGGCGAACCAGTATACCTCCTTCTGCCTGTGCCATTCCATGATGGGGGATAGGGAGGACGCCTTCGGAGAAAAGGAGCGGATGGTTTTTGGCTGCGAGGCGGACATCAATGCGGCGCTGACCATGGAGCTTCTCCACCATTTACAGGAGGGGCCGGTGATGTTTACGGACCTGTCCCAGTACGACTATGAGGAACGGGTCCTCACCACCTGCAACTGCGGTTCCCAGCCGACGGATTTTGCCAGAAGCAAACAAGAGGTGATCTGGGAGCGGGAGGGGGTCCATGAACATTATTGGAAATACGGAGGATGCTGCCCTCAGTACGTGACGAAAGAGGGGCGGGTGACCATGGCGAGGCTGAACCGGAAACAGGGACGGTACGAGATGCTGATCGTGCCGGCGAGGGCGGTGTATTTCGAGCGGGAAAAGCTTAAGGAGACCATATGGGAGAGGCCCCATGCGTATTTTGAGCTGCTGTGCAAAAAGGAAGCCTTCTTCTCCGAGGTTCGGTCCAACCACATTCACGTGGTATATGGCTCCTATGAGGAGGAACTGAAGGAGATCTGCAGGATCCTCGGTCTCCGGGCGGTCTGCCTGGAGGCGGAACAATAAAACAGAAGGGATACAGGAGGAACGACAAAATGAAGGAACAGGCATTGAAGGAGTTTATGTGTGACATCGGGAAGCGGATCTATACCAACGGATTCGTGGCGGCCAATGACGGCAACATCACGGTGAAGCTCTCCGAGACGGAGTATCTGACGACGCCCACCGGGGTCAGCAAAGGCTATCTGACGCCGGACATGATCGTCAGGGTGAACGAAAAGGGGGAGCTTCTGGAAGGAACCTGGAAACCCTCCTCCGAGGTGAAGGTCCACCTCCGGGTCTACAAGGAGCGTCCGGACGTGGGAGCCGTGGTCCATGCCCATCCCCCCTATGCGACCACCTTTGCGGTGGCACATATTCCCCTGGACAAGTACATTCTCCCGGAGGCCGTGTGCGGCCTGGGGGCAGTTCCCATCGTGCCCTATGCGAAGCCGTCCACCCAGGAGCTGGCCGACGCCATGATCCCCTATCTGCAGAACTATGACGCCTTTCTTCTGGAGAACCACGGGACGGTGACCGTGGGAAAGGATCTGCAGACGGCGTATTTTAAGACGGAGACCTTGGAATACAATGCGAAAATCATCTACCTGGGCATGATGCTGGGTAAACAGAACGAGCTTCCCAGGGGGGAGATCGACAAGCTGGTGGAGATGTACCGGGCCAACAATCCGGGGGCGAAGCATCCCGGCTACGTGAAATTCTGACATCCCGGGGAGACGGGATCAGGAAAAGGAGGGGCGAGATGGGAAGGCAGTTTCGTATGGCGGCCCTTGATGTGGGCACGTCCAGCGTGAGGACTTTCCTCGGGCTGTATGACGGAAAGGCCCTGGAGCTTCAGGAGAGAGACCGGTTTTATCATGAATCGGTCCACATATTGGGCCATGAATACTGGGACATACCGGGCGTGTTCGGGCAGATAAAGCAGGCGCTTCTGGCGGCTGCTGCGGACGAAGCGCCCGACAGCCTGGCCCTGGATTCCTGGGGGACGGACATGGCGGCCCTGGACCGGGACGGGGAATACCTGTGGGGCGGGATCTGCGCCAGGGACGGCCGGTTTGACGGCCTGAAGGAACGGTTTTTTGAGAAGGTTCCGCAGGAGGAAATCTACGAGAGAACGGGAATCCAGTTTTTAAACTGGAATACCCTGTATCTGCTGGCCCATCTGGCGGAGGAGAAGCCCTGGCTGCTGGAGGGGGTCTCCCACATGCTTTTCACCCCGGACCTGTTCTGCTATTTCCTGACCGGCGTGAGGAATGCGGACTATTCCATCGCCTCCACCTCCCAGATGCTGGATCCCTGGAGACGGACCTGGGATGAACGGCTTCTGGAGGCGATTCCGTTCCCGAAGGAGAAGCTGCTGCCGGTCACGGCCGCCCACGTGCTGGGGGAGACCAGGGAAAAGTTCCACGGAAGGCGGATCCCGGTCATCTCCGGCTGCAGCCACGACACGGCCGCGGCCGTGGCCGGCGTGCCCGCCGGGACGGAGGATTACCTCTATATCATCTGCGGTTCCTGGGCCATGATCGGCACGGAGACGGGAGAACCGGTGGTGAACGGGAAGACTCTCAAGTACCGGTTTACCAACGAGGGAGGAGCGGACGGAAAAATCCGGCTGTTGAAAAACGTCATGGGCATGTGGCTGGTTCAGGAATCCAGGCGTCAGTGGCAGCGGGAGGGGAAGGATTACGGCTTTGAGGTGCTGGCCGCCCTGGGGGGAGAGAGCGAACCGTTCCGCAGCGTCATCGACGTGGACGATGCGGGGTTGGTGCCGCCGGGAGACGTTCCGGGACGGATTCGGCGGCTGTGCGAGAGGAACGGACAGCCCCTGCCGGAGACGGCGGGGCAGGTCATGCGCTGCATCAACGACAGCCTGGCCCTCAAATTCCGGGTCGTGAAGGAGCGTTTGGAAGAATGCCTGGGACGCAGACTGCCGGTGATCCACGTGGTGGCCGGAGGCAGTCGGGACACCTGTCTGTGCCAGACGATCGCAGACGCCGCAGGCTGCGTGGTGAAGGCGGGGCCGGCGGAGACCAGCGCCTACGGAAATCTTTCGGTGCAGCTTTTGGCAAAGGGGTTGGCCGGAGACCTTTCGGAGACCAGGGAGATCATAAGAAGTTCCGTGGAGCTTCGCACTTTTGAGCCCCGGGCGGACGGGAGGCTGGAGGAGGTCTTTGCAAAGAACAGGGCGCTGTTTGAGCGGATTTCCTACTGAGGAAATTTCCATGAAATCAATCGACAGGAGGGAAAGGAACATGGACAAGGCAGTGGTTGCGGAGGTTTTGCGGGTGGCGAGGCGGCTGGATGAAAAAAATCTGGTCAATGCCTATGAGGGAAATATTTCTGCGAAAAAGGACGGGCTGATTTACATCACGCCCACGGGAAAGAACAAGGCGTTCCTGACGGAGGAGATGATCGCCGTGATAGACGGGGAGGGAGGGCAGGTCGGCGGAAGCTGCAGGCCCACCTCCGAGCTTCCCATGCACATGGAGACCTATTCCATCCGGGACGACATCGGCGGGGTGGTGCACTGCCATCCGACCTTTCTGACGGCGTACGCCCTTTGCTGCAAGCCGGTTGAGACAAGGGCTTATCCGGAGATGATGGGGAATTTTAACTATTTTCAGGTGGCCCCCTACGGGCGCCCCGGTACGGAGGAGATCCTGAAAGGGGCGATTCCGATCCTTAAGCACGAGGACATCGTGATTCTGGGGAATCACGGCGTGCTGGCGGTGGGGGAGACCGTTCTGGACGCCATGAACAGGGTGGAGGCGGCGGAGGCCATCGCAAAGACCGTTTTTATAGCCAACAGACTGGGAAAGCAGGCAGATTTGAGTCCGGAGGAATGCGAGTTTTTCTTTTCACTCAACAGGAAATAAGGAGAAGGAAATGGCGGAGAGATATCTGGCGGTGGACTTGGGAAGCAGCGGCGGAAAGGTGCTGCTGGGAGAACTTACGCAGGATGGGAAACTGCGGATTGAGGAGGCGGGGCGTTTTGCAACGCCCCGCAGCTTTATTGGCGGGCACGTATGTGTCAACGTGTATGCGATCTATGACAGAATTTTTGAAATCCTTGCCGGGCTGGGGCGGAAAGGGATACGGATCGCCGGTTTCGGGGCGGATTCCTGGGCCAGTGATTTCGGCATCGTGAATCCCCGGGGGGAGCTTCTCGGACTTCCGGTTTTTTATCGGGATAAACGGACGGACGGGATGCCGGAGGAGGTGGAAAAGGTCATCAGTTACGAAGCGCTCTATAAACTGACGACCCAGAGACGGATTCAGGACGCCACCCTCTGCCAGCTTCTGGCGGTGAAGAGGGAGGAGCCGGAGCTTCTCGAAGGCGGAAACCGGTTCCTGCACCTGGGCGACCTTCTCATGTATTTCTTTTCGGGCAGGGTCTGTTCGGAGATTTCTGTGGCGTCTTATTCCCAGCTTTTCAGCATGAGAAAGCAGGAATGGGAGCAGGAGGTGTTTGATCTTTTTGGATTGCCGGGGAGCCTTAAGCCGCCCGTCGTCTGGTCGGGCCGTTGTCTGGGGCAGATTTCGGAAAGCCTTGCCGGCCGGCTTGGCCTGAACCGGTTCGAGGTGATTGCGCCGCCGGTTCACGACACCTCGGCGGCGGGGGTGGCCGTGCCGGCAAGGCCGGGGGAGAACTGGGCCTTTATCTCCACCGGAAGCTGGTATCTGGTCAGCATGGAACTTTCGGAACCTGCGGACCTTTCCCTTTCCTATCAATACAACCTGTCCAATACGGCGCTTGCCTTCGGGAAGACGCTGTTAAAACGGAATGTCTGTGCCATGTGGATCATCCAGGAGTGCCGCCAGGCATGGGAGAGGAGGGGGATTGCCTGCAGCTACGACTCGATCGCGGCCATGGCGGCGCGGGCAGAGCCCTTTTATGGGTTTATCGACACGGATGATCCGGCCTTTTACAATCCGGAGGATATGACGGAGGCGGTGGTCTCCTGGTTGGAACAGACCGGCCAGAGAAGGGTGGGGCAGAATGACGTGGGCCAGATGGCCAGGATTATCTATGAGAGCATTGCCTTTAAATGCCGCTATGGGCTGGAGGCCCTGCAGCGCACCACGGGGAGAAGGGTGGATACCCTGTACGTGGTGGGCGGGACCAGCAAGGTTGCCTTCTTAAATGAGATGCTGGCATCCGCCCTGAATCTTCCGGTCACCGCAGGGCCGGGGGAGGCGGCCGCCGCCGGGAATCTGCTGATGCAGGCGGTGGGGGCGGGGGAGCTCTCCGGCGATGAGGAGGCCCGTGCGGTCATGCAAAGGAGCGTGGCTTTGGAACGGTTTGAGCCGAAGGAGGCGGGAGCCTGGGATCTGCATTACCAGGAGTTCCGGCAGCTCTGCGGCCGGCAGTATTTTTAAAAATCTTGCAGACAGGGAGACCAGGCTCCGGTTTCTTCGGCCTGATCTGTCACGGTTCGATCTGGCGGATCAGGTTCACCATTTCGATGGCGCCCAGAGCGCAGTCGTAGCCCTTGTTTCCGGCCTTGGTGCCGGCCCGCTCGATGGCCTGCTCGATGTTTTCCGTGGTGAGGACGCCGAACATGACGGGAACGCCGGTTTCCAGGGAGACGGCGGCGATTCCCTTCGACACCTCGTTGCAGACATAGTCGTAGTGGCTGGTGGAGCCCCGGATCACGGCACCCAGGCAGATGACGGCGTCATAGGTCCCGCTTTTCGCCATCTTGGATGCGATCAGCGGGATCTCGAAGGCGCCAGGCACCCAGGCGACGTGGATGTCCTCCTCCTGCACCTCGTGGCGGAGGAGGCCGTCCATGGCCCCTCCGAGAAGCTTCGACGTGATAAACTCATTGAATCTTGCGGCGACGATGCCGATCTTTAAATCTTTTGCGACAAGCTTTCCCTCTAATGTTTTCATCGTGTGATCCCTCCTGAATGTGATTATCGTTTATGGTTGACTTTCGTCGGCGTTTTCATAGTGAAGCAGGTGTCCCATGCGTTCCTGTTTGGTCCTGAGATAAAACAGGTCGTGGGGAGTGGCGTTCATCTGGATGGGGAGCCTGGCGGTGATCTCCAGGCCGAATTCCGAGAGCTGGTAGATCTTGTCGGGATTGTTGGTCAGAAGCCGCATGCTGTTTACACCCAGCTCTTTCAAAATCTGGGCGCCGATGTAGTATTCCCGCTCGTCCCCGGCGAAGCCCAGCGCCAGGTTGGCCTCCAGGGTGTCCATGCCTTGCTCCTGCAGCTCGTAGGCCCGGAGCTTGTTGATCAGACCGATGCCACGCCCTTCCTGGCGCATGTAGAGCAGGACACCGCAGCCCTCCGCCTCGATCCGGGACAGGGAGGCGGCAAGCTGCTCGCCGCAGTCACAGCGGAGGGAGCCGAAGGTGTCCCCGGTCAGACATTCCGAGTGGACCCGGCAGAGCACGTCCTTTCCGTCGCCGATCTTCCCCTTTACCAGGGCCACGTGGTGTTCTCCGTTCAGGCGGTTGACAAAGCCGTAAGCCTTGAAATCTCCGTATTTCGTCGGCAGGTGGACGGCGGTCACCCGGTCCACCAGCTTTTCGTAGCATTTCCGGTAGTTCTGCAGGGCCTTTATGGTGACAAACTTTAAGTCGAAGCGCTTTGCCAGCTTCCAAAGCTCCGGCGTGCGCATCATGGTCCCGTCCTCCCCCATGATCTCGCAGCAGAGCCCGCACTCTTTCAGCCCGGCCAGACGGCACAGATCCACCGTGGCTTCCGTGTGGCCGTTCCGCTCCAGCACGCCGTTTTTTCTGGCCAGGAGCGGGAACATGTGGCCCGGCCGGCGGAAATCCTCCGGCTTTGCGTCTTCCGCCACGCAGGCCAGGGCCGTGACGGAACGTTCGGCGGCGGAAATGCCGGTGGAAGTGGCCACGTGGTCGATGGAGACCGTAAAAGCCGTCTCGTGGTTGTCGGTGTTCTGCGTCACCATCTGGGGGATTTTGAGTCTCTGCACGTATTCCGCCGACATGGGCATGCAGATCAGCCCTTTCCCATGGGTTGCCATGAAATTGATGTTGGCCGTGGTGGCAAACTGGGCCGCACAGATGAAATCCCCTTCGTTTTCCCGGTTCTCGTCATCGGTGACCAGGATGACCCGCCCCTTCCTGAGATCCTCCAAGGCCTCTTCAATGGTGTGAAACTGTATCATGATCGTCCTCCTTAAAACCCGTATCGGGACAAAAATTCTCTGGTGATGCTGCTGTTTCCCGGTCCCCCGTCATTGGCCCCCCCGCCGCCTGCCGGGCTTGGAGAATGGGAAAAGAGAAGCTTTTCCACGTATTTGCCGATGATGTCTGTCTCCAGGTTGACCAGGCTGCCCTCCGTCCGCTCGTTTAAGATTGTGTGGCTGACCGTGTGGGGAATGGCGGAGACGGAAAAATCCTTCCGGGTGACGGCCGCCACGGTCAGGCTGATGCCGTCCACGGTGATGGAGCCTTTTTCCACAACATAGCGGAGAACCTCCGGAGCTGCCTCTACCGTGTACCAGACGGCCGTATCGTCCCGGCGGATGCGTGCGATCCTCCCGACTCCGTCCACGTGCCCGGCGACGATGTGTCCGCCGAAGCGGCCGTCTGCGGCCATGGCCCGCTCCAGGTTTACACGGCTGCCGCAGGAAAGGCCCGCCAGGGAGGAACGGTTCAGGGTCTCGTGCATGACATCTGCCGAGAAGCATCCGGGGGAGAGGTCCGTGACCGTCAGGCAGACACCGTTCACGGCAATGCTGTGGCCGACCTTTGTGCCCGCCAATACCTTCTCGGCACAGACGGTGAGCAGGGCGGAATGGACGCCCCGCCGGATCCGCCCTATGGTTCCTGTCTCTTCAATGATCCCGGTGAACATGGGGACACACCTCGCTTTCAATCAGAAAATCTTCTCCCAGTCTTATGACGGTGCTGTTTTTCAGAAAGAACGCATTGGAGGGAGAGGGGACGCCGTCGCCCTCCACCGGCGTCCTGGCATCCCGCCCGCCGAACAGCTTGGGGGCCAGGTAAGCCTGCACCTTCCGGACGATGCCGCTTTCCAGGGCCGACCAGTTGAGGGTGCCGCCGCCCTCCAGGAGAATGCTGTCGATCCCGTCCCGGCCAAGGGCCTCCATAAGGGCCTCAAGGTCGATATGGCCGCCTTTTTTGTCCACGAACAGGATGCGGCAGCCGGCTTTTTCGTAGGCGGCCCATCGTTCACGGTCCCCAGAGCAGGTCGCAAGGATGGTCGGCACCTGTCCTGCCGTGGAGACCACCTGCGAGGTGAGGGGCGTGCGGAGCCCGGTGTCGCAGATGATGCGGACGGGATTTTTTCCGCCGGGCATGCGGCAGGTGAGGAGCGGGTCGTCGGCCAGTACGGTCCCGACTCCCGCCATGATGGCCGTATACCGGTGTCTCTGCCGGTGGACGTGCTCCCTGGCGGCCTCCCCCGTAATCCATTTGGATTCCCCGGTAAAAGCGGCGATCTTCCCGTCCAGGGTCATGGCGTATTTCATGACCACGAAGGGGCGTTTTGTCTGAATGTAATGGAAGAACACCTCGTTCAGCCGGCTGCATTCCTCCTCCAGGACATGCTCCGTCACCTCCATGCCGTGCTCTCTCAGGATCCGGATCCCCTTCCCCGCCACGAGGGGATTGGGATCCACGGAGCCGATCACTACCCGCCGGATACCGGCCTCCAGGATCGCATCCGTGCAGGGCGGCTGCTTCCCCTGGTGGCAGCAGGGCTCCAGCGTCACGTACATGGTGGCCCCCGCAGGGTCCTCTCCGCAGGAAGCTAGGGCGTTCCGTTCGGCATGGGGGCCGCCGTATGCCTCATGCCATCCCTGCCCGATGATCTTCCCATCCTTCACGAGGACGGCCCCCACCATGGGATTGGGCGAGACCCATCCTGCGCCCCGGCCGGCAAGCCGAAGGGCAAGCTGCATATAATCGCTGTCGTTCATGTCGATTCCTCCCAAAAGAAAAATGCCCGGAACAGATCGTTCAGGGCAGGCGGCCGGTGTGGACCTGTACAAAACTGCCCTGGAATGAAAAACATTCCAGGGCAGTTTTCTGCGCAGATCAAACCTGTGCCGTATCGTCATCTTCTTCTATCCAGACTGTCACTGTCGGCCTCGGAATTTCACCGAATCCTGCCCTGCCGCCATCGCCGGCAAAGGGCTCGTGGGCTATACCACCGGTAGGGAATCGCACCCTGCCCTGAAGATTTATTCACTTAATTACCAATTATACAGAAAATTGAGGGATTGTCAAGACCGGACGGAAAGCTCGGCCAATTCCTTTTTGTAGCGGACGATTTCCTCCCGAAGCCGCTGGTTTTCCGACAGGATCAGTTGTTTTTCCTGCTCAACCTTTTGCCGTTCTTCTTTGCGAATCTGTTCCTCTCGATCCCGGGATTTCATATAGCTTAATGCCACCTCCCCATCTCGTTTTACGGTCTCCACCATATGGTGGATTCTTTTCAGGCTGTCATTGACTGCGTTTTCGTCGGTGCTTTGCTCCATATAGCGCAGCAGTTGCCGGAGAGCCTCTGGCGGATCCCCCACGGTGCCCCTGGTATAAAGATAGAGGGTTCGGGTGCCGTCATATAGTTCGATATTCATACAGGGGAATCAGTAACCGAACGGTTCAGACATGCTCCCGGATATGTAATTTCATTTTAGGTATTTTTCAGAGAGCTGTCAAGAAAAAGTTAAAAAATCTCTGACGGATATTGTGAATGGGCGCAAATCGTAAAAAAACAAACCTTTATCGTAAAAAAACAACTTTTTCCGGCTACCTTCATGGCTGTGGGGAAGAGTCCCCCTGCCAATTGTGAAATCCGTAAAAAATTAACTTTTTTCGTAAGAAATTGCATTGAAATGACGAAAAAAACAGGATAAGTTTAATGTAATTATTGTTTACAGAGAACAAAAATTTTCATGGAAGGGGGGCGGTGGATGCGGTTTGCGGAACGGTTTTCTGTGGCGAAAAGGAAAGGAAGGTGTAAGGATGAAAAGACAGAAGCGGAAACTGAGGAGAGTTCTGGCACTGGTGCTGGCGGCCATGATGGTGCTGTCATTGCCGGTTACGTCTTTTGCGGAGGCCGAGGGGAATCCAGATTTGGTCCGGACGGAAGTTTCCTGCACAAAGGACGACGGCTGCGTGGCGGAAAACCATGAGGACGGCTGTCCGAAGACAAAGCCGGAAGAGAAAGCGGAAGAGCCGGAACCGGAAAAATCGGCGGTTTCGGAGGATGAGGCAGAACCGAACGAGGCGGAGATTCGTAAGCCGGAGGAGACGGAAGAAGCAGAGCAGGAGGATTCCGGCAATAAGGATACGGAGACTTCGGCGGAAGTGACGGAGACGACCTCGGCGGATGAGGAAAAGCCGGAAGATATGGAGAACGTGGAGGCGGACGGGGCAGAGCCGGAAGCCGTGGCAATGCCGGAAGTGCTGGATACCGCGGATGCGGGCTCCAGGCAGGTGGAGCTTTCCGGAGTCCAGGCGCAGATGGATGCGATGCCCGCTGCGGAGATGCCGGAGGCGGATCCCGTTGCCATGGCGGGCGAAACAGGGTATGCGACCTTGGCGGAAGCCCTCCAAGCGGCGCAGCCCGGCCAGGTCGTGACCGTGACAAGGGATACGGAAATTATGGCCAAGATCACGGTTGACAAAGCACTGACCCTGGATCTGAACGGAAAGACGGTTACGACGGCTTTGAAAAAAGCGGTATTGGTCGCCGAAGGGGGCAGCCTGACGGTACAGGACAGTGCGGGGGGAGGTACTCTTACATATTCTTCCACTAGGGCGGCGCAGGCAGATATTCTTCTTGAGGTGGAAGGGAATTTTACGCTAAATGGCGGGACCCTGGATTCCAATGGCGGCTATACGATCAAGGCCACCGGCGGGGCATCGACGGTGAACGGAGGCATTGTGAGAAACCGTTTTAAAAATAATGACGGGGCGGCTTTTTACGTGGCAAAGAGTGCTGCGGGAACCATAGACGGCGGCTTGGTATTGAGGGAGAATAACAATGGCAGGGCTTTCTATGTGGAAAGCGGAGCGGCGGGAACGATCCTTGGCGGAGAGATCCGGAGCAACGGAACTGCCGCAGTTTGCCTCGCAAACAAAAGCACGTTTCATATGACAGGCGGAACGATTATTCAGGAGAGCAATCAGGAATCCATAGGCCTGCAGAACAAGACTTATGTTTATGCGATTAGTGCTGCGAGCGGACCGGTCACGATCAGCATGGCAGGCGGAACGGTCATTTCCTCACAGAGGGGCATGAACTACAAAATTGGCGGCGATTCGAGGGAGGCTGCGGAGCTTTCCGGCGTTACGATAGATGCAAAGACCTATGCTTTTTACGATACCACGGCACTGAATGTGAGCGGCGGATCGAACGTAAAAGCAGGAAAGGCTGTTTTTGGGTATCCGGCAGGTTCTTCTGCTGTTGTTGCAGTCAACGATGGTGTGTTCGAGGCATCGGAGTTACTGGACACGACAGATGTGTCAGGGAAGCAGATCACGATTGCCGGCGGCACCTTCAAGGGTATGACCAAAGACATGCTTGAGAATCATGTTGCTGAGGGAGCCACGGCAACAGAGACAGATGGCGTTGTGACGGTTGGTCCGGCTGAAGTGGAAGAGCCCGTGGCACAGGTTGGAAGCACGACTTATCAGTCCCTTGAGGAAGCAATTGAAGCGGCAGGGGCAGGCCAGACCGTGACCCTGTTAAGGGATACGGAGCTTGCGGAGGCAATCACGGTAGACAAAGCGCTGACCCTGGATCTGAACGGGTGTGCAATTGCGACTGCGAACGGAAAGAATCCTTCCGCATTTACCGTTGAGGCAGGGGGAAATCTGACCGTCACGGATTCTTCGGAAAGCGAGACCGGGAAGATTGTACATGAAAAAGAGGAAACCGGTGTCCTGGTTCTGGTGAAGGGCGGATTCACCCTGGAAAAGGGAACCCTGGACAGCAGGTCCGTGGACACCCTGAGGGTGGAAGGCGGCAGCGCCGTGGTAAACGGCGGCAAGGTGTACAACCGCTGCAGCTTTGGCTACAACACCTCCAGGGCATTCCGGGTGGTGACGGGAAGCGGGATCGTGAATGGCGGCCTGTTGGACTGCGGCGGCAGACAGGGCTATGCCTTCTCCCTGGATGAGAATGGTACGGCCGAGATCAACGGCGGAACCGTGACCGGCAACGGAATGGCGGCGGTGCTTTTCAATAAGGCGGGAACCATGACCATAACCGGCGGCACGATCGAGCAGACGGGAAGCCAGAGCAACACGTCGGCCGTCTATTACATGAATTCCGCCACCGGGAAGCTGACCGTGACCGGAGGTACGATCAATTCTACGCTGTACGGAATTTACGCACCGGTCAACAACGCAGTGATCGAGGTGTCGGACGTCGCCATTACGGCAAAGCAGGCATTTTGTACGAGGAGGATCACGGTGTCCGGGGAAAACACGGCAGTAAAAGCAGACGCAGTGTTTTACACCATGTATATCGACAACTCCGATAACCTGATCGAAGGCGGAACCTTTGAGGCGGGCAAGCTGGTCGAAGGAACCAAGAAAGACTATAAAGTGCTAATTACCGGCGGAACTTTCAAAGGCGGAATTTCTGATACAGACTTTGAAGGGCGTCTGGCGGAAGGGTATGCGGCAGAGCGACAGGATGAGAAAACTTACGTTGTGGTCGAGGCGGAGGATTATGCGGCGAAGGACAGCAACGGAAAGAAGTACGAAACCCTTGCGGAGGCGTTTGAGAATGCACAGGCAGTTGCCGTGATCACTGTGCTGAAAGACATCGAGCTGTCGGAAACGCTCAAAGTAGACAAAACACTGGTTCTGGATCTGGCGGGGAATACAGTCAAAAATGACGCAGCATTAGAGGCTGCGCTGCTCACCGTAACAAATAGCGGAAATCTGACCGTCAGAGATTCTTCTGAAACGGGAGGAAGGTTTGTCGGAGAGTCCGACAAAGATGTGAAGTGTGCGGACATGATAGTTATTTCCGGAGCATTCTGTCTGGAAAGCGGAATTCTGGAAAACCGGGGATATGCAGGGATCGCTACGCTGAGTGTGGAAAACGAAGGAACAGTGGATATTGCCGGAGGAACGGTGAGAGGGAATGTTCCTGGCTCATCCTCCGTATCGATTATGTCCAAAGAGGGAAGCGCTGTGACGGTTTCCGCAGGCCTTGTGGAGTTGGTGGCCGGAGGCGATGCGATAAAGGCGGACGGAACCGTGACAGTGAGCGGCGAAAGCCGGGTACAGAGCTTAAGGAGCTTTGTCGTTGACGTTGAGAAGGGAAGCTTTACCCTGAAAGATAATGCAGTTGTTGAATTGCTTGCGGGTGAAATGAGTTCCGGGAATGCAATCAGAGTTAGCACCTGGGCCAAGAAGGCGGTTGTTAACATTGAGGGAGGAACTATCAAGACACCGGCGGGAAGTTCCGGTTGTGCCATAGGAAGCAGGAGCACAGACTGCACGCTTACGATAAGCGGAGGAAATATTGAAAGTGATTATGCGTTTGATGCCCTTAACGCTGTGATATCAGACGTGAATGTCAATGCTGGCGAGGCTATATTCTATGCCTGGAGAAACGGAGCCGGGTATGTAAATAAGGTTAGCGGAGGAAACTTTGTGGCACCGCAGTTTGCATATATATCCGGTAAAACGGTCAATTTACAGGCGGAGCTCACCGGCGGCACCTACAAGGGCGGCATGACCAAAGGAGAACTTGACAAGTATACGGCAAAGGAGCCAAAGGAACTTGAGGCAAAAGAGACAGAAATCAAAGGTGTCTTTATCATAGTGGAGAAGGAGACACCTGTGGACCCCACCGATCCTATTGATCCTACAGACCCGACGGATCCGACGAATCCGACGGTGCCCACGAATCCTACGAACCCGACGGTACCCACCAATCCGACGTCGCCGAGCCCTGCGGCTCCGGCGAATCCCAACGGAGGCGGTACGAGACCCACGGGAGGCGTGACGGGAACAGCCGGGACAGCCGGAACCGGGACGGCAGGTACAAACGCCACTCCGGAAAGTGCGGAGTCAACGGAAGATCTGATTGCCAATGCGGGACAGATTGAGGAGGAGAGAGTACCCTTGAATTCCGGATCTGATCTGGAAGCGGGAACGGAGCCTTCGGAGTCTGTTCCGGAGACAGAGGAAGTGAAAGACATCGACGAGGAGGATGTGCCTCTTGCGGCGGCTGCGAAAGCGGACGGCTGGGCGCTTCTCAATCTGCTCGGAATTCTGATCGCTCTGGCGGCAGGCGTTCTGGGCGTTTTCGGAAAGAGCCAGGATGACAAGAAAAAGGCCGCAGAAAAAGCGGCGGGCATCGTGGCAGCGGTTGCGGCCCTTGTGACCTTCGTCCTGACGCAGAACATGACAGGCGAGGTGGTCATTGCGGACAAATGGACCGTTCTGATGCTCCTGTATGCGGCAGCGGGTATCGTGCTTCTGGGGCTTGGAAAGCTCAGGAAAGTATCTCGGATGTCGAATGATGTATGTTGTAGAGGGTGAATGTGAGATTTCACCCAAATACAACACAGTGGCCGGTCCGTTTGTAAACTTTTTGTGAACGTCAAACTTCGACTGCATAAAACAA
>JAAWRC010000001.1 GCA_022800815.1 Lachnospiraceae bacterium | reverse complement strand
CCGGCAAACCGTTATCTTGTTACTGGTAGCCGCTTAAAAGCGGCTCTCTGTTACTTCTCTGAATCTCCTTCCATACGATCCCTTTCATATTGTTCTCTTATGTACTTTTTGATGGTTTCCTCGTTTACGTTACCTACCGTTTCGCAATAATATCCGCTCCCCCAAAAGTGTCTGTTATACTTCTTCCATTCTGCATATTTTACCGAGTATTTCCCCCACTTCTCTACGCAGTTCTCCAAACATCGTTTTTCTACGATATTTCGGAGTAAACACAATATGATACGTGCAATTATACCTACTATGTGCTAAACTTAAATCGTCCATTGGGCACCTCCGTTGTATTTGATGTGGTTTACCAGACCCACATTCATTATGCAGCGGAGTTTTCTGTTTTGGTACTCTGCTCACCGCCTCCAGCATGGGGTAGTCTCCCCAGCTCTGCTGGGGGATTTATACTGTTTCATTAAAGGTCTTTGATAAAAACAGCGTGTATCTGCCGACCAAGAAAATCGGCAAGCACAATCCGAGAGAGGAAGAAATCAAAGCCGACAATGCAGCAAGACAGGAATGGAACAGGACGGCGGATATGGCACTTATATCGGGGATTGAGAAAACAAAGGTATTGGAAATCAAACAAGCTGAGATACACGACAAGGTAAGCCAGTCTATCCGCAAAAGCGGCTGACTGCCCAATCTGTTCCGCAGTATCGTGAGCAAGGAAAAGGAATTTCTGCAAAACCTTATCCGTGAACACAGTATGCCGCCCAAGCCAACGCTCAGTATTGATATGGCGGAGTTCCGAACAATGCGGGATTTGATGATACGGGTGCAGAACGAGGCAAGGGCAATCCGCAATCTGCAAGACAGCGTACTGCCGAAGCTGAAAATACAGCTTTCCGAAATAAAGGGCGTTTTCAAAGGCAAGGAGCGAAATGCTCTTACCGAGCGGATACAGCAGACGGAGCAGGAAATATCCGAAAGGCTGGATAAACTTCCCGACATTCTGAAAGAGGACGGTTATCCCGATGTGCAGGCATTTATGTCAACCTACCGAGAATCTGAAGCCGTTGTAGAACAATACAACCGCAGCCTTACCGAGTGGGAGCGACAGGTTAAGGAAAAACGCAGACCGCAAAAACCGCCGCTATGGTGTTACCCATAATCGGCGGCTTACATGGTTTGATTAGTGTTCCTGCTTTTGAATGACGGTTATCTGGAAATCCTTTGCGTCTACCAGTGTTTCCTGCCTGCATTTCGGACAGTATAGAGGATAGTTTATCAATACCGGAATCTTCCCGTATTTTATTGTGTGTTTTTCTGCCGCAGATGGGGCAGATATTATCCATTCGGTTTGCATATTCTAATCCTTACTTGTTTTTCTCAATATCCTGCCAGTTGGCATTATTTAGGATTTCTGCCTCATCTCCGACAAATACTTTGGCAGCTTCCTCATCTTCATACAGATGATACAACATCCATGCGGTCATATAGCCGTCCGTCCTTAACTGCATTTCAAAATGCTCGGCTCCTGTCACTCTGGCACGAATCTTCTCAACATCACCCGGCATTCCATTATAATTATCTTTTAGCGAGAATAGTGGCGCAACGCCTGCAAATTCATCATCTCCATAATTGCCGGAGTCGTCGGATGCTCCTGTTCCGCCCGTCATAAAGTAAGGAATCGTCACTTTTGAGATATCATATTCCCAGCCCATATTCTTTGCGAGCAAAGCATAGGAAGCGCTGCCTGTAAATATTGCTTTGTATTTATTGCTGTTCTCAAATTCTGTTACCGCACGGATTGCCGCCGCACCGCCTTGTGAGTAACCTGCAATGCCGATTTTATCTTCATCAATCTTGCCGCAAAAAATACTGTTCATATCTTTATTCAAAGAGAGCATATAGTTCAATGTTTCAGAAGTGGTATCGCCTGTACCAGTCTGTTTATCATCGTTTCCGATTACAACAAAGCCCCATGATGCCAAACGCTCAAAGTAAGGCTGATAAATCAATGCGGGCGTATTGCTGCCGTTGGATACGACAATCAGCGGATAAGTTTTTGTGCCATTTTCCGTTTCAGAGGGATACCAAATACGGAAGTTTCCAATAGATTTATTATCCGATTTGTATGTAGCGCTCGAAACGGTAAAGTCACCCTTGCCCGAAAACTTTTTCTCCAGTTCCGAATCCGACTTGAAGCCTGTATAATAGTCATCCGATAAAAGCGGTTTTTTAGAATCAAAATAATTCTTGACCATAAGCGCCACAACAAGGGCAACAATACATAAAACAACAATTCCTAAAATTTTCATAACCTTTTTCATTCTCCTTTAATTCCTTTCTTCTTGACAAATCAGTTCCAGAGTGTTAGAATTTAACCATCGGAAACAAAAATACTTATAAAACACATTTGTTCCTATCTGACATTAGTGTACTCAAAAAATATTTTTATGTCAACAGATGCGAATATAAAAAAAATATTTCTAAACGCTATGCGGAACAAAAAGGAGGGTTTTGTACCTCGTGAAAAAGAATCAAACTCTATTTATGAAGCTGTGCCTTGCGGACGCTCTTATTAAACTGATGCAGTCACAATCTTTTGATGAAATAAATGTAAATGCAATCTGTGAAAAGGCAGACATTGGACGCACGACATTTTATCGCCACTTTGATAGGAAAAACAACAAAGAGGATTTGCTCCTTTTCAAAATTGATTATGAATGGGAACGATATGCCGACGAACACGAAGAAGAAGCTGCAAAAGACAAAGGTGCATTACTTACTAATTTTATATATGAAAACAGAAAGCTGTTTTCGCTCCTGAATAAACACGGACTTATTACAACCATTATGCAAACAATGGAAAAGCTAATTCCCGGCGGGGAAATCTACGATAAGAAACAGTCTTATCTTATGTCTTTCTTTATCTACGGCTATTTTGGAATCATCTATCAGTGGATAAAATATGACTTTGACGAAACGCCGGAGGAGATTCAAAAGCATATTAACGACACTATCACCTCTGGGCTAAGTCATAACTCATAAAAAGGGGCTGTCGGGAAATGCCAGATTTTAAGCATTTGAGCCCCTGACAGAAAGATTCCCATAAAAATCAGATATCATGTAACGGAGGAAAGATGGTTGTCGTTAGCCATCTTTTTTCTCTTTTTTATCAAAAATTTCAGAGGAGGGACAGTGGCTTGCGTATGTCACTGCCTCTCCTCTAGTTTTGATGGACTATCTATTTCCCGACAGCCCCTTCTCTTCTATTCTTGACAACAAAGGCAGTCCGAAATAAAATATCCCTAATGGAGGTAATGCCATGGTCAGCATGCAGGATATTGCCGACAAAGCGGGGGTTTCCAGAGTCACCGTCTCCAGGGTTCTCTCCAACCACCCTTCCGTCAAGGCAGAGACACGCCAAAAGGTACTCCACTGGGTCAAAGAACTGGATTATGAACCGAATCTCATCGCCCAGAGTCTGGCGGGCAACCGGACGAACCTCATCGGCCTGCTGGTCCTGGAAATTGCCTACCCTTTTTTCAGCGAAATCATA
The DNA here is from genome assembly GCA_022800815.1 of Lachnospiraceae bacterium. Classification (GTDB taxonomy): domain Bacteria; phylum Bacillota; class Clostridia; order Lachnospirales; family Lachnospiraceae; genus Lientehia. The sequence continues at coordinate 244,805 of JAAWRC010000001.1, read as the reverse complement.
GAATCCATAGAAAATCAGGCCTTTTATGAAGGATACAGCGTCATTATCTGCAACACGCACCGCAGTCTGGAAAAGGAGAAAAACATCCTTGCCCAGCTGCGCCAGAGAAAAGTGGACGGTGTGATCGCAGTCCCGGTCTCCACAAAGCAGAGCCTGCCCGCCTATCAGCGCCTACAGGTTCCGGCCGTGATGATCACCAAGAAGATGGAAGGCTTCAGCAGCGTGTACATCTCCCATTTTAACGGCGGTGAACAGATAGCCAAGCATTTTCTGAACATGGGTTTTCAGAAAATAGGGTATATCGGCCCCACCAGAGAATCAACCTCACTGCCCGGACCAAATGTCCTACTTCCTCCCAAGCTCCCGTTTCTTCGCCGAGGCCATGAACTCCCGGATCTGCGCCTCCGACCGGATGTGGAGGTGGGCGCCGATCCCCTGGGAGTTAAGGGCACCTGCCCCGCAGGCAAACTCCGCACACTCCTCCGGCCCCATGCCTTTCAGGAGGCCGTGAAGGAATGCCGCCACGAAGTTGTCCCCGCAGCCGGTGGTGTCCACGGGAGTAATCTCATAGGGATCCGTAAAGAACCGCTTTTCGGCATTCTTGAAAAAACAGCCCTCCGCCCCGATCTTTAACACCACGTTCTTCACTCCCGCCGCCAGAAAGACGTCGGCAATTTTATCCGGGTCCTTCTCCCCTGTCACGTAGACGGCCTCCTCATAGCTGGGCATCAGGTAATCCGTGTAAGGGTACACGCTGTCGATGGCGTGGGGCCCCAGCCCCAGGGTGTCGAAATTCATGTCGGCCACGGTGATGGCCCCCGCCTCTTGAGCTTTTTTAAAGATCACAGCCAGTCCGCCCGTGTCCAGCTCCCCCAGGGCATAGATGCTTCCCGCCGTCACGGCCCTGGTCTCCTCAAAGACCGAAAGGTCGATGTCCGACATTTTCAGCATGAAATTTTCCCCCGGCCCGATCAGGAAGGAATGATCCCCGTTCTCCTTCACCACCACCACCGTGGAGAAGGTCTTGCAGTCGTCCGGCCGGATTAAGAGCGACGTGTCCACGCCCCCACGGGTCAGGTCTCCGTAAATCATGTCCCCCACGTTCCGATTATCCAGTCTGGTGAGAAGCGCCGAGTGATTTCCCAGCTTCGCCAGCATGCAGGCCTCATTGACCGCATCCCCGCCGGAAGTGAGGAGCACCTGCCCCGCCATGACCGTATCGGAATCCCTCGTCAGCGCATTCTCCGGAATGTCCGTCACCATGATGTCCTGCACCACCTGCCCGATACAGATCACATCGTATTTCTTTGTTTGACCGCTCATCATGTTCCCTCGCTTTCTCCATGTTTTATCCTCTTTATGTTCTGCGGCGCTGTCCCCTGGCCGCACCTGCCCGCCGGATATTCAGGCCAGCAGCCAGTCGATCAGGTTCAAAGATTTGATTCCGTCGTAGGAATGAATATAACTTCTGTCCATGGACAGCACCAGCTTTTCATAATTGTCCGGAATCATGCGGAGGGGCCGAAGCTCCCGGTCACGCGTCTCCGGTACCTGCATGCTTTCCGTCACCTGAATATACACTCTGTCGTCCGGTTTTTCCGCCACAAAATCCACCTCTGTCTCTCCGACCTTGCCGATACAGACACGGTACTCACGGCGGAGCAACTCCAAAAACACTACGTTCTCCATAATGTGCCCCCGGTCCACATCACGGTAGCCGAGGAGCACGTTGCGGAACCCCAGGTCGACGATATAGTTCTTGCCCAGGGTTTTTAACAGCTGCTTTCCTTTGACGTCATATCGGCCCACCGAATAAAAGACGAACGCATCCCGCAGCATCCCAATATATCTGTCGACGGTCTTCCCCGCCATGTTTTTTCTGCCCCGTCCTTTTTGGAGGTCGCCTTCCCCGGACAATACGTTGCCGATGTTGTTCGGGGAGGTGATACTGCCGATATTGCCGCAGAGAAAAAGTACGATTTTCTGAAGGATGGCAGGGTCCGCCTGAGGGTTCCTCTGTAAAACGTCACGCAGGACCACGGTGGAATAAATCCCTTCCAGCGCCTGATTGCACCTCGCCTCATGGAACCGGTATTCTCTGAGGATCGGCATCCCGCCAAACTGCAGATACTTCTGAAACCGCTCGTCCATGGTGCTCGCCGCACCAAACTCGCCGAACCTCAGAAATTCCTTGAAGGACAGCGGCAGCATACGGATCTCCACGTATCTTCCGGAAAGCAGCGTGGAAAATTCCGTTGACAGCAGACAGGCATTGGAGCCCGTGATATAAATATCCACGTCAAAATCCAGGCGAAAGGACTCGATGGCTTTTTCCCAATGCTCCACCGCCTGTAATTCATCAAAGATCAGATAGGTTTTTCCGTCCCCCGAAATCCGTTCACTGACATGATCATAAAAGGAAAGATAATCCGTCAGCTCCCGGTAACGCAGCGATTCCAGATTCATGTGGATCACCTTTGCCTCCGGCACGCCGTTCTCCCTCAGATACCGGTGGAACAGTTCCAAAAGGGAAGATTTTCCGCATCTGCGGATTCCGGTAACAATCTTCACCAGATCCACATCCTTATTCTGAATCAGCTGTTCCAAATACTCAGGACGGTCGATCAGCTCTGACGACATAAGCCACCTCCGAAATTTCTTATGTCTATTATACCCGAAACCCCGGAAAATACAATAGTTTCCGACTTGCAAGTCAGAAACTATTGCGAAATCAAAAGTTTTCGTCACAGGATCCGCTATACCCGGAACCTCCCCAGGATGTCCAGCTTGTGGAGGGCCACCTTCTCCACGGCCGCCCTCGCCGCCGCCATCACCTCGATCACGTCGCAGCCGAGTCCCTTCTCCGTCATCACGTCGAACATGGCCTTCTTGTAGGCGTCAAAGAAATCCGTGCCCACGTTGAGCTTGGCGATTCCCAGGCGGACCATCTCCTCCACGTCCTCATCCGGGGTTCCGGAGCCGCCATGGACGACAATGGGGCAGCACACGGTGTCGATGAGTTCCTTTAAAAGATCAAAGTTGATCTTCGGCGTGTGGGCATAGGTGCCGTGGGCCGTTCCCACCGACACGGCCAGGCAGTCCACGCCCGTGTCCTTCGCAAACCTTCTCGCCACCTCCGGGTCCGTGTAGCCGGCAGCGATCTCCTCCAGGGAACGGTCCGCATCGGCGATGACGCCAAGCTCCGCCTCCACGGAGACCCCCTTCCCATGGGCCAGCTCCACCACCCGCTTCGTCTCTGCCACGTTTCTGTCGTAGTCCTCCGAAGCCAGGTCGATCATCACGCCCGTGTAGCCGGCCTTCACGCAGGTCTCTGCCTGAGCAAAGGATTTGCCGTGGTCCAGCCCCAGGGCGATATTGACGGAGGCATGCTCCGCCGCCACTCCGTAGATCGCCCGCATGTAGTCTGCGCCCGCATAGTCCGCATGGGCATGATAGGTCTGGGCGATCAGGGGCACCTGCTTTTTGTCGGCGGCAGACACCACGGCCTGCATCATTTCCATATTAAAAGTGTTGAACGCCCCGATGGTCACCTTATGTTCTTTCGCAAAAGCCAGAATATCTGAATAATTTGAAATCATAGCTGAAAATCCTCCGTTTTTATTTTCTTATGAAAAGATTTTGTTCCCCTATTCTCCCAGCCCGTGGCTGATCCCCGCAATGGCCGGATAGATCTGCCGGTACAGCGCAAGTCTTTCTTTGTAAATACGGCTCCTCCCGGGATCCGGCTCATAAGTCTTCCCGGTCCGTACCATGGCGGACACGGCCTCTTTCACATCCCCATAAGCCCCCGCCGCCACAGCCCCCAGGATCGCTCCTCCGAGCGCTCCCGTCTGCCGGCTCTCCACCGTATGGATCGGAATGCCAAGCACATCCGCCTTGATCTGCAGAAGCTGCGGGGACAAAGCTCCTCCGGTGGAGACCAGGTGTCCCACCGCAAGCCCCGCCTTCGTGAGGCCCTCCAGGATCAGGGCCAGTTCCATGTTCGCCCCCTCCATGAGTGCCTTATAGATATCTTCCCGCTCCGTGTCCAGCGTAAGTCCCAGGATCGCCCCTTTGGATCTTCCGTCCCCATAGGGGGAGGCCGCCCCGGAAAAATGCGGCAGGACCAGAAGCTTCGTCGGCTCTCTCTTCATCCGTCCATTGAGCTTTTCGAATGTGGCGATCAGCTCCCCTGCCGGCTCCTCCCTCATGAATTCCTCCGCAAACCAGCGAAGCAGCACCCCGGAAGTATTCTCCCAGGCCACCGTGTTGAAAAGCCCCGGCCGCACAAAGGGCTCGCAGGAGATCTGATACCGGTTCACGTACTCCGAGGAAAGCTGTTCCCTGCGAAGGACTGCCGTCAGCCCCTCCGTGGTTCCCACCGTGTTGGCACAGCTTCCCACCTCAAAAACCCCGCTTCCCAGGGCGTTGCAGATATGGTCATGGGTGCCCGCCACAATCCTGGCAGAGGCTGAAAGTCCCAGCTCCTCTGCAAGCTCCTTCCGGATCGTTCCGGCTACCGTCCCGGCAGGCACCGGCCGGGAGAGCTTCTCCCGGTCAATCCCCGTCTTCCCAAGAAGCTCCTCCGACCAATCCATGGTCCCGATGTCAAAAAGCTGTGTCCTGGAGGCGCTGGAATAGTCAATGACCGCACGGCCGCAGAGGCGATAGATCACATAATCCTGAAAAAGCGGAATCTTCCAGGCCGCCTCATAAAGCTCCGGCATTTCCCGTTTCATCCAGACAAGTTTCCCCGCCGAATAAATAGACGTGGGATTGAGTCCGGTGATGTCGATCAGATGCATAAGCCCCACGGTCTCTTCCAAGGCCGCCGTCTCGCAGATCCCCCGCCGGTCCGTCCCCGTAATGCTGAGGGCCAAAGGCTCCCCCGCCCGATCCATGGGAATCACTGCCTCCCCCAGAGTCGACACGGTGATCGTCTCCACCTCGCCCAGGCTTCCCAGGGCCTCCAGACAGGTCTTTACCGCCTCCCACACCTCCCCGGCATCAAGGGCCCTGTGGCCATCCGCCGTGTCCGCAAAGCCGTAGCTGACCTGGAAGCTGCCGGCAACGGAGCCGTCCGTTCCCACGAGGGCCGCCTTGGTTCCGGAGGTCCCGATGTCAAGTCCGATATGCATATGGTCTCCCTTCCTTAATTCCTGAAAGCTTCCCAAAAACGCCCGGCGCACCGAACGTCCCGCTCTGCCTCTGCGGGGCTCCTTGTGCGCCGGCCTTCCTTTCCTGTCTGTTATCCCTTATTTTTTGCAGGTCATGAACAGTTCCATGGCCTTCTTCGCTTCCTTCTGAAGCACCTCCATGGCCACGTTCACCATCAGGGTATAGTTGAGGGGCCTGCCCTCATAGTCGTCGATCATCTGCTTTAAGACAGGGGCAACCGCCGTGTCCATGGCCGTAAAGTAGTTGATCTTCTTGATCCCGGCGTTCACGGCCGCAACCACCTGGTCCGGCTCCGTGCCGGAACAGCCGTGCATGCCCAGATGCACATTCTGGTCGGTGATGGCCGCACGGATGGCCTTGATCCGCTCAATGTCCAGGTCGGATTTCGCCTTGTACATGCCGTGGACCGTGCCGATGGAAATCGCCAGCACGTCCACCCCGGTCTCCTCGGCAAACCTCTTCGCCTCGTCCACCTTCGTGAAGTACACGGTCAGGTCGCTGAGATCCGACTGCTCCTGTCCGGGCACCTCGGTGGGCATGTTGTTGGGCATGGCGCCAAGCTCTGCCTCCACCGTGATGCCGAGGGGCTTCACCAGGTCCACGAAAGACTTCGTGAGCGCAATATTTTTCTCCAGGGGATACTCAGAACGGTCACACATGATCGAAGTAAATCCCGCCCTCACCGCCTTCATGCAGAAGTCGATATCCAAGCCGTGGTCGATGTGCATGGCCACCGGCACCTTCGCATTCTCCGCATACATCTTCATCAGCGGTGCAATGGTCTCCAGATGGACCACCGGCTCATGGCCCTGGGCGTGATTGATGATAATGGGGCAGCCAAGCTCCTCCGCCGCACCGATCACGGCACGAAGGGTTTCCAGGTTCGGCGTGTTGAGGGAGCCGATCGCATAATTGTGCTGCTCCGCATCCTTTAACATATCCCTCATGTTTACAAGCATTTCTTTGTTCCTCCTCGTTGTGCAAGCCTATGATGTTTATCAAAAAAGACGTCCGACGGACAGGAACATACCGCCGCTCCATGTCCGCCGTCCTGATCTTTTTTATCCTATTATTCGCTTCTGGACTGCTGCTTATTCTGACGAATCATGTCAATGTAAACAGCCAGCAGAATGATCAGGCCCTTGGCCACGTACTGCCAGTTGGAGTCCACGTGAAGCAGGGTCAGGCCGTTGGTGATAACGCCGATGATCATGACGCCGATCAGCACGCCGCCGGTGTTGCCGACGCCGCCGTACATGCTGGTTCCGCCAAGTACGCAGGAAGCGATGGCGTCCGTCTCGGCGCCGATGGAAGTACCGGGCTGGCCGGAGGCCATACGGGCCGACAGGATGATACCGGCAAATGCGCCCAGGAATCCGCTGATGGTCCAGGCCATGATCTTGACCTTCTTGATGTCCACGCCGGAGAACTGTGCCGCCGTGGCATTTCCGCCTACCGCATAGATATAACGTCCCGCTTTCGTCTTATTGAGAAGCAGGTACTGTAAGAAGAAGAAAATCAGCATGTAGATGATCGGGTAAGGCACGATTCCCGCAAGACCCGTACCGATGATCGGATACGTCGTGTTGGCATACAGGGAGATGGGCTGGCCGCCGGCGATCAGGTAAGCGGCGCCCCTCAGGATGCTCTGCATGGCCAGGGTGACAACGAAGGGATGGATCCCGCTGTAAGCGATGATCCAGCCGTCGATGAAGCCTGCCACGATACCGACCAGAAGGCCGATGGCGATGGCCGGAACCATGGGCATGCCCCAGCGCTCCATGGCCGTGACAGTCAGACAGCCCACACAGGCGATCATGGCGCCGCCGGTCAGGTCGATGCCGCCCAGCATGATGGCCAGCATGACGCCGATGGCCAGGCAGCCGGTGGTGGAAACGGTACGTAAGATCGTCAGCCAGTTGTTCACCGTCATGAAGTTGGGCGCCATCACGGTGATCAGCAGGCACAGTACGATAAAGGCAGCCAGAATGCCCAGGTTCGCCTTCAGGTAACGGACAAAGGGCCCAAGAATTCCATGATCCTCATATTTGCTCATATCAAATTTCTTACTCATACTCAAATCTCCTCTGCAATCGCATAATGTAAAATCTTCGTCTGTTCAAACTCTGATTTGTCCAGCTCGCCTCTGATCCTTCCGCCGCTCATGATCAGCATCCGGTCACACATGTTCACGATCTCCGGCATCTCGGAAGAGATCATGATGATCGCCATGCCCCGGGCCGCCAGCTCGTTCATGATCTTGTAGATCTCCGCCTTGGCGCCCACGTCCACGCCTCTGGTGGGCTCGTCGAGCACCAGGATCTCCGGCTCGGAGGCCAGCCATTTCGCCAGTACCACCTTCTGCTGATTGCCGCCGGAGAGATTCCTCACCGCCTGGGTCCTGGAAGGTGTCTTTACTGCAAGGGATTTAATTCCGTTGTCCACGATTTCTTTTTCTTTTTTATAATTCACGCGCAGCTTCCCGATGAACTTTTTCAGGACGGAGATGCTGATGTTAAAGGAAATCGTATTCTTTAAGATCAGGCCCTCCAGCTTCCGGTTCTCCGGCACCAGGGCGATCCCCATCTCCTGGATCTTCCTGGTGGGAAGCTTCGACACATCCTGTCCTTTTATGGTAACGGTTCCGCCGTCCCTGGGATACAGGTTCATGACCGCCTTTAAAAGCTCGGAACGGCCGGCGCCCACCAGCCCGTAGAAGCCAAGGATCTCGCCCCGCCTCACACTGAAGCTGCAGTCGACCACCCGCTTCCCGGAACTAATGTTCTTCGCCTCCAGGACCACCTCTCCCGGCTTGTTAAAGGTTCTCGCATAGTAATTATCCAGTGTCCGGCCCACCATCATGGATACCAGATCCGACTCTTCGCTCTCCTTCGTGATGATGGTACCAACATAGCTTCCGTCTCTCATGACGCACACCCGGTCCGTGATGGTAAAGATCTCGGAAAGCTTATGGGATATGTAGATAATTCCGATCCCCCGTTCTTTCAGGGAATTCATCATATGGAAGAGGGATTCCACCTCGTTCTCCGACAGGGAGGAGGTCGGCTCATCCATGATCATCAGTTTCATGTTCAGGGAACAGGCCTTTGCGATCTCCACCATCTGCTGGCGGCCGATGCTTAAGCGGCATACCATCGTCGCCGGGTTCACGTCCAGACCCACCATGTCCAGCCACTGCTTCGCCTCTCTGTACATCCGCCGTTTATCTACCATGCCGGCTGATTTGAGTTCCCTTCCCAGAAAAATATTTTCCGCCACCGACAGATAGGGCACCAGTGCGATCTCCTGATGGATAAACGCCACCCCAAGCTTCTGCGCCTCCACAACACTTCCGATCGTCACTTCCTGTCCGTCGATCTTGATACTCCCCGTATCAGGCTTGTAAATACCGCCCAATACATTCATCAGGGTAGACTTTCCTGCCCCGTTTTCCCCCAAAAGACCCAATACCTCTCCTTCGTACAGGGTAAGCTGCGCATTGTCCAGTGCTTTCACGCCAGGAAACGATTTCGAGATATTCGTCATTTCTACCAATGTTTTCGGCATCTTTCCACCTCTACTTTTAAATAGGAGCAGCCAGAACGGCTGCTCCCGCATTTTTTATCAAACTTTATCCGGTTGTCCGGACTTCGTCCGGTCGGAAGATCTTACTGCCAGCCGTCCGTACCGAACTCGTCTACGTTGTCGGCAGTGATCAGGAAGGTGTCAACAACGATCTCAGGCTCAATGCTCTTTCCTTCCAGAACATCGAAAGCTGCCATCATGGACTCATAACCTAATGTCTCAGGGGACTGAGAACCGGTTCCTGCCATATCGCCGTTTTTGATCATCAGCTTGGCATCGGGATTTCCGTCAACGCCGTATACCAGGATATCCTTCTCAAGCTCTACCGTTGCCTGCTGGATCGCATTGACAGAACCCATGGCGGAAGGATCGTTTACCGCAAAGATCACGTCCAGGTCGGGGTCAGCCACGATCGCGTTGCTGACAACGCCCAGGGAAACTTCCATATCGCCCTGTCCGTCCAGGTCGTTGATGATGTTGTACTTCTTGCCGCTCTCATCCAGAGCATCCTTGAAGCCCTTCTTACGCTCCACACATGCGCTTGCACGGTCGGAGTTGAGGATCAGGATCTTCGCATCCTCAGGCATCTTCTCGGCGGCATCTTTGCCTACCACATAACCTGCATTGTAGTTATCGGAAGCGATGATAGTCTCTACGATACCGTTGCTGTTGTCCACAGGGGTATCAAAGTTGATCACGGGAACGCCTGCGTTCTTGCACTCTTCCAGAGCGGACATCGCCGCGGTGGAATCGGCAGGAGCAACGAGCATCGCGTCGCAGCCTGCGCCAAGAAGGTTGCTGATACCGTCGTTCATCTTTGCCTGGTCGCCGCCGGCATCGATGTCAACCAGCGTCACCTCATAGCCGGTCCTCTCTTCGATAGCCTTCTGCACGCCGTCCTTCACTGCCAGCCAGAACGCATTGTTCAGGGTTGCGGGGGCGTAGCCGATGGTGATCTTCTTGGTCTCGCCGGAAGCAGCCTGGGTGTCCGCCGCTGCTGCGGTCGTATCCGCCGCAGCATCCGTCGCCGCCTCGGTCTCCTTTGCGGCTTCCGTCGCTGCCTCAGTGGGTGCCGCCGTCTCTTCCTTCTTGTCGTCACCGCCGCCGCAGGCCGCCAGAGAAAGAACCATCGTTGCTGCAAGAAGCAGACTTAACACTTTTCTTTTCATTTCTTGTTTCCTCTCCTTTTCTTTTTTTATAATAAACAGCCGCCGCCCTCCCGCTGTCCGGAACGAAACAACCGCCGGACGGCCCGCTGCCATTACCGCACCTTCTCCTTCTAAAACCTTCCGGAGATAACTTTCTTTTACTTTTCTTTCATTTCTTTCCTTTTCGTTTTTTTGGTTTCAAATTTTTTTCTTCTCTTTCATGTTTATATCATGTAATCACATATTTGTCAATAATATCTTTAGACTCCTTTGAACTTTTGGTAAAAAAAAACAAGAATGCCCTTTCGGCACTCCTGTTTCCCACGTTATTCCTATTTTATTCCCGCTTTGTTTCTGTTTCGTTTCCTTTCCGTTTTTCTTTACTCCGCAAATTCCAAATTCGTCTTTTTCTCCAGGACAGAATAGTCAAAGTCCTCCAGCCGCCTATCGGTGATCAGGCCGTCGGTCCCCTCCGTCAGCCCTTCCACCTTGAGGAAGGAAGACTGGCCGAATTTCGTGTGGTCCGCCAGCACAAACTTCTGCCTGGATGCCTCAAGAATCGCCTGCTTGGTGGACATCTCCAGAAAGCTGCTGGCCATATAAAACCCCTCCGGATAGATCCCGTTGATCCCCATAAAGCATTTGTCCGCCTGCATACTGCGAAGGGTCCTCTCCGCCATACTGCCGAGGACCGCATTGGTCTGGGGCGTGATCGGTCCTCCCACCATAACCACGTTGAGACAGCGGTTGGTCAAAAGCACATTCACCGACGGAATCGCAATACACACCACCGTCAGATTGTTGTAGCTGCCCGCCGCAATAAGCTTGGCAAGCTCCAGGGCCGTGGTGGAATCGTCCAGAATGATAACGTCGTTGTCACAGACGTATTTGATGGCCCTCCTGGCAATTTTTCGCTTTTCCTCGATCTGGAGAACCGCCAGTTCCTGCCATGGAAGCTCGTACTGACCATGATTTAAAATCAGGGCGCCTCCATGGGTCCGGTACAGCTTCTGCTCGTTGTGAAGCTCGTCCAGATCCCTCCGCACCGTCACCTCCGAGGTTTTTAAAACCTCGCTCAGCTCTGAGACCTTCACCGACTTCTTCCGGTTCACAATCTCCAGTATCTTCTCTTTCCTCTCCTCCGAAAACATAAAGGGCCTCCCCGGTTTTGCTCGATTATGCATCCATTATAACTGGTTTCGGCCCAATAATCAATATGGAGGCGCCGGACGGCGTTCCCCCGCAGACACGTCGGTTTGACAGATTTTGCTGCGCCGCCTATGGCAGGCAATTTCACCTCCATCAAACCGGGTCGGCTGAAATTGCCCGCGCTAGGCTCGCAAAATCTGCCAAACCTTCCTATCGTCTGCGGGGGAACACCGTCCGGCGCCCTCCAAGCAAGAAGGACTCGGTGATTAAGTGTACTGTGCGATCACCTCTTCAATCCGGGCTTTTACCAGAGCGGCGATTTCGTTCGTGCGCATCCCCTGGTACTCCTCATAGGAAAGAGGCGGGAGGTAGTGGAGCTTCACGGTCACGGGGCGGACCGATTTGGTGTCGAAGGCCTTGTAGCTGTCAATCACCGCCACCGGGACGATGGGGCAGCGGGCGTTCACCGCACTTTTGAAGCTGCCACCTTTAAAATCCAGCAGATGGTTGCCGGCCCTGCTCCTGGTGCCCTCCGGAAAGATCAGGTAATTCCGTCCCTCCTTCACTTCCTTTGTCATCTGGTTGATAACCCGCAGGGAATCCCGAATATCCTCCCGGTCCATGCACTGGGCCTTCAGGAGAACGCACACCTGCTTGAGCAGGAACACATTCTCCACTTCCTTTTTCATGACCACCGTGAAGGGCTGCGGGGAGGTCTCCAGAAAGCCCAGCACGTCAAACAGTCCCTGGTGATTGGGGAACATAATATAGCCCGATTCCTTCGGAAGATTCTCCAGGCCGTGGGGCTCGATGGTCACCCGCCCCGCCCGGTTGGCATGGATGGTCACATGGCGCAGCAGCTCGAACTTTTCCTTCTCCGTGTGCCTGTCGTTCCTGCCCCAGCTCCAGATCTTAAAAAACCAGACGGGCGCCATGAAAAACAGCCGCACCACCATCAGAATGATCCGCTTCATTCCGCACCTCCGCAAATTTTCTCATATTGTAAAGACACCTCCAGTCAGCCTCATTGGCGGGCCGGAGACATCATGCGTTCATTTTCTGCAATGTTCAGAAAGAAGGACCGTTCTTTCCCGACAGACCCTGCGACAGTCTTCGAAAAAAGAACGGTTCTTCTTTCGTCCATCCTGCTTATGCGAAAGGATTCTCGCCGGGATACAGCATCCCCTTCGGCTGATTGAAGCCGATATCTTCCACGCCCAGATAGCGGAACACGTTGAAGAGTGCCTTCCCGTAATGCCCGAAGGCCACCGCTCCATGGTGAGGGAAGTTCTTCTCGATCAGCACGTGACGGTAGAAACGTCCCATCTCGGGAATCGCAAACACGCCAATGCCGCCGAAGGATCTGGTCGCCACAGGAAGGACCTCGCCCTCCGCCACGTAGGCCCGAAGCTTTGCGTCGGCCGTGCTCTGCAGGCGGAAGAAGGTAATGTCTCCGGGTACAATGTCGCCCTCCAGGGTTCCTTGGGTGGACACCTCCGGAAGGGTCCTCGCCATGATGAGCTGGTATTTTATCTCACAGGACACCAGCTTGCCGGAGGCCGTGTTGCCGCAGTGGAAACCCATGAAGGTATCCTTGTGGGAATACTCGCAGCGCCCCTTGATGCTCTCCTCGTACATGTCGGCGGGAACCGTGTTGTTGATATCTAAGAGCGTCACCGTATCCTGGCTGACAACCGTCCCAATGTATTCGCTGAGGGCACCGTAGATGTCCACCTCGCAGGACACCGGGATCCCCTTCGCCGTCAATCTGCCGTTCACGTAGCAGGGAACGAAGCCGAACTGGGTCTGGAAGGCCGGCCAGCACTTTCCGGCGATGGCCACGTAGGGCCTGGAGCCCCGGTGCGCCTCCACCCAGTCCAAAAGGGTCAGCTCGTACTGGGCCAGGCGGGCAAGGACCTCCGGCTTCTTGTTGCCCGCACCCAAATCCTCTTCCATTTCCTTCACCACATCGGGAATCCGCTCGTCGTCCTCATGGTTCTTAAAGGATTCAAACAGATCCAGCTCCGAATTTTCCTCAATCTCCACGCCCAGGTCATAGAGTCTCTTGATGGGCGCATTGCAGGCCAGGAAATCCTGGGGCCTGGGGCCGAAGGAAATAATCTTCAAGTTTTTAAGGGCCACCACGGTCCTTGCCACCGGCAAAAATTCCCGGATCATGTCCGCACACTCCTCCGCCGTCCCCACCGGGTATTCCGGAATGTAGGCACGGATATTCCGAAGGCTCAGGTTGTAGCTGGCGTTTAACATGCCGCAGTAGGCGTCGCCCCTGCCCTGGATTAGGTCCTTCTGGGTCTCCTCCGCAGCCGCCACGAACATGACCGGGCCGCCGAATTCCTTGGCAAGAAGCGTCTCCGAGCTTTCCGGCCCGAAGTTTCCAAGATACACCACCAGGGCATTGCACCCGGCCGCCCGCACCTCGGAAAGAGCCTTCCTCATGTGCAGCTCATTCTCCACACAGGTGGGGCACTCATAAATTTCCCCATACTTTTTCTCGTAAGCCGCCACCAGGGCCTTCCTCCTGGTCTCCGACAGAGTCATCGGAAAACAGTCACGGCTCACCGCCACGACACCAACTTTGATTTCAGGAATGTTGTTCATCTTTTCTCCTCCTAATCACGATATTTGACAGGCAATTGCGAAACTCAAAATTACAGAGCGGATTCTGACGATTGATCCATCCAAAGCCCTCTGCAATCGTCAGAATCCTTTCCAAGTTTTACAACTTCGCAATCGCCTGCTCCATTTATGTTACACCGTCTGGCAGAACGCATCCATAATCAGCATGGCAACTGCCGCTCCGGGATCCTTTAAACTTCTGGAAGCCTCCCCACGGGTCGCCGCCCTTCCGTGAACCGCCAGCATAGTGGTGGTATCTTCAAATCCTTTTTCCGCAGCTGCCTTGGCGTCCGCCGCAGCCGCCTTCAGATCCTTTCCGGCCGCCTCTGCCGCCTTCAGGGCTTCCACAGCGGGAACCATGCCGTCCAAGAAGGTTTTGTCGCCAACCTTCGCCTTGCCCAGATTCATGACGCCCTCCGCATAGCCTTCAAACAGCTCTACCGCCTCCGAGAGTCCCGTCTCCGTCTTTCCACGGAGCCTCTTGCCCGCCTGCATAAGCCCGGAAGCCATCAGCGTTCCCATGGTGGAGGGCACCGCAATGGACATGGCCTTTCCTGCCATGTAAAGGAGCTTCCCGGAATCGGCCTCTCCCGTCCCTGCCACGGCCTTATAAGCCGCCGCAAAACCGTCGGACATGGTAAGCCCCAGGTCACCGTCGCCCACCACGCTGTCCAGATCGATCAGATAATCCCTGTGGGCCGCCATGATCTCGCTGGTCTTCTTTAAGAAGCCCACCAGGCCGTTGACATCCTCACCGCTCTTTGTCTCTGATACCTTCTCCTGGGCCTTCGCCGCCTTCCCCGCATCCATCCTCACCGTGCCCTCCTGGGACACGTTCCCCTGATGGAAGAAAGGCGTCTGGGCGGGCTCGCCGAGAAGCCCCTCCAGCTCTTCGTCCAGCTTTAGCACGGAAATGGATACGCCCGCCATCTCCAGAGCCGTAGCATATTCACCCACATAATACTTCTTCACCGTGATGTTTCTGCTCTTTAAGACCTTGTCAATCTTTCTGGTGACAATGTACTGCTCATCCAGAGTGGTTGCTCCAAGACCGTTCACGAGGACAGCGACCCGGCTTCCGTCAATCCCGTCAAAATCCCCCAGGATTTTCGCCAACATCTCCTCCACGATCTGGTCCGCCGGCTCCAGCTTCCCCCGTCGGATGCCGGTCTCCCCGTGAATGCCCATGCCGATCTCCATCTCGTCCTCACCGATGGAAAAGCCCGCATGTCCGACCCTGGGAACGATGCAGGGCGTCAGGGCCACGCCCATGGTGCGGACATTTGCCGCCGCCTTCTCGGCAATGCGCTTCACCTCGTCCAGATTCATCATCCGGTCGGCTGCGGCCCCGGCGCACTTGTAGACAAAGAAAATACCGGCCACACCGCGGCGAATGCTCTTCTCTCCCGGTGCGGGCAAAGGACCGGAAGCCACGTCATCCGCTCCGAGAACCGTCTCCACCCGGATCCCGTCCTCAAATTCGGCCATCTCCGCCGCCATATTGAAATTGAAAATATCTCCGTTGTAATTTCCATAAATATAAAGGACGCCGGCACCGGAATCAATGGCCTTCGTCACCGCCAACATCTGCTCGGAGCTGGGAGACTGGAATACATCGCCTACGCAGCAGCCGTCCAGCATCCCTCTGCCCACATAACCCAAAAACAGGGGAAGATGACCGGAGCCGCCGCCGGTGGCAATACCCACCTTGCCCTCCTTCTTGTTAGCCGTGACCAGACAGCGCAGATCGTCCGCCACGTAGGTCACCTGGTCCGGATGAGCTGCATAAATCCCCTCCAACATCTCATCCACATAATGTTCCGGTGCATTGATAATCTTCTTCATTGATTTAACCTCCACTCCCCACGCTACACTAAATATTTTAGCATTTTTGCTATAGCTTTTGTATTTATAGTAACAACTTCCTTTCCCATTGTCAACAGTCGTCTATCATATTTTTAAAATATATGCCGTTTTTTCCCCTTTTTTTATCTATAATTCCCTATTATTTTATTTTTTCGTTATTATTTTAAAAAAGCAGCTAAAAACACCTTGCCTTTAAGTCCTCCATGTGCTATAGTTTTTTCTAAAATATACTATCATCTTTCTAAATCAGCAAGGAGAAGCCATGAAAGGTAAAAAACCGTTGCAGGACATAGCCGCCGAGCTGGGAGTCTCACCCGCCGCCGTTTCCTTTGTTCTGAACAGCAAAAAAGGCGTCAGTGACGCCACTCGTGCCAGAATCACGGCGGTTCTGGAAAACTATGGATACCGAATCCGCAAAAACTCGGCAGAAGATCCCCTCACGGCAGAACGCATTCCCAGGAGCATACGCTTTCTGAAATACAAAAATTCTGCCATTTTGGTGGAAGAAAACGGAAATTTTGTCTCTTCCATTATTGACGCCCTGGAAGAAGAATGCCGCAAGCTGGGCTTTGACCTGGTCATTACCACCTTCGGTCCGGAAAACCGAAAAGAAATTTACTCCATCGTATCCGCAGAGCCCATGGACGGGATTATCGTACTTGGCACCGAACTCGACGCGGCGGACCTTCCCTTTTTCGAGACCCTTTCCGTCCCGGTCATCTTAGTAGATACCCCGGCCCCCGGACGATCCTTAAACTGCGTCACCATGAACAACGAAGAGATCGCAGAGAAAGCAGTCGATTACTTTTACCAGCTGGGGCACCGGACGATCGGATATCTCCACAGCTCCATGGACACCGGTAATTTTCACGCCCGCATGTGCGGCTACCGCAATGCCATAGCCCGGCTGGGCCTCCCCTTGAAGGCGGAGCAGATTTACTCGATCACCCCTTCCATGACCGGCTCCTATGAAGAAATGTGCAGTCTGCTTGAGAGCGGCATCCGGTTCCCCTCCGCCCTTCTGGCAGACAACGACATGATCGCCCTTGGCTGCAGCAGGGCCCTGAAAGACAGGGGCTTCATCCTTCCACAGGATTGTTCCGTCATCGGAATCGACGACATCTCCTTCAGCTCCATCTGCGCACCGCCCCTCACTTCGGTACGGATTCCCTGTAAGGAGATGGGCGCCCTGGTGGTACAACTCCTCCACTATAAGCTGAGACGCCCCGACACGCCCCCGGCCAAGGTACTGCTGTCCGGAGAACTGATCATCCGGGGAAGCGCCGTGAGCGCAGTTGCCCGGACAGACGGATAGCCCTCCTTTTTCACCCACACACCGCCAAGCGGCCGCCCGCTCCCCCTCCATACACACAGCAAGCCGCCACGCCCGGAACGCAGTTCCGGCATGGCGGCTTTCTCACGATCAATTTCCGGACGTCGTCCGCTACGCCATACCCGCCAAGCGGCGGGCACCTTCGGCGCATCTATACTTCAAATCTTCCCCGCATGAGAACCTTTCCGTCCCAGAGGGCCTTTTTGCCCCTGGCAAACATCCCTTCAATTTCCAGGTCGCCGGAGAGCGCCAGAAGGTCTGCGTCAGCCCCCTCGGCTACGCACCCCTTCACGCCGGCCTTGCCCAGCACGTCCGCCGGCGTGGAAGTCACCAGTCTCAGGACCTCCTCCAGCTTCCGTCCCCGACCGGTCAGACAGCGGACCGTCTCGTGGAGGGAACCGGGAGAGGCATAGGTCAAACCCACGCATTCGCCCAGCTCGTTGAACCGGGGCTGGCTGCCGTAACCGTCACTGGAAACCGTGACATGCTCTGCGCCGCATCCCTCCTGCCCCAGCGCATACTCGATCATGTCGGCCATCGCCTCCACCTCGGCCGGGTCGCATCCGGCCGTAACGTCCATGTATCCTCCCCGGCGGACCAGCTCCACGCCCTGCCCGATCAGCTCCCGGCTCCTCCCCATGTGGGTAGGCAGAAGGTTTCCGGCCGGAAGGTCAGAATGGTCCAGCGCATAGAACACCGGGTCCAGCCCGCCCTTTCCGGAACCCATGTGCATGGTCACCAGCCCCGCCTTGTTGCTCAGCAGACCAGCCCTTCTGGCCGCCGTGGCCAGGCGGATGAGCTCCTCGCCCGTGGGATTGGAACTCCTGTGGTCGCTGACGGCTACCTTGACGCCTATAATGGGCTCCACCATCATGATGTCCTTTTCCAGATTTCCGGTAAGAGTAATCGGCGGATAGACATAGGCGCTGCTGAGCACATAAACCGTAATCCCCTCGTCATTCAGGGCCTGTGCCTTGGCGACCAGGTTTTCCATGCTGCGGGTAATCCCGTCCGTCCCCAGAAGCCCCACCACGGTGGTAATGCCGCTCTTCACAAATACGCTCAGCTGGGACTCCGGGACCCTGGAGGCCGGCCCCTGCTCCCCTCCTCCCCCGGTAATGTGGACATGGAGGTCAATATATCCGGGAACCAGCTTTCGTCCCTCCAGCTCAAAAACCTCCACCTCCGGCAGGCCCTCATAGCCCTCGACCCGGTCTGCAATCCGGCAGATCTTGTCCCCGACGATCAGCACGTCCTTCTTCCCCAGATGCTCCGGGGCGTATACGTCCGCATGTTTCAGCAGTTTGATCATCACATCATTCCTCACTTTTTCACAATATCAGAGAAAACCTGCAAGAGACAGGCTCTCTTCCGTTTTCAGTCGTATACTTAACCTTCCGACCCGCCCATGTTTTTCTGCCCCTCATCGCCAAGCTTCGCAATACCGAATCCAGTATAGCCCCAGATAATGGCAAAGATGAAGCCAGTATAACACAGGATCGCCCAGGGCAGATAGGATAAAGTAGCCACCCCCGTAGTCGCTGCCATGTACGCACCCGCAGCAGACCAGGGCACCAGAGGCACGAACACCGTACCTGCGTCCTCCAGTGTTCGGGACAGATTTTTAGCGGCCAGCCCACGCTCCCGGTAAGCATCCTTGAACATCTCACCAGGAATCAGGATAGAGAGATAAGAATTACCGGTGCAAAGCGCCATGGTGATACAGGACACCACGGTCGCAAGAATCAGGGAACCGGTGCTCTTTGCAACGGACAGAATCTTTTGAAGCACCACCTCCAGGAAGCCCGCCTTGCTCATGATGCCCGCAAAGCAGAAGGCGCAGAGCACCAGGAGCGTCGTGGTCATGATACTCATCATGCCGCCCCGGTTCAACAATTTGGTCACGCTTTCCGCTGCATTCGCCGGGTCAAAGCCCGCCCGGGAGATCATGGAGACGTCGAAACCGTTGACCGTTGCGCCCAGCACGTTCTTCAAAGAGACACCCTGGAGGAAAATACCCTCCAGCCCCGCCACCACGCAACTTCCCAGCATGACGGGAATCGTGGGCAAGCGCAGGAGTGAGCCGGCCAAAACGATGATGATCGGCAGAAGGATCAAAATATTCCAATGGTACATGCTGTCCAACTGGCTCAACAGGGTAGTAACCGTATCCGACGTCACGCCGGCACCGACATTCGCATTGAGCCCCACGATCGCATACACGACCAGGGAAACAATCGTGGCGGGAATGGTCGTGTAAAACATATGGCCGATGTGCTCATAGAGCTGGCTGCCCGCAGCCATGGGAGCCAGGTTCGTGGTATCGGACAGAGGTGACATCTTGTCACCGAAATAACTGCCCGCAATAACCGCACCCGCCGTAGCCGGCAGCGAGACACCAAGCGCCTCCGCAATCCCCATCAGGGCCACACCCATGGTGGCCACGGAGCCCCAGGAGGTCCCGGTAACTACAGAAACCACCGCAGTGATCAGGAACGCCGTCACCAGCAGAAACCTCGGGCTAACGATCTGTACACCGTAGTAGATCATCATAGGAATCGTACCCGAGGACATCCAGGTCCCCACCATGGCGCCCACGGTGATCAGAATCAGAATCGCCGGCATCCCCTTTGCGATCTTCTGACAGATCTCATCCATCATCTCATCCCAGGTACAGCCCACCCGGAAGGCGATGATCGCCGCCACGCAGGCCACCAGGATCAACAGCGGTTCCGTGGCAAACCCCAGCACGCCCTTCCCGATGGTCAGGATCAGCAGCATGGCGATAATGGGAATGAGCGATTCCAGAAAAGTCGGAGTCCGTTTCACCCTCATCTTTTTGGCTTTCTTCTCCTTTGACATTATGTAACCCCCTTGTTCATTATTTTTCGCCGAAGGATCATCGATTTTCACATAAATTCTTATTTAATGAAAATATTTTTGTCGATTTTTGCATCTCTTCTGGCGCAATATGTTAATATTATATATTATATTTTACAAAGTGTCAATTTCAAAAGCGCAGCCCTTCCTCATTTTGGTAAATATGCAACAAAAGAAGCCGTACCGGACATCCTCCGGCACGGCTCTTTTCGTCTTTGATCCCTAATCGGTCTGATTATTTCAAAGTAACCTTGGCGCCTTCGCCCTCCAGCTTCGCCTTCAGCTCCTCGGCCTCTTCCTTGGTGGCCTGGGCCTTCACGACCTTGGGAGCGCCGTCCACCACTTCCTTCGCCTCCTTCAGGCCAAGGCCGGTAGCTTCACGGACAACCTTGATCACCTTGACCTTGTTGGGGCCAACCTCGGTCAGCTCAACGTCAAACTCGGTCTTCTCCTCCTCGGCGGCTGCGCCCGCACCCGCCGCTGCCACGACGACACCCGCCGCCGCAGATACGCCGAATTCTTCCTCGCAAGCCTTTACCAACTCGTTTAACTCTAATACGCTTAACTCTTTGATCGCATCAATAAATTCTGCAGTCGTCAACTTTGCCATTTGAATTTACCTCCATAAAATTTTATATTGTTCGTAAACTGTTTTCGTTTTTTCACGCAGCCCTCCGCATAAAACAGAACGCCACCGCAAGGAAAAACCAATTATTCCGCCTTCGCTTCCGCAATCTGGTTGAGTACCCGGGCCAGATTGGTGATGGGAGACTGGATGCTTCCAAGCAGCTTGCCAAGCAGCTCCTCCCTGCCGGGGATCGTCGCAATCACCTTGATGCCGGCCGCATCATAGTAAGTTCCCTCGACCACGCCGGATTTCAGCTCCAGCTTATCCGCCTTCTTGCCAAACTCATTGAGCACGCGGGCAGGAGCCGTCTCGTCCGTGGCGGACGTCGCCAGTGCGGTGGGGCCTTCCAAATCCGCCTTAAGCGGCTCGAAATCCGTGCCCTGGATCGCAAAGTTAATCATCGTATTTTTATATACCTTGTAATTAACTCCGGCCGCACGAAGCTGTCTGCGCAGTTCCGTGTCCTGCTCCACAGTCAGGCCCCGGTAATCGACCAGCACTGCGGATTTCGCTTCTTTCAGCAAATTGGAAATCTCTTCCACGACAGGCTGTTTTAATTCTACCTTCGCCATTCCTTTTTCCTCCTTATCTTATTTTATCGCCGCAAAACCCCGCATGCGAAAGACATGCGGGGCATAAGGATTCACAGATCGTCAATCTTATCTCCTCGGCAGGCGCATCCGCTTACACTTCTCAGTACCTGCTGTCTTCGGCGAGTGTACGCACGGGGGCGTACTCATATAAATTAACACAGATTGTTTTCCGTGTCAATCGCTGATTTAATTTTCCTAGTTCCCCATGAGCTTTATAGGGTTCACTTTCACGCCGGGGCCCATGGTGGAGGTCAGGGTGACGCTCCTCAGATACTGGCCCTTTAATGCGCTGGGTTTTGCCTTTATAATTGCATTCATTAACGTCTGGAAGTTTTCGGACAACTGCTCCTCGGTGAAGGAAGCCTTGCCCAGCGGTACGTGAACGATATTGGTCTTATCCAGTCTGTACTCGATCTTACCGGCCTTGATGTCGGCGATAGCCTTTGCCACGTCCATGGTGACGGTTCCGGCCTTCGGGTTGGGCATCAGGCCCTTGGGGCCCAGCACGCGGCCCAGACGGCCAACCACGCCCATCATGTCGGGAGTTGCCACGACCACGTCAAAATCCAGCCAGCCTTCGTTCTGGATCTTCGGGATCAGCTCCTCGGCACCCACGAAATCGGCGCCTGCGGCCTGAGCCTCGTCGGCTTTGGCATTCTTTGCAAAGACCAGGACGCGAACCGTTTTTCCGGTCCCGTGGGGCAGCACCACTGCGCCCCTGATCTGCTGGTCCGCATGACGTCCGTCGCAGCCCGTTCTGATATGGGCCTCGATGGTCTCATCGAATTTGGCAACTGCGGTCTTCTTAACCAGGGCGACCGCATCTGCCGGATCATACTGGATGGTACGGTCAACTAATTTAGCAGCTTCTGCGTATTTCTTTCCTCTTTTCATGAAATAAACCTCCTAGTGGTAATTGCGGGAACATCCCTCCCACAGATCAATGACATCGTTCAATTTAGTCCTCAACCGTGATTCCCATGCTGCGGGCCGTGCCTGCGATCATGCTCATGGCCGCCTCGACGGAAGCCGCATTCAGGTCGGGCATCTTCATCTCGGCGATCTCCTGAAGCTTCGCCTTGGAAACGCTGGCAACCTTGTTCTTGTTGGGAACACCGGAGCCGGACTTGATGTTGCAGGCCTTCTTTAACAGAACTGCCGCAGGCGGAGTCTTGGTCACGAAGCTGAAGCTCCTGTCCGCATACACGGTGATGACGACCGGAATGACCAGATCGCCCTTGTCCGCCGTCCTCGCATTGAACTCCTTGGTAAACTGAACAATGTTCACGCCGTGCTGACCCAGTGCGGGACCAACCGGCGGAGCAGGTGTCGCCTTGCCGGCGGGAATCTGTAATTTAATATAACCTGTTACTTTCTTTGCCATGTCAGGCACCTCCTAAATACTTGTGGTAATGGACGGTCCCCCGTCCTGATTAACGGCTTACGCCTCCCACGCGCCGCCCTCGTCTCAGACAGGCGCTTCCCTAAGTTACATCTTCTTCACTTCTGTGAAATTCAGTTCCACCGGCGTCTCCCGGCCGAACATGTCCACGTTGATGGTGACGCTCTGCTTGCCCTCGTTGATCGCCTTAATGTTGCCCACGGTTCCTTCCCAGGCCCCGGAGATAACCATCACCGCATCCCCGAGCTCAAAGTCCAAAGTCACCTCGCCGTCCCTGATGCCGAGAGGACGCATCTCCTCCTCGGAAAGGGGAACCGGCTTGGAACCGGGGCCGACAAAGCCCGTCACTCCTCTGGTGTTTCTCACGACATACCATGTTTCGTCATTCATGACCATGTTGATCAGGACATAGCCGGGAAACATCTTCTTCTGAACCTGCTTCCTCATGCCGTTCTTGACCTCGACGACATCCTGCATCGGCACGGTCACTTCCAGGATCTGGTCATGGAGGTTCCTGTTTTCGATTGTCTTCTCAATGTCAACCTTCACCTTGTTTTCATATCCGGAATAAGTATGGACCACATACCAATTCGCTTCTGACATATCATCACCTTATCCTTATATCACGAAATTGATACCGAATTTCATCACCAGATCCAAGAGCGCAATCAACGCACCCAGGAACACAGACGTGAGTATCACTGCAATTGTCTGTCTCGTGAAAGACTTCTTGTCCGGCCAGATCACTTTCTTGAACTCTGCCTTCAAGCTGTTGAATAAGCTCCTTTTCTTCTTTGCGCTTTCTTCCATGTCCTTCTCACTTTCCCTTTGCAGTAACCGCTTACTTCGTTTCCTTATGCATGGTATGCGTCTTGCAGAATCTGCAATACTTCTTGGTTTCCATTCTCTCAGGATGCGTTTTCTTATCCTTCGTCATGTTGTAATTCCGCTGCTTGCATTCCGTACACGCCAATGTAATCCTTACACGCACAACTTCCACCTCCGTTATTATTTTTTTGTAATTCGGGCCAAAAAAAAAAGCCCTTCGCTTCCATACGCTCATCCACTATACCACAAAAGTAACCGTGAGTCAAGGATGCAAAAGGCTTAAGTTTCGGTATTAATAAATTTTCATCCTGTCATTTTACCAGTCTGCCGTACTCGTTGCACAGGGGGTGGAGCACCGGCTCGTCCTCCTCAATGTCCGCATACTGCTTCGGCTGCAGCTCAATATGATAATTGTCGATATTGTCATCATTGATCTTGGACACCTCGCCGCAGACCAGGTCGCCGCTTCCGGGCTTCGGCCCGAAGGTATGGGCGATCCCGGGGGTGATGCTGATGCTGTTTCCCGGATAGATCAGCACCTCCTCGCCCGGCCGGTAGACATGCTTTATGCCATCCTGGTAAATCTCCACCGGCGTGTCCACGGCCTTCCCGTCCACCGTATTGTAAAGCTTGATGAACATCACGCCGCCGCCCCGGTTGATGATGTCCTCCGTCTTAAACCCGTGGTAATGGATCGGCAGCCTCTGCCCGTCTTTAAAAATAAGGAGCTTTTCCGCATACGGCACCCCCACTTCCGGATCGTCCAAAAGCCCGTTCCGGATCGTAAAGAGCACACAGCCAATCTCGTCAAAACGCCCCAGGCCATGGTCCGTCATGTCCCAACCCAGCATCAGCTTTTCAATGACGTCAATCTCATCCTTGTGCTTTTTCCACTCCTCCAGGCTCCAATAGCCGAACTCCGGCAGCTTAAAATTATTTTTCTCCAGAAGTTCTTTTGCGTAACGGATCGACTCATTTACCAATGAACGTTTCATTTTTCTTTTTCTCTTCCTTTCTGTATCCCGGATCTGCATCGCAAAACCCATGGCTTCTAAAGCTCGTAGACCAATTCCATTTCTTTCCAAAAGCTTTCCCCGGGCAGCGGCTCCTGGCACTCCCCCGTAACCCGCAGCCACTCCCGGTAGGTCTCGTTTTCATAAAGGGTCGGGTTCTCCTCCCCCTTGCATTCCACGAACTGCAAAAGATACAGGTTTCCTCCCGGAAGCCCTGTCACGTAGATCGAAGACCCCCGAAACCCGTTCTCATAGCAAAGGTCGTGGATGATCTGGGGCTGCTCGTCATGAAGGCGTATGTACTCCTCCAGACAATCCCTTTTTATACCTATTATAATACCTCTTGCCGACAGGCCTGTCAAATCCTCGCCCTCACGAACTTTAAATTCATAGGCCTGCCTGGCCTCCTCCCAGGAAAAGGGGGAAAGCTCCGAAAGGAACGGGGCTTTCCCCGCCCTTTCCTTCCCTTCCTCTTCCTCCACATAGGCGAAAAGGCAGGGCCGCCCTTCCGCCTCCTGGGCATAAACCCGGCATTTGCGGATCCCAGCCGCCAAAAGCCCGCCGTCCGCAAGGCAGATCATTTCATTCATGTCAGAGGAAATCAGGATTACGGTCTTCCCTTCCTTCGCCGCCAGGTTCCAGATCAGCTCATGGATATATTCCTTTGCGCCGATGTCCACGCCAACCGTCGGCTCGTCGATGACCAGGATGTCGCAGTCCGCCGCCACGTCCGCAATGCGATGGACCGCCTGTGCCAGGAAGGCTACATCGAGCGGGTGAAGGGAAGCGGGAGCTTTGTGACAAAGCCCGCACGGACGCATGAAAAACAATCGGCATTTTATTTATGACGATTCCCGGGTACATCAACACCAATCTTTTGACAGGAAAATTTTATTGAGTGGTACGGCGATTCCAACCAGCCTGAGTCATTCTTCCGGGGCCTTGTCCAGCTCGGAAGTACAATGCGGACACCGCACCGCTTCCGCCGCAATCTCGCTCAGACAATAAGGGCATTTCCTTGTGGCGGGAGCCTCCGGAGCCTTGTCCTCCTTTTTGCGGGTTTTCTCCGCCAGCACGTTCATCCCCTTCACCATGGCAAAAATAATCGCCGCCAGGATCAGAAAATCCAGCACCACCGTGATGAAAGCTCCGTAATTGAAGGTCGCCGCCCCCGCCTCCTGGGCCTGGGCCAGAGTTGCGTAATCGCTCCCGTCCAGGGCGATGAACCAGTTGTTAAAGTCAATGCCGCCCGTCACCAGGGTCACCAGCGGCATGATGACGTCGTTGGTCAGAGACGTGATGATTTTCTGAAAGGCGCCGCCGATAATCACCGCAACCGCCAGGTCCATCACGTTTCCCCGCATGATAAACTCTTTGAACTCACCGATAATGCCTTTTTTCTTCTTCTTCAAACCCATTCCTCTCTTTCCCAAAAATCATCTTTCGCCATGCGGAGAAAGCGTTCCACAACTTCAAACCTTCCTTTCCGCTCCCTCTGTACAAAACAAAAGGCCCGCAAACGCAACCGTTTACGAACCTTTTTCGAAAATAGCCTGTAGGGGAATCGAACCCCTGTTTCCGCCGTGAGAGGGCGGCGTCTTAACCCCTTGACCAACAGGCCCTGTCTTCTATCTATAAATCGCTGTATCTGTGATAAGAGGGATAATCGAGGCGACAAGATTCGAACTTGCGGCCTCCGCGTCCCGAACACGGCGCTCTACCAAACTGAGCCACGCCTCGATACCTCCGTAAGTATAGCCCAAATTTTTCATATTGTCAAGAAAATTTTTAAAATTTCTTCAAAAACTTTTTTGGGGCTTTTTTCTCACTCCGTGATCGCCCACACTCTGGCCGGAAGTCCCGTGGCGCCCTCGATCCTGGGATAGGAGACGATGACCACCGCCCCTGCGGCCGCCACCTGATCCAGATTGGCAAGGACCTCCACCTGCAGCTTCCCCTTGTCCAACACGTACCGTTCACAGGCCAGGTCCCCCGCTGCGGCCGCCTCCACCGAGCCGTCCGTGTCCAGGGCCTCATGGCCGTTGGCGGCGGCGTTCCGCTCCTCATAAATGAATTTGAGCGCCTCCATGGACCAGCCCGGGAAATTCTCCCCGCCGTCCGCATCCAGGCCGGAGAGGGCGTCCATGTCCGGCCATCTCTCAGACCAGCCCGTGCGCAGCGCCACGAAAGCCCCGTCCGGAATCGGACCATAGATCTCCTCGTACTCCCGGATATCCTCCGCCGTAACCACGTAGGTGGGATTCTCCTTCACCTTCTCCGACACGTCCACCACGCAGAGGGGAAAGATCAGATCCTTCACGCCATAATGCTCCGACAGCTCACGGTCTTTGATGAAATGCCCCGGAAAGTCGATATGGGTGCCAAACTGTCCCGGAAATTTGAAAGTCTGGATCAGACAGTCAAGCATCTCGTTCCCCCAGTCATAGCAGGTGGTTCCCAGCTCCACCGCCCCCTCCGGAATCCCCGCCCAGTAAGGACTGTCGTTGTTCAGGGAATGCGACAGCTCCACCCAGCGGTATTTCTTTGCTTCCTTTAACGCCTCCCACAGTTTGTACAAAACACATCCTCCTTTTTGTTTTTATCCTATCACATCCCCGCCGCCTGCGCAACGGATTTCCTCCCGCTCCCCTCCGGGGCGGTCACACAAGTTCAAACAGACTCATCTGTCTGCCGTACTCCCTGGTTTTGTCCGTTCGTATTTTTTCCCTGCTGACAAGTTTTGCAGGGATCTCTTCCAGGAAAGCGGAGGGTTCCCTGGAGGATGTGAGAATCAACGCCTCCCTGGCCCTGGTGAGCCCCACGTAGAACAGGCGGCGTTCCTCCTCGTCCGCAGAAGTGTTGCCCCCCGCAAAGGGAATCAACCCCTTTCTCACCCCATAGATCAACACCACCGGAAATTCCAGTCCCTTTGAACCGTGGAGCGTCATCAGGGTGACGGCTCCCGACTGATACCGCTTCCCCCCGCAGCGCTTTAAGTCTCCCTCCGCCCCCGTCTCAAGCGCCTCGATGAATTCCGGCAGCTTCCGGTAAAAGACGGAGGTCCGGGACAACTTTTCCATCGCCGCATCCTGCTCCAGCCCAAGATCCTTTCTCCACTCCTCCAGAAGCTTCTGCGGTTTTTTCCTCCTTACCTGCGGCGCATACTTTTCCACCAGCGCTTCATAGCTGCCGGTTTCCGGACGTTTCGTCCCCGGCTTCCACAAAAGCGCCCGGGCCGTGCGGGAGGCCAGCTTGTCCTCCGGCCGCAGCAGGGCCTTGAAAAAGCAGACCGTCCCCCGCACCGTGTCCTCCTCCAAGAACTCCTCCCTCCCCACCGTCACGAAAGGGATCCCCTCCTTTTTCAGGCATTCTTCCAGAATCGCAGCCTGACGGTGGGTCCGGTACAATACGGCAATGTCCTCAAAGCCCCAGGCTTTCCCCTCCCTTTCGGGAAACAGCTCCTGGGCTTCCAGCATCCCGATTCCCCCCGCAAGGCGGCCCACTTCTTTGGCGACGAAAATGGCCTCCGCCCTCTCGCCGTCCGTCTCTATGACCCTGACCGGAGCGCCCTCCGGCCTGTTGGGGATCAGGTTCCTCTTTCCACCCGGATTTTTGGAGATCAGCTCCGTGGCCGCCGCCAGAATCTGCGGCGTCGAGCGGTAGTTTTCCTCCAGGACGATCTGGCACGTCTCCGGGAAATCCTCCACAAGCCGCTCGAAGCCGCCGGCATCGGCCCCCCGGAACCCATAGATGGCCTGGTCCCCGTCTCCGATGACGAACAGTTCCCTTCCCCCCTCGTTCCAGGCCCGGATCAACCGGTACTGCAGGGGATTTATGTCCTGAAACTCGTCCACCAGAAGATAGGAGAAGGCCCCCGCACCGTCCCTCCCCTCCTTTTTGGCATTCTCTTCCTCCGCAATCCGCAGGGCCTCCAGCAGGATATCGTCAAAATCCAGGGCCCCCCACTCTTTAAGCCCGCTCTGATAAGCTTCCAGCACCTCCTTTTCCAGCGCAGGTTCCGCTCCCTCCATTCCCGTCTTCGCCATGGAAATCTGCATGAGAAGGCGGGTCGCCGACTGCTTCAGGCCATACTCCCTGCGGATTTTGTCGGCGAGCTCCCTTGTCTCCATCTCCCCCGCAAGGGAGAACTCCATGCCGCCGTCCCTGAGAAGCTTCCATGCGATCGAGTGAAAGCTCCCGATCTGCAATTTCTTCGCCGCACCCTTTCCAAGCTGCCTTTGAATCCTCTCCCTAAGCTCCCCGGCCGCCTGATTGGTAAAGGTCACCGCCGTGACGCAGGAGGGACTTACCCGTCTCGTCTCCAGAAGATGAAGGATGTGGGCAGCCAGCGTTCCCGTCTTTCCGGTGCCGGGCCCCGCCTTTACAACGGTCACCCGCCCGACGGACTCAATCGCCTGCCGCTGCTTTTCATTCCAGGCGGGCTCCCGCCCTTCGGCCTTCCCCGTCTCCTCCCCGGGCTTTTCGTTCCCCTCCGCACTTTGTTCCGGCAGTGCGGGCTCATCTGCCATCCGGGAGCCGCCCGTCTTCTCCCGGGCCTTCCCGGTTCCCGGCTCACCCGGACCGTCCGCCAGCTCCGTCCGCTCTCCAAAAAGGCTCATCTGTCCGTCCAGCTGTTCGATCTCGCTGCGGGTAAACAGGAGGAGCTTCCCGTATTCTCCGTCAAAGCCCGGCTGCCACAGGACCTCGCCCCTCCTCAGTCTTCCGATTCCCTCCGCAATCCTCGTTCCCGACACGCCGCCGATCTCCTCCAGCGACAGTTCCCGCAGAATGGAAAACTCCGGCCCCAGCTTTTGAAGCATGTCCTGGTACAGCCGCCCGACCCTGACGCCGGACGGCGAGACGCCCATGGAGGCGCCGATCAGTTCCGGCAAAGGGACGAGGCTCTCAAACTTCGCCGCCTGCGGCCGTCTGTATCCCTCCGGCCGGTCGGCGAGCTGCTCAATGCGGTGGGACACCCCGATCGTCAGCTTCCGCCCGCAGACCGGACAAAGCCCCCCGTACTTTGCCGTCTGGGAGGGCGCCAGGCAGAGGCCGCATTTCCGGTGTCCGTCGTAGTGGTATTTCCCCTCCTCCGGAAAAAATTCAATGGTGCCCGCCAGGCCCTCCCCGGTCTGAATGGCCCTCCGCATCGCCTCGTAGGACAATTCCGTGTCGAAAAGATTCGCCTCCCTGCCCAGCTTTGCCGGTGAATGGGCATCCGAATTGGAGATCAGTTGATAACAGTCCAGGGCGGAGACCCGCCAGTTCATGGGCGGGTCAGAGGAGAGCCCGGTCTCCATGGTGCGAATGTAGGGTGACAGGTCGCCAAAGCATTCTTCCACGGTGTCAAAGCCGGAAAAAGCCCCGAACAGGGAAAAATGGGGAGTCCAGATGTGAGCCGGGACATAGACCGCCTCCGGACAGAACTCCAGAAGGATCTCCAACAGGTCGTGGCAGTCCAGACCCAGTATGGGCCTGCCGTCGGAATGGATGTTTCCGATGGTCTCCAGCCTGCGGGAAACCAGCTCGGCCTCCGCAAGTCCCGGCAGCAAAATCAGGCTGTGCACCTTTCGGACCCGGCCGTTTTTCTTATAGATGGAGCTGATCTCCCCGGTAATGACGAACTGCGGCCGTATGCGGTCCGCCGCCCCGTCGCCCTTAAGCCGGTACTCCTCCTTCAGCATGTAAAACCCGTTTCCGGCGGGCCGAAGCTTTTCCGCAAGCTCCTCCCGCCAGACCGGATGGGTGAAATCCCCGCTCCCGACGACGGCGATCCCTTTCCGTCTCGCCCAAAGATCCAGATATTCCGGCGTGCAGTCTCTGCTGGTCGCCCTGGAGTAATGGGAATGGATGTGTAAATCTGCAATATACATAAGATTCCTCTTTCGTTCTTTGATGACGCACTCATGGAAAGATCATTTGCCTTGGCTTGCCCTGCGTTTACGATTCCCTCCCGGCCCGCAGTAAAATTTCATATTGTTCTTCCGGGCGGACGCCGTCAATTTTCGCTCCCGCACACCGGACTTCCAGCCGACAGACCCTATCCATGTTGAGTTTACCTGAGGCATTCCTCTTATATCGTATGATCGCCCCGCTGGAAACGCCGGCGTAGATTCCGCCCGCCCCGTCCACGGCCACCCCCGAGATGGATTCTCCCCCTCCTGGCAGCGCTGCACAGACCTCAAAATCCCACCGTCCGTCTTCCTGACCTCGCTTTACCGAATAGCTCCTGACGGAACCGTCTTTGTAGCCCGTGACCAAAAGTCCCTCCCTCTCTGCAGTGAAACAGGCACCAAGTGCCACGTCTCTGACCGGTTCCCAGCTAAAGTCATTCCGCCACCGTTCTGCCATCTGCGACAGCTCGTTGCTGACCTGGCCGTTTGGTGAAATCAGAATCCAATGGTCCACCCGCCTTCCTATATCCCGCAGGGCGGTCAGCTTTGGTGAGACGTCGTCCAGCCGGATCAGGTCGTTCCGATAGTTTTTGCATTCCACCATGCAGGTTACGGCGACGCCAAAGCGGTCCTGGCAGGTAAACGTCACGTCGAATCCGTTTTGCGTCCCCGACCTTTGTATGCGTATCCTTTCAAGAACGACCTCACTTTCCGCCCCGTCCCGCTCAAACAGCCTGCGGAACAATTCCAAAACCGCCTTTTCCAGGGATTCTCCCCTTGCCTGCGAGGCCCCCTCCAGGGATGCGGGCGGCTCGTCCCTCCCACGGACGGCCTCCGTCAGGTCCTCCCGTTCATCGGTCATCCCTTCGTCGCTCATCTCCTCCCCCTCCGTCCCCGGGACAGTCCTTGAATGCCTCGACAACAGGCTCCACAAGCCGATTTTCCATTCCAGCTCCAAGCGGTGCCGTTCCCAATGGGCCCTTTGTCTCTGCAGGCCCATGTGCGGGTCAAAAAGGAACTCCAGCTCTTCCGCCAACCTCCTCGCCTCCGCCGGAAACGAATTTTTCAGATAAAGGAACGTCTCCCTGGCAGTGCCAAACTGACGGCGTGAAAGCTCCCCGCCAAGTTTCCGCAGCCCCGTCTCGAACAGCCTTGCATTTTCCACGGAGACGGGGGAAAACGCGTCTGCGGATTTCGTATAAATATGAACCGGAAAGTTTTGCGGGAGCAGTCTCAGAATGGCATTCGAATCGTTCCGAAAATCCACCAGGATGCCCTTCGACTCCTCATCCCGCGTTCCCCGCCTTTCCAGCGGAGATAAAATCGTCAGCAGCATGTGGGCGGATTTCACCGCCCTGTCCAAAAAGACAAGGTCAACGGGAAGCCTTCCCCAATCAGGTTCACAGGCGATGACGACACCGCGGAACCGCCTCCCCCTCCACCGAACGTTCTCCGGAAATCCCCCTCTCCCTGCACCGCTCGAAAAGCCCTCCCCCGAACGCAGATGGACGTAGACCTCGTATTTCACATCGGGATCGCAGTCCTTCAGCGCCCTGTAAAATCCGGCCGCATCATCGTGACCGTTGCAGACAGCACCGCAAAAGCCTCTTCCCCGGACCGACTGACCCACTGCGCAATCAGCTTTGCCTTCTCCCGGTAGGCTTCCCCTGTATTCGAAACTTCTCCAAAGACGTTCCCGGCCGCCGGTTCGGACGATTGCGCCGACGGGTTTTCGCAGTAATAACATTGGGAAACCTGGTGCACATGTCTCTGTAAATCCTGCCAAAATAATTGTAGGCCACCTCCTCCACGACGACCAGCAGCCGGGAGGACGCAGAATAAGGAGCGTCAGTTTCCCCCTTCCGCATTTCATTCTGCGTCGCACTCCCTCCCAGCAGCTTTTGCGCAGTGGAAACCAGGACCGTTCCCGGCACGGCCGCCCGGTCCGCAAGGGCTTTTCTCGTCTCCGCAATTTCCACGGAACAGGTCTGTCCCATCCGTTCCGAGAGCGCCTTTGCGTAATAGGAAACCAGGTCTGTCCTGCCCGCAAGCAGGAGGATGGAAAAATTCCCCTCCTCCCGCCGCAATAATTGACGAAACAGCGCAGACAGCATGACCGTCTTTCCCGTTCCGACCGGCATGGAGACAATGCCCAGTCGCCCGTCGTCTTTTCCACGTGCGGCAATCGCTTTCAAAACCGTTTCACGGCTTCCCCCTGCCAATACGTCAGGTCAGGGCCGGGGTCGAGGATGAACGCCTCTTCCGACAACCCCGCCTGCCGTCGGAGACGATCGATCAGATTTATTTTTGCCTTCAAATTGTATCCGCTTCCTATGCAAATGTCTTTTCCGTCAATTTACATGAGTCGGCAGCTTTTGAATTGGGAGGGCATTCCATTCCCCTGGTTTTCCCAGAGCGTGAAATCCGTCCAGGAAGCGCGGTGCAGATGTTCCACGGCCCATTCCAAAAGTTCCGGTTTCCGTGACAATATATCCTCAAAGGCGCAGTACATCATTTCCGCCTGGCTGGATTCCTGACTTTGTCCAAACAGGCGATAGCGAATTCCCTTTTTCGCCTCTTTTTTATTCATATTCACGGACACTCGTGGAGCGTCATACTCCTCAATCAGGGTCGAGTCGTCTTTGTCAACGACCTGAAACTGATGCGGGTCCTCCCCGCAGAGCGAAAACAGGCGCCTGATCCAGGATTGTTTTTGCTTCATGCCATAGGAGGTGCCAATGCAAATCCTCCGCCCGTCAATCACAAACGTTCTTTTGTTCAGAAAAGCGGACGACGCAAGCTGAAGAGACTGAACGTCCTGTCCATAATCGACTGCGGACAGGCAGCTGAATTGTTCCAGGGCCGATTCCACCTGTTCGAGATGACGGGATAACAACTCTTCAAACACATGGGCCATCATTTTCCCCTGGGGCCCTGCGAATCCCCGTCCAAATAACACGTATTTACAGTCTGCCAAATGCATCTCCCCCTCCCGGCATCCCGCATTCCTATCTCACTGTTTAAATTTCCACCTGACACGGTGCGCTCACCATCTCTTCAAAATAAGAAATGCGTATTCGCCGTTATATCAATACCGTCTCTCCGTGTGCTTTTTCCTGCATATAGTCTATCATATCTTCCTGTAAAATCACAGAAAAAAATCATCCAACACAAAAGAGCGGCGGCAAGATCCGCTCTCTTTGCGTTATTCGTCTTTTTTCCGCTCCTCTGTTTCGTCCCTGAATCAGGGTTACTCTCTACAAGCCCCTGTCCTGCGACGATGACGGATGGTCGGGCGGGAACTTCGATAGGCCGGCATGGAAACGTCTTACAGCCGACATCGAGGCAGGCCGGGCGGCACGGGCAGAGTGACATTCCGTAGCCGGCATCCTACCCATCCGGACCACAGGCTTTACCCTGTGATTTCCTCTGGCATGTCGTGAAAAACCATGCTATACTGGGTTTAGTTTTTTATGGGGAAAGACAAAATTTCCGTCGTTCCCCACAGATAACATTCACCAGAAGGAGGAAACCCCAATGATCTGTCCTCAGTGCGGCCTTGAGGCCGCAGAACAAGCAAAATTCTGTCCCCGGTGCGGCGCCCCCATGGCACCCCGGCAGCACACACAGGAAATACCGCCCCAGACCATTTCAGAACCGCCAAATACGCCCCCGGTTTCCGATTCCCCGGCCAGTGGGCCCCTGCCCGGAAAGAAAAAAAGCCGGGCGGCCCTCGGCTTCGCCCTCCTCTCCCTCATCCTGGCGGTCATCCTCGTCCTCCAAAATCTCGGGATCGTCGGACTCATCCCGGGGCCGGCGGACGGCTCCGCAGGACAGGGACGGATGGAGGGAGACGGCTACGGTTCCGCCGAGGAGGCGGTCGAGGCTTATGTGAAGGCGTTAAAGCAGGGCGACGTCCCGGCCATGCTCTCCACCTTTGCCACCGAGACCTACATCGACAGCTACGACACCAAGGCCGGCCTCATTTCCATGCGGGCCTGGATCCCCAGCGTCCTCTCCGAAGGCACCTACGAGCTGGTCGGCAGCGATTACGAGCGCCAGCTTCGATACCGTTCCAGACAGGCCTCCATCTCCCAAAGGCTGTACAGCCAGCTCCTCACCTACTCCGCCTTCCTGGGAAACGGCCCGTACTCCTTTGACCCCCAGGCGCCGATCACCTTCGACGGGGACGAAGACATCAGGGAATTTCTCCGCATCTACCGGGAAAGCCCCTTCGGGGACGCCCTGGCGGAGATGAAGCTCGAAGAATTTGTGGATCCCAAAATCCTGAGCGAAGCCTACGCCTCCGAAGCCAACCAGAAAAACATGGGGGAGCGGGCAAAGATCCTCGGGTGCGACGAGTACAAAAGCGTCGCCGCCCACGTCACCCTGGACGGGGAAAGCTGGCTTCTCACCATGGACTGCGCAAGCTATGGCGGCCGCTGGTACAACCTGAATCCGTCCGGTTACCTCTCCTCCCTACTAGGCGCCACCCCCTACCAGTACGGGCTGCTCCCCTGGTCTGCGGTCGAGTGGCCCTGAAGCATCTGCCCAAGCTCCCGGGCGGGCATCTCTCCACACAAGATGGAACTTGCCCCTTCGGGAGTTTTATCTTCTGAGCCCCCTGTCATTCCGCACTTCTGGGCACTGCTCTTTCTTTCACCTTCGTGTCATATTCCTGATCCGTAATCTCAGATTTTGTGTAGCGTTCGATAAATAAATCAATCAGCTGCTCTACATCCGAAAAATTCCGCAGCCGAATCCCCTCCCCCTGCAATTCAAATACATTTTTCCATCGTTCTACCGTTCTCAATTTGGTAAGCAGGGCCTCCTTCGACATTCCGGAAACCGGATACTTATGTATTGTCATCATATTTCTCGCATACTTTTTATTTGGGCTCCGCACATATTCCTGCAGTTTTTCCATATTGTTTACCAGATGAACCGTCTCGATCGTATGGACCGCATGAGCGGCAGAGGCACGTATGAACTCTTCCAATCCAAAATGACGTTCCAGCAATTTCACATTGCCCGTAATCATTTCATTCCCCAATATCAAAACATCCACGGTCTGCGTGATCATGAACATCTGATCTCTCATTTCCTCAAACACGTCCGGCCTCTCCGACGATTTGGCCTTTATCTGAAAGTGTCTTTTCTGTTTATTGGGAATCGCCGACGGCTGGATTTTCTGATACGCCCACAAAACCACTGCCTCTCCATCCAGCCACCTGATGAATTTGAACAAGACCGCATCCGCTTTTCCCTTATCATCCAGGCTGAAATTCTGAATATCCTCATCCGGCGTCTCCAAATACGAGAACGGGGCGTAATCCTGGCTTTGCCCAATCACAAAAATCCTGTCCTGCTCATCTGCCAGGGCATCCTCCGTGACATATTGCCTGTCCTCCGATAAAAATTTTTCATTTATCGCATCCACGATGCTGTTCCTGATCCGGTCTTTAAAGCCATCGTGCTCCGTTGGCCTTCCCTCTTCCAAAACAAATCTCTTGATCCGTTCTTCCCCGTCTTTCATGGCAATATATACGTCAAAGCCGTAGCCGCCCCGAAGCACTTCCTTGATTTTTTCCGTGATCCGTTCTTTTAGCATAAGCCATCATCCCCCTGTACCCAGGCATCTCGTTATCTATCCGCATTTTCTACATTGTCTTCATAAATCAGGAATACGTTATCTGCAATATATTGTCGTTTGATCACGCTTTCATCACCTAATTTCCCTCTTGTGATCCCGATGCATTCTTTTTGGGCAAAGCTGCGGAGCTGTGTATCCCTGAATTTAAATGAAACGACGTCGTAGCCCAATATTGTCAACACGGGATTTTGGTAGTAAAGATTCGTCCTCCACATCAACGCACACAGCATGACCATCAAAAGAACAAATACCGTAAATCCCCTTAACGTTCCAACATCATCTAAAACCATCGGCAAAACGTAGGTCATAAAAAAAGTAACTCCAGAATCTGAAATTTTATATACACCGGCCAGTTTCTCCCCCTGACTTCTGAAATTGGCCGTCTGCAAATTCATAAAAGAGCGAATGCTGACCAACGCATACAGGACCCAGACCACACATATCATTTCTAAGACGTATGTCAGAAACATTGCGTGGAAGGGAATGCGGAGAAGGACGTTCCATTCCCGTTTTCTCAGACATTCTGCCAGTTTTACAACCGGCGGAATCATCTCCCATGTTAAGTTTTTGATTGCAAGTATCAAAAATAGCGGTGCGAATGACTGAATGATGAGCTTTTTCTTCATCGTTTTATTTTCATCCACTTAAGCACCTGCCTTCCCAAAATCCTCCTTAATAGTTTATAAAGCATCCCCTCAAAATGTCACCCGTTTTCTCATTTACAGGCCGCAAACAATTCAGGGAGACGAAAGGAAGGCTGCCCCCATCCCGCGGAGAGCCGCCTTCCGAAATCATTTCCGTCCGAAACGTTCACTTACCCCAAACCGCTCCCGTCCGTCACGGATGCTGGATGGCCTCCCGCACATCGGCGGAGACCTCCTCGCTCACCAACACTTTAAGGAGCTCCAGCCCCTCGTCGACGGCGAAGCCCAGGCCCCGCCCGGTGACCACGTTCCCGTCCCGGACCACGCCCTCTCCCGTGTGCTCTGCCCCGAGGAGTTTGTCCTCCCAGCCGGGATAACAGGTGGCCCGCTTCCCCTCCAGGCAATGATATTTCCCGAGGACGCTGGGCGCCGCACAAATGGCCGCCAGCATCTTCCCCTCCTCTTTAAATTTAAGAAGCATCTCGCCAAGCTCTCCGTGCTCCGCCAGATGGGTGGTCCCGGGCATACCCCCCGGCAGGAAAATGGCGTCACATTCCTCACAGGCCTCCTTCGACCACAGGCAGTCCGCCTGAATCCGGATCTTGTGGGAGCCGGTCACCAGAAGCTCCTCCCCCATGGACGCCAGGACCACCTCGACGCCGCCTCTTCTCAGAATGTCCGCCACGGCCAGGCATTCCACCTCTTCCAGACCATCCGCCATACAAACATAGACTTTACTCATGCAAAGAACCTCCTCCTGTCATCTTTGTCAAACCGTGCATCCATTATACCATCTTATCCCGGCCAGCACAATGTAGGATTCCACTTTCCGCCCACATATGCTATGATAAAAGAACATACCCTTCACGAGGTAATTGCAAAACTCTTCACCACAGAAAGGAGCCCTTCATGGAAATCGAACGGAAATTTCTCATCAGACAACTCCCCGGGGATCTGGAAGCCTATCCCTGCCTGCTGATCGAACAGGCCTATCTCTGCACGGACCCGGTGGTCCGCGTCCGCCGCCAAAACGACGACTATTACATGACTTACAAGGGCCGGGGCCTTATGGAGCGGGAGGAATACAATCTTCCGTTGAACGCCGGCGCCTATGAGCACCTGAAGGCCAAGGCCGACGGCCGCACCATCACCAAGAAGCGCTACTGCATTCCCCTGGGAGAACTGACCATCGAGCTGGATATCTTCTCTTCCCCCGAGGGCCTTGTCATGGCCGAAGTGGAATTCCCCACGAGAGAAGCGGCCCTCTCCTTCACGCCCCCGGAATGGTTCGGGGAGGACGTGACAGGCGACAGCCGCTATCACAACAGCAATATGATCTGAGTTCTTTCGATTTCCGCCGCCCCTCTGCCATGTTGCGGGGCATGGAATTTACGCACTCTTATTTACCGATTCAAATTCCCGCACAATCTCCTCCGAGGGCGGCGCCGTCACAAAAGACACGACCAGAATGGCCGCTGAAGCCACCAGAAATGCGGGAAGCAGCTCGTAAATATCCCAGAGACCTCCCATAGGGCGGATCAGAAACTTCCACACGAACACCATGATCCCCCCGGCGACCATTCCCGCCAAGGCGCCCCACTTGTTGCTCCTCTTCCAGAACAGGGCGAACAGCATCACCGGCCCGAAGGCGGCACCGAAGCCTGCCCAGGCGAAGGACACGATTTTAAACACGGAGCTGTCCGGATTCCAGGCCAGCCCAATGCCGACCACCGCAATCCCGAGAACCGTCAGACGGGCAATCCGCATGGCCGTCCTCGTGGTCATTTTGATCTTCAGAAAATCCTGCAGAAGATTCTGGGACACGCTGGAGGCCGCCGCCAGAAGCTGGGAGTCCGCCGTGGACATGGTGCAGGCCAGGATTCCCGCCATGATGACGCCCGCCAGCAGCGCCAAAAGTACACCGTTCGTACTGATAATCTCCGCCAGCCGGATAATGACCGTCTCCGCCTCGGAGCTTCCCTCCAGGACGGACAGATTCCCCGCCGCCGTCACCGCATTCCCGACAACGCCGATCAGAATCGCCACAGACATGGCAATCACCACCCAGACGCTTCCGATCCGGCGGGAAACCTTAAGCTCCTTCTCGTCCCGGATGGCCATGAACCGCAGAAGAATATGGGGCATTCCAAAATAACCCAGCCCCCAGGCAAGCATGGAGGCAATGTTCAAAAAGCCATACGGACTCGCCGTATTGTCCGCCGCATTGTGGATCTGCGTCAGGCTCAGATAACCGCTCAACCCCTTCGCATTCTCCGCCACGGCCCCAAAACCGCCCGCATAGGATATCCCGAAAAATACGATCACCACCAGCGCAATCGTCATCACAATGCTTTGAATCAGGTCCGTCGTGGACACGGCCAGAAATCCTCCCATGACCGTGTAGCCCACCACCACCGCCGCACCGATGATCATGGCGACGTGATAATCCACGCCGAACAGGGTGTTAAACAGAGTTCCGATCGCCTTGAAGCCGGACGCCGTATAGGGAATGAAGAAAATTAAAATCACGAGAGCCGCAATGCAGGCCAGCACGTTCTTTTTATCCCGGTATCGGTGGGAAAAGAAGTCCGGGATCGTGATAGACTCCGTTTTCACCGAATACCGGTACAGCCGTTTCGACACGATCAGCCAATTTAAATAGGTGCCGATGGCCAGTCCGATGGCCGTCCACCCCGCATCCGCAATGCCACTCAAATAAGCGACACCGGGAAGTCCCATCAGAAGCCAGCTACTCATGTCCGACGCCTCCGCGCTCATGGCCGTCACCAGCGGCCCCAGCTTCCTTCCTCCCAGGTAAAAGTCCCCGGCGCTTTTCCCGCTGCCCTTTTTGTTGGAATAAAATCCCACATACAGCATGCCCGCCAGATAAACAATGATTGCGATCAGAATGCAAATCTGTTCCATACTCATGGTTCTCTCCTCCGTCCTCTCTTTCTGTCGCCGTCCATCCCCTTTCCAAACTACACGCTGCCACACACTCGGAAGCCCCGAAGCTCGGACGACCGTTTCAGTATAGCACGCTTTATTTCCAGACGCAATAGAGAACGAAGTATAGACTAAATACCGTACTTTAAAAACGTAAAAATCTATTTATCCATTTATTTAAACAATATTTATACTGTACGATTATTATCTCCAAATATAGAATGTTAAAAACTCCCCCTCCCGCAGGACGATATCCCAACCGTCTGCCGCCGCAGTCCGGTATCCCCGCCGCCTGCCGCCTCAAGGCGATATCCCCGCCATCTGCTGCCTCAATCCTCCACGCCCCGCCGTTCCTCCCCGTTCGCCAAAAATCCACTGAGGAACGTCGGCATGGTCCGCAGGGCATACTGTTTCAGCGAATACTCCCCGGCGCACAGGCACCAATCATACATGAGCGCCCGCTCGCAGAGGGCATACAACTTCACCATCTCTCCCACAGAAAGCGCTGTCCCCAGCTCTCCCCGCTCCTGCCCCTCCGCAATAATCCGTCTGAGCAACCGATAATAGGTGCGGCTGTGGTCCATCAGGTGCTTCTCTCCGTTCGTCGTAAGCTGCGTGGACAAAAGCCTGGACAAAAGCTCCATGGAAATACTGTTCTCGATCATCCCGAACAGCTCCCCATTGAGAAACAGCAGCTTGTCCATAGCCTTCATGTCCTCCGGAAATTCTTTCTCCAGCTCCTCATACTTCTCGTCAAACAGGGTACTGAGGGTGCCAAGAAGCGCATCCTTTCCATCAAAATAATGGTAAAACGACCCCTTGGAGGTCTGTGACAGGGCAATGATCTCCTCCACTGTCGTGTCCTCATACCCCTGCTCGTAAAACAGCCTCCATGCAGCGCTCACAATCTTTCCCCTGGTGTTTCTTGTGTTTTTTCGGGCCATGGCTTTCCTCCCTCATTGAGCATTTACTACGGTTCACATTTTATTTCAATCTACGCTCCCGCAAAGGGAGCGACATCAGGAGCGGCAGGTGAAAGTTACTCCCTTCCGGATTTCAATCCACGCTCCCGCAAGGGGAGCGACAATAATGGCCCCTCCACATTCTCCTCCTGTATTATTTCAATCCACGCTCCCGCAAGGGGAACGACTGATATAAGCTGGCGGGCGTCACTTCCGCCAAAGATTTCAATCCACGCTCCCGCAAGGGGAGCGACTCCGCCCGCCGCATACCAGCGCACCTTAAACGTCGATTTCAATCCACGCTCCCGCGAGGGGAGCGACGCTCGGCTTCCGCCCTCTGCCGCCCCGCCTCCGCAATTTCAATCCACGCTCCCGCGAGGGGAGCGACCGTCTCTCCCGTTCAGCCCTGCGCCCTGTTCAAGATTTCAATCCAC
The DNA here is from genome assembly GCA_022800815.1 of Lachnospiraceae bacterium. GTDB lineage: Bacteria > Bacillota > Clostridia > Lachnospirales > Lachnospiraceae > Lientehia. The sequence continues at coordinate 204,032 of JAAWRC010000001.1, read as the reverse complement.
GCTCCCGCAAGGGGAGCGACCGTCTCTCCCGTTCAGCCCTGCGCCCTGTTCAAGATTTCAATCCACGCTCCCGCGAGGGGAGCGACACGGGCGGTCGGGGCCCTGGCCCCGCAGGAGCGATTTCAATCCACGCTCCCGCGAGGGGAGCGACCCTCCAGGGTCATGACGTCGTAAAACTCATCTTATTTCAATCCACGCTCCCGCGAGGGGAGCGACCAGGGCTTGTGTGAATGCCTGCAATTATATCCATATTTCAATCCACGCTCCCGCGAGGGGAGCGACGCGGGACGAACTTCCGGAAGACGCCATGTCGTTTTTATTTCAATCCACGCTCCCGCGAGGGGAGCGACTCCTGCTTTTCAATCAGCTTTCTTTTCCATGCTCATTTCAATCCACGCTCCCGCGAGGGGAGCGACTTTGATCGTTGGCCGCTTCTTGATCGGCTATTGATTTCAATCCACGCTCCCGCGAGGGGAGCGACCGGATTGTCTATACACATGTGCCGGCCAGGCTATATTTCAATCCACGCTCCCGCGAGGGGAGCGACTCCGTTTCGATAGATTTCTGTGAGCAAGTAGATATAATTTCAATCCACGCTCCCGCGAGGGGAGCGACATCAGCAGAGTATTTATACCCTTTCGCAATTCCTTATTTCAATCCACGCTCCCGCGAGGGGAGCGACCGTGCTGGTGAGCGGCTTTCCGTTGTTAATTCGATTTCAATCCACGCTCCCGCGAGGGGAGCGACACATCCGTATCCAGGTATACGATTATACCGACGTATTTCAATCCACGCTCCCGCGAGGGGAGCGACGATTGCAAGCTGGATATATCCCTTATACCCCATCTGATTTCAATCCACGCTCCCGCGAGGGGAGCGACGATTTTCTCCAGTCCGCTTGTATCTATTTTTAAGATTTCAATCCACGCTCCCGCGAGGGGAGCGACCTTTTGCGGCTATAGCGACCTCCTGGGCGGAAAATTTCAATCCACGCTCCCGCGAGGGGAGCGACTGCACTTCTCTTATTAGTTCCATGCTTGTATTATATTTCAATCCACGCTCCCGCGAGGGGAGCGACGGGATAATGCCGCCAAACAGCTTATCCCGGTCTATATTTCAATCCACGCTCCCGCGAGGGGAGCGACATTGAGGTCTTTGTATTTCGCTTTTATCTTTGTATTTCAATCCACGCTCCCGCGAGGGGAGCGACTCATGCTGGGCGACCTCGACGAGCTCCGCGCCATATTTCAATCCACGCTCCCGCGAGGGGAGCGACAGTTCAAAGAGTACGATCCAGACACCACCAGCGTATTTCAATCCACGCTCCCGCGAGGGGAGCGACTTCGGCAAGGGCGGACTGGATAAACGGATTTATGATTTCAATCCACGCTCCCGCGAGGGGAGCGACAAAATCAACTTTTGCAAGACCGTCCACGTACATAATTTCAATCCACGCTCCCGCGAGGGGAGCGACGCGTATCAGCTACTTTGATAGGTTCTGTTGGGAGATTTCAATCCACGCTCCCGCGAGGGGAGCGACTCCAATGTCGGAATTGCCTGTACATTTCCATTTCCATTTCAATCCACGCTCCCGCGAGGGGAGCGACGGGACAGCGCAATACAAGTTTCGCAAACCTAGAGGATTTCAATCCACGCTCCCGCGAGGGGAGCGACCAGTGTAACCGCTGTCAATAACTCCTTCGCACAATTTCAATCCACGCTCCCGCGAGGGGAGCGACCCAATGTCGGAATTGCCTGTACATTTCCATTTCCATTTCAATCCACGCTCCCGCGAGGGGAGCGACCAACGGATAGTAGAGAAAGTGCAGGAATTGTTGATTTCAATCCACGCTCCCGCGAGGGGAGCGACAGAGAGGGGAGAAAGACAGCGGGGAAAAGAAAGACATTTCAATCCACGCTCCCGCGAGGGGAGCGACAAATCATCTTCCAAATCTGATAACGCCCATTGCAATTTCAATCCACGCTCCCGCGAGGGGAGCGACTATGCGAAAGAGACTACTTTCCCAATTCTTTTTATTTCAATCCACGCTCCCGCGAGGGGAGCGACGGAGATAATGCAAGACGGTACATAAAAGGTCGTAATTTCAATCCACGCTCCCGCGAGGGGAGCGACGGCGTTGGGTTTACCACAAAATATTACAGGATTATTTCAATCCACGCTCCCGCGAGGGGAGCGACTTCCAAGCCGTGATTGTTTTTATGCAAAGCAAAATAATTTCAATCCACGCTCCCGCGAGGGGAGCGACCGCTACTCCGGCACCAAATGATTACATGGAACTCGGATTTCAATCCACGCTCCCGCGAGGGGAGCGACATAACTGGCGGATAGACCGTCAAGTAAAGAGAAATTTCAATCCACGCTCCCGCGAGGGGAGCGACCTATTCATGCGTGGATTGCGAAATGCGGGTGGAAATTTCAATCCACGCTCCCGCGAGGGGAGCGACGGCAAAAACAGACAAATTCGCAGCAAAAGCTCATATCGTTTTTGTCCATTTTTGCCATATAAAGCAATATATCATTTATTTTACCCTATTCAGGCGCAGATGTATAGAAAATTTTCCGGAATTTCCGGTGCGAGTCCTCCAGGGTTTTTATGTGTACCGACAGTTCGCACCGGAAATTTTTACAGAAACAAGGGGGCTTTCATGTCCACGCTTTCCTTCACGCCGATGTGCTCCACCTTATTTTTGTAGTTGTTGCCCAGATAGTAAAACCGCAGGCTGTCCTTCTTCACGTCAATGATTTCCTCCAGAATCGCTTTTACCTCTCTGCATTTGGCTGCATCCATCTCACATTCAAAGACGGAATTCTGAACTCTCGTCCCATAATTAACGCATTGCTTCGCCACCTGCCGCAGCCGCTTTTTCCCTGCCGCCGTTTCCGTATTGACGTCATAAGTGATCAGTACCAACATTCTATTTTCACCTACTTCCACATGAACGGCGGATAGGCGTCCAGGTCGCCCCGGATGTAACGTGCCAGGAGCAATGCCTGTGTGTAGGCCGCCATTCCCCATTCCACTTTTACTTCTAAGAATGGATGTTTGATGGTTTCCTGCTTTCTCGTCTGCCAGGCCGATAAAACCGCTTTTCTGGTGTCGTCGTCCATGATGACCGCCCCGTTTTCCTTCCGGAAAAATCCGGAGGGTGAAACGATTCTTTTGTTGATCAGAGAAAGCACAAAACGGTCTGCATATACCGGCCGCAGTTCTTCCATAAGATCTAAAGCCAGGGAGGCCCTCCCGGGGCGGTCCGTGTGCAGGAAGCCCACATAAGGGTCAAGGCCCACCGTCTCCAGGGCGGAGGCCGTCATATTGGCCAGCAGGGTGTAAGTAAAGGAGAGCAATGCGTTGATTTCGTCCAGGGGAGGCCGCCTGTTCCGCCCCTGGAAGGAAAAAGTTTCTCTCTGCTGGAGAATCAATTCGTCGAACACGGAAAAGTACAGGCTCGCCGCCTCCCCTTCGATTCCCCGCAAGGTTTCCATGGAATTGCAGGTCTGCACCGCCTCCATCGCATTTTTTAATCTGCCGGAGACCAATTTCAGGTGTTCCACATCCACCCGCATCGCGTGGTCCCTGGTCGCCCGCTCCAGCACCCACCGGCCGTTGAACAGCTTTCCGATGATAAAGCTTTTTGCAATGTCCAGTCTGCCCTCCGTATCTTCCGACAGGAAATACTGCTTTTTACGCAGCAGCACGTTTCCCCGGCACTCGCCGGAGACTCTGGCAAGGAAACGGCCTGACCGGGAGAGAAAGGAGAGAGCCACGTTCCGCTTTGCGCAGGCTCCCATCAGGGCAGGGCTGGCTCCGGCAAAGCCTAGGGTCACGATGGCTTCCAGGTTGTGAAGGGGCACTCTTCCCACCTCTTCGCCTTCCGACAGAACCACCACGTTTTCCCCGTCCAGCGACAGATACCGGTCAGGAGAAGTCACATATAATGTGTTCAGCAATCTCTTCAATTTTCGTCCTCCTCCTTTACCCGTCTGGAGATGTATTCCCTCGCCGATTTCTTTTTCATCAGCTGGGGCAGGCAGAGGTCTTTCAGGGAACAGGCGTTGCAGGCCTTCGTCCGTTTCACCATCGGTGTATGTCTCCGCTCATAATACCGGTGCATTTCCTTGAAGGCGTCTCTCACCTGCTGCCGGACCGCCTCCTCCAGAGGTACCTTGATCCGCCTCCTGACCTCCCCGTAGAACAGATAGCCTTTCTCGATCTCACACCCAAGCATCTCCTCCAGGCACATGGCCTGGGCTGCCATCTGGAGGATATCCGTCTCATCTTCCTTCGGCTGGCCTTTTTTATATTCCACCGGGTAGACCAGGTATCTGCCCTCCCTGCCCCGCAGGGAAATCCCCTCCCCGTCTGTCCGGTGGAATTCGACGATGTCGCAGACGCCGTTTGTGCCAAGAGTTCTGGAAAACACGGGCATCCCCCTGGAGATCAGCACGTCTCCCCGTTTCTCCGTGGAATGGCCGTCGTGGGCTTTCTTGTGGAACAGATTTCCCTCCACGGTCCTTAAGTTCTCTTCCCACTGCTGTTCCAGATGGATGAGCGCCCACTGTCTCTTGCAGAATGAGAAGTGCTGGATGCCGGAGAGCATCAGGTAGTCGTCCTCTCCATAGCCCTTCAGTTCTTCCGAATACATGTCACTCCTTCCGGAATCTGTTCTTCGCAGACGGTCACTTCATAATCCCCATAGCACCTGGGCTGTATCCCGGCCTCCCTCTTGTTCACCTTGACGGCGTCAAAGAGCTTGTGGGCCGGCGCATTGCCAAGCTCCGAATCGTGTTTGAAAATGATCAGCTCCCGCACTGCCATTTTCCCCCTGGCCGCCGAACGGTCATGTTCAAACATGTTTAAAATGGCTTCCCACAGAAGTTCTGCATCCTCTTCACTGAACCCCGTCACTTTTCTGGCCAGGTTTGCGGACACGAACCCTTCCGCCCGGTACAGCCCGTAGGGGACGATCTCCTTCCTTCCCATCTCCGTCTTCTTTTTCTCCGCATCTTTTTCCGTGGTAATGGCCACCCTCGTGATGGTCAGGCTCTGGGGGACAATCGGATCCACCGAACGGGCGAAGCCAAACTGCACCGGCCCCCTCACCTGCCCGCAGTTTAAGTTGGCCTTGACGAAGGTGGTCATGACGGCTCCAAAGGCACGGATATCGAAAAACCGGGAACACATGAAGTCCCTGATCTTCCGGTCCAGCTCCGGATCTTCCTTTTTTAACGCCGGAATTTTTTTCTCGTCGATGGACAGTTCCGCAAAAGCCCCGGCGTCCTTGACGTTTAAGGGTGTTCCTTCTTTAATGTAAATCTGGTATCCCGGCTCCTCCTCCTTCACCGTCTCCACGTAGTTGCGGATCTTCCGTTTCAGGCACACGTCCGTCACGATCCCGTGTCCCGTGTCCAGATCCACCCTGGGTGCATTTCCGTTGTCCGGATCCCCGTTAGGATTCCCGTTCTCCACGTCAAACAATACCACAAAATCATACCGGTTCCTGATCGCTTCTCCCATTGTTAAGCCTCCTCCTCTTTCTGTTCACATTTTTTCTGTCCATATCTTTCCTGTGTCTGATGATAATATCCCAGCATAAACACCGCCTGTTCTTCCGGACCGAACCGCCTGGGAATCGGAGCCTCCAGCCGTCCGATGATCTCCATGATCTGCTGATCCAAGGTGATGGCCCGTCCCGTATTATCCCGTTTCAGCTTTTTCATATGGCTTCCCTCTAGCTTCATAAGCTGAGCAAATACTAAAGCCGGCGTACTGCACATGCTGTTCAAATAATGATCTTTGATTGTCACATTTAAAGGATCTTTACCACTTTCCTTCCGGTAATCTTTTCCCTTTGCCGACTCCAGCTGCACATTCTCCAGCAGGGAAAACAACCTCCCCAAAAGATACGCCTGATGATCTGTTTCCGTGTTTAATCCCACGCTGCATCCCTCCTTATTTTTGTCGCTGGTACTGTTTTTATATAGATAAGCTTTCAATATGGCCGCCCGTTTCCAATTCAGGTCATGGTCCGCCCGGATTCTCCGCAAGGTACAGAAAAGAAGTTCTTCCGGATACCGGGAATTCATGAGAACCGACCGGAGGAGGGCCGCAGTCAGGGTCGGAAGCTTGTCCTTCCCTCCCGGGGCCTTCATCTCATCCAGTATGATCCAAATTGGCAGGTACGGTTTTTTTACAAATGCGGGGAGAATGATTTCCAACCGATTCTCATGCTCCTGGAGGTTGGCCAGCCACTTCCCAAACTCATTTTTCAGAAAGAACCTCACCGAAAGGCGGGCCGCATTGGGGGAAAGGCCCAGAATGTAAAACGCATTGTCCGGCCGAAGTTCCTGCTCTTTCCATTCCACCGTCTCTCCCCGGCACAGTTTTTTGAGGGCCGCCTGGACGTCCGCGTCCCGAATCGTATCTTCCTGGTTTAAAAACGCCATCAAGAGATCCTGATAGGCCGCTTTTCCTTCCTTGGCCCAGCCAACCACCGTCACGTCCCCGGCCCGGTAAACCCGCTCCGAATCCGACAGCAGATAGTTGAGGGCCGCACCATAGGCCCTGGCCGCACGCTCCCCGGTCTGGGCGTTTCCTCCGTCCTCCATCTCGTAAGAGCAAAATGCCTTTGCATTAAAGGAGACCAACGCCGCCCCGCTGGACTGGGCGCCCCACACCCCTTTGATCAGGGGATGGAGCCTTGCGATACGTTCCCGTTTCCCCGTCACCAGGCAGATTCCCGTCTCCCCGTCTTTTTCCCGGTTCCGGTACGCTTCCCAGGCTTCCTTGATTCCGGAATCCTCCATCACCGACTCTCCCTCATAGTAAAAGACCAGGTTTGCGCCTTTTAGAAGTTCCTCCAGTTCCGGCTTTAATACTTCATGCTCCGGAGCCTTCCCCGGGTCCCAGTTTTGAAAGAAGTTTTTCACAGCCTCCGCAGCTTCCGTGTGTACCTCTTCCAGAATCTCCAGATGTTTTTTCCTTGAGGCGCCAAACCGCTCCATCGCCTTCTCCGGCTTTCCACCGCCGTCCACGCCTAGAAGATACCCGGCGTTGTCCCAGAGGAAAAACGCCAGCACCCCGCTGGTCCTCGCCGGATGCTCCGGCACTCTCACCTTTCCGGCTTTTCCCTTCTCGTCTTTCAAAGAAAGAAGCTGCCGGACGCTTCCGTCTCTTCCCAGAAGGATTCCGTAGGACACTTTCTCATTCATCCAGCCGGGAGCGCCGATCTTCCCCTGTTTTACAAGCTCCTCATATAGTTTTGTCAGTTCATAAAAGATCACCGGAGCACCTCACTTTCCGAAAGGTCCAGAATCCCGTCCGAAAGCGCTGCCCGGAAAAAAACCGGGCTGGCGTCGTAAGCCATTGTTCCGTCTTTCAATTTGCGAGGACTGTATTCCATGTGGTGAAGCATAATCCCCAGATCCTTTTCCCCCTTGCATTCTGATTCCGGGATTTCCCCCTCGCACAGCTTAAAATGGGCCGGAAACTCCCGAACTCCGAAATACGGCTGGTGATAGCACTGCCCTTTCCTCGCCCTCCGTTTCAGGATGTCCTGAAATTTCCCCGGATTGTCCGTGTCATTGGCCTCCTGGCCGATGTCGAAATGGGCCTCGATCACGTATCGGACATCCTTTAACACCGTGGCCGCCCGCTGGACGATTTCCGTTTTCGTGTTGAGATAAAGCCCGTCGAAGGCTTCTTTCTTGATGGCGGCTTTCACCCCGGAGCACCCGATCTTGGACTTCACCTCGTTCCTCCTCACACTCGTGAACTGTATGGGCTTGATCACGTGGATCCGGTCGATCTCATAGTGAAGCCCCGGATGCCAGAAGATGGCTTCCAGGATCCCCACCGCCGCCCCCGGCGTCATCACGTCGTAAGAATACCGTTCCGTCTTGAGTTCGGGCCTGGTAAAGCATGCGTAATCCCCCCATACTTCCAGTTTTATGGACATCTCTCTCCCCCTTTCTCTTACATAAAGATTGCCTCGCCTTCCTTCGCCGAAAAAGCAAGACCGGCGTGTTCGTCGTATAGTTTCTCATTTGCCAAAACTGCCGTTCCCTGGATCAGTTCAATATCACCCAGCCGCAAAAGATCCTGGTAATGCAATTTGTAGACATTCACGCTGTACCTTCCCAGCTTCCGAAAAAGCCCCCTGCCGCATTTCCCTCCCCGAAGTTCCCGGATCAGCCGTTTTCCCTCGTCTCCCCAGGGGATATGCACCGTGTAGGTCTCCTCGTCGATCAGGCGGAATGTCTCCGCAATTTCCCGGAACGCATACCGCTCTGCCTTCTCCATGATCTTCTTCCGATCCAGGTTTTCCTCTCCCCGAAGTTTCTCTCTCCAGAAACGGAAGTAGGCTTCAATGGCTTCCAGGCTGTCCCACTCTTTATCGTCTTTCATTATATAGCGGGCCGCATCCACCTGCTGCCGGATGGAATCCGGAAGCCTGCCCTCCAGGGAGAACACCTCCACGATGCTCTCCTCCGGTTTCTTCTTTCCATTCCGGTTGCAGCGCCCCGCCGCCTGTAAAATCGAATCCAGCCCCGCCTGTTCCCGGAGCACGTGAGGGAAGTCCAGATCCACCCCCGCCTCCACCAGGGAGGTGGCTGCCACCAGGCAGGGAAGCTCGTCCCCAAGCCGCCTCCTGATCTCGGAGAGCACTTCCTCCCTGTGGGCCGGAACCATCATCGTCGTCAGGTGGAAACACCCCTCCCGGCCCTCCAGAAGTTCATACAGCCTTCTGGCCGTCCGTTTCGTGTTGACGATGCAGAGTGCCTGCCTGTGGGACTTTAGTTTGTCTGCAAGTTCCTCCGGCGATGTCTGCCCCCTATTTACGAACGTGACACGTTTCAGTTGTTCAAACTGTTTCTTCGTGTTTTTCGTGATCTCTTCTGGTTCTGTCCCTTTCGGGAATGTAATTGCGGGCTGGGTAGCCGTGCAGAGAACCTGGGTCGCCCGGAACGAATCGGAAAGTTCCTCCATGGCATGGACGCAGGGCGTCCAGTAGGAGGCCGGAAGCATCTGTACCTCGTCATAAATGACCACGCCGTTCGCAATGTTGTGGAGCTTCCTGCACCGGGAAGATTTGTTGTGGAACAGGGATTCAAAGAACTGCACCGCCGTGGTTACAATGATAGGCATATTCCAATTTTCGCTGGCCAGCAGAAATGGATCCTGCTCTTCCTCCGAATCCTTTTCATAGATCACATTGGAGTGATGTTCCAGCACGTTTTCCTCTCCCAGGATCTCCCGGAATTTCTTTGCCGTCTGCTCGATGATGTTCATATAGGGAATCACATAGATAACTCTGTCCAGCCCGTGGGATACCCCGTGACATAAGGCCCAGTACAGACTGCTCACGGTCTTTCCACCTCCCGTGGGCACTGTCAGCGTGTAAATCCCCCGCTCCGCCTCCCGCCCGTGGGCCGCCGCAGTCCGAAGAAGCTCGGAACGCATCCCGTTTATGCCGGTCTTCCCCTCCAGCCATCCACGTTCGTTTAACCAATCTTCCAGCCGCCCAAGCAGTGTCTCCAGGCTGTCGCCCGTTCCCCTTGGCGCCGGTTCTCCGTTCATGAATTCTTCCGTATCCAGGAAATCCGCATCCACCAGGGACGAATATAGAAATTTCGTCTCCATATATCTACCGAAAGCCGTCTGGGAAGCGTCCATCTCCGGCACGCTTGGCAGGGATAAGGATGGACAGGCTTCCTTCCACCCGCTGTAATCCGGGATTCTTCCCTCCTGTCCCTTTTTAATGCGCCCCCGAACCGTCCCGTCCACATCCCGGTCCATTTGTCCGCCAAGATCCAGCAGGCCGCTGTGATGTCCCATGATACACATGGCCGCCGTCATCTGCCGCATTTTAACCGCTTCCAGGGCTCCGGCCGTGGAATGGTCGCAGGTCTCCGTGGAATTCGGATTCCGGATCCTGGCTTGGAACTCTTTCGATGCCTTTCCAATATCGTGGAACCCGCCGGCAAACTCTCCCAGGGACCGCTTCCCGAAGGCGGCCGCAAAATCCCCGGCAAGCTTTGCCGTCCCCTGCAGGTGCTCTTGTAAAGTTTGTTCTCTGTCTTCTGTCTTATGTGCCAGGTAGGTTTTCATACAACTCCCCCTTTACTGTTTAATACGAACTCTCAAGCCATCTCTGTATACCCTAGAGATTTTTCTTTTCTTCTTATAACGACAAAGCCCTCATCAGATTAGTTGTTACTTTTGCCACCATCATCTAACCATTTGATGACATAGTGGCAAGCCACACCTCCCAAAACGGAAACTAATAAAGAAATGAAAATTTCCATATAAATACTTCCTTCCTAAATCGTATTATAGTTATCGATAAACAGCATCAAATTCATTTCAACTAACTTACTGATAAATCTAACATTATTATACTACCATATATGGAAACAAATTTCAAGAGAACTTTTCATCCAAATAAATACTTTTTTTAACTTTGCCTCTCTCTCCTTTTTGTGTTATGATATTTTTGTCATGGAAAAATCATTGAATCAATGTTCCATGTGAATTGAAATAACTATCTTACCAAACGAGTGCTTTCCTGCCATGCATGATCCATGCCGGGCCGGATGCACTCTTTTTCTGTGGATACGGCGCCCTTTACACGGTGCCATTCATGCCGCTCTTCAGGCAACCCGCCAGCTCGGCGGCCGTCTCCTTCATCCCCCTCCGAAACCAAACCTCGATCCACCCATATAAAAAGAAGGCAGCATAGGCGGAGGAATAAGCGGCGGCCGCTTCCTGTTCCGGGTCAAAACCGCACAGGTCCAAAATAATGTCTTTCAAAAGATAGACCAGCCCTCTTTTGTTAAGTTTGACCTTTCCGTTCCCGCCGATACCGGCAGGGAAACCTATGGCCTCGTGGTCTACCTCCATCCGGGCGGCTTCACCGCTGGGGAGCCGACCCCGATCATCCGAATCCCGTGGATCCGGATACGGATTACAGCGGGATCGCCAGGCTCTTCTCCGTCATGGCCGGGAAAGAGATCACGGCGGATATGTTTGCGGACGGCACTTATCTCGAACAGGTGAAAGACATCTCCGCCGCCATGTGAATCGATGAAAGTTCCGTGCCCAGCGTGTGTGCATATGGCTCCTGGGACAAAGCACAGGCCTTCAGCGCCTCCAAACGGCTGGACAGCGCTCTGACGGAGTATAACATTCCCCACGAATATATTGTCTTTGCACATTCCGGCCACGGCCTGCAGAACGATAATGCCAAATATGCAGAATATATGGAAAAGATTTCCGAATATCTGAATACCTATATGCCGATCGGCTGACTTTATACGAAAACTCAAACGATTTTCTCTTGACTCCTCCATACTACTGTGATAGTATATGTATATGATACTACTGCAGTCGTATAGAAGAGTCTGTTTATGGAAATAAAACTGTTTGATTCGGAACTGAAGGTCATGGAAGTGCTCTGGCGGGAGGGAGATTCCACCGCCAAGCACATTTCCCAGGTACTTGGCGAGGAAACCGGCTGGAACATCAACACCACTTACACCGTGATCAAGCGCTGCATCAAGAAAGGGGCCATCGCCCGCTCCGAGCCGGGCTTCCTGTGCCATGCGCTGCTTCGGAAGGAGCAGGTGCAGGAGGCGGAAACCAACGAACTGATCAACAAGGTTTACGACGGCTCTGCCGACAAGCTATTCGCCGCCCTCCTGGGCAGGAAAAACCTTTCTGCCGGGCAGATCGAGCAGTTAAAACAGATCGTTGGAGATCTGGAATGTAAATCCGAAAATAAAAAGTGAAGTGAGAACTATGACTCTGCTCCAAATGAGTATTTCCGGAGGGATGTTCATTCTGGCCGTCCGTGCGGCGGCTCTCCACAGGCTGCCCAAGCAGACCTTTTCCCTGCTGTGGAAGATCGCACTGCTGCGCCTGCTGGTCCTGGTCCCTGTTACCGTCACCTCCGTTTTCTGTATCTATCCCCTGCTTCAAAAAAGCGGCCTGGTCCCGGCGATGATCTCAGACAGTACCCCTGATTCCGCCTTCCCTGGCATTCTTTTCACAGGCCCTGATATGGCAGAAGACGCCGCCGGCGTACTGACCGATACCAGTGCCAAGGATACCCTGATCGCCGACAGATGACCGAAGGACAGAGCAGTGCTGCAGGAATCAGAGGGACAGATATCCCCGCTCTCGACAGAGAAAAGCCAAGACTCTTTTCCGGAAACAGGCGGCATCGATGGCTCCGCAAAGATCCCGGCTTTCCTCCTGGTGATCTGGGGGATCGGAGCGGCAGTCATGGCCCTGGGCTTTTTCCTGGCCTACCAGCGCTCCCTGCGGGAATTTCGCACCTCCCTGCCGGTCTCGGACGAGCTCATCCTGCGGTGGCTCAAGGAGCATCCCCTGAAACGGAAACTTTCTGTCCGTTATTCCGACCGAATTGCCTCCCCCTCACCTACGGCGTGCTGCGGCCGGTGATCCTGCTGCCCAAAAAGGCCGGCTGGGACAGCGAAGAGCAGCTTTCCTACATCCTGCTCCACGAATACGTGCATGTCCGCCGGTTTGATGCGGCCTTCAAGCTGCTTTTTGCCCCGGCCCTGTGCGTCCACTGGTTCAGTCCCGCCGTCTGGCTGATGTATCTCCTCTTCGGCCGGGATGCGGAACTGGCCTGCGACGAGCAGGTGGTCCGGATATCCGGCGACGCCTCCTCCTATGCCAGGACCCTGATCTCCATGGAGGCGCTAAAAAGCGGCCTGTCTCCCTTCTGCGGTTTCAATGAAAATCCGCTAAAGGAGCGGGTCACCGGGATCATGAAGACAAAAAAGGCCACCCTGGCCGCATCCCTCACGGCTGCGGCGGTCATCCTCATCGTCACCGCCGTCTTTGCCACTTCCGGCCGGACTTCCTCCCCCCTCTCCGACGAAGACGCCCGGATGCTGCGGGCCCTGGAGTTTGACGGCTATATGCAGATGAGCGTTGCCGAGTTCCGGGAACGGTTCCTCACACAGACCGACACCCCCGAGTATCAGGATCTTCTGGGACGTCTCTCGGAACACACCGATCTGCGCTTTCTTCTCCTTTCATCGGGAGATAATCCCGATGCCGTCTTTTATTTCGACATCGTGGAAAATCTTACCGGTGAGGACTGGGAATTCCGGAGCTATGAGAGAAGCACTGCCACCAGTTTTCCCGGGGAAGTCCGATTACGAGTCCCTCCTGGCCTTAAAGACTACCGGCTATGAAAAGTTACCCCTGTATCTGTTTAACAGCACCCTTTTGGAATGGGCCAATGAAAATTTTGGCCGCATGGAGCGAATCAGCGAGGATATCTCCCGAAATGAATACCCGGTCACCCTCACGGAGGAGGAACAGGCTTTCCTGGAACAGACCGTATTCTTTTCCGGCAAAGAAAATGCGGCCGATATCCAATCCAATTACACCAAACTGTATGACCGAGCCCCCATATTCCAGGAAACCCTTCCCGTAAAAAACCTTGACAGCGAAGATCAAGGCATGGCTGTCTGTGAGCTTTACTACGAATTCTCCTGGAGGATCCCGGACCGCAAAACATGTACCGTCGGAGAACGGAATCGCATAATCGGCAATATGATCCGGGAGGTTCGGAATTTCTGGGAAAAAACGGATACGGAAGAATTACTCCAGATGACAGAGGAGGAGCTTTGCGCCCGTCTGGCAACCATAGCCGACCAAAGCAGCAGCGAACTTCTGATCATTACCCTGGGGGATACGGCTTTCGAGAAAATGGATGAACGAGAGTAGACCCTTTCGCTCCGTGCACAGAAAAAACCGGCAGGTCTGGCGAATCCATGCCAAACCATGCCGGTTCTTTTCAATCCTCTGCGTAATCCACAAAGTCCAACGGATCAATAGGAGCTCCGTCCTTGGTCATCTTGAGATACAGATTGACGCCCTCCACCACGTAATACTTGGTGGGGGAGGCCAGCGTTCCCACCTGAGCTCCCTCTTCCAAAAAGTCGCCGGGATTCACCTGGGGCTCGGCAAGCTGTCCATAGGTAAGTTCATAACCATTCCCCAGATCCAGGGTCACATAATTCCCGATCTCCGCATCGGTGCCCACCACCTTCACGATGGCGTCCGCCGCCGCAGTCACCGGCATTCCCACCTCGCCCTGGATTAACACCGCCGGATTGCACTTATACAGATCCAGCGTGGGAAAATAGACAGTCTTGTCCATGGAATATTCCATGATCACATTCCCGAGGGCCGGCCAGACGAGGCCGTTCTCCGCCTGAAAATTCACCGTCTGCACCTGAGATACCGCCGCCGGGGCCTCCGAAGGGGTCTCTGTCTCTTCGGTCTCCCGGCGCGCCTCCATGGTGGGAGCCTCCGTCACGGGCTCCCGCTCCTCCGTCTCCGCAGGCGTGGTTTCTCTCGCTTCTTTTACAATCTCTTTTGTCTCTGCCACGGCTTTCGTCGTCTCTTCCTTTGTACCTGTTGTTTCTTCGTCATTCCATAAGAGTTGTTCGGAAGAACCCTCAGACTCTGCGTACCTCGGATTCTCTTCATCCTTCTTGCCCGCTCCCTGCCATACCAACACTCCGGCAACGGCACTCACGGTAACAAGACACCCCAGCAGCATGACCAGCAATCCTTGTTTCTTTTTCACGATAATCACCTCGGTATTATTCTTGCCCGATTACCGCGTCCTATTCAAAAATTAACTGGGCATTTCTGGTCATAGAGGAAATTTCTTCGGATCCTGTCACGTCTGCGGACTCCCCTGGTTCAGGTTTTCCACTGTAATATTCTGAAAGTAATAATTTAAGATGGCTATGGCGTCCTTGCCCTCCAGCGCCAGCTTGTTGGCCCCCCACTGGCTCACGCCGTAGCCATGGCCGGATCCTTTGACGACGAATTTTAATCCCTGTTCCGTCTGGGAAATGGAAAATGCGGGGGAGGGAAGGGAGAGGGCGGCCGCAAGCTCCTCGCCGGCATACTCCTCCGTCCCCGCCATGACCCGGGTCACATAACCGGCGCCGTCCCTGGATACGATCTGCAGTCCCAGGGCCTCCTCCGCACCCAGGCTCTGTCCCCGGATGCCGCCGATGGCCCCCGCAAGCTCCGCCTCCGAATACTCCCGGATTGTCACATAATCTTCCATGTCCACGTCGCCGCTTCCATCCACGCTCTTCAGATAGGGAAAAGCTTCCCCTCCGTCTCTGGTCATTCCCGCACTGGCCCGGTGGAACATGGCGTCCGCAAGGCTTCCCTCAAACCGGATCACCACTCCGGCCGTCTCGGAGGCCGCAGCCTCAAACTTTTTCTCAATGGCCGCAGCCTCCTTCCCCCACTCCTTTTCCCTCCCCGCCCGGTCCAGGTATGTACAGGAAAGCTCCGACTCCCTGACCCGGTCCGCCTCCCCGACGGCTTTGTAGAGATAGGTCCTGGCGAGAATGAGCTGGACCTTCACGGCCTCCTTCTCATAGGTACCCGGAATCTGCGAGGCCGCCACGCCGACGGCATATTCCTCCAGGTCGACCTCCTCCGTTCCGTATGCGCTCTCCCGCACAATGAGCTTTCCGCTCTCCCGGATCTTTTCCGGCTCCCCGGAAATGCTCCCGCTCACGAACAGCGTCACGATATAAGGAAACAGAAAGAGGAGGATTGTCCCAAAAAGAACCGGCAAATACCCTTTTTTCATAAGAAAACTCCTTTGGCCCGTCTTTAAAAACAGTTTACGCCAGAGAAGTCTCTTCTATGATTTTTTCTCTTATTAATTTTCTCTTATGGAATTTTTATCTCCTGCTGATGCCGACCGCCATGTTTACGAGAAAGACCTGCCCCACCCCCGCCGCAAGCAGCGCTTTCGTGCAGGCCTCGGCCGTCGCTCCCGTGGTGTAGATGTCGTCCACCAAAAGCACCCTCCTGATTCCGGTGGCATGAAATGCCCGAAATGCCCGCTCCTCGTTCCTCTGGCGCGCCTCGTATCCCAGCTTTTTCTGGGCTTCCGTATATTCCACCCGGACCAAAAGCTTCTTCACCGGTATGGATAACCGTCTGGACAGGCCCCCTGCCAGAAGCTCTGCCTGATTATAGCCCCGCTCCCGACGCCGCTTTCTGTGGACCGGGACCGGCACCAGCGCATCCGCCCCGAGCCTTAAAATCTGTCTCCCGTGGCGCTTTGCCATTTCCTCCGCCAGAAAATCCGCATGTTCCCTGCAATTTTTATATTTCAGCCCTGCCATCACCTTCCTGGCCGCATCGTTGTAATTGAGCAGGGCGATTCCCCCGGAAAAGCTTCTTCTTCGGCGCAGACAGTCGGGACAGTATTCCTCTTCCGAAAAGCGGCCAGAACCATCTCGAAAAAGCTCTTTCCCGCAGCCCAAGCAGGTCGGCTGTCTCACAAAGGAGAGGGCCTCCACGCAGTCCGGGCAGGCCCCGGACTCCCCGAAGGGCAATACCCCGCCGCACACCGGACAGCGCCTGGGGTAGATCAGGTCCAGTATCAAACGCTCACCGCTCCTTTCCAGAATTTTTTTCAACAGGTAATTGCGAAACGTGGAATTGCCGAGTGGATTCTGACAATTAATCCATCCAAAGCCTGCAGTGCCAAACATTCCAATGAGCCCATAAACGCAGAAAACAGTCGGGCAGAGCCCCTCCCGTTTTCCATGGTCTCATCTCCATGGCGCAGAGGGCCTTTCCTGAATGCAATTGTCAGAATCCTTCCCATGTTTTGCGGTTTCGCAATTACCTGATCTCTTCGTCAGACAGCGCCTGCAGCTCCCGGAGACGTTTATCCAGGCTGGAATAACGCCTCTGCTCCGTTTCATTCCCGGCCATCTCCAGGAAGACCTCCGGCAGACCCACGAGGCAGACGCAGGATCTCGCCCTGGTCACCGCCGTGTAAAGAAGGTTCCTCGTCATCAGCATCCGGGGACCGGAGAGCAGGGGAATCACCACCGCCGCATATTCGCTGCCCTGGGACTTGTGGATGGTAATGGCGTAGGCCAGCTCCAACTCCTGGAGCCCGTCAAACCCATACGTGACCATCCGCCCCTCGTCAAATTCCACCTTCATCTCCTCCGCAAATGCATTGATCTCCCTTACCAGGCCGATATCGCCGTTGAACACCCCCGTACCGCTGTCCAGCACCGTTCCGTTCCTGCCCGGAATCTCCCATTCCAGCTGGTAATTGTTCTTGATCTGCATGACCTTGTCCCCCTCCCGGAACAGCCCCTGCCCCCACTCCTTCTCCTCCTTCCCCCCGTCCGGCGGATTCAAGTATTCCTGCAGGATCTGGTTGAGCCGCTCCACGCCCAAGGCCCCCTTCCGCATGGGAGCGATGACCTGGATGTCCTGTGTGGAGACTCCCAGGTATCCCGGAAGCTTTTTACAGATCAGGGTGATGGCGGCGTTTATGACCGCATTGGCGTCCGGTCGCCGGATGAAAAGGAAATCCCGGCTTCCCGTCCCCAGTTCCACCGGCTCTCCCCGGTTGATCTTGTGAGCGTTGACGATAATGTCGCTCGCCTCCGCCTGCCGGAAGATCCTGGTAAGCCGGACCACATGGAACTGCTCCGACTGTATGATGTCCTTTAACACGTTTCCGGGGCCAACGCTGGGGAGCTGATCCCGGTCCCCCACCAGAATCAGCCTGGTCCCTTCCGCCACTGCGTCCAGGAGGGAATCCATCAATTGAATGTCCACCATGGACATCTCGTCGATAATGATCACGTCGGCTTCCAGCGGGTTGTCCCTGTTTCTGGAAAACCGCACGGTCTCCCGCTCCTCCCCCTGCATGCCGGAAAGTTCCAGCAGCCGATGGAGGGTCCTGGCCTCGTGGCCGGCCGCCTCCGCCATGCGTTTGGCCGCCCGCCCCGTGGGCGCCGCCAGCTCCACCTTGAGGCCTTCCAGCTCGAAAAAGCGGATGAGCGCCCGGATGGTGGTGGTTTTTCCGGTTCCCGGTCCGCCGGTAATCACCAGGACCCCCCTCTCCGCAGCCACCCGGACGGCCTCCCGCTGCTTCCCGTCCAAACTCCGCCCCTCCTCCGCCTCAATCCGCATAATCCGTGACAGTGCCTCCTCCTCCCGGATTTCCCAGGAAAAATCCAGCTCCAACAGACGTCTTGCCACCGTCATTTCCATATAGTAATACTTCGCCGCATAGACAACGGGCCTGTCCTCCTCCTTCTTCACCACCAGCCGTTTGTCCATGACCAAGTCCATCACGTATTCCTCGATGGAGGGAAGCTCCACGCCCAACAGGCGGTCCGTCTCCCGCCAGAGCTCCTTAAGGGGCAGGTAGGTATGGCCTCCCCCAATGGCCTGAAACAGCGTGTAAAGGATCCCGCTCTTGATCCGGTAGGCGGAATCGGCCCGAATCCCCGCTTTCACGGCGATGCCGTCAGCGATCTTAAACCCCACCCCGGCGATGTCATCGGCCAAACGGTAGGGATTCTGTTCAATGATGGCGTAGAGCTCGGACCCGTACTGCCGAAAAATCTTCTCTGCCAGGTTTAAAGAGATCCCATATTTTTGAAGAAACAGCACCGCTTGGCGCATCTCCCGCTTTTCCGCCATCTGGCTCCCGAACTCCAGGGCCATCCGCTCGCTGATGCCTTTCACCCGCACCAGCCTCTCCGGCTCCTCCTCCAGAACCCGGAAGGCATCGTCCCCAAACCGCTTCACGATCCGGGCCGCCAGCGCCGGGCCTATCCCCTTTATGGCCCCGGAACCCAGGTACCTCTCCATGGACAGGGCATCCTCCGGTGCCTCCACCTGATAGGACTCCACCGCCATCTGCTCTCCGTAAATGGGATGGGTCTTCCGGACGCCCTCCGCCGTTATGTACTCTCCCTCCTCCACCATGGAGAGGGAGCCCACGACCGTCATCTCCTCTCCGCCGCCAAAAAGCTCCACCACTGCATAGCCGGTCTCCTCATTCCGAAACACGATCTTGTTCACATAGCCCGAAACCGTCTCCATCCGCTCTCCTCCTCCCGTATCACGTGCTGTCGGCTTCCTCACCGCCGCAAAAGAGCCCGTCCCCTCCCGGAACGTCGGCAACGGCAAAGAGGCCCCGAAAGCCCATGGCCTCCGCAGCCTCCATCTTTTGTAACCATAGTTCCCGGTAAGGTTGTCCTCAGTCGGAATCCCTCTGTCCGTGCATGAACTCAATAAATTTTCCGGTGCCGATGGCCACCGCCGTCAGCGGCTCCTCGGCGATCACCGTGTTGATGCCCGTCTTTTCCTCGACCAGTGCGTCCAGACCGCTGAGCAGACTGCCGCCCCCGGTCATCACGATTCCTCTGTCATACACGTCCGCCGCCAGCTCCGGGGGAGTCCGCTCCAGCACGCTGTGCACGGCGTCCACGATCTGCATGGCCGGTTCCCTGAGTGCCTCCAGCGTCTCGTCGGAGGTGATGGTGATGGTCTTGGGAAGCCCGGTCACCAGGTTCCGGCCCCGCACGTCCATGGCCACCAGCTCCGGCCGCTTGAAAGCGCAGCCAATCTGGATCTTGATTTCTTCCGCCGTCCGTTCGCCGATCAGCAGATTGTGTTTCTTCCTCATAAACCGGACGATGGCCTCGTCAAAGTCGTCGCCGGCCACCTTGACGGAGGTGCTCACCACGGTTCCACCCAGGGAGATCACCGCAATATCCGCCGTGCCGCCGCCGATATCCACGATCATGTTCCCGCACGCCTTGGAAATGTCAATGCCCGACCCGATGGCCGCCGCCACAGGCTCCTCGATGATCGACACCTCCCTGGCCCCCGCCTGATAGGTGGCGTCCTCCACGGCCTTTTTCTCCACCTCCGTGGCCCCGCTGGGGATGCAGACGCTGATCCTGGGCTTCCGCAGGGTCTTCTTTCCAAGGGCCTTGCGGATGAAATACTTCAACATTTTTTCCGTGACGGTATAGTCGGAAATGACCCCCTGGCGCAGAGGCCGGACGGCCACGATGTTTCCCGGCGTCCTCCCGATCATCAGACGGGCCTCCTCCCCGATGGCCTTGATCTGGTTGCTGTCCCGATCAAAAGCCACCACCGAGGGTTCTTTCAACACGACGCCTTTTCCTTTTATATAAACCAGTATGCTGGCGGTTCCCAAATCAATCCCGATATCCGTTGACAATAACATTTTCCTTCCTCCTATGCTGTTCGCTGCCCGTTTCCAATCCTTTATATTATAAACAATTTTTCGGGTTTTTCAATTCCAATTTCAAAACTCCTGTGAAAATTTCCATTTCCATAAAATTTCTTTTATCTTCTTCATGTTTTTTTCATAGTCTGAACATATTTTGGTCACAATTAGTCCGTATACTATAGGCATACCAACGGAGGTTGGTATAAACAAGCTTTTTCATACTCACGCCCGGCAGCGAAAGCTGCCGGGTCCCCCCCTTTAATCCCACCCGATCAAACGGGTGTTTTTTATATCCACGTCCTTGTCTCCGCCCCCTATTTTTTCTTCTTCTCCCGTCTGCGTCTCTCATACCACTTAAGCTGCTCCTCCCGTACCTGAGAAAACTCTTCCCTGAATTTCCGGGAAGTCGCCGTGGGATTGCGGCGGAACATCCTGAGCTTGAGATAATCCATCTTTTCCGTTTGGGAGTCACTCTCCCGTTTCAGGGCCCTTAACCGTTCCTTAAGCCCCGACAGCATGCGGATGTCCTCCTGCTCCCTCTCCCCGGCCGTCTTGGCCAGGGCGTTCAGACGTTCGTTGACGGCATCCGCCAAAGCGTTCAAACGTTCCCCCGCAGTACTTTTTCCAAATTCCGTAAGCCTGTCCCCCAAAGATTCCGTCCAGGTTTCACGCAGGTTCTCAAATCTCTCGGAGATCTGCTCCGTCACCTCGCCGAACTCCTTCTTAAGCCGCGCCCTGGCATCCAGCATGTCCCGGATCCCCAGTGCGACCTTCACGGACACCACCGTGTCGCACACAAAGATCACGGACACCACGATCACGATGACAAGCACCGCCACCTGGGAAAGACCAAGCACGA
This sequence comes from Lachnospiraceae bacterium, assembly GCA_022800815.1. Lineage (GTDB taxonomy): Bacteria > Bacillota > Clostridia > Lachnospirales > Lachnospiraceae > Lientehia. The sequence goes on along the minus strand of JAAWRC010000001.1, from coordinate 183,034 downwards.
ACTCCTCCACGGGCTTATGGACATACCGGTTCAAAAGCACGGTGAACCCCCCCCAGCAGAGGGAGGAAGACAGACAGATCACGCCCTTGTACTGAAACTTCTGGTTACTGTAATCCCAATACTTCACTTTGAATATGGCTTCCATGGCAAGGCCCACCGCCAACTCCAGAAGGGTGGCTCCCGCCATGCCGGCCAAAAACATCCAGACCACATGCTCCCTCAGGTGCAGGGTCACAAGGAGCATGACCACCGCCCCGGAACCATAGATCGGAAGCATCGGCGAGTGGAGGAATCCCCGGTTCACAAAACGGCGCTTTCTGAGCGAGACGTAGGCACTCTCAAAGCACCAGCCGAAAAAACAGTAAATATAAAAAAACAGCAGCCACTGCTGAACGGAATAGCTCATGTGATTACCCCCTGTTATCCAGTCTAGTGCAAGCGCCCCCGTCTGTCAACCCCAAACCCGTCTCAAAAGGATTTATCACCCATCCTCACGGCAGAACCCGTCATGATACGCCGCCCTTCCTTCTCCGACCATCCCGCAATGAACTGCGGAGCCCTCCGGACATGCCGGAGGGCTCCGTCCACTGCCCCTTCTGAACCAGACCTGCGTCCCATGTGCCGCAGGTGGACCGGAAGAACTCCGGCAGCCCGCAGCGGTCAGAAATGCGTTCCCGCACATTATACGCCCATTTCCTCAAATCCCGGAGCAACCGACAAAAATCCACCATGATCGACTTTTCCGTATAGATGATTCCGGCCAACGACGCTCACGGCTAAAAAACCGGCTATTGTCCGGCTTTCCATTCTTCCTCCGTCCCCGCCGCTTCCGTCTCTCTTAACCCTGCCGCCTCCTCTTTCGTTACCGCCTGATCTGCCATCTTGTTCTCTGCGGGAAGCCTGGCGTCGACGAACCGTTTCTTCACCAGGAGAAAATCCTCGATGCTCTTCATGATGTGATACAGGATCGCCCGGCCTTCCAGCTCCTCCCGGTCCTCCGGCAGCGGCTCCCCTCCCAGCTCTTCCAGCATCTTCTCCAACCGCTCCAGCTGCGGCTCCGGCACGTTGAGCTCCGTCACGTGCTCTGCCAGGTAAAGCATGTATTCCGCCAACGGCTTCGCCTGCTCCGGCACGATGCGAAGCCACCACATTCCGGAATGCAGATTGTAGAGTGCCTTGCACTGGTCCATGCGCATCTCGAAATAGTCAATATAATACTCCGGGTCGGAACGGAAGGAATTGTCCTGATATTCGTATGCCTCCCGTATGTATTCCCGAATTGCACCCTCCAGCCTGCTCACGTGTCCCCACACGTCCACTTCCATGACCTTGTTGGAAAGATAGGCCGCCACCTCCCCGAAGATAAACTGCATCTGTTCCTCCGTGTAAGACATCTTTTCCCTGAGATGTTCCTCCTGGCTCCGGTTGTGGTGAAAAAGGTTCAGCACAAAGGCAATGGTGCTTCCGATGAACACCAGAAGAAATTCATTGAGAAAAAAAGACGGGCTGAAGTCAAGCGTCGTCAGGAAATGCGTCCCGATCACCGCATTGACCGACAAAGTCGCCATCCAGTCCGACATCTGGCACATGAGAACTGTCAGGAAGATGAAGATTCCAAACGCAAGCCATTCACTCCGGAAGGGAATAAAGGTCATCCAGGAAAACAGAACGACCACCGCAAAGGTCGCAAACCTGGCAAGGGCCAGCTTAATCGTTCCCCGCTTCGTCGTGACCAGCGTCAACAGCGTCACGATACCCGCCGAAGCAGAAAACTGCAGCTCGAGAAGTTCCGCCACATAAATGGCAATACTGCTTCCCACTGCAATTTTTGCGGCAAGCATCAATCTTTTGATCGTCTGCCGCTTCCCCGGCAGCAGCATGTTCTTTAATCGTTTCCCCATCCCTGATCCTCCCCCTCGTACCTTCCTCTGCGGTGGTCCCCCGATCTGCAGTCCTCCCGTTCTTTGCCTCTTTCTGCTGATACGGCCGTTGTGTTTTCTCCATTATAACATCTCTTCGTCTATAAAGTAAACATGGGATTGTCTTTCGGCGGAAGCTGGTGCAGATATTTTTCCTTCGTGGCCATTCCGCCCCGGATATGCCGTTCCGACTTGTTCACGTCCAGCACAAGTCGGGCTTTCGAGGCCAATGCGGGATTGATCCGCATAAGTCGGTCGGTGACGTCCTTATGTACCGTGCTCTTGCTGATTCCGAATTTTTTCGCAGTCTGGCGCACGGTCGCATTGGTTTCAATAATATAATTGGCAATCTCCACTGCCCGCTCTTCGATATAATCTTTCAAGGCAAAACCCCTGCAACTGTTTTTTACATAGTATGCAGGAGGGAAGCTGATTATTAGTCTTTACCGCAGCAGCACGATTTCTCTTTTGAGTGCATCTGTTTTCCCGTGTTACCGATGTACAATTATTTGTCCGCTTTGTACCGTCATAAAAAACGGCCTCCTGTAATTGCGATTTCTTCAACGGCTTTACCACTCTTTCTGTAATTTTATCATTTTCTGTAATGTTTCCACATAGCAGCGGAGATTCCCCGTCATATAATCCGCTGTTCTGCAGAACGCTTTCATAAATTAGCATAACAATATGCACAGCCATTTTAACATGTGTTGTAGGTGCCAATGTCGATGCTTTCCACGCAGCCACATTCTTTTCGCTGATTTTTATCCTTATCCGCCTGTATTTTATATCCGATTACCTGTTCAATTAATTCTCTGTCTATGCAGCAATTATGTTCTATTCCGCAAGCCGACAGATCAATCGTTTCTGCGCAGGATGCAGCCGTTATGTCATGGGCTTTGGCTATTGATGCAATCTGCGCCGCAAATGCAGCCAGTTCCTCTTCCGATAAGGAATAGAAATTGATCGCACTCATGTTTTTTGTTTTTCCTGTATATGTCAACAAAACTGATAACACATTTAGACGTATATCCATTTAATGCCTCGGCAATTTGTTCAAAGGCCTTTAAATGATATTCCGGAGTATATTTGTCGGTGAAAATGATTGGGTCATATCGCCAAATCACCTTTTCCTTTCCGATTTTCTTTGCCAATTTTTGAAATGTAGGAATCATACGCTCCTTTTTGTGGGGGACATTACGTTCTATGTCAGTTACAAATCCGGTAAGGGTAAATTGAAAATAATATTTATAGGCGTCCAATTCATCTAACCTTGAAAACATCGGTTCCGGATTCTTGGTCCAGAATACAATGCAGTCCACCACCTCCGGAGATAACATGATTCTACTGATCTGATGGGTGTTCATGGGATTACGGACATATAAATAACCGTCCTTTATTCTGTTGTAAAACCATTCCGAATAATAATTTGGAATATCTGTTCTGCGGCTAACACTTAAAATCATAGTGTCCTCTTCTTTTCAACTTTCCTCCGCACTATATCCAACTAAAAATAAGGCCTCTTCCATTCGATCCCCAAAACGGCAGAAACCCGAAGGGCTTTTCCCTCCGGGTTTTGCTTCGATCGGTCTTTTTTCGGAAAGACCGCCGTCGCTTTGCTATCTACTCAAGAACCACCATGGAATAGGGGGCCAGGGTCAGGGTCGTCCCCTCAAGGCCGCTGGTCTCGTCCACGGAGGACCGGAACAGGACGTTGGTGAAGGCGCCGTAATTCGGGTCCGCTTCCAGCTCCTGCACTATCTCCTTCCCGGTCAGGTTGATCAGCACCAGGACCCGCTGATCCCCCGTCATGCGGATATAAGATACGATCTCCTGAGAGTCCAGGACGTACTCGTCGATGTCCCCGTTCATCAGGGCCGGCGTTTCCTTCCTCACTTTGATGACCTCTTTGTAATGGGAAAGGATGGATTCCGGGTCGTCCTGCTGCGCTTCCACGGAAGCGTCTCCGCCCAGGCTGTAATGCGCCTCCTCGTAATCGGCCAGTCCCGCCTTTCCGGTCCCGCCGGCGAAGGGCTCCTCGAACCATCCCATGCATTCCCGGATCTGGCTGTCCGGCTTTGCGCCGTCCATGCCGATCTCTTCCCCGTAGTAGAGGAAGGGCTTGCCCGGAAGAGTCAGAAGGATGTCGGCCGCCACCTTGACCCGGCTTTCCGCCTTGTCCGCATCCTCCCTCAGGACCGGCTTCTCGTTCTCGTCCAGAAGGACGTTGGCCACCAGAATGTCGTCCGCCGTTTCGTCAAACTGATAATGAAGAAGGCTGAACAGACGGTTCTGATCGTGGTTCGTAATGAACGGGCAGTCAATGAATTCATAATCCGAGCCTTTGCCCAGCTTGTTGTAATAAGTGATCAAATCTTTCACGATGTTCAGGTCCGTGCCGTCCGTCAGCTTGTTGGTCTCGGACGCCGCCGCCGAATCATAGGCCGTGGACTCATTGGACACCGCCTCGTAGATCTTTCCGGAAAGATTAAAGTCAAAGATGCTGTGGAGTCCTCCGTCGGACACAAACGGCACCACGTTGTCCGTGTCCTTCTCCCACACCTCGCCTACCAGGTATGCGTCAGGGTATTTCTCTTCCAGAGAAGCGCGGAAGCCTTTCCAGAAATCCATATTCTTTTCAAAGATATAGTCGCTGTAAATATTGGAATAAAAATCGCCGTACACGTGACGGGCCGCGTCCAGACGGAAGCCGTCTACGCCCTTTTCCAGCCAGAAGGCGCCCACGTTGTTGATCTCCTCCCGAAGGGCCTCGCTTTCAAAGTTGAGATCCGGCATTCCGGAACCGAAAATACCGATGAAATTGTAACCAGAAACAATATCGTCCGCACTCTCTACCTGCCCCCCGGAGACCATCCTCTCGGCCAGCTCGTCGGTGCTTCTCCACACCGTCTGCTCCGGCCCATAGGTCGCATTGTCGTAAAGCGGATACTGCGTCTCGTACCCGTCCATGCTTCCGTGCTCCGCCAGATACGCCTCCTCCTCCTGATGGATCTCCTCGGCCGTCTTCTCCACGTAATTGGCGTCACTGGGCACAAAGGTAAAATAATCCCAGTAAGGATTGGGGCTTCCGTCCTCCAGGGTGGGCCCCTTGAGCGCCTCCAGGAACCACTCGTTATTTCCTCCGCAGTGGTTCACCACCAGGTCCATGATCACCTTGATCCCATTCTCATGGCAGGTCTCCAGCATGCTCTCGAACTCTTCCATCGTCCCGTAGTCGCTGGCCACGTCATAATAATCATCCACGCTGTAGCCGTGGGTGCTGGACGAAGCCGTGACCGGCATCAGCCAGATCCCCGTGATCCCCAGGTCCGCCAGGTACGGGACCTGTTCCTCCAGTCCCTTGAAATCACCGATGTGGTCCCCGTCGGAATCCCGGAACGCCCGCACATAGATCTCGTAGAAAACGTCACCCTCCTGCTCGTCAATGACACCGTCCTTGGCGGTAAAATTCGACACCACCGCCATCGGCCCGGAAGTCTCCTCCTGGCCCGCCGTCTCCGTCTGGCCCGCAGCCGCCTCCGTCTTTACCTCCTCGGAAACGGAAGGGGACTCAGACCCGGGTTCCGCCTGCTCCTGACAGCCCGCAAGCAAAAGCAGGAGAAAAGCCAGCCCCGCCGACAGCGCCTTCTTACCAAAGTTCCTTTTTTTCACTGCACATAACCCTCCTTCTGTTGAATTCGGGTTCATTGTAGCAAAAGCGGCCACCCCTCCACCATGATATTTTTTCGACTTCACTGTTGTTTTTTTTACAATTTCCGCCGAATGCCCGCGCGCACGCTTTCATCCCTCCTTCAAAAACCGCTTCTGATACTCCCTGGGGGACACGCCGTAGGTCTTCCGGAAAATCTGTGCGAAATGCGACGCATCGCTATAGCCCGTGCAGACCGCCACATCGCTGACCGCCATCCGGCCGCATTCCAGAAACCGCTTCGCCTTGTCCATGCGAAGCTTCGTCAGGTATTTGGCAAACGTCTGCCCCGTGTACTCCTTAAACAGGCGGCTCAGATAGCTGATGCTCATGAAATACCGCCCCTTCGCAAGCTCTCCCAGGGAAATGTCGTCCGCATAATGCTGTTCCAGATAATCGACCAGGTTTTTCGCCACCGAGACATCCGTCTCCGCATTCTGCTCGCACACCTCCCGCAGCAGCATCTCCACATACCCCCACACGTCCTCCAAATCATAAAACCGGTACATGTCGATCTTAAAGTCAAACAGCAGGTATCCGGCCGTCTGCGTCCCGTGGCCCAGTTCCACCCCTCCCCGGTAAAACACCCGGTTCAGCACAAAAAAGACCCGCATCAGCGCCGCAAAAAAACTGTAAATGTTCCGCTCTTTTGACTGAGCTTCCAAAAAGACCTCCCAGACCACCGACTCGGCCGCCTCCAGCGCTCCCGACTCGGCCGCCTGATAGAGCCTCCGCTCCTGCTCCACCGTCAGGATCTCCTCCATCTGCTTTTCCTGCCGGTAGAAAAAAAACCGTTCCCGTCTCAATATCCGTTCATTGATGGCATACACGCACTCACTGTAGGCCGTCTCTAGCTCCCCGATCCCCCCGTGCCACAGACTGAAGCTCACCTGCACCTGCGCCGGCAGATGCGTCTTAAGCTCCAGGACGGCCCGCCGGCCAAACAGGCCGGACACCTCCCTCCGCTCGTCCGAAAAAGCCAGCCAGACCCCTTCGTTCCTGCCGGCGAAATAAAAACTGCGCAGCTCCTTAAACTCCCCGTGCTTCCTCAGCCATTCCCCCAGGAACGGCTCGTCCCGCACCGGATCCCTTCCGTTTGCCAGGACCATGCAGAAGCTTCGGTCCCCCCAGCTCCCTTCCCGGCCGAAGATCTGCCGACAGACGCCCGCATTCCTCACAATATCCGAAAAAGCAAAAACCTCCATGCCCGTTCGGCTTCGTTCCTCAAGCACCTTCCGAACACTGTCACAAAGCTCCTGCCCGTTTAACGGCTTGATGATATACTCCTTCACCCCATAGTGGATCGCCGTCTTCGCGTAGTCGAAATCCGCATAGCCGGTTTCGATGATCACGTCCGTGGGATACCCCTGTTCCCTGATAAATTTCGCAAGGGCGAGCCCGTCCATCTCCGGCATCCGAATGTCGGTGATGACCAGGTCCACCGGCCGCGTCCTCAGCAGCTCCATGACCTCCTTCCCGTTCTCCCCCTCCCCGCAGACGGTAATGGGAAGATCCATCTCCTCCAGCATTTTGACCAGGGCCTTTCTGGCAAAAAATTCGTCATCCGCAACGATCACGTTCACGGCGCATCGCCCCCTTTCCTTCCGCCGGGAACAAAATGCGCACCTGCGTGCCGCATCCCTCCCTGCTCCGCAAAACAACTCCGTACCGCGCCCCGTAATAATTCCGCACCCGCATATGGACATTCCGGATTCCGATCCCGCCCTCGGGATCCCGGGAAGGCTCCGCCCCCTCCAGGGCGGCCCGAAGCCTCCCCAGCTCGTCCTCCGAGATCCCCACGCCGTCGTCCTCCACCAGGATCTCCCCCGTGCCGGGCTCCTCCCCGTATCCGATGCGGATCTCGATCCGGCCCTTTTCCCCTTTGGGCGCAATGCCGTGGTCGATGGCGTTTTCCACCAGCGGCTGCAATAACAGCTTCGGCACCCGGCACGCTTCCAGCCCCGGTTCCACCTCCCAGGACACCTCGAACTTCTCCGGAAAGCGGACCTTCTGGATATGGATGTAATTCCGGAGGCAGTCAAGCTCCTCCCGAAGAGCCGCATCCTGGCCGCCCTTCACGCTGTAAGAAAAGAGCCGGGAAAGACTTTCCGACACCTCCGAGATGTAAGGCGTGTCATAAAGCCTGGCAATGGCGCTGATCGCATTCAGCGTGTTGTAGAGAAAATGCGGGTTGACCTGGTATTGCAGCATTTGGAGCTCCGTCCTTTTCTGGTTCAGCTCAATTTCATATTCCCGGATGATATTCTCCTCGATCCGTTCCAGCAGCGCATTGTATCCCCTGGAGATCTCATACACCTCCGCCGGATCGTCCTCCCGGCACTCCGCCGCCGTCAGGCACCTGTTTTCCCTGGTGGACGCCCGGCTCATGACCAGGGCGAGCTCCTTGATCGGCGCACTGATCCGCCTGGCCGCCAGGGTCCCCGCCCAGATCTGTCCGCACAGCAGCAGGATCACCCAGAAGGCAAGGACCCAGATCCCCCGGCCCGCCTGAAAGACAAAAGAGCCCCGGCTCACACACTGGACCAGATACCAGTCCAGCTCCTCCAGGTATTTAACACAGGCCACGTGATCCCGTCCCCCGACAGGCAGCAGGCCCCTGCCCCCCTTTTCGGCTGCGATCTCTGCGGCCCGCCTCCTCCATTCCCCGTCCGCCGCTTCCGGCAGGGCATCCTCAGAGGGATAGATCGCCCCGTTTCCGTTCAGTATGAAGCCGGACCACCCCTCCTGCCTTCTCACCCCGTCGAACCGCTCCCTCATCGCACCGAAATCCAGGTCAATGTAAATGGTCCCCAGGCTCTCCGCTCCCTCCACCGGATAGAGGGGATAGCTGAGGGTCAGAAGGGTATAGGGCACCAGGTTGATCTCCCCCTCATACACGTCCGTCACCGCCCTGCGGTTCTTTCCGCTCTCCGTCACATACAAGCGCATTTCCTCCGCCAGCGCGACACTGCTCCGGGAATCCTCCACGTAATTGCCATAGATGCTGCCGTCCGCAGTCACGATGGTCGCCCGCAGCACGTTGGAATTCACCATGCCGAGACAGTTGAGCAGATTCCTGACATACCGTTCCCTCTCAACCTGGCTCTCCCGCCCGCCCCGCTCCTGCGGCCCATTCATGATCCGGTCCATCCCGTCGTCGATCAAATGCAGGAAACGCATCCGGTCCACGTTGGACACCATGAACTTAAGCTCCTCCTCCCACTGCTCGTTCAGTCGTTCCATGTAAAACAGCTTTCTCTGCCTGGTCTCCCGGATATCCAGAAACAGGCAGGTGCCGATGAGCACCATGGAAAAAAACAGGCAGCCGCCCAGACGAAAGACCAACTGCCTGCCAAACGAACTTCTCTGCCGTTTTTTCATCCGGACCGCGCACCTCCCCTGTCGCCCGAAATCTCCTCTCTCCTGCTCCTGGCCGCCTCGCTCACCCCCGCCAAACAGTCCAGTATGTCCGTCTCCTCCGGCTCCATGATCAGCTTTTGGATCATCTGCTCGCACATGGTGTCCACATATCCCGAAGCGATGCCGGTATCCAGCTCGAACCACCCCTTCTCAAACTTCTCCGTGAAGCGCTCCGCAAAAGAGAGGTCCCCGTTTCCTCCCCGGATCAGGGAATAGGACCCCGTCCTCTCCGCATACTCCCTGGCCACCTCCTCCGACAGGAGATAGTCCAAAAACACCCTTGCCGCTTCCGGATGCTCACAGGATGCGGACAGGGCGATGCTGGCGTCCAGCTTCACGTACACCTTTCCTTCCCTTCCATCCGCCGGAAAAGGGATAAATGCCAGACGGATCTTGGGATTCTGCTTCTTGATGGCAGAATACGCCCAGTTCCCCTGCATGAACATATAGGCCTCCCCTCCGGCAAACCGCCTGAGAGCCTCGTCGTACCCCGTCTTCCAGGATTCCTCCTGCCCGAACCTGCGCAGCTCCAGATACCGCTCCAAGGACTCAACGATCCCCTCGTTTTCCTGCAAAGGCAGAATCCCTTCCGCCGCCATGCGCACGGCCTCCGACCGGTTTCCCCATTCGGCCCCATACACGGTGTCCCATCCCTGGGCATAAGTCCACGTGCCCCCGTCCGGAAAGATCATCGCCAGCTCCCCGTCGGCGCGGATCGTCTCCAAAAGCTCCCGGAATTCCTCCCAGGATTCCGGTATCCCGTAGCCGGCCCGCTCCAAAAGCCCGCAGTTCAAAAAAATGCCCTTAAAATTCACGGAGAGCGGAAAGATGTAAGTCTTCCCGTCCGTCTGGAGCCACGGCCCGTACCCTTCCGGGTCCGTCATCCGCTCCAAAAGCCCCAGCCCGTCAAGGGGCGCCAGATACCCGCCCTTCGCATACTTCCTTACCGTCTCCTCCGAGGAACCGATCATCTCCACGATATCCGGGAACTCCCCTCTCACCGCCCGCATCTCCAGCTCGATATCCGGGTTCGGCACCACCACGGCCCGCACCGTCACCTCGTCCTGCGACACATTAAACGACTCGATGATGGACTCGAAGATATGGATGGTCTCCCTTTTCCTCAAAAAAAACGTCAGCTCAACGGGCGTCCTCTCCTCGACCCGGCTCCCGTCCTGCCGCTTCCCGGCGGCTGTCGCACAAAAAAACAGGACTACCCCCAGCACCGCCGCCCTCTTCCAGAACCGTTTCCGTTTCATCCGACCGTCCCCCCTCATTCCTTCCCGTGCAAGTTCCCCGCTCCCTTCAAAACCCCCCGTATCCCTTCCGGAAAAGACTTCGCCATCCCCGCAAGGAAGCCATGATGGAAGCAGACAAAAGAGGGATTATTCCATTAATAATGAAGATTATCAATGGAACAGTCCCTTTGCTGCTCTCTGCTAAAATCGTTCCTCTAAGCCATTTCTTTCGGATTGCCCTCATTTGTTCCGTCCGTCTCCGTGCCGGAATCAAAGCCGACGGGCTACCCTTCCTTATACAGGTTCCGAATGTCCTTCAGGAATCTCCGGTATTCCTTGATCACTGCGGGCGGCCCCTCAAGGCGCACCTGGCAGCCGAAACCGGCCAGCCAGCCGTAAAAATCCCCGCCCGGTCTTACTTTCAGCTTGAGCAACGCATTCCCTCTCCGCTTCCCCGCCTTCACCTTGATCAGGTTTCCGCCAAGCTCTCGCAGGATGCGCCTCGCCGTCTCGTCCTCGCAGGAAATCTCCGCCTTCGTATCACCAAGGGACAGCCAGTCCGGGCGGCGTGCCAGGGCGTTCCCTTCCGAACGGCTTCCTGGAACGTCCGCCTCCGGACGATCTCCCGGGGCATCCCCCTCCGAACGGCTTCCCGAAACGCCCACTTTTGGACGACTTTCCGAAACCGTCTCGCGCGCCCCGGCGGCGGACGGCGCCTCCTCCCCGCCTTCCGGAAACTGTTTTCCGCCGGATGCCTCCAGATAATATCCGGCCATGCGGCCCCTCCTGGCGGCGATGGGATAGCCGAATTTCCTCAGGGCCTCCAGGTCGTCATAAATCCGCTTCCGTTCCGCCTGGATGCCATGGGCGGCAAGTTCCCCCAGGATGTCCCTCATCGTCACCACGTGGGCCTCGTCACTGTGCTCCAAAAGCTTCAGTATGTACAAAATCTTCAGTTTCTGATTGGCTGCTCTCGCCATGTCCGGCCCCCTTCCGCAAACGCCTCCCGGCAAACCTGGCCGCCGGGCTTGAACAATTCCCGCAGGCTGCGTCAATACCTGTTATACACATGCACCAGAAACCGCAAAAATCCGGATTCCTGGCTTCCCATCTGTCCTTTCCTGAGTCGCCATTTCCAGTTGCCCCCCAGAGTCGAGGGAAAATTCATCCTGGCGGAATTGTCAAGCCCCAGAACGTCCTGGGCCTGGAAAATCACCACGTCCGCAATGCTGCCGTATGCCTGCCGGAACAATCCTTCCACGATGTCGTCCCGGTTCCTCGTGCCGAGAAGCTCAAAAAGATAGGTCAGGACCTCGTCGGACTTGTCACAGAAAAGCCCCGTCAGCGTCTCGTTGTCATGGGTCCCGCCATAGGCCACGCAGTTGGAGGTCCGGTAATTGTGGGGCAGGTGCTCGTTGGCCGGATCGCCGTCAAAGCCGAAGGCCAGCACCTTCATGCCCGGATAGCCGTTGTCCTTCAAAAGCTTCCGCACCTCGGACGTCACCGTACCGAGGTCCTCGGCAATGATCTTCATCTCCCCGGCCTCCTCGTTGATCACGTCCGTCAGCTTCGTCCCCGGCCCCGGTTTGTAGGAGCCGGTCCTGCTGTCCTTTGCGCCCCCAGGCACCGCATAATATCTGGTGATCCCGATGAAGTGATCGATCCGGAGCGCATCGTAAAGTCCCCTGGAGGCTGCGATCCGCCTGCGCCACCAGGTAAAGTCGTCCTTCTCCATGGCGTCCCAGTCATAAAGAGGATTGCCCCAGAGCTGTCCCGTATCGCTGAACGCATCCGGCGGCACTCCGGCTATGAATTTGGGCAGGAGGTTTTCCTCGTCCAGCTGGAACAATCCCGGATGGCTCCACACGTCGGCACTGTCAAGGGCCGCATAAATGGGAATGTCGCCGATGATCTGAATTCCTCTTTCCCTTGCGTACTCCTTAAGCTTCTTCCACTGCTTAAAGAAATGATACTGGCAGAATTCCCAGAAGTCGATCTCGTCCTTCAGAAGCTCCCGGTATCTGGTCACGGCTTCCTCTTTGCGGAACCGGATGTCCTCGTCCCAGAGGAGCCAGCTCTCCTGTTCAAACTGGCCCTTGCAGGCCATGTAAAGGCAGTAGTCCTCCAGCCAGTAGGCGTTCTCCTCCCGGAACTTTTCAAACTCCTCCGTTCCCCCGTGGCGGCTGCTCCCAAAGGCCTTCCTGAGTACCCGGAAACGGTTCCGGTAAATGTCCTCGTAGGAAACATAGGACTCCTGGTCGCCCCAGAAAAACTTTTCCGCATCCCACCGCTCCAAAAGCCCCTCCTCCATCAGCGTCTCCAGATCAATGAAATAAGGGTTTCCGGCGAAGGCGGAAAAGGACTGATAGGGGCTGTCCCCGTAGCTGGTGGGCCCCATGGGAAGCACCTGCCAGTACTTCTGCCCCGCATTTTTCAGAAAGTCTATAAACTCGTAAGCAGCCTTTCCAAAAGTCCCGATTCCGTACGGGGACGGAAGGCTGGTAATGGGAAGCAGAACCCCCGCTCCCCGCTCTAACGTCCGGCTTTTCATCATTCGTTCCCTCGCTTTCTGTTTTTTAACTATATTATACTGAAAGAACAGAGAACATACAACAAAAAACAGCATTCATCTCAAAAACAGTTTCAGCAGCCGCTCCTTCCCCCTGGAATAGGGCTGGTAGCGGATCGGCAGGTCAAGCCAGTTGTATTTTTTCACAACGCTTTTCTCATGGCTGAAGGTCTCGAAGCTCTTCCGCCCATGATAACTTCCCATTCCGCTCATTCCCACGCCCCCGAAACCCATGCGGGAGGTTGCCAGATGGATGATGGTGTCATTGACGCAGCCACCGCCGAAGCTTAAGGAGGAGAGGAGCCGCCGTTCCGTCTCCCGGTTCCTCGTGAAAATATAACAGGCAAGGGGCTTCTCCCTCTCCTTCACAAAGGCCTCCGCCTCGCCGATCTCCCGGAAGGTGAGCACCGGAAGCACCGGACCGAAAATTTCTTCCCGCATGACAGGTGCGTCCGCCGTCACACCGTCCAGCACCGTCGGGGCGATCTTAAGCGTTTCCCGATTTCCTTCGCCGCCCATGCGGACCTCCATCCCCTCAATCAGCCCGCTCACCCGCTCAAAATGCTTCTCGTTGATGATCTTCGGGTAATCCGGATTCTCCAGTGGATTCTCCCCATACATCTTTCCTACCGCCTTTTCAAAAAGCTCCAGAAACCGCTCCTTCACGCTCTCCTGAATTAGAAGATAATCCGGGGCCACACAGGTCTGTCCCGCATTTAAGAATTTCCCGAAGGCCAGGCGTTTTGCCGCCGTCCCAAGGTCTGCCGTCCCGTCAATGATACAGGGGCTTTTTCCGCCCAGCTCCAGGGTCACCGGGGTCAGGTGGCGGGACGCCTTTTCCAGGACCAGCCTCCCGACCTTTACGCCGCCGGTGAAGAAAATGTAATCAAACCGCTGCTCCAAGAGAGCCGCATTCTCCTCCCGGCCTCCCTCCACCACGGCCACGTGCTCCGGCGCAAAGACCGCTTCCACCAGTTCCCGGATCACTGCCGAGACGGCGGGCGCATAGGCGGAGGGCTTTAAGATGCAGCAGTTTCCCGCAGCGACCGCCCCGACGAGCGGCTCCATGCACAACATGAAGGGATAATTCCAGGGGGACATGATCAGGGTCACCCCGTAGGGCTCCGGCACGGTAAAGCTCTTTCCGTGGAAATGCGCCAGTGGCGTAAGATGCCGTTTTGGCCGGACATACCCCTTCAGATGCTTTTCCAGGTAACCGATCTCCGAGAGGGTCAGCCCCGTCTCCGTCATATAGGACTCAAAATCTGACTTGTTCAGATCTTTTTTCAGCGCCTCATGGATCCGCCCCTCCCGCAGCTTCATCTCCGCTTTCAGCGCCCGCAGCTTCTCCAGGCGAAAATCCACGGATCTTGTCTTGCCTGAATCAAAATATCCTCTCTGCTTTTTTACAAGCCCCTCAATGTTCATCCTTTCATCCCTCCTGAAAATTGTTTCTTACCTGTTGCGAAAAGGCTTCCTTGACGGAAGCCCTCTCCTCATATCCCATGAAAAATCCCCCAAAGCAAAATCCTCAGTTTCCCTCATCTGCGGCATTCACTTTTCTTCCAAGCACCAAAAGCACCACCGCCAGTGCGGCCAGGCCGACGAAAGTCCCTATCCATCCGTTGGCGGTAATGCCTCCCGCCAGGAAGCCCGCCAGACAACAGGCGCCCACCGTCAGCGCATAGGGAATCTGCGTTGATACGTGGTTGATATGATTGCACTGGGCTCCCGCGGAAGCCAGAATCGTCGTGTCGGAAATGGGTGAAATGTGATCGCCGCACACAGCCCCGGCCAGAATGGCCGCCGTGGTGATGGTAAGCATGTTGATGTCCGCCGTCCCCACCACCTGCACCGCAATGGGAATCAGGATCCCGAAGGTTCCCCAGGAAGTGCCGGTGGCAAAGGAAAGACCCGTGGCAACCGCAAAGAGGATCACCGGAAGTAGCATCCCCACCAGGGCGCTGCCACCCACCACGCCGCTGACAAAGCCGCCGATGTTCAAATAATCCTCACTGCACACGCCGGACAGGGTCCAGGCCAGGCAGAGGATCATAATTGCGGGGGTCATGGCCTTAAAGCCCTCCACGAAGCTGTCACAAAACTCCCGGAAAGTGATAATCTTTCTCGGCAGATACATCACAAACACCACGATCAAAGTAAAGAACGATCCCAGTACCAGGCTTTTCGAGGAATCACAGTCGGCAAAGGCATTCACGATCCCCGCGCCGTCCAGAATCCCTCCCGTATAGAGCATGGCGGAAATGCAAAACACGATCAGCAGGACAATGGGGAGCACCAGGTCGATGACCTTTCCGTTTCCCGTTATCTCCAGATCCTTGTCGCCGCTGGTCTCCTCCCCCTCTTTTTTAATCTTGGCCTCATAGGCCCGCATGGTTCCGTAATCCATATTGCGGATAATGATGTAGAGCATGAAAAGGACTGTCAGGATCGCATATAAATTAAAGGGAATTGTACGCAAAAACAGGTTAAAGCCGTCCACCCCGCAATTTTCCGGCAACGAGGAGCCGACCGCCGCCGCCCAGCTTGAAATAGGGGCGATGATGCAAATCGGCGCCGCCGTGGCGTCAATGATGTAGGCCAGCTTCGCCCTGCTCACCTTATATTTGTCTGTTACGGGACGCATGACCGTCCCCACCGTGAGACAGTTGAAGTAATCATCCACGAAAATCAGCGAGCCCAAAAGCACCGTGGAGAGCTGTGCTCCCTTTTTGGATTTGATCGCCCTGGAAGCCCATTCTCCATAGGCCCTGGAAGCGCCTGACTTGGTGATCAAGGCCACCAAGATGCCGAGAAGCACCAAAAACACCAAAATGTTCACATTGCCGCCGATCTTGTCACCCATGATGGTAAAAGTCGTCTCCACCGATGTCACCGGGTTAAAGCCCGTGATCAGAAGCGCTCCCGACAGAATGCCGATCAGCAGCGACAGGTAAACCTCCTTCGTGATTAGCGCCAGCGCAATCGCCACGATCGGCGGCAAAAGCGCCCATACCGTTCCTTCCATACTCCAGCTTCCTCCTTCATGTCGTAAAGTTTCGTTTCTCTATTTCCGAACGCAGAAAACCTTTTGATATCTCTTCCCGCTCATCCGCCCCCAGTTCCACCCACCTGGAATAGGGAATGTCACAGAGACACATGGCCGTCCCACAGCCATGGCAATCCGCCTTCAGAAGCTTTGATACCATCCTCGTCCTTCCACATTCCGGACATATGAATACCCGAATCACTTTTCTCTCCCGTAAAATAGTCAAATACCCCGCCGGTCACCCGCAGTCAATCTCCCAGCTTCGCAAGTTTCGCCGCCTGGTCCGCCGCAATACAGGCATCGACGATCTCCTGAATGTCCCCGTTCATGATCTTGTCCAGCTTGTAAAGAGTCAGGCCGATGCGGTGATCCGTGACCCTCCCCTGGGGGAAATTGTAGGTGCGGATCTTTTCCGAGCGGTCCCCGGTTCCGATCTGGCTCCGTCTGGCCTCCGCCTCGGCATCATGGGCCTTCTGGCACTCAATGTCATAGAGCTTGGCCCGGAGCAGGGCAAACGCCTTGGCCTTGTTCTGGAGCTGGGACTTTTCCGTCTGGCTGTAGACCACGA
The DNA here is from genome assembly GCA_022800815.1 of Lachnospiraceae bacterium. Taxonomy (GTDB): domain Bacteria; phylum Bacillota; class Clostridia; order Lachnospirales; family Lachnospiraceae; genus Lientehia. The sequence goes on along the minus strand of JAAWRC010000001.1, from coordinate 166,565 downwards.
TCCCGGTGGGATAATGGGTCAGCCGCACCGCCGAGTCGGTGGTGTTGACGCACTGGCCGCCGTTTCCCGACGCCCGCATGACGTCGATGCGGATATCCTTCTCGTCGATCTGAACGTCCACGTCCTCCGCCTCCGGCATGACGGCCACGGTGATGGTGGAGGTATGGATCCTGCCGCCGGATTCCGTCTCCGGCACCCGCTGGACCCGGTGGACCCCGGACTCATATTTCATGACGGAATAGGCGCCCTGCCCCCGGATCATGAAGGTCACGCTCTTCATGCCGCCGATGCCAATCTCGTCGGCCTCCATGAGCTCCAGCTTCCACCGTCTCGTCTCCACGTAGTGGGCGTACATCCGGTAAATCTCCGCCGCAAAGAGCGCCGCCTCGTCGCCGCCGGCCCCCGCACGGATCTCCACGATCACGTTTTTGTCATCGTTGGGGTCCCTGGGAAGCAGCAACACTTTCAGCCGCGTCTCAAGTTCTGCGATTTTTTCCCTGGCCGAGGACAGCTCCTCCTTCAGCATCTCCCGCATTTCCTCGTCATTCTCTCCCTCCAGCATGGAAAGACTGTCCTCCGCATCCCGCTTTGCCCCTTTATATTCTTTATAAGCCTCCACCACGGGAGAAAGCTCCGTCTGTTCCTTCATCAGCTTCCGGAACTTCGCCTGATCCTCCACCACGTAAGGATTGTTTAACTCTTCAAGAATCTCCTCAAACCGAATCAGGATGTCATCCAGCCTGTCAAACATGGCCGCCCCTCCTTGTCTGTTTTTTTACTCCGGGCACGCCGCTTTCACGACCCGGTTGTTTCCTGCCAGATCTTTCAGCACTTCCACATGAAGAAAACCGGCCGTCCGCAGAAGCTCCGGCACCGTCTCTCCCTGGTCCCATCCGATCTCCAGATAAAGCCTTCCGCCCGGCGTCAGATGCTCCGCCGCCTCCCCGCCGATCCTCCGATAAAATTCCAGCCCGTCCGGACTCCCGTCCAGGGCGGCCGCCGGCTCGTGATCCCTCACCTCCGGCATGAGCTTCCCAATCTCCCCGCTGGGAACGTAAGGCGGGTTGGAGACGATGCAGTCAAACCGCTCCCCGGAAAACCGTTCGAACAGGTCTGACCTTGCAATCTCGCAGGACTCTCCCAGGTCAAACCGCCGGACATTCTCCGCAGCCACCTCGAGGGCCTCCTCGGAAATGTCGCTGAGAGTGACTTTGGCCGACGGCAAAAGCTTCGCCAGACTGATGCCGACGCACCCGGAGCCGGTGCATAAATCCAGAATCCGGTAAGTCTGCGGCTTTTTCCCCGTCGGAAGGGCCCGCATCCGTGCCCGCTCCCCCGCAAGCGCCGTCTCCACCAGAGTCTCCGTGTCCTGCCTGGGAATCAGCACGTGCTCATTGACGTAAAAGGAAAACCCCATGAACTCCTGGCTCTTCAAAATCTGCTGCAGGGGGATTCGCTCCGCCCTTTTTCCGGTCAGGCATCCGAACTCTGCCGCCTTTTCCTCCGCTTCCTCCGAAAGCGCCGTCTCCATATGCAGAAAATAAGCTCCTCTGTCCATGGAAAAACAATGGGAGAACAGGTACCAGGCATCCAGCTCCCACTCCGCCACTCCCGCCGTAAAAAGCTTCCGCTCCCCTTCCTTAAGAAGTTCCCGGTAAGTCATCACGCTTCACCGGAGACGGAGGACGCCTCTCCGGCCTCCTCCTGCATGCTCTCTGAAAACTTCTTTCCAAAATTCTCCGCCTCGTAGGCTCTCCAGTCGAAGACCTCCTCCACGGAGCGGATGGCCACCTCGATCATGTCATCCTCCGGCTCCCTGGTGGTCAGCCTCTGGAGAAGGAGTCCCGGCTTGCTGACCAAGTTGACGAGCCAATTGTCGCTGCGCCCAGCAAGCTTTAAAATCTCATAGGAGATTCCGGCAATGACCGGGATCAGCAGAATGCGCAGGGCAATTTTCAGCCACACGCTCTCCACCTGGATGACCATGGAAAACAGGATACTCACGAACACCACGAAAAGCAGAAAGCTGGTGCCGCAGCGCTTGTGCTGCTTGGAGCTCTTCCTCACATTCTCCACCGTCAGATCCAGACCGCGCTCCACGCAGTTGATGCATTTGTGTTCCGCCCCGTGATACATGAACACCCGGCGGATATCCTTCATAAGGGAAATCAACAGCACGTAGCCCACGAAGATCGCCAGGCGGATCACCCCTTCAATAAGTCCCATAAGGGCCCTGGATTCCACGAACCTCCGGAACAGGTTCGACAGGAACATGGGAAGCACGAAGAAAATCCCAAGGGCCAGCACCACCGCCAGCACCATGGCGAAGCCCATGAGCAGGCCCTCCCCGCTCCCTTCCCTCGCCGCATGCTCCGCCTCCCGTCCCTCGGACTTTCTCTCTCCTGTCCCGCTCTCCCCCGCCTCTTCCTCCTCTTCATAGAAACTGGCGGAAAAAGTAAGGATCCTCATGCCCAGCCGCATAGAATCAATAAAATTAAAAATCCCCCTGACAAACGGAATGTTGAATGCCTTATGCTTCTTTGTAAAGGTCTGCCAGGTGTCCTTCGCCACCTCTATCTCCCCGTCCGGTTTTCTCACCGCCACGGCATACACGTCCTGATTCTGCATCATGACGCCCTCGATGACCGCCTGGCCGCCGATCCCTGATGACTTCATCCGGTAACTCCTCTCATGCGCCCTCAAATAGGCAATTGCGAAACATAAAATTGCGGGAATATTCTGCCAATATGTCCGTCCAAAGCCTGCAGCGCCAAGCTTTCCGGCAAGCCCAGGCCGCAGAAGCCACTCGGGAAAGAATCCCTCCTGTCTCCCCCGGTCTTGCCTCCACGGCGCAGAGGGCTTTTTCCGGAAATATTGACAGAATATTCAACAAGCTTTTGAGTTTCGCAATCGCCTATCCCTCAAAATAATGGTGGCGCCCCTGGTCATATCGGGAGGGGCGTTTTCCTCCCTCCCGCCCGTGCGGGGCGCCGGCCGCTCCTGCGGCCAATCTCCTCTGGCGCCACTGGTCGTATCGGGAGGGAAGGCTCTTCCCTCCCGCCGTGCGGGGCGCCGGCCGCTCCTGCGGCCAATCTCTTCTGGCGCCACTGGTCGTATCGGGAGGGAAGGCTCTTCCCTCCCGCCGTGCGGGGCGCCGGCCGCTCCTGCGGCCAATCTCTTCTGGCGCCACTGTCCATAAAAAGGTTGAGATTCCACAATAGCCGAAATCTCAACCTCATTCCCTGTGCAATGCCTATTTCCCTGCGTTTACCCCGTACTTGCGGTTAAACTTCTCAATACGGCCTCTTGCAGATGCTGCCTTCTGCTGACCCGTGTAGAACGGATGGCACTTGGAACAGATCTCTACGTGAATGTCCCCTTTGGTGGACCCTGTCACGAACTCATTCCCACAGTTGCACACGACCTTTGCCTGATGGTACTCAGGATGGATACCCTCTCTCATATCTTTCACCTCTCTCACTGCAAGTTCTATCCTTGGACGGACAAAATCCGCCTATCTTCATAATAAAACAGCGATCACCATTATACCACAGCAAAAGCCCGAATGCAAGTACTTTCCGCAAAGCTTTTGCGGGGAAATTCCGCCTCAGACCATCTTCAGCCGCTCCTTTGCAGGCCCGTACCCTTCTTTCGCCGCCTTCCGATAATAAATGCGGGCTTTCTCAGGCTGTCCGGAAAGCTCATACCACAGCCCCAGGTTGTAAGCCGCCTTAAAGGAGCCCGTCCCGGCCACCGTCTCCATTTCCGGATGCTCTCCGATCCGGAGACATTCCAGATAACACTCCTCGATCCGGGGCAGATATCCAATATAACGCCCCACGTCGGAGAGCACCAGCTTCGTATAAAAGAGGCCGCACACAAAACGGAAATCCGCCCGCTTTCCGAGCATCCGTTCCGTGTCGTCGATCACTTCCTTCGCCTCTTCCAGTCCCTCCGCCGTCCCGATGTCCATCAGGGTGTACAGATAGCGCAGAATTCCGTCCGTCCAGTATCCAACCTCCTTTTTTCCTTCCTTCCAGAGCCGGAAAAACCACGGCCGGCTTTCCTCCAGCCGCCCGACATCCCGCAAAGTAATCGCCATCTGATACCAATAATAGGGATTTTCCGGTTCCTGTTCAATGGCCCTCTCCAAATATTCCAAATTCCGCCGGCTCTTTCCCTCCAATAGATATCCGTCATGGTCCGTTTGAAGCGGTATCTGAACACATGGAAAATTTGCATCCGGCTGCTCATGGATGATTCCACGGTAGCGCACTCCCCTTGGCAGCAGCCGCGGCATCAGTGCGGAGTGCACGCTGATGGACGATCCCTCCTTTTCGTCCCGATAAGCGTCAAACTGCAGAATCGCCCCCATCCATTTCCCCCGCCCGTGGCGCTCATCCCCCCTGGCGAGACTTGCCGCCAGAACCTTGCGCTTTACCGGTCTCAGATACTCGTCGGCATCCAGCACCAGGTTCCAGTCCGCATCCGACTGCTCCAGCGCATAATTGCGGGCGGCGGAAAAATCCTGCACCCAGGCAAACTCATATACTCTGGCGCCCGCCTCCCTGGCCAGCTCCACGGTCCGGTCCGTGGAGCCCGTGTCCACCACGATCATCTCGTCCACCAGGGGTCTGGCCGCCTGGAGGCACCGTTTCAGGCTTCTCTCCTCATTCTTTACGATCATAACCAGATTAATCTTCAATTTGCGTCTCCTTCCTGACGGACGGGATGAATGCCTCCCTCCAGGGCGAAACCAACTCCTCGCAAGCCCCTGCACATGACAAGGCGCATCTGAAAATCACGAAAATCTTCAGACACGCCTCAAACTCCGCTGCGGTAAAGGCCGAATCCTCCCTCACTGCAGTTTCCTCTTTTCCCGTTCCTTTAACACTTTGTACACGTATTCACGGATAACCGCCTCCGCATTCTCGCTCAGATTCTCAAAGCGGCAGCCGTATCCGTATTCATCCCCAATCCGCTGCATGCGGATGACCCTGGCCTGAAAAGTCCGCATGGCCGTGCGAAAGCTGTACTGAAAACTGATTTTTTCATTTCGGTCCAAAGGCATGGCCGTCTTCACGTAAAAGCCGCCTGCACTGATATTCTCAATCACTCCGTAAAATGCCCCATGTCCCTCCGACTGAAAGCCCGTGTCGATCTTCACCCTCGCCCGGATGTCCTGCTGCCTTTGCAGACTGTCCTTCACCTCCAGGATCTCGCAATCCGCCATCCAGGGATTGGGCATTGCGGGGAAGGACGGATTCCGGCGAACCACCAGGCTGCAGACCGCCCGGATCATCCCCACCCGATCGTCATAAAAATCCACCACCGTGCGCATGCGGACATCCTGCAGACCCGAAATTTCAAAATAAAGGGCTATGTAATCCTTCGTGTGCACGACCTCCGCCCTGCTGAGCGGTTTCCCCTGAGGCGTATATACCGTACACCGGCTGCAGTCCTTTAACACCATAAAGCAACACTCCCCCTTTACAGAAGCGACATGGCCCCCACCGTCTGCTCCGTACTCATCATCGTCTGAATCCGCATCAATTCGATCAGACTGTTAAATCCCTCCCTGCTCAGCGTAACCGTGTCCCCGTCCCCACTGCTGCCTGCGGCGAGGAGCCCCGAAAGCGCATACATGGAATTATAAGCCGAACCACCCGAGAGCAGGCCCAGGCCGTATCCCGAACTTCCCGACATCCCGTAAGAGGTTCCCAAACTTCCCAAAAGCCCGAGGCTTCCCAAACCGCCGGACATCCCGTAAAGTCCATAACTGCCAAGGCTTCCCAGCAGAGCGAAGGAATTCCCCGCAAGGCCGGACATCCCGTAAAGTCCATAACTGCCAAGGCTTCCGAGGGCATTGTAATAGCTGCTGCCAAAGCCGCCCTGATTATAAAGGCCGCCCTGATTCGCCAGCACGTCGTAAGCGGCGCCCACGTTGCCGGTATCCACCTCCGCCTCGCCCATATAGGCGAGCACCTTATCCACGTACCGCTTGCAATAATCCGGCTCGCCCCCGTATTTCTTCACATTGCCGGGTCCCGTGTTGTAAGCCGCCAGGGCCGTCCTCAGATCGCCGAACCGGTCCAGCTGCTTCCTGATGTACTTGGTGGCCCCCATGATGTTCTGCCAGGGGTCGAAAGGGTCCGTCACCCCCACCTCCGCCGCCGTGCTGGGCATGAGCTGCATCAGCCCCTTGGCTCCCTTCGAGGATACGTCATTGGGATTGAAATCCGACTCCACCTTCGTGATGGCTTTCAGAAGAGCCACCGGCAGATTGTAACAGGCCGACGCCTGTGCAAAAATTTCATCATACTGGCCGTGGTCCGAGGAAGATATCCTGTCGCTCTTCACCTGGTTCAGGACCTCCTGATCCAAAACCGTGCGAAAACTCTGCGACGTACTCCCCGCAACGTTCGACTCTATATTAATATTCTGCCCGGATGACGGGCGAACCTGGTCAATGGACGTTATCGTGCTCATATGGCATCGCTCCCTTTCCTCTCGCATTTCTGTTCATTCATAATTATATATGGCGAGTCCCTGTCTCATTATAACGTAAAAGCCGTCGGCGGTCAAGGCCGCCTCTAAACCACTTCCTCCTCCTCCGAGACACCCTCCTCCAAGACAGAGCCAGTCTCTTCCCCTTCCGGCACATAGCCAAGAAAATAGATATAGATATCCACGATCGCCTGATAAAGCTCCACCGGAATGGAAGCCCCCAGTTTAAGCTGTGTCAATATGGTCGCCAGGGAATCGTCCTCGTAGACCGGCACTCCCGCCTCCATGGCCGTCTCCGTGATCCTCTCCGCAAGGTATCCCATACCGGAGGCCACCACCACCGGGGCTCCGTTTTTCTGAGGGTCATATTTTAAGGCCACAGCCTTTCTCTTCATCAAATCCTCAAATTCTGACATTGATCGTCCTCTCTTTTTCCCGGATTTCCGGAAACACGTCCATCACCTTCAGGTCGCTCTTTTTTTCACGCACCAAAAGCTGCTCCACCCTGAAACCGCTCTTTCTGAAAATGCCCGTCACGTCACGGCTGATATGCTCCGCCCGCTCCTTGAGAACCGGAGGGACGTAAAGCTGCATCCCCACCTGGCGGTTTTCCATCACGAGCACCAAGTCAAAACGCCCCAGACTTCGGATGTCGAACTTGAGGAGCATCTTGATTCGGCGCCCTTCGGCGCCCTCCCCCTCGGAATCCGGGTCCACCCACATCTCCGACATGACCTGTTCCTCCCCGAACCGGAAAGGAAGCAAAAGATGCACCAGCGGCAGATAGACGCTCTCGTTGACCAGCATCCCGTTCATGATATTGTAAAATTGCTGGATGTTTTCAAGCCCGGCAGCCCCATCCGCCCCCCTCCCCACCAGTTTGGAGAAGACGTCCGCAAAGCTGTCCTCCGTCTTTTCGCCTCCGGACAAAAGACGTCCCAGCTCGCCATAAGCCTCTTCTTTGTCAAAAACCTGATCAAACCCGCGGATGCGCATCAGCCTGTCAAAAAGCTGCATCAGCCTGTCCTGATTTCCCTCCTCGTACTGAACCGAATGGAAAATAAAAAGCATGACCGCACTGCGGACCGGCCCATAGTCATGGGTCCTGGAAATATACGTGGCCAGAAACGGAATCAACCGCTGGTTCAGAACTGCGGCATTGGACCCCGTCTGCCCTTCTGCGGCATCCCAGTCCATGTCATCCAGAATGTCCTGATACTCTCCCTTGAACTGCCGGAGCATCAGCCGCCCGATATCCTCCGTCAGTGCCTTCATCTGCTTCAGAGTATGCGCCCCGGAAGACATGCTGTTGTAGCTGCGCAGAAATGAAAGCACCGCCTCCCTGGCCGCATCGCTGCGGTTTTCACTGAGAAGCTTGCGCAGCCCGTCAAAAAAGGGTCCGGAAAACTTGGCCTGCTGCTCCATCTGTGTCTGTAAGAAAGCCAGAAGCTCTTCCGGCGAATTCATCTGCATGGCGGAAAAGAGCTGTTCCAAAAGAGGGGCGGCCGCCTCGTCCCCCGAAAAAAGCACGGAGGCATTCTCCGCCTGGAAAAACTGCTCCAGAAGCCTTGGCAGTTCCTGCCCCTCTCCCAGACGTTTGATAAATGCGCCGTAATTGCTTTCATAATCCACAACGATGTTGGCCGCTTCGCTCATGGCGTCGCCGGTCCGGTTTCCGGTCTGCCCGTCCGCCCGCACCACCCTGGTCGGATCGACGGGATTCTGGAGCTGCTGGCTCTCCGTAAGGTTCTTTGTCTGTGTATTTATCACATTCCGGCCGTTGTCATTCACCGGATTGGTTACCTGCAGAATGTTGGACATGCTACCTCCATAAAAGCAAAAAATTACAATATCAATAATATATATCGACAGTTTTTCTTTTTTTATAAACGTTAAAACATTTTTTGTCCCGACTTATGTTGTAAGAAAAAACGCCGATAAATTATATAAATACAGTCACATGCCGTAATCAGGCTGCATTGAAAGGAGGGCAATGTGATGAATGTGAAATTATATGGAACTAGTATGGTCGGGAGAGATTATTCCTACTACCGTACAGCCTCCTCCGTGACGGAGCCGGTAAAACGGCAGACGACGGAAAGCGTCGGCAGCTACGACAAACTGACGCTTCACAAGACGCAGTATCCATCGGACACGAAACAATTTGCCAGGCTTTTGGCCAAAGAAACGGCAAAGGAGGTTTCCTCCCCTGCGGCAGATGATGCGCGGGTGGCGGAGCTTCGCCGTCAGGCGGAAGCCGGAACCTATACACCGGATGCCGGACAGATCGCCAGACGCATGCTTTGTTATTGATCGTCCGCAGCAGATGAGTCAGGAGGCATCACAGGATGGTTTACAATAAGGAAGACCGGGCAGAACTTCTTCATTCCTTTGCCCACACTCTGGAGGAGTTGTGTGCGATTCTCTCGCAGCTCACAAAAGCGGAAAACGCCAAGGCGGAGACCGCCTCTGCCGGGGAGCACGGAAAGATGGATTCCTTTTTAAAGGAAGAACAGGCATTGCTCCTCAGGCTTCGGGGGCTGGAGCAGCAGAGAAGCCGCATGGCCGCCGACCTGGGATGGAAGGACTTCACGTTCCGTCAGATTTTAGAATCGGCAGAGGAAGGCGAGCGTGCCGCGCTCCTTCCGTTGTTCTCGCAGATGGAAAACCAGCTTAAGGAACTGGCCGATGCGGAGGAGTCATCCAGCCGCATCATCTCTGTGCGTTTACGGGAATTCGAACACATTCTCGGCGCAAACAGAAGCGTCCTTCCGGAGACAAACGGCCCTTCCCATTTTCATGACCGCTACGTGTAACAGGAGGAAAAAGACTATGGTACGAGCTACCTTCGCCGGATTTACCACGGCGCTTTCGGCCTTGCAGGCCAATCAGAAACGGCTGGACATCACTGGCCAGAATCTTTCAAACATGAACACGGTGGGCTATACCCGCCAGAAGCTGGAGACCTCCAGCCTCAATTACACCAACCCGATCTCCCATTATATGAACGGTACGGAGATCATGGTTGGCTACGGCGTTTCCATGGATAAGGTCACTCAGGTCCGCGATCCATTTCTGGACGCTCAGTACCGCTCCCAGATGGAGAAGTCCGGTTACACGGACGCCATGCAGACTTCCCTGGATTCCCTGTCCCGGTTCCTGGACGAAAGCAACATCGCCGGGATCCGTCAGGCCTTTGACAACATCCAGAACACCCTGAACCTCGCCCACGATCCGGCCAAGGTCAATGACGGGGTTTTCGAGAGCGAACTCCGGCTTCGCATGCAGGAGCTGACCAACCTCTTGAACCTCTCGGCTCAGAAGATCGACGAGGCCAAAAAGCAGGAATTTGAACGGCTGGACGGCGAAGGGACCAACCAGAACGGTGCCGAACAGACCGTAAACGATATTTTGAAACAGATCGGCGAACTGAACCGCCAGATCAAACACAACCAGGTTTTCGGACAGCCGAGCCTGGAGCTCATGGACGAGAGAAACGTTCTTCTGGATGAACTGTCCAGCTACGTTCCCATCGAGGTTCGTTACAGTAAGGACGAAGCTCACAAGGACGACAAGGACTGGCCGGACGATCTCTACGTCGACATGATCTATTATGAGAACGGAACCGACCGCAAGTCTCTGACCCTGATCAGTGGTACCGACGGTTCTGCGGATCAAAACTACGGCAAACTGGATATCATTCCCGATGCCACCGGTGCCGCCGGGACCAACTATCTGAACGTGACGGCGCAGTTTACCAGCGCCGCCGCTTCCGCCGATGCCGGGGCTTCCATCATAATCGGCGGCAGCGACGATCCCACGAACAAGGTCAACCAGTTCAACGGAGGCTCCATCCAGTCCAGTCTCGACATGCTGAGCGGCGAGAGCTCTACCGACGTACAGAAAATCGACCTGGCGGAGACCCACGGCTATCAGTACTACATCAATCACCTGGATAACCTGGCCCAGAGCTTCGCCAAGGTGATGAACGAGCTGAACATCAAGGGCAGCTACGGCGACACTGACGCTTATCTGATGGTCAACAGGCAGGCGGCGGCAGGCGCAAATCCCGCAGACGACATCACGGCCGCCAACATCGGTATCAACTCCGCCTGGACGGACGGCTCGGTGTCACTGGGAAAAGGGTTTTCCGGTCCCAATGACCAGAACAATGCCAATGACACCGCCCTCGCCATGCTGCGGGCCATGTCCACGGTTTACAACGGTGCCGGGGATCCCCCCTATGACAGCGCCAACCTGGCCAATAAGACTTTTGCCGGTTATATCAGCAACGTGTCCACCGTGCTGGCCACCGATTCCTCACATAATCAGGCTTCCCTGAAGAACAACGTGACCATATTAAACGGCATTCAGAATTCCAGGGATTCCATTTCCGGAGTCAGCCTGGACGAGGAAGCTTCCAACATGATGACCTATCAGGCCGCATACAATGCCGCCTCCCGTCTCATGACGGCTTTGGACGAAGCACTGAATACCTTGATCAACAATACCGGCCTCGTAGGCAGGTAACGCATAAGACCGGCGGAAAGGAGCAACACTATGGCAATGCGCGTCACAAACACATCCATTTACAGACAGTATACCTCTGCCGTGAATGATGTGCACAGTCAGTTAAATAAAAGTATGAACAAAATCTCCAGCGGCAAGGCTTACGAATCCGGAGCCGACAATCCTCTGGCCTATTACTCGGGCCAGCGGATGGACACGGATTATCAGGACGTCTTAAGCAAAAAACAGCTTCTGACCGATATCGACAACCGTCTTTACCAGCAGGAGCAGGGGATCCGTACCATCCAGAGCACCCTGGCCACCGGGCAGGACAATGCCGCCAACCGGATTTCCTACATCATAAACGCCCCCAACAATGAAATTTCCACAACGGTGGGAACGGTTCGGGACGATCTGATTCAGAAACAGCAATCCATGGTCAATAACCTGAACTCCAAGTATGAGAGCTTTTACGTGTTCGGTGGCAATGACTTGTCCACCACGCCTTTTTCCCTGTCCTATGACACCACGAACAACGAGATGCTTTTGACCTACAGCCACAGGTTTGCAGGGGAGAGCACCACCGAGGAATTTCAGTTCCAGATGAAGGAGGAGAACGGGGAGTTCACCTTCAAACTGATCAGTGGCAACGATGACAAGCTCCAGAAAGCCATGAAGGAGCAGGGCCGGGTGGATATCGGTTACGGCTCCGTCCACGACACGAAGACCCTGATCGACACCTATACCGGAGGACTGAACGTTCTGACTGACATCACCTCCGATGCCATGGCCACCCATAATTACAGTACGGCAGATATCGAAAAGGCTCTTGCAAACAGTGCCATCGGGGTTCTCGGCCAGGGTATCATTACCATGAACAAGTACATGGCTTACCTGGATAATGACCGTACCGTCGATACAACGCCCGACACAGTCGCCGGTGGGGAGACGTCCATCAACAAAGAGGAATTCCTGAAAAAAATGGGCGGCATTCTCGACCAGGCCCAGACCACTTCCGACAAGCTGGGCAAGGTCTACAGCATCTTGGGCAACAAGTCCAGCCAGCTCGATATCACACTCACCAGGCTGGAGGACGACAAGCTGAATCTGGAAACCCAGTATAAGGAAAAGCTGGGTGCCGACCCTTATGAGGCCATCATGGAGATGTACGCCTATAACCGTTCTTACACAGCCGCCTTGAAGGTGAGTTCCAACATCATGGGTATGTCTCTGTTCGATTTTATACGTTAAGTGATGCATATTTTTTAGGAAAGGAGGTATTCCTATGACAGGACAGCTTTTAAGAGTTACGACTACTCCCTATCGGTCTGTTCGTATCTCGCAGAATGCCCGTCTGGTCTCCTCGGATTCTGTTGATCTGGAGCGCAGAAAGGCCATTGCCCGTATGAGAGCTTTCAAATCACAGCATTCTTCCGGAGGGGCGATTGCCGATGCCGGTTACGACTTTGTGAATGAAATCAATCGTACTTTTTCCACTCAGTCGTCTCAACATTCCACGGCTCCCTCTTCTCAGGATTCTGCCGCAGCCAGTGTCGACAATCAGGCTTCGACAAACACATCCGGCAGCGAAATGGTCTCCGGCGAGAACGTCATATCGTCTTCCACATCCGGTGCGGTGACTTCCAGCGATGTTCAGGCGGCAGCCGTCAGTGCGGAGAGCAGTTCCGCCTACACGATGGAGCGGGGTGCCTTTGAATTCAAAGTCGCAAAGGGTGATGTTGCGTTTCTGCCGCCCCTTACCATGACGGTCATGACACAGCGGCCGGAAATCCACTTTGAGTATCTGGGTGGACACAATTACGTGCCGCCTGAAAAATTCAATGACGACGGCTTTATGAACTTATTGGCTTAGGAGCGTGCCCATTACTATGATCATTCAGACCGATTCATATGGAGAAATTGAATACGAAGAGAGAGATTTAATCACGTTCCCTGACGGGATTTTTGGTTTTCCAAATCTGAAGCGTTATCTCCTTCTGTGTCTCACGGAAGGAGATGACACGATTTTGTTGATGCTCTCCACGGAGCAGCCGGAAATTGTCTTTGCGATCGTTAATCCTTTGCTCTTTTGTCCGGATTATGCTCCGCTTTTATCGGAAGCGGAATTGTCATTTTTGGATGCCGAGGACGCAGATGAGCTTTCTTACTATTCGATCTGCAACATACGCGGAAAGGAAGAATATCTTCAGAGCACCGTTAATTTAAAATGCCCCCTGGTGATTGATCCCGTCACCCGGAAAGGAATGCAGGTGATTCTTTCTGATCCCGCTTATCATTATCGGCACAGATTCGATTCTTTTTCAGTAATCAGTGAAAGCGCAGACATGGAAGCAGAGGAGGCGTCCGCAAATGCTGGTAATACGACGCAAGAAGAGTGAAAGCTTTTTAATAGGGAATGACATTCGAATCACCATTTTGGACTGTGCAGCAGATGGAGTGCGGGTTGCGATCGACGCTCCCAAGCATGTCTCTATCTTACGGGAAGAACTCTCCGAGGCGGAACAGATCAACCGGGTAGCACTTGCTCCATCTACGGATTCTCTTCTTTCGTTGCAGAATACGCTCTCTCATATTTTATTACCTGACAAAAACAAGGACCAATAGCTTTTTGGCTATTGGTCCTTGTTTTTCATCATACCGAACAAAAGTCGCACCCCTCTGGATATCCAATAAAACGGAAGCAGGAACGGCGCCTTCTCAAGAGTGGGATACAGTCCGGACATATATTTATAATCCGGAAAAATCCAGCGCAGGGATCGCCCCCTGGCTTTCTTTTTCTCTTCCTTCCTCTGACGGCGTGTTTCCCTTCTCGCCTCCCGGGTCTCTTTCTCTTCCTCTTTCTCCAGAAGCCTGGCCAAACCAAGAACCTGCGGATCGGTCTCCTTCTCCTTCCCCAGCTCTCCTCTGCTGAAAATCCGATTCTCCAAAATATCGAAGGAACTCAGATCCTCCATCTGCTCTCCGGCAGCATACATGTATTCCTTGTCTTCCTTTTCTCCAAACCACATGTATGAAAGCCGCAGAAGTCTGTCCGCCAGAGCGTCCACATGAAAACCCTGAAGCTTTTTCTTCACATAGTCATGGTTGAGCTGTTCCCTCCATACCCTGTGATACAGAAACAGGTCCAGCATGTCCCGAAGCATAATCTCGTCATTGACATACTGGTAAGCCACGGAAGCCATCCGGAACACCATGCGGTCCTCCGGATACAGAATCCGGACGCTCGTTCCCCCATTCCGAACCCGTGCCCGGAATGTAAGCTCCCGCATTCCCTTCTCATAATATTTTGTTTTAAAGGGGAGTCTCTGATATATGTCCACGTTCATCCCGGAGATCCGGTGCATGCGCTCTCCGAAATCTCCGTAGCTCTGAATCGTTTCATATCCCAGATCTACCAAAAAACCCTTTAACAAGGTATAATTTTCCGTACTCAGGTATAAGCGAAGAGGACTCATGTCCGCCGTCTCCGGCAACTCATAGAGCCCGCGTATCGTTGCGGAAGTCAAAACCACGCAAGGTATCTTTTCCATGTCCAACAGGGCAAGGATTTCCTGCTCGGCAGCCTCACAGCTTCCCCCGTTTATCAAAGCCTCCTGATATCGTTCAAAAAACCGGCCCATCCAGCGCTCCGGTATCAGATCGCCGTTTCCCAAAAGTCCGAGATACACGATATTGGCAACCCGATGATAATCCGCCGTCCGAAACATGCGCTCCCAATTGACCCGTCCATACCGTACCTGAAGCGCTCCCTTGCGCAGCAGCGTACTGATCATGTTGACCAGCAAACGCCCTTCAAACAGAACCTGACTCATTTTTGTTTTCTCCCGTAGCTATCCATAGAAAGAAGTCTTATAATGAAAACAGAAAGGAAAACGGGAGAAAGGAACCCCTCTCCCGCTCTCTTGTCATAAAAAACTGTTGCCAGGGCTTTAGGCCATCGTATTTAAGAGCATGCCCACGGCATAATAATTCGCCAGATTGTAAGCTCCACCGGCAACAAAATTCGCAAACTGAGTGTAAGCATTGCCCGACTGTGCAGAATTTGCCGCACCACTGCCGGAAGAGGAAGAACTGGAAGCGTTTCCTCCCAAGTCGTTGCTCACGATTCTCTGTACGGAATCGGAAAGAGCGCGATCGGCCTTCTGCGCCGCATTCTCAGCCAGCCCAAACTGTCCGCCCAGAGTATCTACCACAAAATCATAATCCTTCTCCAGGGCTTCCACGAGCTTCTCCTCGTCTACCACAAGGTCGCCGGCTTTGTTCTTCGTGATTCCAAGGGCTGCCAGAGTCTTTTCATGGGCCATCCCCCTCTGGAATGAGGAGAGATGGGTCGCCGTTCCTCTGCCCCGGTCCGCATTGCTTTCCAGAAGGTTGGTGACGGAATTATAGCTGTCCACCAGATCCTTCACCGCATCCGTGATCCGGTCCGTATCCACGCCAGAGTAAATGTTGGTGCTTCCCTCTTTCTTGAGCTCCACGTCGACTCTGCCGTAAGCGATGCTTACTTTGTTCGTCGATGAAGTATAATCCTGGGAATAACCGTTCTGCGTCACCGTATAGCTGGCATCCGCAGCCGCACGGTCGATATACTCCAGGCCTGCGGCCGCCCCCGTCTTTCCGGAAACGGTGAAGCTGTTGGCTTCTCCCGTGTTCTTTCCGGTCAGCGCCAGAGACACCTTTCCGTTCTCGCTCTCCACGGACGCTTTGACGCCCGTCTTGGAATTGGCGTTAACGGCCTTGGCCGCCTCCTGATACATCTGCTTGTAGGTTTTCTTTGTCCCATTGGCATTGGTGCTGCTGATGGAAACCGTCTGCTTCCCGCCGGGTCCGGCGATCTCAAACTCCATATCTTCCTCTGCCAGATCAGAAGCGTAGTTCGCCACGCTTACATTCTTCTGGGCCTGCGCAATCGAATGTACGTCCAAATCCACATCCATGCCGGCCTCTAAACGCCAGGCTCTCTCGGCCGTTGCCACCGATTCGTCCGTGGAACCGGCCTCCAGCTGCGTGAAGACGTTGCCGTCCTTGTTGGTCTGCAGTTTGGCCGCAGCCGCCTCAAGGCCCGTCAGTTCCGACTGATAATCCTTTAAGAAGCTGGTCACGCTGGCATAAGCCGAAGTGTTTTTGTTGGTAGACGACACGCGGCTGACCGCATTGATCGCACTGTAAGAGGCGGTTGTTTTAAGAGATGACAGCTGAAGCAGGTTATTCACCGAAGAAGTATAGCCATATCCATAGCCGCCTGATATTCCACTAATTGACATATTGATTTCCTCCTTTCACCGATATTTGTCAATCACAGAGTACCTTTTCAAGGTATCATTTCTCTTTTGTCCTATAGTATGATCTCTCACCCCCCGCACTCAAATTCATGCGACGGTCTTTCTCCTGCAGCTCTTCCAGTAGCCGGACTGTCTTTCGCCGCACTTCAAAGATTTTATTCTCTTCCCAGCAATCCGTTTCGGGAACAGCAAAGGGATCATCATGCATCAGTCTTCTGACCTCTCTTGCCTCCGCCTTTCCCGCTCCGGCCAGATCCCAGATCTGCCCGGAACAGTTATCCAGCGCCGCAATCTCTTCTGCTCTCATATCCAGAAGCAGGGAAGCGGAAACCTCGTCGTGCCTGTCAAAGGCACTCCGAAGTTCATCCGTCAATTCATCCACTCGTTTCAGATAGTTGTAACGCTTTTGAAGAAGAAGCATCATCCGTTCCAAATCCACTGCCATGGTCCCACCTATCCAGTAACGCTCTTCGATGTCACGGTGCGGATCTCCTGCACCTTTTTGCCCGCCTCTTCAAATCCATCCCGAAACTCCGACAGGATCCGAATGACCTGTCCAATGTCCTCTTTTCTCCGCTCTCTCCCGGCCCGAATCACGCTCAAGTCATAAAACAAATACTCGTAGATCGTGCGGAACTCCTGACTGATCGGCTGTTCCATATCCAGGATGGAGTTCAGATAACGGACAATGCGGACCGTGCGGGTAATGCAATTGTCAAACACACCGTAGTCCTTATCCTCCAAAGCGTGCTCCGCCATCCGCATCCGCTTCAGCGCCTCGTCGTACAGCACCAGGAGCAATTCCGCACCGGACATGGAATAAATGCCTTGTGCCTTATATTTCTGATATCCATTCATTTTGCTTCCTCCCGGAACCAGGTCCTGACTGTTTTATCAGCCCATAAGTGACGACAGGTAACTGGACTGGCTGTTCATACTGCTGATCGCCTTCTCCATGGTCGTAAACATCTGAATGTAACGGTCCTGTTCCGTTTTTAATTTGCTCTGCAGACTGCTCAGACTGTCCTGCATATCTTTTAACTGTTTATAAA
The DNA here is from genome assembly GCA_022800815.1 of Lachnospiraceae bacterium. Lineage (GTDB taxonomy): Bacteria > Bacillota > Clostridia > Lachnospirales > Lachnospiraceae > Lientehia. The sequence continues at coordinate 149,194 of JAAWRC010000001.1, read as the reverse complement.
TGGTGTTGTTCTGCACGGACAAAGCCAGTTTCTCCGAACCGGCTTCCTCCACCAGACGGCCATAGGAACCACCGTTCAGATAGCTGTAACGGGTCGCATACTGTTTGAAGGTGTCATTGACAATGTTGCCCAGGCCCTTGCCTGATCCGCCGTCCCCGGCAAAGACCTTCCCCACCTTCTCAGGGTCGTCATTCATGGCCGACTTGAATTTGTTCTCATCGAACTTCAGCGTACCTCCGTCATAGGGATCATCGGACATGGTAATTCCGATCTCCTCCAGATCGTCGTAGGAAATGCCGCTTCCCATAGCCTTGGTCAGGACGCTCTGAATATCCAGACTCAGATCCCGCATGATACCGTTGTTGTACAGAAGTCCGGATTTCGCTTTTTTCTCCCAGTTCTCAATGGAGGTCTCGTTCATCTCGTCCTTCTGTTCGTCCGACAGGGGGCCATAAGATTTGTCCGGCTTCGTGGTGATCTCCGTGTTGACCGCCTTCGCCAGGGCATTGTAGTCTTCCAGGAATTTCTTCACCGTCTCCACCGCTTTATCCACGTCTGCGGAAGCGGTAAAGGTCACGGTATGGGTGTTGTCAAACTTGGGGGCCTTCCCCTTGTCCGCCAGCGTACCGTCCGCATTCAGCAACAGGCTCCCGTCCGAGGCCAGCAGTTTGCCGTCCGCATCCTTCTCAATCCCGAACTCGCCGGAAACGGTGATCTTCAGTCCGTCCATGTTGAAAGTGTTGCTGGAGCTGACGATCCGCTCGGCCCCGGTGCCGTAATCCACGTACATGACAGCGTCCTTGCCGTCCGTGCTCGTGCCGCCGAAAATCCCTTCCGCACCGCTCCCGAGCGTGATGTCCCTTCCGGAGCCGGTCTCCTTGCTGACCAGCGTGAACTTGTTGCTGGCGCTTAAGTAGCTGGCCTTCACCCCCGCATTGGAGGAGTTGATGTTGGCCATGAGCTGGCTCACCGACATATCGGCCGTCGCATTAATCTTCACCCCGTTGATCGTGAAATCTTTCAACTTGTCGGCAAATTCGCTCTTTTTAAGGTTTTCGTCAAACCCAAACCTGGTGCGGTTCTCATACAGGCTGCTGTCCAGGCTGACCTTGTTGGAACTCATCTTATCCAGGCCGGTTTCCTTCCTGACCGCATAATCGCTGGAAGTCACCGTGAGGGTCGTCCCGTCGTCCTTTGCATTGGCGAAGGTGATTTTCCTGCCCTTGGGGTCCGCATCATCCTCGAGAAAATCGACCTTGATCTTTCCCGAGCCGAAGGCCTGGTCCAGATGCTTCTGCATCTTTTCTGCAAAGAGCTTATCCACGTCCTCGCCATTTTTCTGGGCCTTGGCTAACTCCGCCGCATCCTCATTGCTGATTAGCTCCACCTGCTTGCTCTGGCCGCCGTAGCTGACCGTGAACTTCCTGCCCTTCAGATAGGCCGCCATATTGTCATAGGTGTGGATGTATTTGTCCTTGGTGCTCGTGATGTGGCTGTTGTAATCGCCCAGGCTGTATCCCTTGGAGGCATCCAGCTCCGCACCGTCCTTCGCCTTGTCAAACCCCAGTGCGCCCAGGGCGGAGGAATTGCTCCGGATCACGAATCTGTTGTCCGCCGCAATCTTCGCCGCAGCGTCCTGGCCTTCCTTGCTGGCGTCAATCTTGAAATTCGAATCCCCGCCGCTGACTTTCGCATAGAACATCTCCAGGTTGTTGCCATCGGCGCTGGCCCTGAACTGAACGGTCACGTCGTCGGAGAGCTTGAACTTGTTCATCTCGATGGACTTGTTCAGCTGTCCGGCGAGCTTACCCAGGTCGTCCGTCATGTAATCGATGTTCACCGTCTTGTTGTTTTCGTCCTTATAAGAAGACGGGAAGGTAAAGGTTCCCTTCTCATAAAACTTGCCCGCATCCTTCCCCGACTCGGCCCCGTAATAACCGAACACCAGCTTCGTCCCGTTCAGGTTCGAATTCTGCGGCTGGTCGGAAAAACTCATGCCGGTCACGATCGCTCCCTCCTCAAGCTCCCTCGACTGCACGTTAGCCGCCGTGGCAAGCTGCTCCACGCCCTTCACGGACATGGACTCCAGCAGGTCGGAGGAACCGCTGACGCTGACATACTTGGAGGTCTTCTCGTTCCCGTTGGCCGTAATCACGCTTTTTGCGAAAAGGTTCGCATCCGTCACGCTGCTGGTGGCCGCATAGGAAAGATAATTGTCCTGCAGGTCCAGAATCTTGTCAATGATGCTCCGAAACGCCTCCTGCTTCCAGGTAAGGCTGGTAATGGAATTCTTCTGGTTCTGAATCTTCGTGGTCGTCCCCATGGACATCTGCTCGATAATGGAATCGCGGTCAATGCCGGACGCCATGCCGCCAAATCCGCGCAAAGTACCGCTCAAGCTGCTTGTGGTTCCTGATATGCTCGCCATCTATATTCTCCTTTCCTGAAACCTGTTATTTTTCAACATAACTGTTCTATCTAAGTAAAATATCGGCGTTTTCCCTGAATTCATAAGAAAAACCGGCCCCTTTCCATGCGGAAACGGCTTCCGAAGGGAAAGGGGCCGGTCTTTCGGGGAAAGTCCCCCGTTTCTAATGCCGCGGTGCCTCCTTGACCTTGCTGCAGGCCTTCAGGATTTCCGTCAGCATTGCGATCTTGTAACGGTTCTTGTGATATCCGAGAATCGGCGAAGCGTTGCTGCTGTCCACGATGACGTACTTGGCCGGCATGTTGGTGAGCACCAGCGCCTGGACGTCGGCCCGGCAGCGGTCGCACATGCAGACCCCGTTCTGGCGCATCTCGTTTTCCATCTCCCCCTCCATGTCGGAGAGGAGGCGCTCCATGACGTTCAACATGTTGTAGGCGCGCTTTTTCGGCTCCTGCTCCTGTGCCTCCGACGCACCGGGGGCGGTCACGACCGGTTCCGCCTCCCTGACAGCCGGTTCGGCAGGAACCACAGCCTCCCCGGCGGGGGCTGACGCTTCCTCCGGGGACGGCTCCGGCTCCGCCGGGGCCTCGTCCGCCGCACTTGCGGCCACGGTCCCGGCGCTCTCGGCCACCTCGGCCTCAAGCTGGGCCTCCAGGCGGTTCTTGATCTCGTTGGAAAGCTTTTCGTTCTCGCTGGTCTCGTTGACGACGATCACCTTGTTCTCCGGCGATACGCCATGGGGCTCCGGCGCTCCCGCTTCCTTTGCCCCGCCCCGGGACTCCTTTGCCTCCTCGCCCTCCGGTGCCCCGTTGGTCAATAAATTCAACACGTGTGATGTTTTATTTGTCTTCTTCGCCATTTTATCTTACCTCCTTCAAATGGATCGTCCCGGCGATTTCCTTCAGAAAATCCTGATAATCTTTCACCGCCGCCGAACGGGGACTGTATTCGAAAATACTCTCTCCATGGGCCGGCGCCTCCGCAATCGCAACGCCGTTTCGTATTTTCGTATCAAAAACCACCGTCCCAATCTGCTTGGCCAGCTGTCCGGCCATCTCCAGCACGTCCCTTGCGAGAAGGGTGCGCTTGTTGAAGCGGGTCAGAAGGATTCCCATGACCTTCAGATTCGGATTCAGGGAACCCTGCACCGACTCGATGGTCTCCTTCAACTGGGACAGGCCCACCAGGCTCATGATGTCCGTCCCCATGGGGATGATCAGAAAATCAGAGACCACGTAGGCGTTCACCGTCAGCAGGTTAAGGGCCGGCGGCGTGTCAATGACCACATAATCATAAAGGCCGATGATGGGGGCCAGGGTGTTCTTGAGGATGCTCTCCTTATGCTCCGTAGCCACGTGCTCCACGCCGCTGCTGAGGGAAATGTCAGAGGGCAGGATGTCGCAGTAATCCGTCCGCCCCACGGCCTCGGCCGTCGTCACCTTTCCCTGCAGGGCATCCAGCACCGTGGGTGCGTCGGATGGCTCCAGCCCCAGACAGAACCCCAGGTTCCCCTGGGGATCCAAATCCACTCCGAGGACCCGCTTTCCCGTGGCTGCGATTCCGGCGGCCAAAGCCGCCGAAGTGGTCGTCTTTCCGACGCCGCCCTTTTGATTTGAAACCGTAATGATAGTAGCCAAAATGTACCCCCTTGTATTGTCCCGGATATCCATTCCCAAAATCAGTTACCGGCCGACATCCGGGACGTCATTTCTCGGCAACGTCGAATTTCGGCCGAAGCTCGTTGAACTTGGACAGCATCATGTCCAGAAGGCCCACCAGGTGTCCGATCTCCGGCTTGGCGATCTGTTCGTCCGCCCCCAGCTCCTTCCCCTTGATCCGCATCTGCTCGTCGATCAGGGACGAGAAGATGATGACCGGAAGGTGCCTCAGGCGGGGATCATCCTTGATCAGCTTCGTCAGACGGTGGCCGTCCATCTTGGGCATCTCGATATCCGTGATGACCAGATTGACCTTGTCGTACAGGTCAGAATCATGCTTGATGGAATGCAGGTAATCCCAGGCCTCCTGGCCGTTGGAGAAATTGATCAGATGGGTAAAGCCCGCCCGCTCCAGGCAGTCGTCGATCATCTTCTGAAGGAGCATGGAGTCCTCGGCGATGACGATGGGGCTTTCGCAGATCGGCCTTGCGCCAAGCTTCTCCACGTCGGAAACCTGGATCGTCGTCTCCGGAGCGATCTCCGCCACGATCTTCTCGAAATCCAGGATCGTCACCAGTTGGCCCTCGCACTGGGCGATGCCGGTGGCCACTCCCTCGTTGCCATTGCTGATGGTCTTATCCGGCTTCTGGATGTCGCCCCAGGAGATCCGGCTGATCCCCTCGATGCTCTCCACCCGGAAGGCCACCGTCATACGGTTGAAATTGGTGATGATGAACAGATCCTTCTCCCCGTGCTCCCTGTGCTCCCCGAACAGGTAGTACACCAGGTTGATCACGGTAATCAGTTCCTCGCGGGGCTTGAAAATACCCTCGACGGCCGGATGGGAATGAGGCATCGGCTTCACCTTCTCCGCCATAATGATCTCCTGCACCTTCGCCACGTTGATTCCGTAAAATTCTCCGCTCACCGAAAAGCGCATCACTTCAATCTCGTTTGTTCCTGACTCCAGCAGGATGTTGCTCTTATTGTTCTCGACCATTTTGCTCCCCTTCCTCTCTACAGGTATTTTTCCGGCTTCCCAAAGGACTTGATGGTCACCTTGCCCGTCGCCACGTCCACCACCATGGTCCTGGCGTAGGTGCCTCCCGTGTCCTCCGCCACGAGGCGCAGCCCCTCCGCCCGGAGGATCTGCTTCACCTTGGCGGCGTTGCGCTCTCCGATGTTGCCGAAGCTCGCATTACCCTTAATCGCAAACATCTTCGCCCCTCCGGCGATCTTGACGATGGTACGGGATTTCATCATGCCGAAGGCTCTGAGCTTTCTCAGCGTCTCCTGAATCCCCGTATCCGCATATTTGAACAGACTGCTGTCCGTAGGGCTCTGACGCTCCGGCAGCATGATGTGCAAAAGCGCACCCAGCTTGATGGCCGGATCATAGAAGGAAATTCCGATACAGGAACCCAGGGCGTATGTAATGATACGTCCTTCCCCCCTGGTAAGCTTCATATCACCAATCCCTACTTTTAGTTCCTTTTCCATTCTCAGACACCTAGTTTCCCTAAGATTGCGTTCAGCGATTTGATATCCGGAAGCATAAGAAGCCAGTCTGAAAGCTTCTTCCCTTCCATTACGAAGTCTGCATTAAAATACATCAATTTATCCGTCTCATAGCCGTATTCCGCAATGGGGACGGTCAAAATCCCACCCAGCATGTTGACCGTGGAGCTTGGTACCGAGAGCGTGATGTCCACGTCCACCAGCTTGGAAAACGCATTGATGTAGGAGCAGATGATGATGTTTCCCACTTCCTCCAGAGCGGAATAAGCCAGCTGGTCCATCTCCTCAAAGCAGGTGTACTCCTGCCCCAGAAGAGTCTTCAACACCGTTCCCGCAAAATCCATGTCAAACAGGAACAGCATCAGCCCCTCCACTTCATGGTCCATCTTCACCAGCGTGGCCGCCACGATCTGCTCTGCGTTTCCAATCCGCACAAGCGCCTCGTTGTAGCCTAAGATGTTGACGGTGGGGAAGGAAATCCGGATCTCCTTCTGCAGAAGCTTGGAAAGGGCCGTGGCCGCATGGCTGGTACCGATGCTGCTGATCTCACGCATCACGTCCAGCTCCTGCAGGTTCATATCCTCATAATTTTTAATTCTCATGTATGCCTCTCTTTCTGCCTGCGCAGGCTATTCAGTCCCGTCCCTCATCAGCCCCGCAGCGTGTTGATCGTGGACATGATCTCATCAGAAGTCGTCACCATGCGCAACGCATAGCTGAACGCCCGCTGCGCCTCGATCACATGAGAAAATTCCTCCGCCATATCCGTGTCGGAAGCCTCCAGGGCCCCGCCCACCAGGGCGTTTGACCGCTCGCCCTCCACGAGGGGAATCGCCTGCACCCCGGCGTCGGAGGGGACGTACTCATTGGCCTCCTGGCTCAGCAGACGGCTGGGATACTGGAAGGTGACAAGTCCGATCCGCTGCACGGTGGCTTCCGTCGCCGTGTCGGAACCCTCCAGATTCTCCATCCGGATCCTCTGCCCGCCCGTATCCAGCACGTATTTTTCCGAATCGGTCATCAGGTAGAAATTGCCGTCCTCCATCTGCGCCCGGTGGAAATGCCCGTCCCTGGTATAGCTCACGTCCCCGGTTTCCGGATCCTGGACGGAGAAGAAGGTATTCCTCTTCGCGATGGCAAAGTCAAGGTCCGAGCCGGACTGCTGAAAGGCCCCCGGCTCAAAGGAGGTATAGGTTCTGGCCACCTTCGTGCCGGCTCCCGCCTGCAGGTTGGTCACCGCCTCCTCCGGTTCCTTGATGTTATACTCGATCAGCTCGGAAAAAGCCACTTTCTTCGGCTTGAAGCCGGTATTGTTGGTGTTGGCCAGGTTGTTTGCGATGACGCTTAAACGCTTGGTGGTCTGCGCCGCCCCGATGGCCCCCACGTAAAAGGATTTGTTCATGATCTTCCTCCTTATACTCTTCCGATGTCCACGGATGATTTTTCCATGATCCTGTCATACATCTTAAGCATCTGCGCCGCACTCTGGAGCGCCCTCTGGGAGCTCATCATGGAGGTCATCTCCTCCACCATGTCCACGTTGGAATGCTCCAGGTTCTGCCATAACACCTGGGTGTCCTCCGAGGCGGCGAGGGCCGCCTGGTCGGTGGAAAAGAGCCCGTTGTCCTCCCGGTGGAGCTGGTCGTAATCCACGAAATCCACCACCCTGAGGGTACCGAAATCCTGCACGTTCACCTGGGACTGGCCGTTTTCGTAGGTCACGCTCCTGCCCGTGATGCGTCCCCTGGAATCCACGGAAAACTCCTCGTTGCCGATCTGAATCGGCTGTCCGTTGGCCCCCAGCACCCGGCCCTGGTCATTGAGCACCAGATACCCGTCCTGGTCCACGGCAAAGGAGCCGTTCCTGGTATAGCGGGTCTGTCCGTCGTTGGTCCGGATGCAGAAAAACCCGTTTCCCGCCAGGGCGAAATCGTAGATACCCCCGGTGGGGTCGTAGTTACCTTGCGTATAATCCACGTATGTCTCGGAGGCCGTGACGATCTTGGACCTGGTGATCAGATCCTGATCGGCACTGTTTCCCCATCTTCCGCTTCTCCTGAACATCTCCTCCTGGAAGGTGGTCGCCACCATCGTATCGTTTTTGTAACCGGGCGTCTGCACGTTCACCATGTTGTTGCTGATCACGTTCAGGTTTCTGCTCTGGGTCAGCATCCCCGACACGAGATTGTAAAATCCCTGATACATAAATTGCCCCTCCTTGTTTTCTTTCTTTTCAAACAGGGCCTGAAACCCCGACAAAACTTCTTTTCCCGCAACGGTCTCCTAATTCGGCTCACTCATATACTCCCTGAGCTTGCGGATCGCCGCACTGTGGATCTGGGAAATCCGCGGCTCGCTGACATTTAAGACCTGGGCGATCTGCCCCATGTTGAGTTCCTCCACATAATAGAGGGAGATCACCATCTTTTCCTTTTCCTTTAATTTGTCCACCGCCTTCGCCAGCAGTTCCAGCTCCTCCCCCTGCAGGAAGGAATACTCCGGCTGGGAGGAGACGTCCATGTTGGGAAGCTGCACCGACTGATGATCCTCGTCGCCGCTCATGACCATGTCCAGGGATAGGACGTTGGCCATGGTGCTGATCTGGTCGATCCTCCGGCATTTCTTTTCATCCATTCCCACGTACTCCGCAATCTCCCCGTGGGTGGGCTGCCGCCCGAGCTCCGCAGAAAGCTGCAGTCTGGCGTTTTCAATGGCTTTATATTGTCTCCTGTAATCCCTGGGCATCCAATCGCTTTTTCGCATCAGGTCAATGATCATCCCCCGGATCCGCCTGGAGATGAAGGTTTCAAATTTATTGTCCATGGCCGGGTCGTACCGGTCGATCCCCTTTATAATGGCAATGACGCCCTCGTTGATGATGTCCTCCATATCGAGAAAGCCGTCGTAAACGTTCCGCATCTGGACCGCTATGGCCTTCACAATATAAAGATAACGCATCGTCAGCTCCTGCCGGACCGTAATGGAATGAGTTTCACGGTACAGTGCCAGAAGCTCCTCGTTTGTTTTTGCTTCCAGACCATCGATATGTTTTAACATATATGCTCATCCTTTTCCTCTATCCCTGCCGTGACTCCGGACCCTCCAGCCTCAGGCTCCCCACTGACTGGATCTGAATGTTGCTGGCGATCTCATTGAAGGAGAGCACCCGCACCTTGGGATAAAATGGTTCAACCAGACGGTAAAAATGGAGCCGCATCACCTGGGAAGTAAGCACCACCGGATTCTGCGTAAAGCCATTGAACTTGCGAAGCTGTTCCGCAAGCTGGCGGATCAGACTCTGTATGATGTCCGGACTCAGGGCCATGTAATAGCCGCCCTCGCCCTTGGATATGGAGGCGGCCATGGTGCGCTCCAGCTCCCCGTCCAGGGTAATCACCTTCATGCTGCCGTCCTCGCAGTACATCCGGGTGATGGTGCGCTTAAGGGCCGTCCGGATCCGCTCGGACACGCCGTCCAAATCCTTGACGGGAAGCCCCGTCTCCTGAATGGTGTCGATCATGGTCTCGATGATGGTCTCCAGATCCTTGATGGGAACGCCCTCTTTCAGCAGGCTGGTAAGAATCCGCTGGAACATCCCGTAGGAAACCAGGTTCGGAAAGGCCTCCTCGATTAACTCCGGAGCCGTCTTCTTCGCATTCTCCACCAGATGGACCACTTCCTGTCGGGTCAGAAGCTCAAAGGCGTGCTGACGGATGACCTCCGACAGGTGGGTAACGATAACTGACAGCGGATCAATAACCGTATAGCCGTAAAGCTCGGCCCGCTCCCTGTCCTCCGGACGGATCCACCGGCTGGGAATTCCGTAGGCCGGTTCCACCGTCTCGATGCCGTCGATGACCCGCTCCGGATTCTCCGGTTCCAGAGCCAGGAAGTAATCAATGAGTATCTCGCCTCTGGCCACTTCCTCACCCTTGATGCGGATACAGTACTCGTTGGTGCTCAGTGCGGAAGAATCCCGCAATTTAATGGAAGGAATGACTAATCCCATGTCCTGGGCATACTGTCTTCGGAAGATGACGATACGGCTGATCATCCGTCCTCCCACGGACTCGTCAGCCAGGGGAATCAGACTGTAGCCAAACTCCATCTCAATGGGCTCCACGGCGAGGAGATTATAGACATTGTTGACATCCTTGAAATATTCTTCTTCCGACATCGGCTCCGGGGCGGCTTCCTCCCCGGCTCCTCCGGCCTCCGCACCGCCTGGACCGGCCGCCATTCCCATCTGCATGGCAAGCCTGGTTTCTTCCGGCGCCTCCTTAATCCGTTTCGTCAGGTAATAGCCTCCCACGACCAGCCCCACCGACACGACCGCCATGGAAAACTTCGGCATGCCGGGAACCATGGCAATCACCGCCGTGGCGATTCCGGCAATCATGATCGCATAGGGTTGGGCCAAAAACTGTCCGGACACGTCGTCATTCAGGCTGCCCTGGGAAACGGCGCGGGTCACGATCATGCCCGTGGCCGTGGAAATCAACAGAGAGGGAATCTGTCCCACCAGGCCGTCGCCCACGGTGGCGATGGAGTAGGTCGTCAAAACTTCTCCGATGCTCTGTCCCGACTGGACGATACCGATGACGCTGCCGCCGATCAGGTTGATGGCCGTCGTGATCAGGGACATGATGGAATCGCCCTTCACAATCTTGGTGGCACCGTCCATGGAGCCGTAAAAATCGGCTTCCCTCTGTATCTTCTCCCGGCGCATCTTGGCCTGCTGTTCGTCGATCAGGCCGGAGCTCAAATCTGCGTCAATGGCCATCTGCTTACCGGGCATGGCATCCAGGTTGAAGCGGGCCGCCACCTCGGCCACTCGTTCCGCACCCTTGGTGATGACCAGGAACTGCATAAGCACGATGATCAGGTAAATGACAAGGCCGACCACCACGTTCCCCTGGAGGATGAAGTCACCGAAGGCCTTGATCACCGCCCCGGAGGAGCCTCCATTCGAGAGAATGTTTCTGGTGGTGGACACGTTAATCCCCAAACGGTAAAGAGTCGTAATCAGAAGGATGGACGGGAACACCGAAAACTCCAGGGGTTCCTTAATAATCATGGTGATCACCAGGATCATCATGGAGAGCGATATATTCAGGATAATTGCCACGTCCACCAATCCCGCAGGAAGCGGTATGATCAGCAGCAGCACAATCACCAGTACAAACAGTACGATTGAATAATTAAACAGCTTCTTCATGCAAAAACTCCATCCATTGATAGTTACCGCAGCATATCCTCACGGTCGCTGACTCGATAAATATATACAAGAACCTCCGCCACGGCCCCGTAAAACTCCGCCGGGATCTCCCGGTCCAGTTCACAGGATGCATATAACGCCCTGGCAAGAGGACGGTTTTCAATCACATACACGCCGTGCTCCTCGCCCGTCCGGACGATACGGAGCGCCAGCTCATCCTGACCCTTGGCCAGCACCACCGGTGCGGCGTTTTTCTCCGGGTCGTACTTGATCGCCACTGCGAAGTGGGTCGGGTTACGGATAATGACATCGGCCTCGGGAACCTTCTGCATCATCCGGCTGAGGGACATCTGACGCTGTATCCGACGGATACGGCCCTTGGTCTCAGGGTTCCCCTCAGTCTGCTTGAATTCGTCTTTCACTTCCTGCTTGGTCATCTTCAGGTCTTTTTCATACTGCCATCTCTGGAAGAAAAAATCGAAGAACGCCACCACCGTAAACGCAAGACAGACCTTCATGACCAGGTTGAAAATCATGTTTAAGGTTAAGATCGCCGAGTTCATCACCGGCAGGCCGACCATCCTCTTGATCCGCCCCAGGTCGGCAGTCAAAATGCTGTAGAGAAGGATCATAAGGAGCGCAATCTTGACCAGGCTTTTTAAAACCTCCATCAGATTTTTTAAGGAAAACAGCCGCTTGATCCCCTTGAGGGGGTTCAGCTTGCTGAACTTTGGCCGCAGGGCCTTGAAAGCCACGTTAAAGCGGGTCTGCACCCCGTGGGATAAAATTCCCAGGACATAGGCCGTCAGTAGAAGCGGCATGGCGCATTTCAGGGTGGTGAGCACGGTGACCAAGAATAGCTGATAGGTGAAGAGGCTCCCGGGCTCTCCGGCCACGGCGTCCATGATCCAGTTGAAATACTGCCGCACCTGGGTATAGATAAAGGGCAGCAGGAGCCGTATCATGCAGAATACGCCAAAGAGGATGACCACGGTGCAGACTTCCTTGCTCTGAAAAACGTTTCCTTTTCTTCTGGCGTCCCTGCGCCGTTTCCCAGTCGGTTTTTCTGTCTTCTCCTGGCCGTTCTGCTCTGCCAACGCTCACCACATCCTTTCCCGCTGCGACATGACACGGCACTATCCCATAAGCCTGAGTAAAAATCCGAGATTCTCCAACATTCCCCCGATCACCTCCTTCAGTTTGTCAGCAATCGGGCTGAAAAGGAACAGGAGCATCAGCATTCCCACTATGATCTTAATCTGAAAATTGACGGAAAATACATTGATCTGGGGAATCATGCGCATCATGATCCCCACGGCGGCCTCCGTGACCAGCTCCATGGCGATGATCGGAAAGGCAAGCTGCACACCCAGGGTAATGGAGTTCCGAAAAATATCCAGAACGGCCGTGTAGAGGGCCGTCCCAAAAGTCGCCTGGCCGAATGGAACGACATTCGCCGAGCCAAAAAAGATGGAGACCAGGCGCAGATGCCCGTTTACCGCAAAAAACAACAGCATGAGATATATATAGAGCATTTCCGAACTGACCGTGATCTGGTTCCTCGTCTCCGGGTCATACACGTGGGCCATGCTGAGACCCATGGTAAAGTCCATGATGGCGGCGGCGTAGCGGACCGCAAAAACCGCCAGCGTCACCGCAAAGCCCAGAACGAACCCCATGAAGAGCTCCGTCCCCAACATGACCCCGTACTCAAAAAGCGAGCCCGGCTCATGCTGCAGCGTCCCTCCGGTCCACACGTATAACACCAGTGAAAAGGTCAAAACCAAAGCGCCCTTGGCCCTTCCCGGAATGGTGCGGCTCCCAAAAATGGGATTGAAGAGGATCATTCCGCTCATGCGCATTGTAATCAAAGAAAATAAAATCAGCATTCTCCGGTCAACCTCCGGCAATCATGGCAATCACCATCTGCAGAAAATCCTGCAAGGTCTTAAGCATGCTGCTGCCCAAAAGCCCCAATATCGCAATCACTGCCAAAAGCTTTGGCACGAAGGTCATGGTCTGCTCATTGATCTGCGTCGCCGCCTGGAAGATGGCGACGATGATTCCGATGATCATGCTGACTAACAGAAGGGGCAGCGCCAGCTTGAGAACCGTCTGGAACATCTGATACATCACGTCAAGCACTTCCGTCTCCGTCATCATCTTCCTCCTTTCTCTTCGGTCTCCCTCCCCGTCACCGGAAACTCCTCACGATATTGGAGAAAAGGAGCTGCCAGCCGTCCACCGTCACGAAAAGCAACAGTTTGAACGGCATGGAGATCATTGTGGGCGGCAACATCATCATACCCATGGACATCAGGGTCGTCGCCACCACGATATCAATCATGAGGAACGGAAGGTAGATCAGAAAACCCGCCGTAAATCCCCGCTTCAATTCACTGGTCATAAAAGCCGGCACGATGATGGACAGGGGATAATCCCGAATGTCCTCTTCCTCCTCCACCCCGGACAAATCCACGAAAAGATCCAGCGTGTCCGTGTAGGTATTGCTGAGCATGAATTCCTTGAGGGGAGGCTCCATCCGTTCCAACATCTCCTGCTGGGAGATCTCCCCCCTGGTGTAGGGCTGGTAGGCCTCCTCGTTGATCTGGCTGAATACCGGCCTCATGATATAGAGAGTCAGAAACAGGGATATGCCCACCAGTACCATGCTGGGCGGATTCTGCTGCACGCCCATGGCGCCTCTGGCAAAGGACAAAATGATGACCGTTCTGACAAAGGATGTCATCATGATGAAAAGAGAAGGCAGAAGGGCGACCAGGGTAAGCAGGAGAATTACGTCGAGGGCCGGCACGTTGCCGCCGTTCAGCCCGCCTAAAAGCTCACTCATCTTTTTTCCCTTTCTCCTTTCTGAATGACACCGTATATTTCCGGAACACGTCGGTGAAAGCCGGTGTCCCGGCCGCCGTCTCGGCGGGAGACGCTTCCTCGAACTCCCCCTCCAGACGCTCCAGAAGCTGGAAACCTGCGGCGCTCACGCCGATCAGATAGGTCTCCTCCTTGATCTTAAGCAAAATAAGCTGTTCGCCGGTTCCCTTTCCGAAAGAGCCGCTCCGAAAGGAGAGCTGCTCGATCACCTTCATGTGCTTGCTTCCCGACGAACCTGCAAGTTTCAGCCGCTTTCCGAGAAAACGGCTGAACCAGTATGCCAGCGCGAGGACGCAGATAAACATCAGGAATGCACTGACCAGGGACAACAGATCCCCCCCCACTGCCGCCAGCGATACCATTTGATTCATCATAGGCCCTCCGGGTTAAAATTCCGGCTGACGATCTCCGTGATACGGATGCCGAAGTTATCCTCCACGACCACGATGTCACCTCTGGCGATGCATTCCCCGTTGACGAACACGTCCGCCCGCTCCCCGGCCATCTTGTCAAGCACCACCAGCGACCCCTGCGTGAATTCCAAGATATCCTTCACCAGCTTCCTGGTACGTCCGATCTCCACCGAGATCTCCAGCGGTACCTTCATCAGAAGTTCCTTATTTGCCGCCTCCTCCACGCCGTCCCCCGTATCCTCGGCGAATTTTGGAGAATTGACCGGATGAACCACCGTGTTCGGCCTCGGAGTTTCCGCCGGTGCGGGCTTCTCCGTGCGCTCCTTCTGCATCTGGTTCATCATCTCCATCATCTGCATCTGAGACTGCTGCATCTGCGTCATCAGCTGCATCATCATGGGATCCATGGCCGCAGGGACCGATTGATAAGCCGGTTGCTGCACGGGGGCAGGCTGGGATGCGGGCGAAGCCTCAGGCTGCCCTCCCGCCAGCATGGCCTGAATCTCTTCTTGGGAAAGCATTGCGTCTCCTCCTCCCTGTGCAGGGGCAGGCTCCGGTTCGGACTGGTTCCCCGCCAGCATGGCCTGAATCTCCTCCTGGGAAAGCACTGCGTTTTCCGCCGGTGCGGACGTCGCAGGTTCCTCCGCCTGTCCTCCCGTCAGCATGGCCTGGATCTCCTCCTGCGTAAGCACACCGTCCGGCATCTTTGATTCCGCCTGAGCCGGCTCTTCGGCTGCGGCATTGGTCTGAATCAGGGAACTTTCCGGCTCCGCCACCGGCTGAACCGCCGCATCATCCGCTGACCCAAGAGTGTCCGCAAAGGGAGCCAGAAGCCGCTTGATCAGATCAATGCTCATGATGTTCATGAACTCGCTCTTCAAAACGTCCCCGATTTCCAAGGTGAAGCGGACAAGAACCTGCTCCGTCCCCGAAGGGAAATAGCGCTCCTTAAATGTCAAGTCATCCGTAATCTCAAAGGACTTCGGGGTCGAAATGTCCACCGTGTATCCCAAAAACTCGGAAAGGGCCGTGGCGGAAGACCCCATCATCTGGTTCATCACTTCGCAGACCGCACTCACGTTGATTTCATCGTCCATGACGAATTCATCTTCCGGTATTTCCGCTCCCATCAAAATGCCGACAATGACGCGCACGTCATTGCGGCGGAAGATCATGACGTTGTTGCCCTCCAGCCCCTTGACATAGGAGATGTTGACCCCTACGGCCGGCTCCATCCGTTTAAATGAAAACTCGTCGCTGGAGAGTACCTGAGCCACCGGCGTGGTAATGTTTACCTTTGTGCCCAGCAGGGTTGAAACCGCCGTGGCCGAAGCGCCAAGGCTGATGTTCATAATCTCGCCTATGGCGTCCAATTCCATTGCGTTAAAGCTGTTAGCGCCCATTTTCTAATCTCCTTTGTTGTATAGTTTCAAACTTACTTTCCTATCTCCAAAGCTTTCTGGGCCATCAGCTTGATCGCATTCAGCGCCGTCACGTTCGCCTCGTAGGAACGAGTCGCCGACATGCTGTCCACCGTTTCCTTAAGCGCATCCACATTGGGCAGGTTTACATATCCGTTTTCGTCCGCATCCGGATGGTCCGGATTATAGACCTTGGTAAGCTCCGTGTCGTCTTCAATGATCTCGGCAACCCGGACTCCCGTCTTTCTGCTCACATATCCTTCTCCTCTGGAGACATCCCGGAGGATGGACTGAAAGGAGCTGCCTCCATAGCTTTCCAGCACGACCTCTTTCCTGCGGTAAGTCCCGCCTGACTCGGTACGGGTCGCATTCATATTCGCAATGTTCTCTGCCGCCACGTCCATGCGCACCCGCTGGGCGCTCATGCCGGAAGCACAGATGTCAAATGAGCTTAAAAAAGCCACTTACGATCCCTCCTGTCTGTCCTATCCTAAAATCTGATTTGCGGCTTCCACAATACGCTCTGCATTGAAGGGCTTCACGATGAAATCCTTCGCACCGTACTTGATGGCCTCCACCACCATGCTCTGCTGCCCCATGGCGGTACACATCACGATCCTGGCATCCGGATTACCCTCTTTGATCTTTTTAAGCGCCTGAAGACCGTCCATGTTGGGCATCGTGATATCCATAAATACCATATCCGGTTTCTCTGCGTCGTATTTTTCCACGGCTTCCGCCCCGTCCTGGGCTTCTACAAAATCGGAAAAGCCATTCTTCGTCAGAGTGTTCTTGATCATCATCCTCATAAAGGCCGCATCATCCACTATCATTATCTTTGCCATATCTGTTTCCACCTTTTCTTCGTTTTTTAGATATATATAAATTTAATTGCGCTCATCTCATTCGGCCAGGGCCTCCAGAAGCTCCTCCTCTTCCTCCGGAGATTGTCCCACCAGCCCCTCGATCTGCACCGCCAGATTCTTCTTGGAAACGCCCATCCGCCCGGTAAACCAAGCCTGACGGCCCACGTAAAGGCTGACGGTACTGTTCTCCGGCTTGTTGAGGTCGATGATGTCTCCCACCTGCAGACGGTATATATCGTTCAGATTTAACTGCACCTTCGCAAGCTCCGCCGTGACGGGAAGCTGGGAGTAGCGGATATTCTCCAGTATAATATCCTTGTTGTCCTGATAAGCGAAGCCCTTCGCAATATGCTTCCGGCTGTCGATCATGTAGAAGATCAGCTCCAGCAGGGTTCCCGGCATGCAGATCCGGATCTTCTCCATGGCCTGACCGGCCACGTCCACGTTCAGATGGATGATCGCCACCGCCTCGTCCAGACCCACGTCCTGCAGCATGCTGGGATTTGGTTCCACCCTCGCCAGTTCGAAATCCAGATTGATGTAATTGGAAAACCCGTCCTTCAGGGCGGCAATGAAGTACTTCACGATCCGCTGGTACAGGGCGCGCTCCACGTCGGAATACCGGTAATCGCTCTCCTCCCGGACCACCCGGTCCCCGCCTCCCAGCATATGGCTGATCAGCGTCAAAACGAGCCCCGGTGTCACATACATGTACATGGCGATGTTGTTCTTCACGCCGTCCGGCGTCCCCACGTCGATCAAAGTGACGTCGTCATTCTCGTGAAGGCCGTTTACATATTCATAATATCGCTTCTCCTGGACGTCCAGCACCGTGATGTCCGTCATGGCCCGGAAAATGCCGTTCACCTGCGAAGTCAGGATCCTGGCATAGTTCTCAAAAGAGCTGGTGAGCATCTTCATCCGCTCTTTCGTAAACTTCCTCGGGCTGTAAAAGTCATATTTATTATATTTTTTTTCTTCTGCCGACTGCGCCGCCGCAGGCCTCTTTTCTTCTGCCTTCTTTGCCGCAGGCTTCACTTCTTCGGTTTTCGTTTCCTCGGCCGGTGCGCTGTCACCGCCTCCGCCCGCCATGGATTTCAGAAGCGCATCTATCTGATCCTGAGATAATACATCTGCCATCGTCTCGCCACCTTTTTCTTCATTCTACCGCAAAGCATCCGCCGGCCCGGGCGCTTACTCTCCCCCCGGCGTCTGTATGGGTGCCTGCATGCTGGCACCGTCCTCCGGCGGCACGGTCCCCTCTATGGGTTCAAAACCTTCCTCCCCTTGGGAGCCTGCCGTGGGAACCCCCGTGGTCACCGTCGTCCTGTCCGCATTGGCCCCGCTGGTATATTCCTCGTAATATTCGTTGAGGGAGTGCGGGTCGGCGCCCTCGTTGACGAGCAGCAGCTCCACCCTGCGGTTCTGCGCCCTTCCCTCCGGGGTGTCGTTGGATGCCACCGGACGCCACTGTCCGTAGCTGATATCCGTCAGCTTCTCCGGCTCAATCACGCCCCGCTCCTGGATAAAGGTGGACACTTCGGCCGCACGCATGGCGGCAAGCGCCCTGTCGTCATGGACCGGGTTCTGGACATCCGGCCTCTCCTGGGCCGTGTGGGCCATGACGTTGATCTGGCCGATCTGGTCGGACAGGGGATTGATCACGTCACAGAACACCGCCAGGACTTCCTGCCCCTGCGCCGTCAGCAGAGAACTGTTTCCGTCAAAAAAGGTCTTATCCTGAAAGGCGATATAGGTATAGCCGTCGCCGCCGGAAACCGTGACCCCCTCGACCCCCTTTTCATTGAGGGCCTCCACGAGCTGCTCGTAGAGCTGCTCGACGGCCAGGGCCTCGATCTCCTCCAGCTCCTCCGGAGTGATTTCCTCCGGGTCCATCTTTATCTCTCCGCTGACGCCGTCCTCGCCGTCCGGCATGTTGATGCCGATGGACTCCTCGGACGCCGTGGGATAAATGCTCCGAATAAAAATTTTCAGTTTATCCTGATCTATGGTAGACATCGAATATAGCATGACGAAAAAACATAACAGCAGCGTCACCATGTCGCCGTAGGTGTCCATCCAGCTGCCGCAGTCCTCGCCGCCTCCGCGTTTTTTCATTCCTTTCCTCCTTCAGAAGGGGCAGACGCATTGCCTGCTTTCGCCAGGAGCTTCTTTCTCGAACTCTGCTTCAGGGCGGACAAAAGCCGCTCCCTCAGAGTCTGCGGATTCTCACCCGCCATGATGGCCAGCACGCCCTCCACGATGGTCGCACAGTAAAGCTCCTCCTCGTCCTGCCGGATACGGAGCTTCTTTGCGATGGGCTGGAAGAACACGTTGGCAAGGGCGCTGCCGTAAAAGGTGGTGATCAGGGCCACGGACATGTCCTGGCCCAGGGTGGAGGCACCGCCGCCGTCGTCAAAGTTCATACCCTTCAACATGTTGATCAGGCCGATCAGCGTACCGATCATGCCGAAAGCCGGCGCATAGCTGGAACCTTTCTCATAAAAGCCGGCCGCCTGGTCATGGCGGAGCATCATGGTCTCCATTTCCTTCTCCAAAACCTCCCGGACCTTATCCGGGTCGCTGGCATCCACGATCATCAGGACGCTTCTCTTCAAAAACGGGTTTTTGATCTCCTCCGCCTTCTCCTCCAGCGCCAGAAGGCCACTCTGCCTGGCGATCATGGCCATGTCCACCAGTTGGTCCACCAGCTTCGGGATATTGTATTTTCCACCCTTGAAAATGATCCCAATATGCTTGGGGATCGCCGCCAGGGAAGACAGCGGATAGCTGGCGATCAGGGCCGCAAAGGTTCCGCCGATAACAATCACAATACTGGGGGGGTCAAAAAAGTTCCCCAGCTTCGCCATGTTCGTAAACTGGTCGCTGATACCCATGACCGTCAGCACGACAGCCAGCATAAGTCCGATTATCCATGAAGGATCCATGTTTCACTCCACCTCCGTACTTCTCTCACATCCTGAAAACTAATCCTGCCTCTCCCACAAAAGCTCCCGCTCCTTTGGGGAAACACAACTATGTAAAAACGCCACAATCTGTTTCTGAATCGATTCCACCGAATCCTTCACCAGATAATATTGTTTGTTGTTGAGGAGAATCTTCGTCTCGGGGATCTCCTCAATGCACAAAATCTGAAAATAATTCAAATACCATGTCGTACCGTCTAACCCAATGACTTTAATCATACACCTTTCTCCCCAAAATGTCCATAGGGCTTCCTCATTTCGGCATGAATTCCAGCCAGAAATGAGGAAGCCATGAACGGAACGCTCAACGCTCTTAACGCTTCATGTTGACCAGCTCTTCCAGAATCTGGTCGCTGACCGTGATCATCTTCGTGTTGGCCTGGAACCCTCTCTGGGTGGTGATCAGCTCGGAAAACTCCTTCGCCATGTCCACGTTGGAGGCCTCCACATAGCCGGTGATCAGGCCGGCAGAACCCGCCGTGCCGGGCTGATCCGCCATGACGATACCGGAGTTGTCGCCGTCAGACGCCGTATAGTAGCTGCCGCCCGACTTGGTGAGACCCTCCTGGTTCTGGAAGGACGCCACCGCCACCTGGCCGATCACGGCCTCCACGATCTCTGTCGTTTCATTGGGGGTGCCGGGATTGACCGTGCGCTGGATGCCAATCGTAATCTTCCCTTCACTGTCAATCTTCACGCTCTTCGCCAGGGCGATGTCTTCAGGAGCTGCGTTCAGATCTATCGATCCGTCCGGCATGCAGACGCGGATGGGCTCCAAGTTCTGGCCAAAAATGACTGGATTGCCGGTAATGGCATTATTGTTTGTGCGGAAACCATAGACAAAATTGTTGCTGTTGCTGTCCACCAAAAAGCCCGCACTGTCGATCTTGAACTGACCCACGCGGGTATATTGGAAATCAGCCCTCTTAATGTCAGTTGTGGCATTTGTTATTCCGCCATTCCTGTTGGCCGTGGACATCGTCATGAAAAAGCCCTCGCCGTCGATGGTGGCCGTGAGCCCTCCCATCTGGGTCGGCGTGCTGGCCCCCATATCCACCCAGATAGATCCCATCATGGTGCCGTAGCCGTACTGGGCGGCGTTGACGCCGCCGGCACCGTTGGCGTTTCCGGAACCAGCCGTGGAGTTGGTGGACGTCTGGTACATGGCCTCCTTGAACAGATAGCTCTGAGACTTGTAGCCTGCCGTGTTGACGTTGGCAAGGTTGTGACCGATCACGTCCAGTTTATTCTGATGTGCGCGCAGTCCTGCGACTGCGGAATCCATTGCTCTTAACATTCTCTTCTTTCTTCCTTTCTGCTGTCACTCCGGAACATGCTTCCGATGCTCCGGACGGGCATCCTTTCGGTCCTGCCTTTACATAATAACAGCGCTGTCGATATTTGTAAAGATTCTGTCCTTCATGTCGTCGGCCGACATGGTGGTGACCACCACGTTGTTGGGAACATTCACGATAAATACGCCTTGGCGGCCAATCACAGCCACGTCCTTCGCGCCCTTCTCTCTTGCCCCCCTCACGGCCTGTTCCAGACCGCCCAAAAGCTCATTGTCCATGGCGATCCCACGCTCCCCCATGCGTTTTGCCGCATGCTTGGAGAAATTCAGTCCCTGCTCCTCCAGAGACCTGGCCCGCAGCATTTCACCGAAAGCAGATCCGCTCACGGAAGGCTGGCCTGCCGCCGCCTCCTGAACTGCGCTCCCTGCGCCCGTTCCGTACTGGAGCTTCCGTATCTCGTTTATGCTCATAGCTCCGACTCCGTTTCTTAACTTACACTGCCCGTTTCCCCTTGATCGGCATCTCCGTCTCCCGTATTTCCGCCGTCCACGTTCTCACCGCTGGAATCTCCGTTTTCCACCGATCCGGTGACATCTCCGATCCCCAGGAGATAGCTTAAGGGATAATCTGTGTCGTCGCCTTTGATCCGGAAAGTCGGAATGCTTCCCGTCAAATTCACCGACTCAATGACTCCCACCTTGCTCCCCGTCAGGGTCTCCGTTCCATAAGCACCCTTCTCGGTAATGGCTACGGTTACTTCCTTCCCCACCATGCCCGCTATATAGGTAGTGGTGCTCATGGCGCTGGAGGCTGTCATGGTCTCTGTCATGCTTGAGAGGGCCTGCACCATGGCCATCTGGGTCATCTGGTTCATCATCTCGCTGTTGTCCATCGGGTTCGTCAGATCCTGGTTTTGCAGCTGCGTGGCCAGAAGCTGAATGTAACTGGTGATGGTCAGCGTGTTCTTGTCATTGCTCTTGGCCGTGTAATGGGTCGAGGCATAGGGATTATCCGTCCCGCTGACATTGTTAACTGGCATATTTGCATCCTCCTCGCTTAAATGACTCCGAGCCTGAGCTGCTGCAGGAAGGAATCCTGTTCGGCCTGTTCCCCGCGCTCCCTCTTTTCCGGCTCTCTCTCTCTCTGCCGCCCCTCTCCCTGACGCTCGTCAAAGGGAGTTTCCTGCTCCGGCTGCTCCGTGTAGACCACGGTCTCCTCTCCGGTCCGCTCCTCCAAAATCGAAGCCAGTTCCCCGGCTCTTGCGTTCAGAAGCTCCAGCGTCCTGGGGTTAGTCGCCAGAATGGACACGGTCGCCTTTCCGCTCTCGTAGATCACCCGGATCGTCAGCTTCCCAAGAGAAGCCGGTTCCAACTCGATGGTGAGCGTCCCATTGTTTTCAGGAAATCTCTGGGCAATCGCCCGGCCCACGTCGTTTACCAGGGTCGGTTCGCTGGTCCTGACCGTTTCGGGAGCCGCATACTTCGTCTCCTGGACGACATGCTCTCTGGGGGACAGCCCTCCGGCCATCTCGGCAAGCTGCGGCTCCTGCCCCGCCTGCTCCCTGGCCTCTCCCTTTTCTCCCGCCGCAAAAACCTGTCTCGTCACTTCCCGGACCGGCTCCCCAGGCGCCGATGCGCTCTCCGGCTGCAGGGCGGTCTCCGGTTTCTCCTTCGCCGGTTCGGAAGCCTTCTCCTCCGCCGCAACCATCCGGTTTTCGACTGTCTGTTCCGGCTGCGGTTCTCCCATCGCCTTTGCCAGCTCTACCATGCCGGGGTTCTCCAGCGGCTGTTCCGGGGAGATTTCCGGCTGCAAAAGCTCCGGCTGTCCCGTAACCGCTTCCGGTGCCATCTCCGGCTGAAGAACCGCCTCCGGTTCCTCTTTCATCTGCACTGCGGACTCTGCCGCCACAAATGCGGTCGCCACCGTTGACTCCTGAAGCTGTAGAAGCAGTTCGCCGGGAACCAGTTCGCCGTTCTTTACGACTTCCCCTTCATCGATTTCCGGTTTCCCCTTCTGTCCGCCTTCCTTCACCGGCTTTGCCTCTTCTTTTCCGGTCTCCGGCGCTCCGCTCGGGGAATCCTTTCCGGAAACGGCGGTTTCCTTCGTCTCGCCGTCCGTCCCCGAATTCTGTTCCTTCAACAACTTGTCAAAGGCCGCATCCACTCCCGACGTCCGGCTGCCGCTCCCGGCCTTCACGCCCGCCCGCAGCATTGACACCACTTCCGTCTGAATTTTCTCCACGCCATTCTCCTTTCTATATATTTTTTCAATCAGGCAGGAAAAAATTCCTTTCCCTACCCGCCGCACAGGGTGCGTAAACCGCATAATTCCTTTCCACACCTTGCGCATCTATAATCATCGGCCAAAAGGCCGCGATTACCCTCTGAACACCGGGGCCTCGTTCCCCAGGCCGCGGATCACGAACTCCTCCACAAAAGCTTCCTCCTCCTTCTGCTCGGCGGTCCGGTACTCCTTAAGCCGCTTGTCTTTCAGCTTTTCAAACTTGGAGGTGTCCACCTTTGCGTCGATCACCTCGCTCTTCTTCTTCTCCTCTTTTGTCTTCAAAACCACCAGACGCTCCTTCTCCTGCTCAATGCGCTCCTCCATCCGCTCAATGCACATGTCATAGAGCAGATATGTCTCAATGGGCGCCCCGGCCGTCTTCGTCTCGTCAAAGCTTCCCTCATAATCCTGAAGCCTGCCGTTTAACTGCCTGATCTCTTCTTTTTTGTCGTTCACGCTTTTTAAGATCACAGCGTGTTCCTTCTTTAAACCGTCCAAAACCTGTGTCTTGTAATTCAAAACCGTTTCCAGACTGTATTGAAACCGCTTCACTTAAAAATCCCTCCATGTCCATTATCCGGCAATGTCCGTCATAAGCCGCACTGTCTCTTCATAAGAAAAACTCTCGTTGATCCCCTGTTTCAGGAATCCGTTCATACCGTTTATTTTGGAAACCGCCTCGTCCAGGGCGGGATTGGTGCCTTTCTTGTAAGCCCCGATGGCGATCAGGTCCGCATTTTTCTGATACAGGGCCAAAAGGTTCCGGAAACGCCCGTCAACCTTCTTGTGCTGCTCCGGAACGATCTCCACCATCAGTCTGGAAATGCTGGCACCGATGTCAATGGCCGGGAAATGATTCTCATTGGCAAGCTGACGGCTTAAGACGATGTGGCCGTCCAGAATGCCCCGGACCGTGTCGGAGATCGGCTCGTTGGTATCGTCGCCCTCCACCAGCACCGTGTAAACCCCGGTGATGGAGCCCCTGTCGAAATTGCCGCTCCGCTCCAGGAGCTTGGGAAACTCCGCATAAATGGAAGGCGTGTATCCCCTCGCAATGGGCGGCTCCCCGATGGCCAGGCCGATTTCCCGCTGTGCCATGGCATAACGGGTGAGGGAGTCCATCATCAGAAGAACGTCCAGGCCCTGATCCCTGAAATATTCTGCGATGGTCGTCGCCACCAGCGGGCATTTCATGCGGAGCATGGCCGGCTGGTCCGAGGTGGCCACCACCAACACGGAGCGGCTCATGCCCTCCTCCCCCAAATCTTTCTGGACGAACTCCAGGACCTCACGGCCACGCTCGCCCACCAGGGCGATCACGTTGATATCCGTCTTCACATTTTTGGCAATCATCCCCATCAGGGTACTTTTTCCGACCCCGGAACCGGCAAAAATACCGATTCTCTGGCCCTTCCCGATGGTATTCAGCCCGTCAATGGCTTTCACGCCAAACTCCAGCCGCTCCCGGATTGGCGGTCTGTCCAAAGGGTTAATTCCCGGAGAATCCACGGAGTAAAATCTTGTGGGATGCAGTTCAGGCCCCCCGTCTATGGGTTCCCCCATGGCATTGATGATCCGGCCCCGAAGGAAGTCCCCCACGGGAACCTTCAGGCGTCTCCTCGTATTTCTCACAAAGCTTCCCGCACTGATTCCGCTGGTATTCTCATAGGCCATCAGCTGAATGCGGTTCTCCTTGAAACCCACCACCTCGGCCCGGATCTGCCGGTTCTGCTCCTCGTTGTAAATCATCACGATGTCGCCGATGCTGCTTCTCCCGCCTGACGCCTCCACGGACATTCCGACTACATTTTCAATTTTTCCGATTCGGCTGATGGTCTCTGAATTGGCGATCAGCTGCGGCAGCTTTTTAAACATAGCCGTCCTGCTCCTTTATTCTATGCGCGTATGGTTCCTGTGATCTCACGAATGTTTTCCATCTGCGTCTCCACGCCGATGTCGAGAATCTCCTCCGGCGTCTCGATGATACAGCTTCCCCGCTGCTCCTTTTCCATGACGACGAACTTGATATTGTCCGACACCCTGGTAAGCTCCGTCACCAGATCCACGTCCGCCTCCATCATCATGTCATAATCCAGTTTTTCCAGATAGATCTTGAGCCAGGCCGTCTTCTTTAACTTCTCGGTCTCAAACACGATCATCCTTCTGATGATGTCGCCGCTGGCTTCCAGGCTGGTGTGAATCACCTTTTCCGCCACTGCGAAGGCACAGTCCCTGAGCTGGTCCAGATAGTCCCTCAGACACTTGGCCTTTGCCCTCTCGACACTGGCGACCGTCTCCTCGAGCTCCTGACTCACTTCCTGCTTCTGTTCCGCCAGGACCGCCTCCATCTTTCCGATGGACTCCGCCTTGCCCGCCTGCCGGCCCTCCTCCAGGCCCCTGGCATAGCCCGCCTGTCTGGCCTCTTCCCTGATGTTCTCCGCCTCCGCCCTGGCGGCTTCAAGCATCTCCTCCGCCTGCTCCCGCGCTTCTTTTAAGGCAAGCTCCGCTTTCTCGTCCGCTTCCCTGGCCGCTTCCTCCATGGCCCTCAGGGCTTTCAGCTCTTCATCTATGTAAAATTCTTCTTCCGTTACCGCCTGTTCCTGCTTCACCGGCTGATCCAGATCCCGCCGGTCAAGCTCCCGTATAACCGGTTTGGAGGCTGTCAGAGGTGGAATGAAATCGCGGACCTTCTCCGGACTCCACGCCTTAATCACGTTTTTAGACGATGATATCATCCTCGTCACCGCCCTTCTTAATGATTACCTCGCCTCTCTCCTCCAGATTTCGAATCAGGTTAACAATACGCTGCTGCGCCTCTTCCACGTCCTTCAGGCGGACGTTGGTCGTGATCTCCAAATCGGCGCGGACCGTCTCCGCCATCCGCTTGGACATGTTGCTGAAGAAAATGTCCTGCATTTCCTGAGACGCCGTCTTGAGGGCGTACACCACGTCCTTGGAGTCACAGTCACGCACAAAGCGCTGCACGGAACGATCGTCCATATCCAAAATGTTCTCGAAAATGAACATTTTGTCCCGGATGTCCTGGGCCAGGTCCGGATTGGTCTTGCCCAGCTCCTCGAAAATCTTCCTCTCGCTGCTGCGGTCCACGTGGTTCATAATGTCCGCCACGTAATCGATACCGCCCAGATTCGTGTTGTCCTCGCTGGTGATGATTGCGGAAAACTTCCGCTTCATCTCCTCCTCCACGATGGCGATGGCCTCCGGGGACACCCGGTCCATATTTGCCATGCCCTCCAGCACCGGAATTCGTTTCTCCTCCGGAAGCTGCTCCAGAATCCCGGCCGCCTGCTCGGGGTCCATGTAGGACAGGATCAGGACGATCACCTGGGATCGCTCGTGCTGCAGAAGGGAAAGCAGCGCCTTCGGATCCCCCTTCGTGAAGAAGTTAAACGGTTTGGACTGCAGGGTCTTGGAAACCCTCTCCAAAAGCGACCTGGCCGTCGTGTCTCCGAAAGCCTTCTCCAGAACGTTTCTGGCATAATCCAGCCCGCCGTCCGTCATCATCTTATGGGTCAGACAGAGCTTGTAAAACTCATCCAGGGCCTCCTCCACCTGGGCGTTGCTGGTCTTGCCAAGCTTCGCCACCTCGTAGGTCAGATCCTCGATATCCTGCTCGCTCAGATACTTATAAATCTGGGAGGCCCGGTCAGCCCCCAGGGACACGATGACAATGGCCGCCTTCTGCTTGGGAGTCAGCGCAACCTTCTTTTCCTCCGCCTGGCCATCTTTATTTATGTTTGTCTGAACTGCGGCCTCCGCCATTTCTACCACCCTCCTCACTGGTCAGCCATCCCTGCACGAGCTTGGCAACGATCTGCGGATTCTGATCCACCATCTCGCCGATATTCTGTTTCAGTTTCATGTTCCGCTGCATCTTAAGCTTGATGATCTCTTCGTTCTGCGAGGTCTCCTCCTCCTCCTCCAGGATCGACGCAACCGCCGCACTGGGAGCCTCTCCCTCAGACCATCCGTCGCCCGCCGCAGCTCCGAGGGCGTCGGCCGGCATGGCGAGAAGTTCCTCTTCCTCCTTGGCTTTTTTCTTCTTTTTCTTTCTCCTGAGCAGCAAAAGAAGCAGAATCAGGAAAAGCAAAACACCGCCCGCAATGATTGCAATCAGGATCGGAAGGGGCAGTCCGCCTCCCTCTCCGGGCCCGGGCTGTACCGTCTGGACGCTGTCCTCCCCCGCCTGCGCCTTCGATTCCGCAGACAGAGTCCGGATAATGGTAATGTTGTTCGCCGCATCCTCGGCCGAAATCCCGGAGGCGTTGGCCACCAGACTCCGAAGCTCCGCATCCGCCACGGACATGTCATCCGTGTCGATCACCACGCTGACCGTGGCATTTTGCAGCACTCCGGGATCGACCTGGCGCTGCTCCTTGACCATGTTATACAGATATTGACGGTCAACGTGGCTATAATTATAGGCACTCCCCGTACCATCTCCGTTTTCCCATTCATAGCGGGGCGTCTCCGCATTGCCGTCGGCCCCCGCCACGCCCCCGTCGGCCGTAGTCTCGTCGGTCTCGCTGTCCCCCGCCAGGGTTTCCCTTTCAATGAAGCCTGTTTTGTCTTCGTCATCTATCTTTTCCGGAGTGCTGTAGGTGGTGCTCTCCTGCAGCAGGGTCGCCATGTCCACGGTGCCCTTGACCGCCACCTCCACCTTTCCCCGTCCGTAGATCTTCTCCAGGATAGTTCGGATATTTGACGCAATATTGCTTTCGATCAGACTGGTCAGCTCCGTCAGGTCATTCGCCGCAGCCGTCGTCCCCGTTCCGCCGCCGCTGCCCACCTCCTGCATGGTCGCTGCGTCAAACACGGAAATATTGGTAAAGGTCATGCCCTTCACCGAGGTGCTGATCAGACGGCGGATGGCGTCCGCCCCTTCCGGCGAAAGTGTGCGCCCGTTTTCCATGGTCACCACGGCCGAGGCGGAGGCCTCCGACGCCGAATCGTCTCCTAAGGCATAGGTCGACTCCTTCTCCTGGTTGATCGTCACCGTCGCATCCTGCACGCCGTCAAAAAGCCGGATCGTCTCACCCAGCCTGTTCTGAAGGTCATAAAGCGAATACTGCTTCCTGTCCGATTCCGTGGACATCAGCCCCGCATGGTCGATATACATGTCATAGGAAAATCCGCTTTTCGGATATCCCTGACTCAAAAGATTCGCCCTGGTCTGGTCCACCGCCGAGGTGGGCACAGAAATCGTACCGGTACTTTCATTGTACCGGAAGGAAATGTCCGAATCCTGCAAAAGGTTTGCAACCTGTGCAGCCTCCGACTGATTCATGCTCGTAAACAGGACGCTGTAACTGTTATCTTTGTTCAGAAATACGATCGCCGTAATCACCAGTGCGAGAACCACGGTTCCTCCCACCAGGATCAACAGCTGCTTTTTTGTCTTCGATGCCAGTTTCTGCCACCACTCTTTGAACCTCTGCACGTTCTTCCCCAACCTTCACTATCGAATTTTAATTACACGTTGATCTTCATCAGCTCATTGTAGGATTCCAGTGCCTTGTTCCTCAGCGAAATCAGGATATCCACGCTGAGGGCGGCCTTCATTTCCGCAATGGGTAGCGTATGTACATTGTCAAGCTGTCCCGTACTCAGGAGATACTGCTTGTTCTCCACATCCGCCTGCGTGGTGTAGACCTGATTGATCACGTTGTGAAACACGTCGGAAAAAAGTTCGACCTCGTCGCCGCTCCTGACAACCTTCTGCCCCGCATCGTTTCCAGTCTCTCCGATTCTTCCCCATGCCGTCATCGGCGTAATAAACTGCGTTCCTTCGAATTCCATAGCCATCCCTGCTCCTTCCATTTTTACACAAAAGAAAACCGGACAGTAATATCCCATTCGGTTTTCTGTATTAAACTCAATATTTCCCGCGGGCAAAGCCGTCCTTCACGCCAGCAGGCATCAGAACGCCTTCGCCGCACTCTGCAGCCGTTTGAGATCGTTGTTGACCGACTGCAGCATAAACTGGTATTCATATGCCGTCCTCACCAGATCCACCTGCTCCTGGTCCATGTCCACGTTGTTCCCATCCAGGCGGGTAGACGTGGACTCGTCGACATGCAGCCTGGCGCGGGAAGAATGAATGGCCTGATAGACTGCCGATTTGGTTCCGTTCCCTTCTCCCTGGCTGGCACCCTGCAGCTTTTTGCGAAGGGTTTCCTCAAAGGTTATGTATCTGGTCTTATAGCCGGGAGTGTCAACGTTCGCCACGTTGTTCAGGCCCACGTTCTGCCTCTCCCACAAAAAGTCCATCATTTTCTCTGTCAACTCAATGCCGTTCCCATATAAACCGGCCACAAAAATCACTCCTTCTCTCTGGTCTCGTTCGTTCCGACTTACTCAGTATATCAAGATCTGTTTCCAAAAGCAATAGGCAATACAAAAAAGGAAAAAACAGTTCCTGCCATAGCTAGATTTTTCATCCAGCCGATCTTTCAGCCAGCCTTTCTGTCAATCTTCTTCTGCTCTGCCTCAAGCCAAAAATTTCTTTATTATCATATCACATTTTCGGGGGCAAAAACAATAGTATTTTGTCGATATTTTTTTATTTTCAACAAAGAGGCGAAGTCTCATGGACTTCGCCCTTCTGATATTTTCTTCATTTACAGTTCTTTTATTCTTCCGAATCGGAAGCTGCCCTCTGGTACTCGTAACCATCCAGGCTCCCGTTCTGCTTCCAGTAGTCGAAACGCTTGTTGATCTCGTCATGGGTCTGACTGCAGATGGAGGGAAGGGAACCGCCCCACTGTCCCATGGCCTGCTTGAAGCCCTTGTCAACGGCAGCCCGCATTTCCTCGACCTTGGAGGAGTCTCCCCCGGAAAGTGCGACGCACATGTCCATGATCCTGGTGGCCACCGCATTGACGCCCCACTCGCCGTCCTCTCCGATGGACTGTTTCGCCGCCAGCGCCTGCTCCGGCGTCACCGTGAGATCGCTGAAAA
Organism: Lachnospiraceae bacterium; assembly: GCA_022800815.1. Classification (GTDB taxonomy): domain Bacteria; phylum Bacillota; class Clostridia; order Lachnospirales; family Lachnospiraceae; genus Lientehia. The sequence goes on along the minus strand of JAAWRC010000001.1, from coordinate 119,237 downwards.
AGTCTTTCGTGAGTCCCTTCTTCGCAAGCTGCTCTGCCTTCTTTCCCGCATTGGCCTGCTTGCTCACGATGTCGTTGATCATCTTCGTGAAGGACTGCTCTCTCTGCTCCTGATACTTCTGAAGGTCCGTGGCGGAAAGCTTCTTCGTCTCCCCGGACACCGCCTCGCCGCTCTTGACAAACGTATCCACGTCCGCCTTCTTCCCCTCGGAAGCGGCGGCCGCCGCCTCTTCCTTGGACAGACCAACGGTTCTGGTCGCTTTTATATCAACGGTGGCCTGATAGCGGCTTGTTACCGCAGATGAAACTATCATTCTTGTCTCTCCTTTCTTTTCTTTGATTTCGTTCCACAAAAATTTATTTTAAGCACTGCATAGCATCAACGGAATGGCGTATCCGATCAATATTTGTCTAACCCGCCGCTTCTCGTCTCCACATAGGAGGAATCGTCGTAGGAGGGCGCACTGTAGGAGGATGCGCTGTAGGAGGAAGAACCGCCTCTCAGTTTGAATCTGGACACCAGCCCCTTCAGCACCTGTGCCTGACCGGAAAGCTCCTCGCTGGAAGCCGCATTCTCTTCCGCCGTCGCCGAATTGGTCTGTACCACGCTGGAAATCTGGTCGATCCCCACCATGACCTGGGACACGGCAGCCGCCTGCTCCTGGGAAGCCTTGGAGATCTCGAACACAATCGACGCAGTCTGTTCGGACATCTCGGTAATCTTGTTGAAGGACTCCGCAGTCTGCTCCGCAATGTCGGCGCCTTCCTTCACGGCCTTGATGGTCGCACCGATCAGAGAAGCCGTATTTGCGGAAGCCTCGGCGGACTTGCTGGCCAGGTTGCGGACCTCGTCGGCCACGACCGCAAAGCCCTTGCCCGCAGTGCCGGCCCTCGCCGCCTCCACGGCCGCATTGAGCGCCAGAATGTTGGTCTGGAACGCAATGTCCTCGATGGTCTTGATGATCTTGCTGATCTCGTTGGCCGAATCCTCGATCTGGCCCATGGCCGCCGTCATGCTGTTCATCTGCTGCTTGCCGAGCTCCAGCTCGTTTGCGGTGGCACCGGCCTGATCTTTTGCATCCTCTGCGCGCTTGGCATTCTCATTGACATGGGTGGAGATCTCGTTGATGGTGGCTGCGATCTCCTCCACGGAGGAAGCCTGCTCGGTGGCGCCCTGGCTCAGGGCCTGAGCGGCGCTGGATACCTGATCGCTCCCGCCTGCCACCTGCCCGGAAGCCTCGTTGATGCGGGTCATGGTATCGTTCATGGAATCGGCGATATGCTCCAGGGCGGTCTTCACCTTGGCAAACTCGCCGGCGTAATCGTAGGTCAGGCGGACGGTCAGCTCGCCGTCTGCCATCTCGTCCAGCACGGTGGAAATCTCGTCGATGTATTTCACGTAGTCCTTCAGGCGGATAACCACTTCGTTTACATTGTGTGCCAGCGCACCCAGCTCATCCTTGGACTGATAGTTGATCGTCAGATCCAGCTCGCCGTCCGCAATCTTCTTGGAAACCTCATCCAACTCGTTGACCGGCTTCGTGATCAGACGAATCACGATCATGGAGCCCGCAATCAGAAGCAGGATGCTGACGACGATGATGGTAATCATGATGGTGTTGGCCGAACGAAATGCGCTTCCCGACTCGGTGGCCAGGTTCTCCGCATGGTCCTCACAGTATTTTGCCAGCTCCGCAAGCTGGTCCGCCACGGTATCGTAATCCGAACTGGACGAGATGGAGACTTCCATGGCGCCCTCCGTATCCCCGCTCCTGCTCTTGGTCAACACTTCCGTGGAGGAGGTCAGATAGGTGTTCCAGCCGGATTCCACGTTCTGGATCATCTGCTTCACGTCGCTGCTCTCCGCTGTGGAAGCACAGTTGGAAAGGCCCTCCGTGATCTCGTCGCTGGTAATTGTCAGCTCGTTCTCAATGGTCTTCATGTCCTCGTCGCCCTCGGTCAACACATGGCGAAGAGTCAGTCTGCGGAAATTGGCCATATCCGTCCGAAGTTCCTGAGTCGCAGTCAGCATGGGAATGCTCTTTTCATTGATCTCAGTGGTTTTTTTGTTGATGATGGTCATGCAGACCACAGACACGACACCCGTGAGCAGAAGACATAGTACTGCGATCACAAGTACCAGTGTCAGTTTTGAGCGAATCTTTAAATTTTTCATGGCTGGTTTTCCTCCATCGTATGTATAGATATCTTTGATATAAACACCTTTAATTTAGTTATCGTCGCAAAACTCCGATATATAAGCGGCAACCGAAAAAGAATTACCGCTGCTTTTGTTCAAAAATCCGAACCGCATCCCCGCTTTTAAGCTCCTGCTGGAACGCCCCGCTCTCCCCGTTGACCTCCAGAATCACAGGGGCCGTCAGCCGCTCCATGTCGAGGTCGGAATACTCCAGCATATCCATCAGATAGTAAGGAGCTCCGTCCTGCTTCGGCGGCAGAACGAGAGGCCTGTCATTGAGGTAGAGCATAAGCCCTCTCCCGGACGGTGCGGAACGCCGCACCGGTTCCGGTGCAACCGTCGAAATTTCCGAAGCCCCGGCAGGCTTTTCCACCTCAGGCTTCGTCTCCGCCGGTTCCGGAACGGGCTCCTTAGCAGACGAAGGCGTAACGGGCTTCGGAACGGGTGCGGCGGCTCCCTCCCCGGGGCTGACGAAAGGCATCTCCGGCTCGGGCTCCGCTTCCCGCAACGGTGCGGCGGCTGCCTCTTCCAGCGGCAGCCTGAGCTGCTCCGGCTCCGCCCCCCCGAAGGATGCGGACTCCGCCGCTCCGATCAGTTTTTCGATGACGGGCGTTGCCACCTTCTCGGAAACCTCCTCCTCCGGGCGGGCAGATTTCTGCCGTTCGGCCAGCGCCGCCGCGGCGCTCCGTTTCTTCCCGGCGGGACGGCCCCTCTTCTTCGGCTCCGCCCGGGCCCCGTCCTGTCCCTTCGGCTTCGCCCCCCGCTTTTTCGGAGTCTTTACCCGGGCTCCGTCCGTCTCCTTCTCCGGCAGCGGCTCCCCCGGTATCCCCTCCGCAAGGATCACGTCGCCATTCTTTAAAGGGACGTCTTCCCTCACCGTTTTCCCGTTGACGGTGACCTTCTGTCCCTTCTCAAACTCAAACAACTGAAAGAGCGTGGCTGCGGCATCCATCCCGTTCCTGACCGGAACGAAACGGATCCGGTCACCGGCGCGGACCAGGTCGGAAAGCTGCGCATCCTCCTCGTTCAGTTTGAGGACGCAGGGCTCTGCCTTCTCCCCGTAAAACACCTTCCGCCTCCCGTTCAGCTGGACCACCAGGTTCTGGCCGGATTTCCCCATCATGTCCTGATAACTGTAGCCGTTCATCATCAGAACGTTCATAACCGTGAAGACCCCGCTGCGGAACAGCTTGGCCGGCTGGTCATTGAGCAGAATGCGGAAGCTGTCGTTGATCATGTTGAGCCCTGCGGAGATCACGATCCCCAGGGGCGTGGCATACTCCGGATTCTCCAGGTCATACTCCTCCGAGAGGGCGTTGGTCCCGAAGTTCCGCCCGGCCACCGCCACTCTGGTGACATCCATGCCAAGGCGCTCGGCGATCCCCTCCCTGAGACCGGGAAACAAGCTGCCGCCCCCCGCCAGGAACACGGCGGACGGTGCGCTCCCGTTTGCCTCCAGGATCTTCTCGCCGATCTCCCCGCACAGATTCGAGAAGGCATCCTTCACGCTCTCGCAGACCTCGTCCCTGGTCGTACTCCTCTCAAACCCCAGGATGTCCGTAAAGGTGATGGGCCCGTCCCGGTCCAGGGAGGCCTTCATGGTCTCCGCCGTCTGGAAATCCACCAGATAATGCTTCACGATGCTCTCCGTCAGCTCATCCCCCGCCTGAATCGCCATGGTGTATCCGGTAATGCACCCGTCCCGGCAGACCGCAATGTCCGAGGTCCCCGCCCCGATATCCACCAGCGCCAGGTTCAAAAGCCGGATATTGGCGGGAATGGCGGCGTTGATGGCGGCAATGGGCTCAAGGGTCAGGCTGGCGATCTCCAGGCCGATCCCCCGCATGGCCGCATAGAGACTCTCCACCACCTCGGAGGGCAGGAAGGTGGCGATCACGTCCGCCTTCAACACCCGCCCGCTGTGGTCGAGAAGGCTGGACAGGATATAGTTATCCAAGTAATACCGGCTCACGCTGTAGCCCACCAGATAGAACCTCTGCCTTCCCTCCTCCTCTCTGCCAAAAAACGCCTTTTCCGCCTCGCTGATGGCTCCCGCCTCCAGACGGCTCACCACCTCCGCACTGATCCTCGACACCTGGTCAAGCTCCAGCTCATATGTAACGCTCTCCGTCCGAAGGGACCGCCCGGCGGCAGCCACCGCCACCCTCGTCAGGCGGCAGCCCAGCTTTTTCTCCAGCCTCTCCTTCACGATCCCGGCCGTCCGGGACACCTGTTCAATGTTCTCGATCTGACCGTCGATCATGGCCCGCTCGCCGTGCTCGACCTTCTCGACCGCCGCGATCTGCATCCGCTCACCATTCGGGATCCCCACCATGCCGATAATGCTGCGAGTCCCGATGTCCAGTGCGAAGACCGCCTGTCTTGGCAGTTCGTCCAGCATCTGCCGTCCCTGGTTCCTGCTCTCCATACTCTCGTCCTTCACTTTCGCATGTTCTGCCTTTATCGAAAACGCCAAAGGAATAGAATTTGCCGTTTCTTATATTTTACCCACATTCCCGGCTTTCGTCAATGCCTCCCGGCGTATAATTCCACCAGTTCCCGGATCACCAGGAAGGCGAAGGGGCCGAGGATGAATCCCGCCACGCCGAAAAGGGCCAAACCGATGTACATGCTGACCAGCATTTCCAGCGGGGGGATCCCCATGTGGCCGCCCATCAGGCGGGCCTCCAGGACCTCCCTCAGGAAATAGCACAGGATGTAAATGCCGGTAAGCCCTGCCGCATAGGCAAACCTGCGGGAAAACACGGAAAAAATGATCCAGGGGATAAACACCGTCCCGGTCCCAAACACGGGAAGGGCGTCCAGCAGCCCGATCAGCACTCCCAAAAGCACTGCGTAGGGATTCCCCAGCAAAGAAAGTCCCACCCCGCAGATCAGGCAGGTCAGCCCCATGATCAGCAGCTGGGTGCGGAAAAACGCCCGGCCGATCCTGCTCAAACACCCGGTGACCGCCGCAATCTCCTGGCGAAACACCGACGTGCTCCTGTATTTTGCGATCCGGTCCATGGAGGAGACCATCAGCACGCTCCCGATGGAGACGATGGCGAAAATGGCCCCGCCCTTTATGAGCCATCTGAAGATCCCCAAGGAGTTTCCCATCACGTAGGCCCCGGCCTGGGTCCCGGCGTTTTCCATCACGTTTCTGCTCTGCTCATAGAGAAAGTCCAGGGAAGTCCCCCTGGCAAGCCCAAAACAGTCGTCGCATCGACAGCAGAAGTCGTCCAGCCACCCGCTCAGATACCGGATGTAGAGGGGCAGGCGCCTGGCCGCCAGAACAAGCTGCTCCAAGAACAGCTCTCCCAGGTAATACGCACCGACCAGCAGAAGGGCGGAGAGGGCCGTCACCAGGAGGGACGCCCACACCCCCTCCTTCAGCCAGAATTTTTTGTGGAGCCATCTGGAAGCCGGCCGCACCAGAAGGGCCACCCACCAGGCCAGCAGAAAAGGGATCACCAGGGGCAGTATATATTTCAGTGAAACATACACCGCCGTCGTGATCCCCACAACCAGCAGCGCCATCCTCTGCTTTTCCGTAAGCTTCCGCTTCATGCCATCCCCTCTTTCCGCCCTTCTCCTGCCAGGGCAGGTTTCTGTCACGGAAAGTATGCGCCAAACGGCGGTCCCTTATACGCCGTTTACATTTTGAAGCGGTATCCCACTCCCCATATGGTCTCGATATACTGGGGTCTGGCCGTGTTGTACTCGATCTTTTCCCGAATCTTTTTGATATGGACCGTCACCGTGGCAATGTCCCCCACGGACTCCATGTCCCAGATCTCCCGGAACAGCTCATCCTTGGTAAACACGTGGTTGGGATTCTGTGCCAGGAAGGTCAGAAGATCAAATTCCTTGGTAGTGAAATTCTTCTCTTCTCCGTTGATATAGACCCGTCTCGCCGTCTTGTCGATCTTCAAGCCCCGGATCTCGATGATCTCGTTCTCCGGCATGCCGCTCCCGATCAGCCGCTCATACCTGGCCAGGTGGGCCTTCACCCTGGCCACCAGCTCGCTGGGACTGAAGGGCTTCGTGATGTAGTCGTCCGCCCCCAGTCCAAGGCCCCGGATCTTGTCGATGTCGTCCTTCTTGGCCGACACCATGAGGATGGGGGTATTCTTGCTGGCCCGCACCTGCCTGCAGATCTCGAAGCCGTCGGTGCCCGGAAGCATGAGATCCAGGATAAAGAGGTCAAAATCCTCCTTCAGCGCCCGGAGGAGCCCCCGGCTCCCGTCGGTCTCGATCTCCACCTCGAATCCGGAAAGCTCCAAATAGTCTTTCTCCAGCTCTGCGATGCTCTCCTCGTCCTCCACGATCAAAATCCTACTCATAGATTACCTCCTGATGCTTCCTGAGCACGATGTGCATGACGGTCCCGATGGACTCCTTGCTGGTGGCCCAGATCCTGCCGCCGTGGTCCTCCACGATCTTCCTCACGATGGAGAGGCCGATGCCGCTCCCTCCCCTGGAGGAATTTCTGGAAGAATCCGTCCGGTAAAACCGCTCAAAAATATTGGGCAGGTCCCTGGCCGCGATCCCCTTTCCGTTGTCCTCGATCTCGATCTGCACGAAATCTCCTTCGTCCTTTAGGCGGATATTGATGATCCCCCGCTTTTTATCCAGATATTTCACGGAATTGCTGACGATGTTGTTGATGACCCGCTTTAGCTGCTCTGCGTCGGCGATCACCGTCACCGGCCCCTCCGTGTAGTCAAAAAAACCCAGATCAATGTTTTTCGCCTCCAGCTCAAGCCCCAGTTCCTCCACGCAATCCTCAAAATAGTCGTTGATATTGATCTTCGCAAACACGTAGGGGATCTTGTTGGTATCGATCTTGGAGTAGAAGGTCAGCTCGTCGATGAGCTTGTCCATGTCGTTCGCCTTATTATAGATCGTACGAATATATTTATCCAGCTTCTCCGGGGAGGAGGCGACGCCGTCCATGATTCCTTCCACGTAGCCCTTGATGGCCGTGATGGGAGTTTTCAGGTCATGGGAAATATTCCGGATAAGCTCCTTGTTCTCCTGCTCGTACTGGAGCTTTTCCTCGGCATTGTCCTTGAGTCTCTGGCGCATCTCCTCGAAGTCCATGCAGAGCCGGCCGATCTCGTCCCTCTCCCCGATATCCAGCTCGTAGTCCAGATTCCCCTCCTTGATCTCGTTGGTCGCCTTTTTCAACTCCCCGATGGGCCGGAGGATGGTCCGGTAGATCCACAGGGAAAGCAGCATGGCGATCAGGATCAGAAGGATCAACATGGCCAGGACCACGCTGCCGAAGAGCTGCTTCACCTGGGGGATCAGCTCCCCCACGTTGGTCATGATAAAAACGCTGCCGCAGGCGCCGTCGGAAAAGACCAGGTCCTGCTGCTTGATCAGCCGCTTGCTGTCCCCGACGAACACGCTCCCGGCCTGTCCGTCCACGCCGCTCCCGCCCTTGAAATCCGGAAGCTCCCTGACCAGCTCCTCGATATCCTCCCCCGTGCTCCCGTCGAAAATGATCGCATCCTCCCGCCGGACGATCAGAAAGGAATATTTCCCCGCCAGCCTCTGGTTCAGAGCCTGCTGGTACTCCGGATCTGCGAAAGAGTCCGGCTGCTCTTCCGCCGCCTTTGCGACGTCCTGCTGAACGGCCATGGTCAGGGAGTTGAATACCCGGACGGCGGCGCCGGAATACATGTCCCCGACACCGCTGATATCATAGTCGGATTTCAACAGTCTGCCCTGAAAATTTCCAAGAATCATCAGGCACAGGTAGAGCATCGCCATGGGAACCAGAATAATCGTAAAGAAGGTGATCAGAATCTTTGTCTTTAGCTGCACGCATCTTCATCTCCCTCTGGTCTGCACCTTGCGGCTCTCTGCCCGTCTCCAGTTTCCGACTTCCATCATAACACATTCCGTGCGAAATCATTCATAAAGTGCTATAAAGATTCTAAACTTTTTATAAAGTCGTCAGTCCCATAGCCGTTCGGAATACGCTCCCTCCGCCTTCAGCTTCCGGACCGCCTCCACCACGAGGGTCTTGTCCTCCCTGTAGGTCACGCCGAACCATCTGTCATGGGAACGGAGCACCCGCACCGAGGCTCGACCCTCCCTGATCAGTCCGTCCACCACCGAAGGAATGTAAAACTCCCCCTTCAGGGGATTTTCCCTGAGGGCGCGGTTCAGGAAGGCAGGGAACCGCAGAGAAAGCTCTTTGAAGATCCCTGTGCTGAAGCCCCACAGGTTCATGGAGACCGGCGTCCCCTCCGGTATGGTAACCGCAGCTCCCCTCTCATCCTCGTAAACGATTCTCCCGTCCTGCCGCCAGATCTTCGTCCGCTCGGTGATGTCCAAAAGGCATCCCGCACCGTCCAGTCCGCAAACGCCCCTCGCCACGGAGCCGTTCTCCGTCAGGGTGTTTTCCACCTGGTAGCCCACCATGGCAAACCGGTATTTTTCGTCGTCCTCGTGACCGGCCAGGTAATCGTACATGACCCGAAAAGCCTCCCGCCCGTAAAAGTCGTCCGCATTGATGACCGCAAAGGGGCCGTCCACCGCCTCCTCGCAGCAGAGGATGGCATGGGCCGTCCCCCAGGGCTTTGTCCGGCCTTCCGGGACGGAAAACCCTTCCGGGATCTTTTTAAGGTCCTGAAAAACATAGGAAACCCCCATCTGCTTCTCAATCCGGTTTCCGACGGCCGCCTTAAAATCCGCCTCGTTCTCCTTTTTTATGATGAAAACCACCTGCTCAAAGCCCGCACGCTTCGCATCGTAAACGGAAAAATCCATAATAATATTTCCGTATTCATCCACCGGGTCGATCTGCTTCAATCCACCATAACGGCTTCCCATGCCAGCCGCCATAATCACAAGCACCGGCTTTTTCATGTTCTCTCTCCTCTTCCTCTTTATAAATTCTTAAAAAACTGTTCTTTTAAAATCAGATAGCCCTCTTTGTCATACTTGGCCCCGAACAGCCCCTTGATCCCCCGATGTTCCGCCCGCTCAATGGCCTCGTCGACCAGCCTTTTCGCCGTTTCCTCCGCAAGCTCCTCCCCGTCATTCTGGAGCCGTTCCGCCACTGCGAAAATGGCCAGCCTCGCCATCTCGTCAATGACGCACTCTTCGCTTTTCGCATACTCGCAGGCACAGGCCACAAACTCATCCACGTCCATCTGACCGCCCTCTTCCAGGTACACGCAGAGCTGGTCCAGTTCTGGATTCGCCACCAAAAGCTCGTTCATCCGTGCGGAAGAATCCACCAGAATCAGCACAAGGGACGCTGCGGGCCGTTTCATTTCCTCCGTGAGCTCTGCCGCCGCCTCGTGGCTCAGGTCCGCCGCATTGTCCACGATCAGGTCTCTCCCGGCCAGACGCTTAAAGGTGTTTTTCACGCCCTTGGAACTCAGCTTTTCCCCGGAAATCTTCGCCACCTGGGTCGCCTTGCTCCCCAGCACCTCATGAGTCTTCTTAAGCTTTTCCACCGCAAAAGGAATCCGCCCTGCACCCGGTTCCGCCTCCACCACCACACAGGTGATCTCAAACTCTCCGGCCGCCTCCGGGACTCTCTCCTCACGCTTCGGCGCTGCCGGTTCGGCCTTCTGCGCCATCTCCTCACGCTTTGGAACCGACACTTCCGCCTCCTCCGCCTTTGTTTCCGGTGTCTCACTCTCCGTCGCCTCCCCCGGCTCCAAAACTGCCGGTTCGGCCTCCGGAACCTTCTCCTCACGCTTCGGGGCCGGCGCTTCTCCCTCCGGCATCGTCTCCTCCCGTCTCAAAACTGCCGGTTCGGTCTCCGGGGCCTCCTCCTCACGCTTCGGAATCGATACCTCCGCTCCCGCTTTTGGTGTCTCACTCTCCGGCACCGCCTCTTCCGGCTTCAAAGCTGCCGGTTCGGCCTCCGGGACCTTCTCCTTACGCTTCGGAATCGATACTTCCGTCTCCTCCGCTTTCGCAGCCGACACCTCCGTTTCTGTGACCGATGCCTCCGCCCGGGGCAACTCTTCCCGGCTTGCCGCAGGCTCCTTCTCCGGCGTAATGGCCCCCCCGTCCCGGAGAACCGCAGGCGACGCCTCTTTCTCCGCCGCAAACACGGCTTCCGCAAGGGACGTCGACACGTCGTTCAAAAACTCCCCGGTTTGTCCCAATTCCGTTTTCGTCTCCTGCTTCAGAGCCCTTTTTGTCTCCCTCACAACCTCTTTTGTCTGTCCCGAAAGAGTTTCCCCGGCCGGCTCCTCCCCCAGGCCCTGCGGTTCCCTCTCCACTTCCCGCACCGACTGGGCAAGGCTTGCCCGAATGTCAAACTCCCCGGCATAAGCTTCCTTTTCCCCGTCCGGAAGTTCCCCGGGCTCTCCGTTCCCCGGCAAAGACTCCGCCTCCGGCTCCCGGGCCGAAACCTCCTCCTCGGCAAAAAACAGCCGCTCTGCCTCCGCAGAAGTCTCCTCCATCTCGGAGGTCCCATAATTGGCAGATGCGGGAGAGACGGCGGCAAAGGGAATCACCTTTCCCGGGGCAGACGCTTCCGCCAAATCGTCCGCAAACAGCGGTTCCTGTTCCAGGACGACTTCCTCCGTGACCATTGTTTCCTCGGGAACCTCTTCCGAAGCCTCTTTCCGGAAATCTTCAGAGAGTTCGCTCGTCATGGCCGCCTCACGAAGCTGATCTTTTTTCCTTCGCCGCTCGACCTCCTCGCTCTCCTCTTCCCTTATTCCCCGGGATTCCCTCCTCTCAAACTCCCGCTCCACTGCGCGGACGCGGGCCTCGAATTTCTTTTTATTGACAAGCTTCTCCTGCTCGGCGGGCGTAAGCGGCTCATACTGCATCTTCAAATTCAGAGCCCGGTCCACGTAAGTTCCCACGCTGAACCATAAAATGATTTCATTGCAGAGCTGCACACACTCCTTCACCCGGCCGGCCCTGTGGTAAAGATGGGCCAGCTCGTAAGCCCACCGCTCCTCGAACTCATTCTTCCGGTACAATTCCAGAATGGTGATCATCTTGTTCAGATCGCCGTCCTTCGCCGCCTCGATCTGATAAGCCAAAAGGAGCTTGCCGATGTCATTGGGAGCGATCTTCTGGAATTCGTCAAAATAGCTCTCCGCCTCCTCCAGCTTCCCCTCTTTCACGCAAAGCTCCGTCAGCTTATAGAGCATCCTCCGCCCCATGGGCACCCGCTCATAGGCAAAGAGAAGCACGTTCTTTGCCTCCTCGTAATGCTTCGCCTTCTCGTATACCTGGGAAACCAGAGTCAGTATCTTGATGTTTTTCACCTTGCTCCAGTCAATGGTATCCGCAATCTTCATCGCCGCGGCATAGTCCTTTTTCTCCGCATGCTTCTTGATCTTGTCCTCTTTGATACTCAGTTCGTATTTGTCCACAGTGCCACCTCAGATATCTTCATTCGCCATTTGCTTTTCCGTAAAATACACACAATTATTATAAGTCTACCATACTCATTTTCCCTTGTCAAAAATAAGTGCAAAAATGTTTTGGATTTCCTCACCGCCCCGTGCACGCAAAAACCCCGACCTGAGACGATGCAGGTTCGGGGTTTCGCTCCGCTTCAAAGGACAAAGATCAATAGCGTCCGGTCTTGTAGCTTCCGGTGCTGTTCTGAAACATGGTTTTGATGGTCGCAAAGCTGGCCACCGCAGTCAGGGCGTAGCCGATCAGCAGGTCCTTCCAGTAGCCGGCGTTGATCTCGGGAATTTCCGCCCGGAAATCAGGAATGGAGCGGAAGGCGTCGGTGATGGAAATCTCCATTCCCCACACCTCGTCCACCGCCTTTTTGATCTCGATGGCGTAAGCCACGTTGTGGGCGAAATAGATCACCGCCGCCACGATGACGAGGGAAACCACGATCCCCACCGCATTGATCCGACCGCCGAATTTCTCGTATCCCTTCAATGCGCAGACGGCCGCCACCAGTCCGGCGATCCCCGCTATGTAACCAAGCTGATAAATGAGCACCCACAAAACGCCGCCGAGCAATGCGCCGAGCAGGGCACCGACGATGCCGGTCACGACATTTCCCTTCTTTGCGGCAAGCTCCTGTTTATTGTCCTCCAGGCTGTTGCACAGTTCATTGTAACAGCTGTCGCACATGAAATCCATTGCATTGTTGATGCTGCAAAGCGCCACGGGAACGTCCTCCCCGCAATGACCGCAGCAGGGTGCGTATCCGTTCTGCGCCAGGTAGGATACGACCCTGTCGAGGACCTCCCGAATCTGCAGGCCGACCTTCCCGGAATTTCTCACAATGATTTCAAGCCTTTTCCCGTCAAAGGAAGCCTTGGTGACCTTTTTGATCCCGGAACGCAGCTCCGCCAAAAAGCGGTCCATCTGATACGCCGGGGCCGTGCTTCCTTCCTTCGCATATACCGCAACCTTCCAAAAAGTGGTTCCGTCGATCCCCTGTCTCACGTAGACCGGAAAATTCCCCACTCTTCCCTGCAGTACGTTCTTGGGTTTTTCAAACAGATTGTCCATGCCCTTAATCTGTTCTACAAGCGCCTGTTTCATGTTTTTTCTCCTCCTACAAGTTTTTCAGCAATATCATATTAACACCGAAAGAGAAAAATCTCAACTGAATTCAAAGCAAAATCCCCTGTAAACGCCCTATCCGTCCAAAAATTCCGGGCCGAAGCTCTCCGGAAGCAGCTCCTCCAGGGAAAACATGCGGTAATCCTCCCGGGACCTGGCGAGAATCACCGAAAATTCCCGGGGACGGCAAAATTCCCGGAGGACCTGGCGGCAGATCCCGCAGGGCGGACAGTAGGCATCCACCCTGCCCCCCGGGCCTCCCATGATGACGATACAGGAAAACTCCCGTTTTCCGTCGCTGACCGCCTTGAACACCGCCGTCCGTTCGGCACAGTTTCCCGCCGGATAGGAGGAGTTCTCCACGTTGCAGCCGGTATATATCGTCCCGTCCTCGCAGAGGAGTGCCGCCGCCACGCAGAACCCGGAATAGGGCGCATAGGCCAGACTGAGCTGTTCCTCCGCCCTGCCGACCAACTCACGGACCTGGGCGGCAGATACCCGCTCCCCTCCGCTCCTCTCAAAATCCACTTTCATGACACGGCTCCCCCTTCCTCCCGAGTTTGTTTTCTCAGCCTTCCGTCTTCGCAATCTTTACCAAACGGCTGGTCCCCAGCCTGTCCGCCCCAAGGCTCACGAATCTCTCCGCATCCGCAAAGGAACCGATCCCTCCCGCCGCCTTGATCTTCACCCCGGGCCCCACGTTGGCGGCGAACAGCTCCACGTCCGCAAAGGTGGCACCCGCCGTGGAAAAGCCGGTGGAGGTCTTGATATAATCCGCCCCCGCCTCCGTCACCGCCCTGCAGAGGGCCTTTTTTTCCTCCTCCGTCAGAAGGCAGGTCTCGACAATTACCTTCAGGACCTTCTCCCCGCAGACTGTCTTGAGGGCCCGGATCTCCTCCGTGACCTTACCGAATTCTCCCATGCGCACGTCGCCCAGGTTCACCACCATGTCGATCTCGTCAGCCCCCTCCCGCAGGGCCTCCTCCGTCTCGAAGACCTTGACCGCCGTCGTGTTGTAGCCGTTCGGAAAACCGATGACCGTGCAGACCGCTATCCGGTCTCCCAGATATTCCTTCGCCCGCTTCACATAGGAGGGCGGGATGCAGACCGACGCAGTCCCGTAAGCCACCGCATCGTCGCAGAGCACCCGGATCTCCTCCCAGGTCGCCGTCTGGGACAGCACCGTGTGATCCACCCGTTTTAAAAGTTCTTCCCTGTTCATTTTATACTCCCTCGCTTTCTGATCGTCCGCCTCCCGGCGTCCCACTCATCATACCACGTATCTTCCTTTTTTGCCATCCCTTTGTTCCCTTTCAATAATGATCCCCTCTCAGCAGGCGATTGCGAAACGTGTAAATACGAAAATGTTCGACAGGCTTTCGAGTTTTGCAATCGCCTGGTCCCGCCCGGAAATCACAGGAACTCTGTCATATGCTTCCTGTACCAGATCGGCAGAAAATTCCGCTGACAGTCCGGATTCTCCCGTTCCTTGATTCCGATGGCATGGAAGAACGCTTTCCACAGGTCCTCATAACCGTCCAAGGCCCCGTTCGCCGCCAGGAATGCGTCCACCCGCTCTTTGGGAAGCTTCGCCGTCACCCAATCCTCACCGGCCGCATGGACGACCGCCTCCTCCCGGATGTCGTCATAGATCAACCAGTTTTCCCCCGGAAATCGGTCCGCAAAATGGGGTGCCACCAGCATGAGCACCCGGCTCTTTGGGGAGATTGTGGCAAACAGAACCCCGTTTGCCAGCTCTTCGAAGCGGATGAACTCCAGAAACTGGTGGGCTTCGTTGGCCACCTTTCTGGACAGTGCGAAGATCTCCGCCACCGCCGGATTCTGCAAAAGCCGCAGCGCCTTCCCGCCATGCCGGAAGCCCTCGACCAGAAACCGGTAGATTGCGTCCGCCCGCTCCGGCCTGGTGGAAAAGGCCGCCCGGCATACCACCCGGAAGGCCTCCCCGGAAATTTTCCTCTGGATGGAGCGGGCCACCTTCTCTGATTTTTCGCCGTCCGGCTCCACCTCCTCATACTCCACGAAAAGCTCCGGCTCATACTGGTCCCGCAGCAAGAGCCGCACATGTTCATGTCCCAGGCGGGAGGCCCAGGCATCGTAGACTCCCGTGAAGATCCCCTCCAGGGAGTCCTCGCACAGAAATGCCCTCATGGTAAACTTCCTTTCTTTATAATATTATGACATCATCCCAGGCAATTGCGAAACGTGACGTTGAAGGAATATATATCCAACAGGTTTTTACGCTTCGCAATTGTCTGATGACATTATAACTGGCCTCCGGCCGACTTTGCAAAATCCTCCGCCTCCGGCACCGCCTCAAGCTTCATGTCGTCAAACAGGTTCAGCTGCCGGTAACAGTCGTCGTGGGAGAGCTCCCAGTTTTTCTTCCGGCCATCGGCGATGAGCCCGGCCGTGATCCGGTTTTCCTCCAGACGGACCGGAAACATCTGCCGGCCTCCCAAGGTGATAAAATAGTGGGCCCGCTTTAGCACCACGCCCATCCGTTTCAGATCCGGAAAATCCAGGCTCCCGAACCGTCTGGCATTATAAATCCTCCTGGCGGACTTGGCCCCGATCCCCGGCACCCTGAGGAGCATCTCGTAGTCGGCGCTCATGACTTCCACCGGAAAGCACTCCAGATGGCGGACGGCCCAGTCACACTTCGGGTCCAGCAGCACATTGAAATTGGGCCGCTCCTCCGACAGAAGCTCCTCCGCCCGGAAGCCGTAAAACCGCAGCAGCCAGTCGGCCTGGTAGAGCCGGTGCTCCCTGAGCAGGGGCGGCGGGCTGCCGGGATCCGGAAGGGCCGCATCCTCGTTGAGCCCGATATAGGCGGAGAAAAACACCCGTTTCAGGTCATACTGGCGGTACAGGGCCTGGGTCACCATCATCATGTGGTAGTCGCTCTCCGGCGTGGCCCCCACGATCATCTGGGTGCTCTGGCCCGCCGGGGCGAAGGTCCGGATGTCCAGTCCCCTCTCGGGAACCGCCGGCCGGACCTCCCCGGAGGCCGGGTCGCAAATCCCGCCCCCGGGCCCAGGTCCCGCCCCGATCTTAAAGAGCTCCTCCGCCTCCAGCCGTCTCCGATAATCCTCCTCGTTAAACAGCCCATTGGACAGATGTTTCACGCCCCAGGCCCTCTCCAGCCTGGCGTTCTGCCCCATGGACTGCCTGGAGGCCGCAATCTGGTTTCGGATCCGGCTCATGGGTTTTAAGATGCCGTCCCGGCTCTTATGGGGTGCCAGGGCCCGAAGGCTCTCCGCCGTGGGAAGCTCCAGATTGACGCTCATCCTATCCGCCAGAAGCCCCACCTCGTCCAGAATCGAATCGTCCGCACCGGGAATGGCCTTCACGTGGATGTAGCCCCGGAACCGGTGGATCCGCCGCAGCTTCCAGATCACCTCGTAAATCTGTTCCATGGTGTAGGTGGGCGACCGGAACACGCCAGAGCTCAAAAAGAGTCCCTCAATATAGTTCCTTCGGTAGAACTCCATGGTCAGGGTACAGATCTCGTCCGGCGTGAAGGCCGCCCGCTTCACATCGTTGGAGCGCCTGTTCAGACAATATTTGCAGTCATAGATACAGTGGTTGGTCAAAAGGATTTTGAGCAGGGAGATGCAGCGCCCGTCCGACGCAAAGCTGTGGCAGATCCCCGCCGCCAGGGAATTCCCCAGCGCCCCCTTCTTTCCTGCCCGGTCCACGCCGCTGGAAGTGCAGGCCACGTCATATTTCGCCGCAGCCGATAAAATCCGCAGCTTCTCTTCAAGTTCCATAAATCTCCGCTCCATCTCCGCCTCCGAATCCGAATATATGTTTGTATTATTTTAGCATATATGTTTGCTTTCGGCAACCCTTTCCATGGATTTTTTCATATATTTTTTTATACGATGCATTGACATTGTAGATTTTTTTATATATACTGCTTGTAAACAAACCAAGGAGGAACACCTTATGCGCTATCTGGAACTGGACACTCCGTCCCTGTTGATCGACCGGGAACGTCTCCTCAAAAACCTTGCCGACATGCAGCATTACGCCGACGAAAACGGTGTCCGGCTGCGGCCCCATACCAAGACCCACAAAATGCCCGAGGTCGCAAAATGGCAGGAGGAACAGGGGGCCTGCGGGATCGCCGTCGCAAAAGTCGGCGAGGCGGAGGTCATGGCAAAGGCGGGTCTCAGGGATATTTTCATTGCCAACGAGATCGTGGGTGCCCGGAAGCTGGAACGAATCGCCGCCCTGGCCAAAAACGGCATTCGCATCTCCTTCGGCGTGGACTCTCCCTGCCAGGTGGCTCAGGCCGAGACCGCATTCGCCGCAGCCGGGACCACCGTCTCCGTCCTCGTCGAGATCGAAGTGGGCGAAAACCGCTCCGGCATCATCCGGGAGGAGGACTTTTTCCGCCTGCTAGAGACAGTCAAGGGCTGTCCCCATGTGTCCTTCGCAGGAATTTTTTCCCACGACGGCAACAGCTATCACGCAGCGGACCTCGCCGAACTCCACGAAATTGCCGAAGGGGCTCAGAGGCGGACGCTCCATTTCGCCGGCCTGGCAAAAGAGCGCGGCATGCCCTGCAGGGTCGTCAGCTACGGCGCAACCCCCACCTTCATGAACCACGTGAAGATTCTGGAAGGCATCACCGAGCTCAGACCCGGAACCTATGCCCTCATGGACGCTTCCCAGGGGCACGCCATCGGAACCCTGGACCGCTGTGCGGCCACCGTCCTCGCCACCGTCATCAGCAAGCCCACCGACACCCGTACCATTCTGGACGCAGGGGCCAAGGGGCTCACCATGCAGGAGCGCACAGCCGGGATCTGCGCCACCCCCGGCAAGGGCACCATTCTGGAACATCCGGAAACCCACATTGACTCTGTATTTGACGAACACGCCATTCTCTATGACAAAGAATTCCATGACCGGATGGGCATCGGTGACAAAGTGCGGGTCATCCCCGTCCATATCTGCCCGGTATGCAATCTTTATGACCGTGCGTATCTGATCTCTGACGGCGAAGTGATCCAGGAGCTGGAGATCGCCTGCCGCGGAAGGCTGCAGTAGAAAAGGGAGGGACGATCATGAAACCGATATTGATTCCCTACGTCTCCGTGGCCGACATGCTGGCCCAGACCTTCGGCACCGACTGCGAGGTGGTGCTCCATGACCTGGACACACCGGAGCATTCCGTCGTCCACGTGGCCAATCCCTCCGTGACGGGACGAAGGCCCGGGGACAGCTTTGACCATCTGGTCCGCCAGGTGCTCCTCTCCGAACATCTAAAAGAAGACTATGTGGCCAACTATTATTTCACCGCCCAAAACGGCAAATTGATCCGCTCCTCCACCCTGCTCATCCGGGATGAGGGCGGGCATCTGGAAGGTGCCCTCTGCGTCAATCTGGATACCACGAGGATTTCCGAACAGATCGATTTTTTACAGGCTTTCCTTCCTGAACCAGAGACGAGAGGAAAAAAGCCAGAAGAGGAGGAGGCCGCACAGACCGGCCACGTGGCCGTGATGATCGAAAAGCTGATGGACGGGATCCTCGGAAACGTATGCGCATCAGACCTGTCCAGGGAAGAACGCATCGAGAAGATCCGCTTCATGGAGACCCGGGGAATTTTCTTAATGAAAGGAAGCGTCGAGAAGGCGGCAGAAAAGCTGGGAGTCAACAAGGTCACCATTTACAGTTATCTGGACGAAGTCAGGGGGAAACGAAAATGAACAAAATAAAAATTTTACAGATGCAGATGCCGGTATTGGCAGATAAGGAAGAAAATCTGTCTGCTGCGGCGTGCGCCTGCAGGGCGGCCGCCTCGGAAGGGGTCGATCTTGTAGCCCTGCCGGAGATGTTCTGCTGTCCCTACGACACGGCAAATTTTCCGATTTATGCCGAGGGAGAAAACGGCCCCGTTTTGAGCCGCTGTTCCAGCCTTGCCAAAACCTACGGGATCTACCTGTCTGCAGGCTCCGTGCCGGAGAGGGGCGAGGACGGGGCAGTCTACAATACCGCCTGTGTATTTGACCGGAACGGCAGGCAGATCGCCAGGCACCGGAAAGTCCATCTCTTCGACATCGATGTGGAGGGAGGCCAGTCCTTCCGGGAATCCGACACGCTGACGGCCGGAAACTCCATCACCACCTTCGACACGGAATTCGGCGTCCTGGGACTCTGCGTCTGCTACGATTTCCGTTTTCCGGAAATGGGACGTTTCATGGCCGATCGGGGAGCCAGGCTGATTCTCGTCCCGGCGGCTTTCAACCCGACCACCGGGCCGGCCCACTGGGAGCTCATGTTCCGGGCCCAGTCCATGTTCAATCAGGTCTTCACCGTCGGCACCGCTCCCGCACTGGATCTGTCCGGCAGCTACCATTCCTGGGGACACTCAATCGCAGTCAGCCCCTGGGGAAACGTGATCTCCCAGATGGGCACGGAGGCAGGCTATCAGCTGGTGGAGCTTGACCTGTCCGAGGCTGATTCCGTGCGCAGACAGCTTCCGCTGCTTGAGCACCGGCGCACAGACTTATATACGTTAAAGGAGAATGAACGATGAAACCAATCACCATTGAATCCAGGCTTACAAACAGAGGGCATTACGTTCCCGGCATGATATCCGGGGGAACGCTCTACATTTCCGGACAGCTCCCGGTGCATCACGAGACCGGCGAACCCGTTTCCGGAGACATTGTCCGTCAGACAGAGGACGCCCTCCACAATGTGGAGCTGGTTCTGACGGCCGCCGGCTGTACAAAAGAAAGCGTCGTCATGTGCCGTCTTTATATTCCGGACGTGGCATATTGGGACGAGGTAAACGAAACCTACGCCCGTTTTTTCGGAAATCACAGGCCCGCCCGAGTGATCGTCCCCAGCCGGGAGCTCCACGGAGGCGCACTGGTGGAAATCGAGGCCGTTGCAGAAGTTCCGGCCCCCTGACCGCTTTTCAAGAACCATGAAACCAGGAGATTGCGAAACCTGATGTAAGAATCCTGCAATTTCGAGTTTCGCAAGTATCAAACACAAGAGTACGGAGGAATTACCATGGACTTTATCTGCACGAAATGCGGACACAGGGAGACAGTCACAACGAAAAAAGCCCGCTGCGACTGCGGCGGCCTCTGGAGGCTGGATCACCGGCCCCCCGCCTATGACCCGGAAAGGATCGACCGGCAGGAATGGAGCCAGTTCCGCTACCGGAGTTTCATGGCGCTTGAGGGGGAGGACTGGCGGAAGGTCTCGATGGGAGAAGGCATGACCCCCGTCATCCGCCTCGACGAGGACCTGCTCCTCAAAATGGACTATTGCATGCCAACCCTGTCCTTCAAGGACCGGGGGGCGGCCGTGCTCATCGCCCACTGCAAGGCCGTCGGCATCGACCGGGTGGTGCAGGATTCCAGTGGCAATGCGGGCAATTCCGTGGCCGCCTACTGCGCCAGGGCCGGCATCGCCTGCGAGATCTTCGTCCCGGAGGGGACCAGTCCCAAAAAGATCGACATGATCCGGGCCCACGGGGCCGTCTGCACCGTCGTCCCCGGCACCCGCGACCACTGTGCCGACGTCTGCCGCACCAAAGTGGAGCAGGAGGGAGCCTATTATGCGAATCATGTCTACAATCCTTTTTTCTACGAGGGCACAAAAACCTATATTTACGAGATCCTTGAGCAGTTAGGCCGGATCCCGGCAAACCTCGCCATCCCCGTCGGCAACGGCACCCTGTTCCTGGGCGCCCTCTTCGCCCTGGAGCATCTCCTGGAAAGCGGCGTCATCAGCCGGATGCCCCGCATCATCGCCCTCCAGAGCGAGCGCTGTGACCCCCTCCTGCAGGCGGCGGTAAGAGGCGGTGAAGAGCCGGCGGCCGTCTCCCCCGCCCCCACCATCGCCGAGGGGATCGCCATCGGCCGGCCCATGCGGGGGAAGGAGATCCTGGCCCTCGCAAGGAAGCACGACGTGCGTTTCGTCCACGCCCCGGAGGACCAGATTCTGGCCGCCAGGGCCTCGCTGGCTCGCAGGGGCATCTACTGCGAGCACACCACGGCGGCCAATTATGCGGCCTATCTGGAATACTGCCGCCTGTACGGGAAAACCTCTGACTGCCTGATCACCATGTGCGGTGCCGGCCTGAAATCCGACCACTAAGAATCTTGCAGGAAACCGCAAAACTCAAATCTGCAGAGCGGATTCTGAGGATTGATCCATCCAAAGCCTGCTGCGCCAACCATTCCAACGAGTCCATAAGCACAGAAAGCGGTCGGGCACAAGCCCTCCCGCTATCAAAAAGAGAGCGGAGCGGCGGCCAAACGGCCGCCGCCCGCTCCCTTCTCTTTCCGGGTGCCTCTTATTCCTCCGCAAAAGAGTCTTTTCCCACGCCGCAGACGGGGCAGACCCAGTCCTCGGGAAGATCCTCAAAGGCCGTTCCCGCAGGGATCCCGTTGTCGGGATCGCCCACCTCGGGGTCGTACACATAGCCGCAGGGCTCACATACATACTTTTTCATGTCACATCATCCTTTCTGTTTTATGATCTTCTTTTATATGTGGTATGGGCAAAGATAAGCCCCTCCCATTCCATTTGTTCCCCCTCATAGGATAGCTCCCATTCCGGGTTTTTATCCAGATCCGGAAAATAAGTGTCCGCCAAAAAATCCCGGTCCACCCTGGTCACATAGACCGTGTCGCAGAGGGGAAGGAACTGCCGGTAAATGTCGCCGCCCCCGGCGATAAAAATCTGTTCCGGCTCATACGCTTTTAAAGCAGCCAGGGCCCCCTCCAGGTCGTGGACCGCAAGCGTCCCCTCCCGGTGAAAGCTCCGGTCCCTGGTGAGCACCAGGTTCGTCCTGTTTTTCAGCGGCTTCCCGCCGGGAAAGCTGTCCAGGGTCTTCCGCCCCATGACCACCACGTTTCCCGTCGTCATCTTCCGGAAAAATTTCATGTCCTCGGGAAGGTGCCAGAGCAGGTCCCCGTCCTTCCCAATGGCCCAGTTTTTTGCAGCCGCAACGATCATCTGCATGGCATCCTCCTTATCATATCATATCGCCACCGGAATCCGCTCCTTAAAGGGGTGATACCGGTAGCCTTTCAGAGAAAAACTGTCCACCGTAAACTGATAAAAGTCCGTGACCGACCGGTCCATGACAAACTCCGGCGCCTCGTAGGGCTCCCGCTTTAAAAGCTCCTCCACCATGGGCACGTGCCGGTCATAAATATGGGCGTCGGCGATCACGTGAACCAGCTCCCCCGCCATGAGGCCGGAAACCTGGGCGAACATACATAAGAGCACCGCATACTGCAGCACGTTCCAGTTATTGGCCGTCAGCATGTCCTGGGAGCGCTGGTTTAAAATCGCATTGAGCTTATTCCCCGATACATTAAAAGTCATGCTGTAGGCGCAGGGGTATAGCATCATCTCGTGGAGGTCCTGATGGTTGTAAATGTTGGTCAGGATCCGGCGGCTGGCCGGGTTATGCTTTAAATCGTAGAGGACCCGGTCCACCTGGTCGAACATCCCTTCCTTATAAGAGTGCTTCACCCCGAGCTGGTAGCCATAGGCCTTCCCGATGGTGCCGTTCTCGTCGGTCCAGGAATCCCACACATGACTGCCAAGCTCTGCCACCCGGTTGGATTTCTTCTGCCAGATCCAGAGGATCTCGTCGATGGCCCCCTTGAAGGCACTCCTCCGCACCGTGATGACCGGAAACTCCTTCGACAGGTCATACCGATTAACAACACCAAACTTTTTCACCGTGTGGGCAGGAGTCCCGTCCTCCCACCTGGGCCGTACCTCCTGGTCGGTATCCCATACGCCGTTCTCCAGAATATCTTTGCAGGTATCCATAAAAACCCTGTCCGCATAGCTCATGTCCGCACCTCCTCACAGCCGCCCGTAAAGCTCCGGAGGCACGTAAGCCTCCACGGCAATACCGTCCGCTCTGTAATCCTCCGAAATCAGCCGTCCATAGGTCCGGATCAGTTGGATTTTTCCCGCCTCCGGATAGGGATACAGCCGTTCCAGATGAATCTTCCGTTCCCTCAGCTTCCTCGCCAGAAGCGCCTTTAATTCCGGGAGCCCCCGCCCGGCCCTTGCCGAGATGAGCAGGGTCTCGTCCGCCGTAAAGTCCCGAAGCAGCGGAAGCTCCGTAAACCGGTCCGCCTTGTTGAACAGGGTGATCACCGGCTTTCCCACGGCCTCCAGCTTTTTCAGGGTCTCATAGACCGTGTGCATCTGATGCTCCATGGACGGATTCGACGCATCCACCACGTGAAGGATGAGATCCGCATACCGGGCCTCCTCCAGCGTACTCCGAAAGGCCTCCACCAGATGGTGGGGAAGCTTCCGGATGAAGCCCACTGTGTCCGTCAGGAGAATGGACTCGCCGCCCGACAGGGGAAGCTCCCTGGTGGTCGGGTCCAGGGTCGCAAAGAGCTTGTCCTCAGAAAGAACCCCCGCCCCGGTCAGGGCGTTCAACAGGGTGGACTTCCCCGCATTGGTGTAGCCCACGATGGCCGCCACCGGTTTGTGGTTCTTCTCCCGTCTCCGCCTGGTGACCTCCCGGTGCCGCTCCACCTGGGAAAGCTCCGCTTTGAGGACGGAGATTCGCTCATGGATCCGCCTCCGGTCCACCTCCAGCTTCTTCTCTCCCGGCCCCCTGGTACCGATGCCGCCGCCCAGCCTTGAGAGGGCTCCTCCAAAGCCGGTCAGCCTGGCCGCCCGGTAGCGCAGCTGGGCCAGCTCCACCTGGATCTTTCCCTCGCTGGTGGAGGCCCTGGCCGCAAAAATGTCCAGGATCACCATGGTCCGATCCATGACCTTCACCTTAAGCGCCCGTTCCAGATTCCGAAGCTGGGCCGGTGAGAGTTCGTCGTCGCAGACGACGCCCGTGACCCCCGTCTCCTCAATCAGGAGAGAGAGCTCCGAGAGCTTTCCCGTCCCCAGATAGGTGCCCGGGTGGGCCGCCTCCCGTCTCTGAATGAGCGTCTCCACGGGAACGGCCCCGGCAGTCTTTAAAAGCTCCGCAAGCTCCCGCAGGGACTCCTCCGCATCCCGCCCGTCGCCGGCGCTGATTCCCACCAGGATGACCCTCTCCTCGTCTTTCTTGATCTCTATCATATATCCTCGATCCACATGCCGTCTCAACCGGAGGCCCCCGTCTCCGTCGGCGTTTGCACTTCGATGTCGTTGTTTTCCATCAGATCCACCCGGGTCTCCAGGAATGCGATCTCATGGTCCAAAGTCTCGTCACCACCGTAAGCGTCCCGGTAGGCCCGGAACCGCTCCAGGGCCGTCCCAAAGTCCAAAAGCCGCTCGTAACAGGCCCCCTCCGCATAGAGAAGCTCCTGTCTGGCCGGTTCCTCCGCCTGGGGAAGCGCCCCCTGAATCAGGGAGAGCGCCTCCTCGTACCGTCCCTCCTCCATTCGGACACGGGCCAGCTCCAGGCAGGCTCTCCCGTAACGGGCGCCGTCTCCCTGGGGCCCCGCCTGCCGGATGGTCTCCAAAAACTCCAATCCGGCCTCGGCCGCTCCCCGCTCCTTCAGGGTCAGATACATGTCCTCGCAGTGGGCCGCATCCCCGGCCACCAGGGAGGACACCGTCCGGAAATCCGCAACCGCACCCTCTGCGTCGCCGAGCTCCGCCAGGGCCCTGCCCCGGAGCAGATAATACTCCGCATTCTCATTATCCAGCAAGATCAGCTGTCCGTAATCCGATACCGCCTCCGGGAGGGCGCCGCTCCTAAACTCCGCATCGGCCTTATACCGGAGGATGTCTTCCCTGAGCGCCCCGTGCCCTTCCCCCAGCGCCAAAAGCGCCCGAGAGAAATAATCCAGGGCTTCCCCGTCATTCCCTTCCTCATAAAATACGACCCCCATGGCCCTGAGCACCGCCGGGTCCTCGGGCGCAAGCTTTTCCGCCTCCGAGAGGGCCGCCTTCGCCCCCGCCGCATCCCCGGCGGCAAGCGCCTCCATCCCCCGTTCCACGTAGGCCGCCGACTCCTTCTTTCCGCAGCCGCAGGCCAGACACAGGCAGATGCCGAAAAGCATCCCGATTATCCACAGTCTTCTTCTATTCATCCCTCTTTACCGTTCATCTCCGAGATAGAAAAGCGCCACCGTGCCGGGTCCCGAATGGGCGCCGATCACCGCCCCCACGTGGCTGAAATAAAAGGTCTTGGGGCCGAACCGCTCTTCCACCAGCTTCGCCACATACTCTGCGTCCTCAAGACAGTCGCCGTGGCTAATGAAAATCTCCTTGTTTTCATTTTCAAAGCTTCCCATGGTCCGGGCCATGTTTTCCACCAGGGCCTGCAGGGATTTTTTCCGCCCCCGCACGTTCCTCAGGGGAATCAGCTTGCCCTCGTTGTCCACGTGGAGCACCGGCTTCACGTTGATTAACGTTCCCAAAACCGCCGCCGTCTTGGAAACCCGGCCGCCCCTGTGGAGATGATTCAAGTCGTCCACCGTAAACTGATGGCAGAGGTTGAGCCTGTGGTCCTCCAGCCATTTTGCATTCTCCTCAAGGCTCATGCCTTCCGCCTGCCGCTTTAACGCATAGTGAACGAAAAGCCCCTGACCCATGGAGGCGCAGAGGGAGTCCACCACCACAATTTTTCGGTCGGGATAGGCCTCCCTCATCTCGCCGGCCGCCAGCATCTCGTTCTGACAGCTTCCGCTGAGGCCTGACGAAAAGCCGATGAACAGAATGTCCTCTCCCGCATCCAGGTGCTTTTTCATGGCTGCCGCCACGTCCTCCGGGTTCACCGCCATGGTGGTGGGCATGCTCCCGTTTCGCATTTTATCATAGAATTCCCCGATGGGAAGCTTCTTATCCCCGCCGTAGATCACCCCGTCCAGATTGTAGAACAGGTTCAGCACGTCCAAATTCTTCTCCTTAATATAATCCTCCGGCAGATCACAGGAGGAATCCGTCATGATCACATAATCCTTCATCAATTTTTCCTCTCTCCTATCCCTCGTTTTCCATCTGTGCGGTTAGAGTATCTGCTCTGCCTCCGTCAGGGTGCAACAGTTTTCGCAGACACGTTGATTTCTTGATTTTGCTGCGCCGCCTATTGTCGTCGAACCGGCCTCCATCAAACCGGGTCGACCGGTTCGACAACGCTATGCTCGCAAAATCTGCAAAATCTGCCTATCTTATGCTTCAAACGGCTGCCCCCTGACGAAGGCATACGAAATATTCAACCGCACAGATGCAAATTTTCCGCTGACATCGCCCTCACGCCCCCGTGCTTCCGAAGCCCCCGTTTCGGACCGCTTTCGCATCGTCGTCCTCCGTGACCCCGAACTCCATGAAAATCCCCTGGGCAAAGCCGCTCCCCGCCTCCAGGGAGAGGGTCTTTCCCTCCCGGCTGTCGTTGGTGAGCTTGACGAAGATGTGGCCCTCGTTGTCGGAGTGATAGTAATCACCGTCCACGATACCCACCGTGTTGTTTAACTGGAGCCGATATTTAAAACCGAGGCCGCTCCTGGGATAAATCTGTAAGACCCAGCCCTCCTCCATGGCCGCCCGGATCCCGGTGGGCACCTTCACCGATTCCCCCGGCGCCAGCGCAATGGCCACGGGGGTAATGAAATCGTACCCGGCCGAGCCCGCCGTCGCCCGTCTCGGGATGGCCACCTGCTCCCAGGCCGCCCTGCACGCCTCCTCGCCTCCCTCGCCGAAGGTGTCCAGGAAATCCTTTTCAAACTGTCCCCGGCTCACCTTCTCAAATCTCGCAATCCGTTTCATCGCTCTTCCTCCTACCGAAACAGTATACCATTTTTATCCTTATAAGACAAGGACAGAAAAAATCGCATCTCCTTGGTCTCACCGGCCGGGCCGCTGGCGAAAGAGCGCATTCGCATCCTTGAAAAAGCTGGCGATAATCAGAAGAATGATCATTCCCACCGGAAAAGCGGCAATGATGCTGACCGACTGCAGATTGCTCATGGAGCTCTCCGAAAACACGAGCGCAATCGGGAACGCAATCAGCAGCAGGCACCAGGCCAGCATGACCGCCCGGTGGGGCGTCTGGCCTTCCCCAAGCTCCCGGTAGCTGTAGCAGGAGGCGATCAGCGCAATCGAGTCGAAGGAGGTGGCATAAAAAGCCACCATCGTGACAAGGACCAGCAAAAGCACAAACCATGCGTGGGGCAGCGTCTGAATGATGGAGAGAATCAGACTGTATAAATCGCCGCTTTGCTGATACCGGCCGATGAAATCCACGCCCTCCAGCACCTGTTTCCCCAGCGAATAGTTTCCCAGGATGACGAAGCTGACGATGGTCGACCCCACGCCAAACACGTAGCCGCCCAGAATCGTCTGGCGGACGGTCCTTCCCCTGGAGATGCTCCCGATGAAAAACGGGGCCGCCACGCACCAGACCATCCAGTAAGACCAGTAGAAAATCGTCCAGTTCTGAGGAAAGGAGGTCGTCCGCTCCGGGTCCGTGAAGGTGGAGAGCTCAAAAAAGTTCTGAACCATTCTGCCCAGGGAGGAAAAGCCGGTCTCGATGATGTACCTTGCCTCCCCGCCGAACAGCAGCACGTACGCCAGCAGTCCGAAAAAAAACCAGATGCAGGATTTTGCCAGGATGCTGATGCCCTTAAAACCCTTCAGCAGAGAACAGGTGTACACGGCGCAGGTCACCAGGAGAATGGCCACCGTGACCACCCTCCGGTCAAGCCGGATGTGGAAAAGCTCCTCCAGGATGCCGGACATCAGGGGGGTGGCCAGGGCGAAGGTGGTGGCCGTCCCCGCCAGGAGTGCAAACACCGCCAGCAGGTCGATCAGTCTGCCCGGCACGCCGTCGGTGTGCTTTCCCAGAAGCGGCCGGCACGCCTCGGAGTATTTCTGCCTGCTTCTCTTTCTGACGTGGAGCATGAACCCAAAGGCCACCGCCAGCATCAGGTAAAAGCCCCAGGGTATCAGGCTCCAGTGGAACACCGGATAAACGCCGGCCCATTCCTGTATACCTCCCATCTCGGCGATGTGGGGGTCTGCGGCGTACATGACCCACTCGGAAAAGGAATAGAACAGGATATCCGCCGCCAGTCCCGCCGTGAACATCATCGAGCCCCAGGCAAAAAAAGAAAATTTCGGCTTCTCCCCGGGATCTCCCAGCACAATGGTTCCATATCTGGAGACGGCCACGAACAGGGAGGTCAGGAACACGCCCAGCCCCACGGCCAGATAGAAGACCCCGAAGGTATCCCCGAACAGGGAGCGAACCCCGCTCAGCACCTCGTTGGACTTTACGGGAAAGCAGGCGAACAGGACGCTGAGCGTCACGACCGTCACAATGGGAACCAGAAAAATGGCCCAGTCGATCCTCCCTCTCCCGCCTTCCGCATTCTTATATCTTCTCATATTGTCTTCCTCCCCGTCATAAATATCTCTGATAGCTTTGGTCCAGCGCCGCCAGCTCGTCCAGGCTGTCCACCTCTACAATGTCTCCCGGTTCCATTTTAAATATCCCCAGCCGATACTCCTTTGGATATCGGAACAAAGCGACGTCGTCCCAGTAAAGCTGCCGGTTCCGTCTCTGCTCAAATTCCAGCTCCAAATGCCTTTTAAGCCGTCTTCCGTCCTCCCGGTTCCAGCGGGAGACACTGAAAAGCCGCCACCCGCCCGCACCGCCGGTCCGGCTGCAGGAGGTGACCACGCCCCCCCTCACCGTCAGGAGCCATTCGTCGGTGTGCACGTCCGTCCAGACCGCCTGATAGCCGGAGCGCTCAAATTCCGGAAACAACACCCTCGGACGGTGAATCAGCTGGTCCCCGTCCAGAATCATCACGTCCTCCAGATACTCCCTGGCGACATAGAGGGAAGAAATGTTGTTGCACTCCGCATAATAGGGATTTTCAATGAACCTTATATCTGGATAAACTTCTTTGAGCGCCTCAAACTGCTCCTTCAAATATCCGACCACAATGTAAATTTCGGAAATCCCGTTCTCCTTAAGTCCCGAGAGCACCGTGTCAATCATGCGGACCCCGTTCACCCTGACAAGCGGCTTGGGAGTCTCACAGGTAACCGGCCGCATCCGAGTTCCCTTCCCCGCAGCAACAATAACGGCCCGCTCTACCCTGTTCATTTTCTTTCGTCCTCCTCATTCCAGTCCCAGCGTCTCCTCCACAATGCGGTAATAATCCTTCGCATAGCGGTACTGCCACAGGGAATATTCTCCGAATTCGACCCCCAGATTCCGTTTGTACTCGCACCAGTTGCTCCAGAGCAGCCCGCAGACCGCGATGTAGCAGTAGATCTTGACCCTCGTCTTGTCGGGACAGCCCTCCTCAAAGTACTGATCGATGAGCCCATCAACCTGCTCCCGATCATACAGGGCGTAAATGCAGAACATGGCAATGTCCACGTGGGGGTCCTGCATCGCCGCATACTCCCAGTCGATGAGCCGGATTTCCTCCTCCCCCCTCTCGTTCTCAAAGAGAAGGAAGTTGTCCGGCACCGCATCGATGTGGGTCAGCGCTTTTTTCTTCACCTGCCCGTCGATAAAGGGGCGCAGGGAGAACACCCGCTCCCTGGTCCGCCGGTAATCCCCGTAGGCGGAGGGGCTTCCGCCCCAGAGACTCTCATAAAAATCAATGTGACCGAAAAGGTCAAACTCATGCCCCACCCTCAGGTCCAGCCGGTGGAACTTTCGCAGCTTCCGCATGCAGGCTGCCGTCTCCGCCGGATTCATGGGATCGCAGGTTCTGGCCCCTTCAATAAAGCGGCTGATCTTATACCCGTTGTCCGGATTGAGCGAGACAACGTCTTCGCAGATGCCTTTTCCCCCGACCACCCGGTACGCCGAAGCCTCCTCCCGGCGGTTGATGAGCCGTTCCGTCCCCTCCCCCGGAATGCGCATGATGTAGGCGCTTCCCCGACAGGAAAAGAGGAAGGAGCGGTTCGTCATCCCTTTTTTCAGGGCCGAGATGTCAGTGATGTCATTCATGGACACGCCGAGAACCTCCGTGATCATCTCAAGCTTCTCCGACTGGAGCTGGCTGGAATGACCGTCCAGATCCCGAAGCTGCTCATAGGTGTTGATCTCCATCACCTGGTTCTGGCGCACGATGCGGGCGGGGACCGTCATCTTCCCCCCGTCATAGAGGGCCGCTTCCCAGAACAGGCCGTCCCCCTGCTTCCTGCAACAAAGCGCCTCCATCTGTTCTTTCAGCCGCACCGCATCCTCCCGCAGAAGATAGGAGATCCCCACCATGGAGTTTCCCTCTGCGTCCTCCGGAACGAAGGCCAGCTCCATTTTGCGGTTTACGCGGACCATGCTGTTCCCGTCCTTCCCGTCGCCCACCATGTACCAGGAATATAGCTCGCAGGCGCTGAAGGGATTTACGGCGCACCAGATGTCGCAGGGGACAATGTAGGTGTTGGACAAATAATTCTCCGCCCGTTTCAGGGAATACAGGTTGTTTTTCGTCCCATAATCCGGGTTGACCAGCAGCCGGACGCCAAAACGGTCGATCAGGTAATCAAACCGCTCCTTCCTGTATCCGACCACCACGTAAATCTCCCGGATGCCGACCGCATGAAGCTGCCGGATAAGCCTCTCAATCAGCAACTCCCCCTTCACCTCCAGAAAAGCCTTAGGAATTTCCATGTTGATCGGCACCATGCGCATTCCAAAGCCGGCCGCCAGGATCACGGCGTTTTTCGGCTTTCCGGCCAGAATTTCACGGTTCGATTTCTCCGTCAGCCGCAGGGTCCCGTCCAGATAGCCATTCTCCCTCAAATTTTTCAGGCAGCGGTTTACCGCCCCCAGGGAAAAACCGCTCTTTTCCGCCAGAATCCGCTGATTTTCATAGGGTTCTTTCCACAGTGAGCGCAGGATGTCCCTCTCTCGAATGTTCATATTATATTATTCTCCATTTTTCGTGAACAAATTGCCATAAATATAACCTGCCGGCGAATTGAGGAGAAAATCGGTTTATTGTCACGCCAGAACACGCAAAACCGATTTTCTCCCCGCTTCAGGCGCTCGCCCCGGGCTTTTTTCCGTACCGTCTGGCCAGGCGATGCTGAATATACTGACAGCCCACCTCTCCGCTGTGCCCCAGATTGTAAAAGTGCTGCCGCTTCAGGGCGATGATCCGTTCCCGGTACTCCTCCTGGCCCGCCAGCAGTTCTTCCACGACGGGGGCCAGATCCTTCACCTCGCTCTTTTCCACCTGGCGGCCCACCTTGGACCTGGCCGTGATGTCAAAGGGAACGAGCGGTATCTTCTGATAATCCTCGTTGACCACCTTTAGCTTCGTGTTGATAAAGAGGGAGGGCTTGTCCGTCGTAAAGGAAAACTCGTAGGCGATTCCGCTCCAGTCCGTGATCACCAGATCGGCCGTGTACACCGTCACATTGGAGGAAAAGTCCGTCTCAATCATGAAATCCTCCGACATTCTGTCCCGGTAGCGTTCCATGACCGCCTTCATCTGCATGGGAAAGCGGCGCACGTACTGGGGATGGGGACGGATAATGATGCGGTAGCCCTGCCCGTACAATGCCTCGACCAGATCGTCCAGGCAGGAATCCATGATGTTGTCATACTGCCAGGACGGGGCGATGAGGATCGTCTTTTTCGGATTCTCCACCTTGTCCATGGCCTCGTAAGCGGCGATCATGTCGTCAATCAGCCCGTAGCCGAACTCAATGATGCGCTTTCTCCTGGTGTGCCGCAGCTTCTCAATGGCCCGGGCCTCCATGGCCTGCTCCCTGCTGACCACGAACAGGGTGTCGTAGGCGTCCAGGGCTCCGGTTCGGTAAGCCAGGTTGTCACTGGAGCAGCCATGGTCCATGAAAATGTACTCCACGTTTTTCCGGACCCTGGACCGCTTGATGTGGTACTTCTCCAGGTCCGGCGTCGTCATGACCACGATGTCCGCCTCCAGCTTCATCATCAGCGGGATCAAGCGGGTTTCATCCGCATAGTACGGACGGATCCTCGGTTCCCCCTTCTGGAAAATGGCGTCCTCCGGGTCGCTGGTCACATAGTGAATCGTGATGTCCGTATTTTGCAAAAGCGCCTCGATCAGGCTTCGGAAATACTTATAAAACCCGCTTCCCTCGGAATAAAACATCACCTTCATATTCTTTACGTTATCAGGCGCAAAGAATTCCTTATAATATTTCTTCGCCAGCCTGGCGTTCTTTTTCTTCTCGCTCCGCTCCTCGGCGACGGACTGCTTCATCTCCTTCAAAACCTTGTAATCAATATATTTTTTTGGGGGATAGACCACGTTCACCAGATACGTGACCCCGATGGAAAACAGGTTGCCGAAGGTCCAATAGAGCCCCACCGCCGCCGGGACGATGAAAGCGAAGAGACCGGAGAAGGCAATCATGAAAACCGTCATGCCCCACTGGGAGAGCTTGTTCTGCTCAATCTGCAGCACGTTGATCTTGTTCTGGGTCCAGCACATGAGGAGGGCCGACGCCCCCGCCAGAATCGGAACGAGGAGTACCGCGCTCATCACCGCCACATCGGGCATCTTCGTGAGATCCAGGCCCAAAAAGTCCAGACGCATTCCCTGAATCCGGGCGACGGCCTCCCCTGCGCCGGGGATCGCCAGGAAGGCGTCCGGCACGCTCCGCACCTGCTCCACTGCGGCAAGCTGGGCGGTCGTCCCCAACTCCCCGGCGGCAACCCCCAAAAGCTCCGCCGTTTTTTCCACGAACGCACTTTGAACCTGCGCCGGAAGGTGCAGAATATGCTTTAACGGTTTATAGACGACGTCGAGCAGCCCGAAGATGATGGGGAGCTGGAGCAAAAGGGGCCAGACCCCGGCCATCGGGCTGTAATGTTCCTTCTTATAAAGCGCCGACTGGGCATCGAGAAACGCATCCTTGTCATCCACGTACTGATAACGCAGGGCGTCTAACTGCGGCTTCATGCGGACCATCTTGATGGAATTCTTCTGCACCAGCAGGGATATGGGAAACATGACGACCTTGGTAAGCAGCGTGAACAGAATAAGCGCCAGGCCGTAATGATGGAAGACCTGGTAGCACGCCCACATCAGCCAGCCCAGCGGCACGCCCACGATGGTGTTGATCAGATTCATGGTTAACTCCTCTACAACTTACAGAATTTTGGAAAGTAGACGAACACGCCCTTTGCCAGGATATCCTCCCTGCGCACGAAGGGGTCCTCCCAAAAGCGGGAATCCCCGGATTCCGTCCGGTTGTCCCCCAAAACGACATAGCAGCCCTCCGGCACGAGAGTCTCCGGGTATCCGTCTCCGGAAAACTCCTCCACGTACGGTTCCTCCAGAAGCCGTCCGTCAATGTATACTCTCCCGTCACGGAGGGCAAAGGTCTGGCCGGGCCCGGCGACAATGCGTTTAACCAGGCACCGTCTCTCCCCCGCTTCCGGATGATGAAAAAAAACCACGTCCCCCACCCCTGGTGCGCCTTTGCGGTAAGCCAGACGGTTTCCCAGTACCATGGAGCCGGAAGGCACATAGGCGTTCAGAACGAAAAAGCAGTTTAAAAGCGCCGCCAGAAGGATTGCCGCCGCAGGAATCAGCAGGCGTCGCCAGTGCCTCACCTTTTGGGGGCCGTACAGATGTGCAGCGCCCGTTTTAGTTCCTCCACGTTCCGACGTTCCTCGGCCAAAAGACGCCTGAGCTCCCGGTTCTCCGCCAAAAGGCCCCCCTCGCCCCCGGACTCGTCATAGGGGTCCGTCCTGGCGGTCCGGAAAGCAAGGTCCGGCTCCCTGACGACAGTGGAAAACGCCGCAGCCCTCGCCGTCTCACCGGCAAGAGGGACCGTCTCCGGCGCAGTCCCCGCAAAAGAAGCCGCCGTCTCCGAGGAGGGCCCCGCAAAGCCCTCGATCTCGTAGTCGCCAAAGCCCGTGTCGTCGTCATCCATGTCGTCCCCATACGAGACCGCATGATCCTTCTTTTTTCCGAAACGGGAAAATTTCCTCTTTAGCTTGCGGAAATAGAAGCCAAAGGCCGCACCGGCCGCAATCGCCACGCCGGCGATGATCTGGATGATGTAGGTCATGGCAGAGGGGTCGATGTAGGCCAGCGCAGTCACTGAAAAGAGCAGCGAGGCGCAGATGAAAAAATACAGAAAGGAAAGCACCTTCCTCATGGCAAAATTCTCCTTGTCAAATAAATCCAATCATGTTCGATAAAACCGGCACGTCCGCACCGGCGGTTCCCGCTATATCCCGGTATACTCCATCTTGATCTCTCCAACCACCTTCCAGTTGGCGAAATCATTTGCATCCCCCGTGATCTCAAAGGTATACAGCCTCTTTTCTCCCTTCCCCTCCGTCCGCATCCACAGGGTCCTGGTCATCTGCTCATGTTCCCCGATGGATTCCACCGTCCGGCCATACTCACCGGTTTCCAGTCCGAAATAACCGGCGATGGATGCCCGGAGATTGTCCTGGCACACCTGCTTGTTGGAAATCTTCATGGGGCCCTCCGCCCCCTTGCCGGCGGGCTTGATCATCAGCGTGCTGACCCGGCTCTCACTGATTCCGCTCAGATCTCCCGTCGGCTTTGGCGGGCGGCCGTGGTCTGCCGTGATGATGATCGTGGCATCCTCATAAAGCCCCTTCTCCTTCAGTTCCTCCATATACCGGAAGATCATCCTGAAATTGCCGACGATCTGCTCCTCCCTCGTACTCCCCGCAGCGGGCTCCGCATCCGCATCAATCGTAAAAGGATCATGGGCGCCGTTCAAATGATAAAAGATAAAGGAACCGTTTCCCTCATCCTCCACCGTCAGTCCGTTCTCCCGGTAGCCGCCCCAGAAAACGGCGTCGTCCACGGCAAACAGCTGGTCCTCGCCGGAATCGTCCTCCGACACCGCAATGCCGTTTAAATCCGAAGTGCTGATCTGAAAATAAGGCTTCATCGACTCAGGAGCGTAGCGATAGAAGGACAGGTCCAGCATTTTCTCAAGCAACGGTGCCCTCCGGACCTTTTTTTCACTGATCTTGCGGACGTTGTCCACAAAGCCGCTCACGTCCTGAGGTTCGCCGAACACGTACCCGCAGTCCGTGTAAACCTTTGTCCGGTAACCGGCCTCGTGAATATCCGGCAGCAATGTGTAAACCGGCTCCGTCCACGCCCTGTGGAAGTAATCCTTCCAGGAGACGCTGTAATCATGCTGAACGCCCGTCAGGAGATAGGCGATCGACGGCCTGGTATTGGCATAGCTTCCGGTAAAGTCATGGTAATAGGTGAAGCCGTCAAGCCCCTCCTCCAGCTCCGGATATTTTTCCAGCGCCGCATCCATGTACTGGTTGTCCAGGCGGTCCAACAGGAACACGATCACGTTCTTCTTTCCAGACACCTCGTAAATGCCGTCCCTCGTAAGCGCCTCCTTCTCCCGGCCGGCCTTCCAGAGCTGGCCGGAACCGCTCCCGGCCGTCAGGGACACGAGTGCGACCATCTGCGCCCCGATCAGGACCACGCAGACCAGCTCGATCCCCATGGTCCATATTCTGCGGCTGAAATACAACAGAAGAAGAACGGCGGCAAACACGCCCAGCCAAACAGCGCCGTTTAAAAGCATGGGAACTTTATAGTTCAGCCAGTTCACCGCATCCCCGGTCAGCGCTCCGTGGTCGGTGTTCCAGAAATTTCCCTGCAGATACCCTGCCAGCGTCACCGCAAACAGGAAACTGACCACAAAATTAAAAATTTTCCCTCGCAGAAGGAGCAGGAGCCCAAACAGCGCCGCAAAGACGAGGGCCCCGGCGCCAAGCAGTACCTGCAGCAGGGCGGAGAAGGAAAAGGACAGCTCCTGGACATTCTGGGCATAGATCTCGCAGGGGCCAAATATTAGAAAGGTGAATACGCAAGAAAAGGCACAGAGCGCCGCCAGAGGCAGGCGGATCTTCCAGGAACGTTTGTCCCGCCACAGTGCTTTCAGCTTTTCTTTTCCGGTGTCCATTGAATCTTCCGTCCTCCCAGCCCGCAAAAACTCCCCGAAGGGGCAATGTTCAACTTAAGCTCATTCGCAACATTAAAAATAATAGCACAAAAAGACCCTCGTTTCAATCCTCGGGAGAGAGAAGTTCGCATATCTTCATATCTTCACAATATCTTCACAATTTTCATCTCTTTAAAAAACACCTTTGTCTGCAGAATGGACTTTATCCCGAATCTGTGATACAATAACTTCTGAAAATTTCAAAGGAGCGTGAGAAATATGCAGAACAAGGCCCTGGGTCTCCCCTCGGGTCCGCCGGACTCCGGCGAAGAAAACCTTAAGTGGGAGGAACTCCGCACGGAGCACCTTGTGCAGGATGAATGGATCGATTTCAGACGATCCGCCTACCGCTTTCCGGACGGAAGCGAGTTTGAGCCCTTCTACAGCTACAGCCGCAGGGACTACGTGGTGATCGTCGCCTCGGATGAGGAGGGGAACTATCTCTGCGTCCGGCAGTTCCGGCAGGGGATCAAAGAAGTGACGACGGAATTTCCGGCAGGAGGCATCGAGAGGACGGATGGCAGGGAATACCGGACGGGTCGTTCCTCCTCTGCGGCCGAGGAGGCCCTGGAGGCCGCCAGGCGGGAGCTTCTCGAGGAGACCGGTTACGCCTCGGAGCACTGGAGGCATCTGATCACCGTGCCATCCAACGCCACCATCGCAGACAATTATGCGCATGTCTTCGCAGCAGAAGGCTGCCGGAGAACCGGCAGCCAGCATTTGGATGAGACTGAGTTTTTAAATGTCAGGAAATATTCCGCCGGTGAAATCGAAGCTCTGATCAAAAGCGGCAATTTCCAACAGGCGGTCCATGTCATGGCATGGCTTCTGGCGAGGGAACGCTGAGCGCCGGTCATTATCCCTTCCCGAAACGGGCCTGGATGGCCGCATTGGCAAAGTCGGCCGTTCCCTCCCCGCCTGCGGCGTCGATGCTCTTTGTAAAATCACCGCCGCCCGCATACATCTTCCCCAGGCCGGACAGGATCTCGTCCGTGCAGGTATAGAAATTCTCCGTAATAAAATCCTGCAGCTTTTTCACCAGTTCTTGCGCCTCCTCAGAGTCCGGCGCCTCCCCGGAAATGCGGCCGAACTGTGCAAAGAGCGCCATCATCTGCACACTCAGGCTCTTCTCCTCCTCCGGGGTACGGCTCCTGGTCTTTTCCTCAAACTCCCGGTACGCCGCCGTATTCCCCCAGGAAGCCTTCGCCTGTGCGGCGTATTCATCAATCTTCTTTGTGTCAAATGCGGTAAAATCCATCGTATCCACTCCTATCGCTTTTATTCCGCAGGCCAGATCAATCAGGTTTTCAAGGTGCTCCTTCTTGAGTGTCAGAAGGGTGATCTGCTGTTCCAGCGCCCTCTCCCTGTCAAAATCCGGACTCTCCAGGATCACCTTTATATCCCTGAGGGGAAATTCCAGTTCCCGGAACAACAGGATCTGCTGGAGCCTCTCCAAGGCTGCATCGTCATACAGCCGATAGCCCGACTCCGTGTATCCCGCCGGACGCAGAAGCCCAATCCGGTCATAATACTGCAGGGTGCGTATACTCACGCCTGTCAGCCCGCTCACTTCATGCACGGTCCTCATATGGTTTTCCTCCCTCCTTGCCCTTGCGTAACCCCAGTATAAACTATGACGCAGCGTCAGAGTCAACCGTTTTTTATTATCCATTTTTTATCACTTTTTCATCCCTAGTATGCCGCTTCCCTTCCTTCCCCTCCAGCCGCCCGCACTGAAATTTTCCGAATCTTTTTTCGCCCTTGACATATGTCCGATTTCGTACTATAATGTTTCCCGTGTTTTTATATGATTTCGGACAAACGGAGGCTGACACCCATGACGATCCACTTTTCCAG
Source organism: Lachnospiraceae bacterium (assembly GCA_022800815.1). Taxonomy (GTDB): domain Bacteria; phylum Bacillota; class Clostridia; order Lachnospirales; family Lachnospiraceae; genus Lientehia. The sequence continues at coordinate 81,671 of JAAWRC010000001.1, read as the reverse complement.
CGATATCCGGCGGTTTAACCATCTGATCAGCGAGACAGATGCCGCCTACCACGAGATGTCCTTAAAACTGGGGCTCTCCGACAGCGCCATGCAGATCCTGTATACCCTCTGCGGCAACGAAGACGGGAGCTGCCTCCTCCGGGAAATTTGCAGCCTGACGGGCCTGAGCAGGCAGACCGTCCATTCCGCCGTCCGCAATCTGGAGCGGGACGGGATCCTCCGCCTGGAAATGGCCGGAGGCAAACGCAAAAAGGTGATCCTCACGGAAAAAGGCCTTCTCCTGGCCGGCCGCACGGCTGGAAGGGTCATCGAGGCGGAGAACCGGATCTTCGCCGGCTGGCCAAGAGAGGACGTGGAGACCTATCTGGAACTGACCCGCCGCTATCTGGAGGACCTCAGGAGAGAAAGCCGAAATTTTCAGTCTGTACAGGAGTCTTGAGCAATGGATATTCAATTATCCGACCATTTTACCTACAAAAAACTATTCCGTTTCACCCTTCCCTCTTGTCGTCATGATGGTGTTTACCTCCATCTACGGAGTGGTGGACGGCTTTTTCGTGTCAAATTTTGCCGGGAAGACCGCCTTTGCCGCCGTCAACCTGGTCATGCCCTTCGTCATGATCCTGGGCGGCGTGGGATTCATGATCGGTACCGGCGGAACGGCCCTTGTCTCCCGTGTATTGGGGGAAGGGCGGAGGGATCTGGCCAACCGGTACTTTTCCATGTTGATCTACGCCACGCTGATTCTGGGTCTCGGCCTGTCCGCATTCGGAATCGCATTCATGGAACCGATTGCCGCCTTTCTGGGCGCCACCGGGGAAATGATGGGCGACTGCGTTCTTTACGGCCGCATCGTCATCGGCTTCAATGCGGCCTTCATGCTGCAGAATGTCTTCCAGAGCTTTTTCATCGCCGCTGAAAAACCGAAGCTGGGACTCTACGCCACCGTGACGGCGGGAGTCGTCAACATGGCCCTGGACGCCCTGTTCGTGGGCGTGTTCCCGTTTGGTGCGGCAGGCGCGGCCATTGCCACCGGGATCAGCCAGTGCATCGGAGGGATCCTGCCCCTGTTCTATTTCCTCCGTCCAAACGGGAGCCTTCTGCGGCTCACGAGGACAAGAATGGAGAGCCGCCCCCTTCTCAAAGCTTTTGGAAACGGCTCTTCAGAGCTCTTGAGCAACATTTCGTCCTCCGTCGTCAGCATGATCTACAACTTCCAGCTTCTCCGGTACGTGGGGGAGGACGGCGTCTCGGCCTACGGCGTGCTCATGTATGTGCAGTTTATTTTTATTGCCATCTTTATCGGCTACTCCATCGGCAGCGCGCCCGTGGTCGGCTACCATTACGGAGCCGGAAACCATCCGGAACTTAAGAACATGCTCAAAAAAAGCATATTGCTCATGGGCGGCTTCGGAATCATCCTGGGCATCCTCGCATTCTCCCTGGCGGATCCCCTTGCGGGAATTTTCGTCGGCTATGACAGGGATCTTTTTGCGCTCACCAGCCATGCGTTTCGCCTGTTTTCCTGCTCGTTCCTGCTGGCCGGCCTGAATATCTTTGCCTCCTCCTTCTTTACCGCATTGAGCAATGGAGCCGTATCTGCGGCAATCTCCTTCCTGCGGACCCTGGTCTTCCAGACCTCCTCCGTCCTGGTCCTGCCTGTCTTTTTTGACGTGGACGGAATCTGGTGGGCAATCACCGTGGCGGAAGTCTGCGCCTGCGTGGTCTCGGCGGCCTTCCTCTTCGTCAAAAGGAAGCGATACCGGTATCTGTAAAGCATGAAACCGCAAAAATCGGAAGCCGTGGACCGGGTCCCCTATTCGTCCCCGATCTTCTCCGTCTTATAAATGAATCTTACGCTCTCTCCTCTGGTTCCAACATTATCCTTAAAGGACTTGTAGTTCTTCGCCGCATCGGACACGGCCGTCATACGGTCTTTTAACTCCTTAAGTTCTCCGTCAAAAGCATCCACGAGAGCCTCGATTCCCTCTTCATTGAATTTCTCCAGGCCCTCAGAGAGCTGCATGGCCCCGTCCGCAAGCCGCTCTACGCCGTCAATCAGTGCGCTGCTTCCGGTCTGCAGGGTCCCGATCCCCACATACAGCGTGTCGGCCCCGTCCGAGAGCTGGCCCGCCCCGCCCGCAAGCTGTCCCGCTCCATTTTCCAACTGACCGGCTCCGCTTTCCAGGCGTCCCGCTCCGTCTGCGAGCTGGCCCGCCCCTCCCACAAGCTGACCGGCCCCATCCACAAGCTGGCCGGCCCCCTCATTGGCGGAGGCCACGCCCGCCGTATAGGTCAAAAGCCCCTGATAAAACTGGTTGTAGCTGTCCAGCTGGGTCTTCAGCGCCGACAGGCTGGCCGCACCGGTCCTTGCGGCGGTCACCGCCGCCTCCACCTGCTTCGTCACTTCCGCACTCTGCATGTTCTGGCCAATCAATTCCTGAAGCTTCGCCTCCGTCGTCTCTGAAATGACGGTCTCCTGGCTCTTCATCGCCGCCTCCACCATTCCGGGGATCTGGGCTACCAATGCCTGCGTACCCGCATCTACCGAAATGGAACCGTTTGCGATTCCATCATACGTGGCCTGGTCAAGTCCTGCCTGCCCGAGCACCGTGTTCCACACCTGCTGCCGCACGGCCGCCTCCACCCCGGTGCGCACCGTTCCCGTCTGTTCCCGCACCTTCGCCTCCACCTGTTCTCTGGCGATCCCGAGGGCCTGTTCTCTCACGGCGTTCTCATTCAGCGACCCGAGAGCCCCGTCCAGCACCTGGCCGTAATTGTCCCTGGTGAGGGCCGGAAGGGAAAGGCCGGAAGCCTGGATCTGGGAGTTCGCCGCCGCCAGAAGAGAATCAAACACCTGACCCGCCCCGCCGTTCAAGCTGTCGTTACCTGCCGCAAGCTGATTCAGGCCGCCCTTCAAAGCCAGAGCGCCATCCGACAGAGATTCCGTTCCCGCTTTCAGCGTTTCGGCTCCGTCTTTCAAAGTTCCCGCCCCGCTCTTTAATTCTCCTGCTCCGCTTTGCAGATCATTTGCTCCGCTCTCCAGCGTCCCGGCGCCCGTCGCCAGCGTTTCCGCCCCGGAATGCAGCTTCCCGATCCCGTCGGTCAGCTCCCCGGACTTGTCAAGCAGCTCGGACAGCCCGTCATAGAGGGCGGAGGAGCCGTCCATCAACTGGTCCATGGCGTCGGTCAGCTCCTCCATGGATTCGTCCAGCTCGTCAAAAGCTTCCGTTTGGTCCAGCTCCATGTCTGCAAACACCTCCGTGGTGGCAAGAGTCATGGTGGTCTCCAGTTCAAAATCCGTCACGTCGGCCGTCACCTCCACGTATCCCGGAAGCTCAAGCTTTTCCTGATCCAGATTAAGGCTTTCCTGGAGGCCCGGCATGGCGAAGCCCGCCACAATGGTCCGATCCCCGTCGTTTAAGACCTTGCCGTTGGAAACCTCCACATTGGTGAACCGCTCGTTGTCGAGGACCATGCCGGTCACCATGACAAAGGGAACATAAACCCTCTTTTTCTCCCCGTTTATCTCCACGTCCTCGTACTGCCTGTTGGTGTAATCAAACCGCATGGTGACCTTGCCGCTCTTTCCGGCCATGTCCTCTGCCGCCACCGGCCTTCCGTCAAGCTTGAAACTCACGGCCATGTCCACGGGGAGCTCCTTTTGCAGATCCTCCTGGGTATAGCTATCCTCCCCGCCCGCATCCTTCATCAGGTCGCTGACAATGATTTTCTGCGGGGTTCCGTCCGCCCCTGCAAGGACATAGACGGTCTCCTCCACGGAACCTCCTTCTTTCGTTCCGACGGAGCCTGTGTCCTTCGCCCCGGCATCTGCGGTCTCCGCCTCTATCACCTGGGGGCCGGAGCCCTCCCCCTTCCTCATGCCTGCGGCGTAAGCCCCGGCTCCGGTCATGCCGAAGACCAGGGAGCCGCCGAGGATCCAGGCCACAAGCTGCTTCGCCCTCCCGTTCAGATACCTAACATTCAAATGCTCTACGCTCTTATTCTTCTTATTTTTATATTCCACGATGTGTCTCATACCGTAACCTCCACTTTCTTGTTTGCTTTCTTTTTCATTCCCATGCTCGTGGCGCAGATGACCCGGTCAAAGAGCATAAACATGGCCGGCAGCGCCAGAATCACCGAGAACATACTGATGATGGCCCCCCTCGCCATCAGCATGCACAGGGAACTGATCATGTCGATGTCCGAGTAAACCGCCACGCCGAAAGTGGCCGCAAAGAGTCCCATGGCGCTGACCACCACGGAAGGAATCGAAGCCGCCAGGGCCGTCGCCACCGCCTCCCGCTTTTTCCGTCCCTCATGCCGCTCGCTCTTGTATCTGGTGGTCATTAAGATCGCATAGTCCACCGTCGCCCCGAGCTGGATGGTGCTGATGCAGATGGGTGCGATGAAGGGGAGCGAGGTCCCCGTGTAATGGGGCAGTCCCAGGTTGATGAAGATCGCAAACTCGATGACCGCCACCAGAATGACCGGAAGGGTCAGGCTCCGCTCCACAATCAGGATGATAAGGAAGATCGCCACGATGGAGATGGCGTTTACCACCTTGAAATCCCGGTCCGTCACCTCGATCATGTCCTTGGTGCAGGGTGCCTCGCCGATTAGCATTCCTTTCTGATCGTATTTTTTGAGGATTCTGTTGAGGTCGTCGATCTGGCCGTTGACCTCGTCGCTGGCCGTCTTGTATTCCGAATTAATTAATGCGAGTTCCCAGTTGTCACTCTGGAGAATGCTCCTCACCGAATCCGGAATCATTTCCTCGGGAATTAACGGTCCCACCACCGATTCCAGGCCCAGCACGTATTTCACGCCGTCCACCTGCTCCATCTCCTTCATCATCGCCCGTTTATCCTCCACCGGCACCGACATGTCCGTGAGAATCATGTGGGTGGAGCCCACGTCGAAGGTCTCCTGGAGCTTCGTGTTGGCAATGATATTGTCCAGATCCCTTGGAAGACTGTCGGACAGTTCGTAGTACACCTCCTTCGAGGTCCCCTGATATCCGATATAGGCCGGAATCAGGAGCGCCGCGAACAGCACCAGGAATACGGGAAAATATTTGGTGATGACACCCGCCAGCCTTTCCGTGGAGGGAATCAGGGATCTGTGCCTGGTCTTAAGAAGCAATTTATCCAGAGCCAAAATCAGGGACGGAAGGGTGGTCACGCAGCCGATTACGCCCAGAACCACTCCCTTTGCCATGACAATCCCCAGGTCCTTCCCGAGGGTAAAGCTCATAAAGCACAGGGCGATAAACCCGGCCACCGTGGTAACGGAGCTTCCCACCACCGAGGTGAGCGTCTTATGGATAGCCTCCGCCATGGCCTCCCGTTTATCCGGAAGAGTCTCTCTCTGCTCCTCGTAGCTGTGCCAGAGGAAAATCGAATAGTCCATGGTGACCGCAAGCTGCAGGACCGCCGCCAGCGCCTTTGTGAGATAAGAAATCTCCCCCAAAAAGTAATTGGTGCCCATATTGAGCAGGATGGACATGCCGATGCTTACAAGAAACACAAAGGGAATCAGGAAATTATCCATGAAGAGCATCATGGCCCCGCAGGCCAAGAGCACGGCGATCCCCACGTAGATCGGCTCCTCCTTCTCACAAAGCTCCTTTAGGTCCGTGACCAGGGCCGACATCCCCGAAACAAAGCATTTCCGCTCCGTTACCCGCTTGATCTCCTGGATGGCCTCCATGGTCTCGTCAGCCGAGGTGGAACTGTCAAAGAAGACGGCCATCATGGTGGCTTCCCCGGAATTAAATGCCTCGTAAAGCTTGTCGGGAAGCAGCTCCATGGGAACGGACAGGTCCATGACACTGTCATACCAGAGGGCCGTGTCCACATGATCCACCTTCTCGATGGCCGCCTTCATGTCGGCCACCGCCTCCTCCTCCATTCCTTCCACGATAATGAAGGAAAAAGCCCCTTTTCCAAAATCTTCCATGAGAATATCCTGTCCTTTGACCGTATCCATATCCTCCGGCAGATAAGTCAGCATATCGTAATTGATCCTTGTGGCCGCCATGCCGATCACGGAGGGAACCATCAAAAGGATGGCGATCACCAAAATCGGGATCCGGCATTTTACCACTGTCTTTCCGAATTTCATCCGTTTTCCTCCTTCTTGTTCTGAATAATTTTGACTGCGCAGAGCGCAACACACAGGTTCAGCATTCCCTCCGCAAAAAAGGTCAGCCCCATCATCGTCATCAGAGCGGCAGCCCCGGCGAAGGGATCCACCACCAGGAGCAGTCCGAACAGAGCGGAGACCAGAGCCGTGACGGCGATCATCCACCACCGTTCAAGACCGAAGCGCCTGGCGTCAAAGGCCGTCTGCAGCTTGAAAAGTCCGTCTGCCAGGGCGATCACGCCGATGATCACATGCAGCGTCCAGATTACGCCCTCCGCATCGAGCAGAAGCAAAAATCCCATGACTGCGGACAAAAGCCCAAAGGCCAGATCAAACTGAAAGGCCAGCCGGTAAAGATCTCTGGAAAAATATCCGATCAGCTTGATCACTCCACAGACAAGGAGCAGGGCCCCCGCCGCCCGACAGAGCACCTTTGCGGAAAGCTCCGGCCAAACCACCAGGAGCACGCCCATTCCGCATAAAACCAACGAAGTGACAATGTATCCAAGCTTTGCCGCCTTTATGGTTTTTAATTTTCTCATAATCACACCTCCCTTACACTGCCCTATTCTATCTGTTTTCCCTTAAAAGGAAAACGGACAAAAAAAGCCCGGTGTACAAAAATCGTACACCGGGCCTTTTTTGTCCGAAAATCAGACACCGGGCGGGAAATGCCCAAATATTACCGGCTCATGTTCGCAAAGGCCGTCTCGATACTCCCCTTTAGCATGACCCCCATCCGCCGGATCACGTCCTCCGGCTCGTACTTCATGCCGCAGGCCAGCCAGTCCAAAATCATTCCCGTGAGGGCGGCCCGGTAAAAGGAGGCCATCAGCTTCTGATCCTCCGGGGACACGGAAAATCCTCTGGCCGCCTTCTCCACGAACCGTTCCATCACATCCATCCCGATCTGATTCAAATACCGCTCAAACACCTCCCGGTTCACGGAGTTGTAGATATGGTAAATGCTCCTTTTATTCTCCAGGGCAAAGCGGGCGGCGGCGATGAAGCCCTCCTCCCAGGAATCCTCCCCCAGATGCTCCCCCAGCACCCGCTCCGTCTCCTCCTTCAAAATCACTTCCACCAGCGCCGGAACGTCCTCGAAATGATAATAGAACGTGTTCCGGTTGATGCCGCAGTCCTCCACGATATCCTTGATGGTGATCTTGTCAAGGGGCTTTTCTCTCAAAAGCTTTAAAAATGAATCCGCGATGGCTTTCTTCGTAAACGCCGACATAAATCAGGTCCTCCCTAGCTGAACTTCTTCTCCCGTCATGTTTCCCATCTGTTTTTCCGTCCGTTCCTCACCCTCCGCTGTTCCTGCGGATCACGGGCGTCTGCGGGTTGTAGGTGCTGTTATGTAAAAACTCCCGGCCGATCTCCACCCCGTCCTTCATGGTCACCAGGTCCGTCTTCACCCGGTATCCTTCCTTCCCGTAGGTTTTATAGCGCTCCTCGCCGGGAGACAGAGAATCGTCCTCCACGTAGGTGGGCTCGGGGACAGGAAGGGTCTCCACGACCTGGGAGTCCATTTTCACCGTGACCCCCTCCGGAAGGATCGGAATCCCGTAAATATAACAGATCACCTCCGGCCCGTAGGCATCCAGGAGCACCAGGATGTTTCCCGAAGAATTGTTCTTGAACTTGAGGTCCGAGTTCCAGTAGGAGATCATGGCGTCCTCCCCCAGTGGCACGTAGGAGACGGTCATGCTGTGATTTTTCCGCTCCGTAGTCTCAAGGCCCGCCTGGATCACCGCATTGTAGATGGTGGAAGACACCTGACAGACGCCGCCGCCGAACTCCGGCACCACCTCTCCCCTGGCATAAGTGGCCGCCTCCTTATAGCCCTGTTCCTCGGTGGTCTCCCCGATCACCTCGTTCATGGAAAATTCTTCACCGGGGGCGATCAGCGTATTGTTGACCGTGTCCGCCGCCAGCTTCACGTTGTGGTCCCGGTCCTCGCTTTCCACCTCCGCCCTGGTGCTGAACTTTGCCAGAAGCACATAGGCTTCCTTCGCCTGCTCCAGGTTCATGGCCGCAGGCACCTCCGAAACCTTTCCGGAAAGCACTGCGTCATAGTCTCCCCGGGCGACCGCCTCCCCGATCTGGCCCAGCAGATCCTCCCGGTCCACCGTCCTCCCGGCCGCCTCCTGCGAAAACTGAAACTTCTCCGTCTCGTCATAGCCGGTCATGGCCGCATCCTCCGGCGCTATGTCAAACCGGGCCCCGATGGCGTCGACCGCCTTTTTGGCCGCCTCCTCGTCGTAGGTGTCCTCCACGCTGAAATGCCTCGGAAACCGCTGCAGGCCGGTGATCTCCGCAATCCGCTCCCGCTCCGTCCCGGTGCGCCCTAGGGCAAAGGCCTCCTTAAGCACTTCATCCATGTTGTTTTCCATCAGATTCTCAATCTCATAGGTCTCGCCCCCGCAGTCCGCCTTCATGGCCCAGGTGCTCTCGGCCGTCACCGTCACCGCCGCCACCTGCCCCTTTGCCTCCTCCATGGTAAGGCCTGCCAGGGGAATATTTTCCACGTAGACTCCCTCATAAAAGGTATCGGTGGGAGCCAGCAGCTTCCTGTGCTCGATGGTCTTTTTCAGAAAAAACGCTCCCGTCACGAAAAGCACTGCCAGAAGCCCCACGAAGCTCATGCAAAAAATGGGAGCTTTCTCCCACAGGCTCTTTCTCTTCCGTTTTCCAATTGGTTTCTGCCTTTTTTCCATGAAGCCTCCCTTTAAAATTCATACATCTATACTTTACAAAAAATCCCGGAATTTGTCTATGGAACTGTTGCACATTTTTCTGATTTCGTTTATACTGATAACGGTAAAATTTTTCGCTTTGCGAAATGACGTGCCGCAACTGAAACAAGGAGGATACCCGACATGCGACATCTTTTAAGCCCTCTGGACTTCTCGGTGGACGAGCTTGACCGGCTGATGGATCTGGCCGACGACATCAAAGCCCACCCGGACAAATACAAAGAAGCCTGCAAAGGCAAAAAATTAGCCACGTTATTCTATGAACCAAGTACCCGCACCCGTTTAAGCTTCGAGGCAGCGATGTTGAATTTAGGGGGCAGTGTCCTTGGTTTTTCTTCTGCCGATTCCAGCTCCGCCGCCAAGGGCGAGAGCGTTTCCGATACCATCCGCGTGATCTCCTGCTATGCCGACATCTGTGCCATGCGCCACCCCAAGGAGGGCGCTCCCATGGTGGCCGCCATGAAATCCCAGATCCCCGTCATCAATGCAGGTGACGGCGGGCATCAGCATCCCACCCAGACTTTGACCGATCTTCTGACCATCCGCTCTTTGAAGGGGCATTTGGGCGATATGACGGTGGGACTTTGCGGGGATTTGAAATTCGGCCGCACCGTCCATTCTCTGATCGAAGCCCTCGTCCGTTATCCCGGCATCCGCTTCGTACTGATCTCCCCGGAGGAGCTCAGAGTCCCCAGCTACATCCGGGAAAACGTGCTGGACGCCGGCCACATCCCCTATGAGGAAGTCCGTGACCTGGAGACAGCCATGTCGTCCCTGGACATCCTCTATATGACCAGAGTGCAGAAGGAGCGTTTTTTCAGCGAGGATGAATACATCCGCATGAAAGACTGTTACATTTTAGACCGTGCCAAACTAAAAACGGCCAAACCGGACATGAGCATCCTCCACCCCCTGCCCCGGGTCAACGAGATTTCCGTGGAGGTGGACGACGACCCCAGGGCCGCCTATTTCCCCCAGGCTCAGTACGGCGTTTATATCCGCATGGCCCTGATCCTCGATCTCTTGGAGATCACCGTATGAGCCGCGGGGCGGCAGCTCGCCCCAATGGATCGTTTTTTCCCGCTATCATGTATATGCATTTCTCAGAAAGGATAGACTGTTATGTTGAATATCGGAGGACTGAAGGACGGGATCGTCCTCGACCATATCCAGGCCGGCAAGAGCATGGATATCTATAAATATTTGAAGCTGGATAAACTGGACTGCCAGGTAGCCATCATCAAGAACGCCCGGAGCAACAAGATGGGCCGCAAGGACATCTTGAAGATCGAGGGTGGCCTGGACGTGGTGGACCTGGACGTGCTGGGATACATCGACTGCAACATCACCGTCAACATTATCAAAGACGAAAAGATTATAGAGAAGAAGGTGGTTCAGCTTCCGAAGAAACTGACCAATATCATCAAATGCAAAAATCCTCGCTGCATCACCTCCATCGAACAGGAGCTTCCCCATATATTTTTCCTGGCCGATGAAGAAAACCAGGTGTACCGTTGCGCCTACTGCGAAGAGAAGCACAAATAAAGCACCATCAAAACACCCATGTATCAAAGGAATGGTCATACCTCTCCCGTTTGGACAGCCAGCTAAGAAGGAACTTCTCGGCCAGGCTGTCATGGGTGATGGCCTCCCTCGCCTCCTCCGGCGTATACCAGGCCGCATCGTCCACCTCCGGCGTCATGCCGCCAAGATCGTAAGAATCCACGATGCTGGCAAAATTGAGCATCAGCGTGTTGCTCTTTTCAAAATATTCGCTCCTGTTAAAGGCACAGGCCGTCACCTTAAGGCCCATCTCCTCCATGACCTCCCTCGCCAGGGCGTGCTCCGCCCCCTCTCCCTTGTTGATATATCCGGCCACCAGAATATTTCTGTCCCGTCCGTACTGCTTAATCAGCAAAATTTCCTGTCCGTCCGGGCTGTAGACAATGGTGCTGATGGCCGCATTAAAGGTGGGAAACCGATAGGCCTGACATCGTTCGCACCAGGGGATCATCCCTTCCTTTTCCAGATACTTTGGCACAAGCTTCGTTCCGCATTCCGTACAGTAAGACATCCATTCCTCCCCATTTCTGTAAAAATCTCGTTTTCTGAGTTCATCTATGCCTGTATTATTCCGGCCCGGCCTTTTTCGCCCTCTCCCGCCTTTCCTGTCTGCGGTATAAGTACACCACCAACAGGGCGCTTAGGAAACCTATGGCCGCCCCGGCCAGCACGTCCGTGGGAAAATGGACTCCCACATACAGCCTGGAAAATCCAATGATCACAGCCAGGATGAGCATCCCCCAGCCAAAGGCCCGCTTCCCCTTCGGAGGAGCCAGAAGAAACACTCCCGCCGCCGCAAAGGCACAGCCCGAATGGCCCGACGGGAAGGAGAAATCCACTTGCTTTTCTATAAGCAGGATCAAATCCGGAAACTGGTCGTAGGGTCTCACCCGCTGCACCAGGTTTTTAAGGCCCAAATTCAAAACCACTGCGTCCACCGCCAGGGCCGCCAGCAGGAGGAACCCGTAGGTTCTCGTCTTCGGATAAACGGCCAGAAGGATTCCCAGCGCAATAAAGAACCACCCGCCGTTTCCCAGAAAGGTCACCGCCTTCATAAAACCCTCCAGCCAATCCGCCCGGATGGACTCCTGGATAAAAAACAGAATGTCATGCTCCCACAAGGTAAGCGCCTCCATATCATTCCTCCCGCCTAAGCTCCCGCAGACAGCCCGCCGCAAAACAGGACAAGGCCCACGGACATCCGACGCCCCAAAACAGGGCAGAGCCATCTGGTTATCCGCCGCCAAAAAGCTGGCGGAACAGGATTCCCCGTCCGCCAGTTTCTGAAAAACGGTCTGAAATTTCTACATTAGTCAAAAAACTCCACGGCACCGTCGCTGATCCGGTAGTATGCGCCGCATACCTTCAGGTCATCCCCGTCTCCCACCTTGAGACTCTCCTTCAAGATGGAAACGCCCCGGTTCACGTTCAGGCAGCAGGCCTTATACTCATCCTTCTCTTCTCCAATGGCCTCGCAGATCTCGTCCGTTATGTACTTGACAAACCCTTCCGGCTTGCTGGTGAGAGCCGCACCCACCGCACCGCAATGCTCATGGCCGAGAACCACCACCAGCTTGCAGCCCAAATGATCCGCCGCATACTCCACGCTTCCGATCTGATGTTTGTCCATGACGTTTCCGGCCACGCGGATCACGAACAGTTCGCCGATCCCCGCAGAGAAAATGCTCTCCGGAATCACCCTCGAATCGGAGCAGGCCACAACGATCGCATAGGGATGCTGCCCGCCTTCACAGGTGGCCTTTCTCACCTCGGGAGAAACGTCTCCGGGATTGGATTTCGCCGATAAATAGGTCTCATTTCCCTTTTTCAGCCTTTCCAGCGCCTCCGCGGCAGAGATTGCGTTTGCTTTCATCATCTTCCTCCATTTCTGTTATTTGCATAACTGTGTTTGATAACCCTATCATAACATAAGTCCGGGGAAATGTGTAGTCCCCCCTTATGGCAAACTCTTCTGTTTCAAATCTTAAAAAGCAGCCTCAGGCTCTGCGCCCGGCTGCTTTTCAAGGCTTAAGATCATTCGATTATAAATACAAAGCAATCCTTCCACCAACATCTCCATCTTAACAGAAGCTTCCGGACTGTCAATGTGTCTCAGAACCATCAGGCATTCTGAAGAAGCGTAAGTACGCTCTGCGGCACGGCATTGGCCTGGCTCTGCATGGACATGGTAGCCTGCATGAGAATGTTTTTGGACGTGAAATTGGTAATTTCGTCCGGCATGTCGGTGTCGCGGATTCTGCTCTCGGCCGCCTGCATGTTCTCAGCCGTCACGCTCAGGCTGTTGTGGGTGTGATCCAGATGATTCTGTGCGGCCCCAAACTCGGAACGGACCACGGTCACGGCCTGAACCGCCTGGGCAATGGTATCAATCGCCGCATTGGCCTTCTCCGGCGTCCCAAGCTCCATTTCAGTATTGCCGTCCTCGCCCATCAGCCCAAGAGCCTTGGAGCCCATGAAGTAACGCGGCACATCCATGACCTCTTCTCCGGACGGACCGATCTGGAACGTGACCAGGTCGCTCTGCGCCGGCGGATTGATCGGAACCGGCGGTTCTCCGAAATTAAACAGGTCATTCTCATTGAAGGAGGTATTCCCACAGATTCGGTCGATCTCCTCCATGATCTCCTTCTTCTCCAGGTCCACGTTCTCTCTTGCCACATCGTTAAACGTGCCGTTGGCGGACTCGATGGCCAGCGTCTCCAGACGATGGAGCATGGCGTGAACCTCCTGCAGGGCGCCCTCGCCCGTGTTGACCATGCCGACTCCGTCCTCCGCATTGCGCATGGCCTGGTCCAGACCGGCGATCTGTGAGCGCATTCCCTCCGAAATAGCCAGACCAGCCGCATCGTCGCCCGCACGGACGATCCGGTAACCGGATGACAGCTTCTCCAGCGATTTGCCCAGCTGAGTCTTCACCATTCCCTGATTTCTCGATGTATTCATACCTGCAATATTGTGTGCGATACGCATAGATTCTCTTCACCCACCAATCTTCTATATTTATCTCCTGCATCCTTGCAGATCTCTTTCGCTATATTAAATTTATCGGCGGATTCCGGGAGGATATAAGAAAAAAGTTTGAAATCCATAATCCATAATACATAATATGCAAAGAGATTTTTATCACCGTCCCTCTACAGGGCCCCCCGCAACTTTAAAAGCGCTCCCTTCTCGATCCTTGACACATAGGAGCGGCTGATGCCGAGAACGGCCGCCACCTCCCTCTGGGTATGTTCCTTTCCCCCGAACAGGCCATACCGCATGGCAATCACCTGTTTTTCCCGGCCGCTCAGAATCTCCCGGTAAGCCCCGTACATTCTGCGGATGTCCTGGTCCGTCGAGACCTTCTCGGTCATGTCCCTGCTCTCCGCCTCGATCACGTCCACCAGGCTGATGGCATTCCCCTCTTTGTCCACGCCGATGGGTTCGTAGAGGGAAACCTCCCGTCCCCGTTTCCGCTCCGCCCGGAGGAACATGAGGATCTCGTTGTCGATGCATTTGGCCGCATAGGTTCCCAGTCGGCTTGCCCGGTCCGGGTTGAAGGTGTCGACGGCCTTGATCAGACCGATGGTCCCGATGGAAATCAGGTCCTCCATCTCATAATCCGTCTGACTGTATTTTTTCACAATGTGGGCCACCAGACGCATGTTTCTCTCGATCAGGACACGCTTCGCTTCCTGTTCCCCCCGTCTGAACTGCTCTAAAAAGGTCTTTTCCTCCAAAATCGTCAGGGGTTTTAAGAAAGTCTTCATGAAACACTGCTCCGGCAAGTTCTTTCTTATAGTCTATGCCGGGACAGCTTTCGCAGTGCTTTTACACTTTTTTATTTTTTTTGACAGGACAAGACGGCGAAGTCCGAACGGGCCCGCCTTGTCCGCCATGTTTCGTCCGCTTTCCACACATCCCGCTCGATGGCCTCAAGCGCTTTCCCGTTGTTCACGTCGATTCTACCGCACGCTCCGGTCCTCAAAACGGCTTTCGAAATAACGACCGATCCGCGCAATAAAGGAGAGCGCATCCGCTTTCATCGTATCAGGAAAGGCCGTCAACACAGGTGCCGTTTCAAAACTCAAAGTTCCATGATATCCAACATTCTTTAATCCACGAATAAAGCCGTCCCAGTCCGTGGATGACTGGTTCTCCCTCGTCCTCGCAAAAGTAAAAGGAATCTGGTGCAGGTCAGAAACACCGTCATTGTCATGGATGTGCAAAACCTTGAGCCTTCCTCCCAGCGTTGTCAGGAACCGTTCAAAATCAAGGCCTAACAGGTTCGCATGTCCCGTGTCAAAACAAAAGCCCAGGATCTCCGCATGATACTTTTCATTCATCCGGTCGATCCGCTCCGCCGCTTTTTTCGCATCACAGCACGGCCCTTCCACCAGATGTCCCCCAATGCCGTCATAAAGATTCTCAATACAGATGGTGATTCCCATTTCCTTTGCCATCGGAGCAAGGAAATCCAGGAAGCGTTCCGTCTCCTGCCATTCTTTTTCTTCCGTCCCCAGAAAGCGCATCAGCTTGAACCCATGGATCACCAGGAAGGGGCAGTCGAAAAAAGCACAGACCGCCATGCTTTTGGTGGCGACCACGTTCCACAGATAATCATTCATCTCCCGGCCGCCCCTCGGCACGTAAACAGGATATGGCATGTGCATTTGGTTTATGGTGATCCCCGTCGCCTCCGCCCCCTGTTTGTGGGCAGAAAAAAAACATCTCCAATTCCTGAACCGACTGGTCAAAAAAGGAATTTATCTTTGCCTGATAGATGTCCTGATTCAAAAGATAACCATTCAATCCAAAATCCGCACAGGAAAATCCCGCCTTTGCAAGTAATGCGAAACCTTCTTCCGGATGATTGTCATTTATCACGTTTTTTGTCTGAACCCCGATCTGCACCGGCTTACCCCCTCACTTCCGATCGTTTTACTTCTTTTTTGCCAGGTCATTGACATACGACGGCATAAACTCATCGCTGAAATATTCGATCGGATTCTGAATTCTCATCTCACAGAGCTGGTTTTTAATTTCTTTATAATAGATATTGCAGATAAAGACCGCACAGTCTGCCGGAAGCTGTTTCAAGGCTTCCGGCGGCCTGATCTCCAGCCCTTCAAAATGCTCCCCCCAGTGCGCCTTGTCATTGTCGCAGGTAAACAGGGGCGGAAACGCTTCTCCATAACAGCGAATATAATTTCTGCACATGTTGCCCGCCCCGAAAAGGACGCGGGAGCGATATTTTTTGATTCGGCGTTCCATGGAAATCTGCCAGACAAGATAGTCCATTCGGCCGGCACCCCGATTCGATACAGAAAAAGGGATTAACGCACTGTCCGTCCTCCCGTCGTTTTCCCTGACGATTACCGCCTTTACCGCATCTCCAAGCAAGGTCAAAAACTCATAGATATTCTGTCCGACCAGATTGCACACGCCAAGGTCCGCACATATCCCATACTGTTTTTTTCCGGACTGGGCATTTAATTCCCCTGTGAACCGTTTCAATTCATAGGGATCACTGAATGTGCCTCTCATTGGATGGCCCTGATAATTTCGATAAGCATTCGGTACTAAAATACAAATTCCGGCCTCTGGGAAACAAAAGCCGCATCCTGGCGCTCCTCCGCAATCTCCTTTATTTCTTCCTGGTGTTCCAGCTCCCAGGAAGAACAATACCGCCTCGTATCCAAAACAATGTTCTCAAATCCCGCCTGGGCCAGCCAGATCAGTGATTTCGACTTTTTCTCCCCCGGAACTCCATCCGGCATGCAGGCAATTTCCATCTATTCCGGCTTCCCCTCTCGTTTAAGCTGATGTTTCAAATCGGTCGAACTGACGGACGACGTGTACGGAAAGAACACCAAATCGGAACCGTGCTGTCTGAGGTAGGTCCGCTGGGACAACCAGGACGGATCGTTTTCATAATCACTCCCGGAAAACTGCGCATCAAACCGGTACATTCTGTAGGCGTCTTTCGTGGAAGGCCTGCCAATGGGAATCTCCACCGCCTCGTCCACGTAGCGGCATGCCCGCACGATCTCCAGGCGCTCTTCGAAGGAAATCACCGGCATCGTCTTTTTCTCCTTCATGACCTGCTCGTCCGACACCACTCCGACAATCAGATATCCGCACTGCTCCTTCGCCCTCCTGAGCAGGTTCAAATGCCCGACATGAAAAAGGTCAAACACGCCCGCCACGTATCCCACGGCATATTTTTATGCGGAACTCTCCAGAAATTTTTCGGGCTTTATACAAAACCTACCAGCCATTCCTCAATTGACAAATGCTCTTTCTGAAAGTATAATTGTTCTGAGTATGGTGAGCTAAAGCTTAGAATCCATTGCAGGTTCAGTTTTTACTTATATTTTATGAATTTCCGTCGTAATATTTTATATATTGTATGATATGGGATTTCTAACCTTTTTCACAGATTTGGGTAATCTGCGAAAAATCGACATTTCAGATTTCTCAAAAGGCAATTCATCACAGCAGGTCCGCCAAGGTGATTCCAAAGAAAAATTCCCTCACCATGCCGTTAAACCGCTCCCACATGGGGAGGGTCCGGCAGCTTTCCCGTCTGGCGCAGTCCTCCGCCCCCTTCTCCAGACAGGCCACCACGGCCAGGGTCCCTTCCGTCAATTCCAGAATCTCCCCCACCGTGTATTCTTCCGGCCTGCGGGTCAGCCGATAGCCGCCGCCCTTTCCGCTTAAGCCCCTGAGAAGCTTTCCCTTCACCAGCGCCCGGACGATGATCTCCAAATATTTTTCGGAGATCTCCTGTCTCCCCGCAACTTCCTTTAACGGAACGAACCGCTCCGTATCCTGCCCTGCCAGGTCCACCATGACCCGGAGCGCATATCTCCCCTTCGTCGAAATCATAAAATACCTCCCTGTTCTTTCACCTATTATAACGCTGGGTAATTGAATTTGACAAGATAATTTTGTGGACCATTTCCTGTAATATCCATATTTTTTCATTTTCCTATTGACTTAGTAGGTTAATAGGTGTAATATGATGACAGCGATTCGGTAAAACGAACCATGACACAGCATGATTTTTGTTCGGCGCACGTTGCCGGACACATACGCAGACATTCAGAAAAGAGGACAGGACCATGAGTGATTACAGATTTGAAACCCTTCAGTTACATGTCGGACAAGAAGAAGCGGATCCCGCCACGGATTCCAGGGCGGTTCCCATTTATCAGACCACTTCCTACGTATTTAAAAATTCCGCCCATGCGGCCGCCCGCTTCGGCCTTGCCGACGCCGGAAACATTTACGGCCGCCTGACCAATTCCACCCAGGAGGTACTGGAAAAGCGCCTGGCCGCACTGGAAGGCGGCGTGGCTGCGCTGGCTGTGGCTTCCGGGGCCGCCGCCATCACCTACGCCATCCTTGCCCTGGCTCCCGACGGCGGCCACGTCGTCTCCCAGAAGACCATTTACGGCGGCAGTTACAACCTTATGGAGCACACCCTCCCCCATTACGGCGTCACGGCAACCTTCGTGGACGCCCACGACCTGGCAGAGGTGGAAAACGCCATCCAGGACAACACGAGGGCCATCTATCTGGAGACCCTTGGAAACCCTAACAGCGACATCCCCGATATCGACGCCATCGCCGCCATCGCCCACAGGCACGGGCTGCCCCTGGTCATCGACAATACCTTCGGCACCCCTTACCTGATCCGCCCCATCGAGCACGGCGCCGACATCGTGGTCCACTCCGCCACCAAGTTTATCGGCGGGCACGGCACCACCCTGGGCGGCATCATCGTGGATTCCGGAAAATTTGACTGGAAGGCCAGCGGCAAATACCCGGCCATCGCCGACGCCAATCCCAGCTACCATGGAGTTTCCTTCGTGGAGGCGGCGGGACCCGCAGCCTTTGCCACCTACGTCCGGGCCATCCTCCTTCGGGACACCGGTGCCGCCATCTCCCCCTTCAACGCCTTCCTGCTCCTGCAGGGCGTGGAAACCCTCTCCCTGAGACTGGAACGTCATGCGGAGAACACAAAAAAAGTGGTGGACTATCTGGCATCACATCCCTTGGTGGAACGGGTCAACCACCCTTCCCTGCCGAACCATCCGGACCACGCCCTGTATGAGAAATATTTTCCAAACGGAGGCGCTTCCATCTTCACCTTCGATATCAAGGGAAGCCAGCAGGAAGCTTACGCCTTCATCGACCATTTAAAAATCTTTTCTCTGCTGGCCAACGTGGCCGACGTGAAGAGCCTGGTGATCCATCCGGCCACCACCACTCATTCCCAGCTCACCGCCGAGGAACTTAAGGACCAGGGAATCCATCCGGGCACCATCCGTCTTTCCATCGGCACGGAACATATCGACGATATCCTTGCGGATCTGGAGCTTGGATTTGCGGCCGTGAGGAACCTCCCGTGACAATCGGACAGAAAAAACGGCCCCCTGCAGAAGGATATTCCGCCGGGGGCATGGTCTGCCGCCTTTCCTTGAAAGAAGCCTTGCAATCCACCGACTCTTGTGTTATGATACCACCTGAGCAGAATGAATGGCTGCGGACGCCCCCCAAGGGATGGCGGACGAGGAAAGTCCGGGCTTCACAGGGCAGGATGCCGGATAACATCCGGTGGAGGCGACTCCAAGGACAGTGCAACAGAAATGTACCGCCGGCCTTCGGCCGGTAAGGTTGGAAGGGCAGTGTAAGAGACTACCGCCCTCCTGGCAACAGGGGGGGCATATGTAAACCCCATCCGAAGCAAGACCGAACAGAGAGCATAAGGCGGCCCGTCTGCTTTCGGGTAGGTCGCTTGAGCCTGTCGGTGACGGCAGGCCTAGATAGATGGCCATTCACGACAGAACCCGGCTTATAGTTCTGCTCGAAAAAAGACTGACGCCTGTTTTTAGCCTCGGTCTTTTTTCTTTTGCGTACTTCATAACGTCGGGAGCCGCTTCACCGCCTCGGCTCCGGCCACTCCAATCACAATTCCTGCAACACAGCCGGATACCAAAAGCGCCGGAAAGTAATACAGGAGCGCCGACGTCTCCAAAACGGCCGCCGCCACCAGAAGCTGTCCCAGGTTGTGCATGACGCCTCCCGCCACACTGACCCCCACCATGCCGAATCGGCCCGTCCGTTTTAAAAGAATCATGATGAACAGGCTTAGAGTACAGCCCGCCAGGCTGTAGAGCATCATCATGGCGTTATGGAACGTAAGCCCGGCTAACACCACCCGCACCACGGAAACCAAGGCGGCCGGTCCGTTTCCCATTCGGTAAAGGGCCGCCAGCACCACCAGATTGGCCAGCCCCAGCTTGATTCCCGGCACCGGGACCGGCACCATAATCACGCTCTCAATATAACTGAAAATAAATGCAAGTGCAATCAGAAGGCCGTATCTGGCCGTTTTCTTTGTATTCATATTTTCCTCTGCACGACAGGTCTTGCGCTTGCCATAAAGATAGATATGAAAGCTTGCTTTCATACTTTTCCTTTAAGATCCAACCTCATATAGATGGAGCTCTCCATGGGACTGTCGTTGTAGCAGGAGATCTCATAAAATCCAAACTGTCTGTACATGCGAAGTGCACGTTCCAAAAAAGGCAGCGTATCGAGGAGCATGTACGTATATCCGATCTCTTTTGCATCTGCGACGACCTGCCGGATAAGCCCGCTGCCAATCCCCTTTCCCCGAAAGGCCGGCCTGACATAAAGCCGCTTCATCTCACAGCGTTCATCGTCAAGCTTCCTAAGTCCGATGCAGCCGGCCAATTCGCCGGCCTGCTTCCCCTCTGCCCCGCTTTCCATGCCCAGATATGCCAGATACAGCCTCCCGGCCGGAGGCCCGTACTTTTCCTCCAAATGCTTCAGCTCCTCCTCGTAATGCTGGATCTCTAAGTATTGTTCAAAGGCTCTGTCCCCGGCAATCAGCATGTCCGTATATTCTGAAAATAAAATCCCTGTCTCCTTTGGATGATCGCAAGCAGGAATCAACCGCATCTCCATGATAACTCCTCCATTCTCTCCCAGTATAGGGTAAAATCAAAAAATTCACACCATTGACGATATCTATAGCCTGCCGGAATCTACGAAGACTTTTCCATAAAATTGCAGGCATGGCGAGGGCGGGGTCTGCCCCAGCATGGCGAGGGCAGGGTCCGCCCCAGTGAAGCGAGAGCGTCGATCCCGCTCTCCTCCCCGCCCTCAATGCGGACCGTCACTTTGTGGGGCAGACAGATGATGCTCTCCCCCTGATACCGAATGGCTCTCTGGTTCACGCAGAGCTTGTCCGGGCAGTCTGCCTCCACGATCTTCGCCGTTCCGTTTTCAACAACTAAAAGATTCGTTCCCCATGGCGAGGCGATCTCTTCTGTGAGAGGCTTTTCCAGGGAATACCTTGCCACCTCGTCCCCGTCGATTTCAACCACCGCAAATGCCCCTTCGTCCCTGGTGATCCAGAGGAATCCCCACACGCCCAAGGCAAGGAGGAGTACCCCCGCGATCAACCAGATATCCAGACGTTTCTTCATACTATTTCCTCTCTGTCTTACTTCCCCCAGGCAATCGCGAAACATAAAATTGCGAGAATATTCGACAAACTCTTGAGTTTCGCAATCGCCTATTACTTCCCCACTCCTGAAAAACGTGCTATACTATTGCAGACGACATAAATCTTTTCTTTTTACCGGAGGTTCTGCCATGAACAGGTTTTCCCATAAAAAGGTCTTTCGCCCCGCCCTGCTTTTCTTCACATTTCTCTTTCTGACTTCCGCACATCTTTCCGGCTGTGGAAATGCTTCGCCGGGGAACTCCCAAATCAAAGATTCGGACTCTTCGAAGCCTGCTTCCGACAAACAAGGTTCAAATAAGCAAGTTTCAAAAACTTCATTTTTTCTGAACACTGTGGTGACCATCACCCTCTACGGCACAGAGGATGATTCCCTGATCGAGGAGTGCTTCCGTCTCTGCGATGAATATGAAAAAACCTTAAGCCGCACTCTGGAGGGAAGCGAAATCTACGCCCTGAATCACCGGACTGCAAGCACCGTATCCGATGAAACTCTCTCCCTGATAGAAACCGGGCTCAAATACAGCGCCTTGTCGGACGGTGCCCTTGACATTACCATCGGCTCCTGCTCTTCCCTCTGGGATTTCACCGCCGAAACTCCCTCCCTCCCGGACAAAGCGGCCCTATCAGAGTCCCTCGCCCATGTGGGCTATGAAAAGCTGTCCCTGAACGGAAACACCGTTTCCTTCTCCGACGATCAAACCCTCATCGACCTGGGCGCCATCGCCAAGGGCTACATTGCCGATCGGCTCAAAGACTTCCTTGTGGAAAACGGAGTGACCTCCGCCATCATCGACCTGGGTGGAAACGTCCTCTGCATCGGGGACAAGCCGGACGGAAGCCCGTTTCGCATCGGCATCCAGAAGCCCTTTGATCCCCAGGGAACCCCCATGCTGGTGGTTCCCGTCTCCGACCGGTCCGTCGTCACCTCCGGCATCTACGAGCGGTACTTTGAGGAGGACGGAAAGCTCTACCACCATATTCTGGATCCGGCCACCGGATACCCCTGTGAAAATAATCTGCTCTCCGTCACCATCCTGAGCGAACATTCCGTGGACGGGGACGCTCTCTCCACCGCCTGTTTTTCTCTTGGGCTTGACAGAGGAATGGACCTCATCGACAGCCTGGACGAGATCTACGCCGTTTTTATCACGGACGACTATGAGGTCCATTACTCGGAAGGACTTTTGGAGCGGTTTGCAATTTCCGGGCCATAACCGTCTGACAAACCATCTCCAGATCGTCCTTTATTTAGCTCATATTATTTTCATAGTCTTGCAGTTCATGAAAAATCTTGTCTATGAAAACAATGTCATCCTCAACTCGATACAGCATAAAATACCGATGTGATAAAAAATTGTTGTCATCTCAAAATCATTCAATAAGTTATTTGCGGCCTGCTCAGTCCTCTTTTCAAATATAAGATAGGTGATGAATCGGTCAAGAATCTTCTTCCGCATCTTCCATCAAAACAACATTATAATCCATACTTCGACCTCATATCAGAAATCACTTCATCTGCACCCCTGAACTTCCCCCGCTCTCTGGATATTTTCAGCTTTGCAAGCATTTCTTCTTCCGTCATAATTTCATATGGATTTACTTCTGTTCGTCTTTTGATCTCAAACGGAAACCCATTTACCGCAACCGCCTGTGTCAAAAACATTCTTATAGCCGTTGTTGTATCCGTCCCTAAATCCCTAAATAAGGAATCCGATTTCTTTTTTAATTCATCTTCCACTCTAACCTGTATCGTGCTGGCCATAATCAATCCCCCATTTCCTATTTTATTCCCATATCTTTTTATTATAATGCCAAGTTATTGCTAAATCAATACAAACCAAGTGAATAGCTTGACTATTCGATCAGGCTGACCATTGCAAAGCTATCATCTCTAGGCGTAAATGTTGAAGATATCATGCTTTAAACGGAAACCTTATATCAAATTTATAAAATCCCGGATAAAAGTGAACTTCCCACTTTTTATCCGGGATTTTCAGTTAAATTTTCTATGTCTGTTCTATGTCTGATTCGTTCTTACGCCTTATGCTCCGGCACCGGGCGTCTCCACAAGCTGAGGCTTTCCCTCAATCCACAGGATCGCCTTCTTCGGGCACTTCTCCGCACAGGCTCCGCACCCGTTACACTTCTCGTAATCGATGGAGGCAAGGTTGTTCTCCACCGTGATTGCGCCGTTAGGGCAGTTCTTCGCACAGAGGCCGCAGCCGATACAGCCCACCTTGCAGGCCTTGTTGACGGCGGCGCCCTTTTCCTTGCTGGAGCACTTCACCGCCGGCTGGCTGGCCGCAGGCTTTAACTTAATCACGCCTCTGGGGCAGACCGCCGTGCAGGCCTTGCACCCGGTACACTTCTCCCGGTCCACCTTCGCCACGCCGTCTATCACATGGATGGCATCAAACATACAGGCACGGGTACAGTCTCCAAGGCCGAGACAGCCGAAGCTGCAGGCGCTGGGGCCGCCGGCGATCCCCGCCGCTGCCGCACAGGTCTTAAGGCCCTGGTATTCAAACCGCTTCCCGCAGTTTTCATCGCTGCCGTTGCAGGCCACATAGGCCTTGAGTTCAGGGCCGCCGGAACCCGACTGGCCCATGATCTTGTTGATGGCCTCCGTCGCCTTGCTGCCGCCGGGCGCACATTTGGACGTGGGAGCGCCGTTCTTGACAATGGCCTCCGCATAGTCGGAACACCCCGCATAGCCGCAGCCGCCGCAGTTGGCTCCCGCCAGGCATTCCGCCACCTCGGCGATCCGGGGGTCTTCGTAGACAGCCATGAATTTGGAGGCCAGCACCAGGATTGCGCCGCCGGCCAGTCCCAAAATCCCGAGCACGATTATCGCTAATAAAATCGGATTCATTCTCTCTCCCCCTTACATAAGTGCGCCGATGATGTTTTCCACCAGGCCTCCAAAGCCCATGAAGCTTAAGCTCGTGATCGCCGCAGAGACCAGCGTGATCGGAAGCCCCTTGAAGGATTCCGGCGGATCGGCATTCTCCACCCGCTGGCGCACGCCGCAAAACAGAAGCATCGCCACCAGGAAGCCGACACCCGCCCCCACGGAACAGATCAGTGCCTCCGCATAGGCAAAGCCGAAGCCATATTCCGCCATGTCCGCAGAATAATTCTGAACCGCCAGGATCGTGACGCCCAGCACGCAGCAGTTGGTGGTGATCAGAGGAAGATAAACGCCCAGGCCCTTGTAGAGAGCGGGAATATAACGCTTCAAAGTAATCTCAATGAGCTGCACCAGCACCGCAATGACCAAGATGAAGATGATGGTCTGCATGTAGGCGAGCCCTTCCTTATCCAGAAGGAACATCTGCAGAGGAAACGTCACCGCCGTGGCGATGAACATGACCGCAATGACCGCAAGGCCCATGCCCACGCTGGAATCCAGCTTTTTGGAAACTCCCAGGAAGGGACAGATTCCAAGGAACTGCACCAGCACGTAGTTGTTCACCAGAATCATGCTGAAAAAGATTGTCGCAAAGGTCGCTACGCCTGAACTCATGCCTCAGTCCCTCCTTTCCCGTCTTTTCCCTGACTGCAGACGGCATCCGCATGGCCGCAGCCGGGGCAGTCGCCGCACATTTTCCGTTCAATGGGCTTATTTAGCTTATTCTCAATCCAGATACAGAGGGCCATCAGGCAGCCGAACACGAAGAATCCGCCGGGAGCCGAGCCCACCACCGTCATCTTCTCCACGGAATCAGGGATCAGCTTAATGCCCAACCAGGTGCCGGAGGCGATGATCTCACGGATGCTGCTCATGAGGAACATGACCAGGATATAGCCCACGCCCATGCCAAGGCCGTCAAGGGCCGAGTCAATCACCGTGTTCTTGCAGGCGAACATCTCCGCCCGGCCGAGGATGATGCAGTTTACCACGATCAGGCTGAGGAACACGCCCAGGGTCTTGAAAAGCTCCGGCATGTAGGCGTGAAGCACCATCTCCACCACCGTCACGAAGGTGGCGATGATCACGATATAGCAAGGGAGATGCACTTTGCCGGGAATCACCTTCCTAAGGGCGGAGATCACGATGTTGGAGCCGAGGAGCACGAATGTCATGGAGAGGCCCATGCCCAGTGCGCCGGACACCGTGGTCGTGACGGCCAGTGCGGAGCAGCAGCCTAACACCAGGCGGAGCACCGGGTTTTCCTTGATGATCCCGTTGGTAAATACCTTCCATTTGCTCTGTTTTTCATTCATGTCACTCCACCCCCTTTATTTCCTGATTGAAGCAGGTCATGGCGCTGTTCACCGCATCAAATACCGCACCGCTGGAATAGCTGGCGCCGCTGATGGTATCTACCGGCGAGCCCGCCGCCACCTCGCCGGAGGCATCCCAGCCGAGAAAGCCTTCATAGAACTCCGGGGCGCCCACCTTGCTGCCGATGCCGGCGGTCTGGGTGGAGGCATCCACCTGGATGCCGGTGATGATTCCGTCTGTGTCAAAGGCCACGTACACGGTCACATCCTTGCCTGAATAGCCGGAGGCAATCGCCTTCACGGCCGCCTTCCCGTCCGCCGTCCGCACGGCGCTCTCCACGCCCTCGGTGGTGGTTTCCAGATTGCTTAAGCCGTTGGCGTCCGTCCCCTCGGGAAGCACGTCGAGAAACGCCTGCTGGGTCGCCAGAAGTTCATTTTCCTTAATCAGGGGAGCCGTCTGTTCATTGAGCCATGCAAGCAGGGCCCCGCAGGCCACACAGATCACCAAAAGCACCAAGACGGGAGAAATGATACTCTTATAAACGCTCTCCTTTGCGTTTTCCGTCGCATTTGCCATCATGCCTTGCCCCCTTTCTCCGTTGCTGCGGGAGCAGCCTTTTTCTCTTTTTTCTTCTTCACAAATCCAAGCGGGATCTGATGGCTCCACTCGTTAAACCAGGGAGTCAGCAGGTTGCCGAGGAGGATCGCATAGCTCACGCCGCCGTTCATGCTTCCGAAACGGCGGATCGCAAAAACGATCACTCCGATAAAAATACCGTAAATGACACGCCCCTTGGCGTTGAAGGGACTGGTCACATAATCCGTCGCCATGAAGACCGCACCGAATAACAGGCCGCCGCTCATGACCTCCACCAGGGCATTGTGGACACTCCCGTCCGCAATGAGCGCCAGGATGAAGACCGTCAGGATGATGCTGGCCGGTATCGAGATATTGATGACCCGCCGGATCAGCAGATAGGCAAGGCCCAGCAGGATGGCGATGGCGCAGGTCTCACCGAGAACGCCGCCCCGGATACCGATCACCATGTCGACAAGGCTCACCGTGCTCTTATCCACCGTGGCCGCAAGAACCGTGGCGGAAGAGATCGCATCGGCCACGCCCTTGGGATGGACATAGTTGGTCATGGAGCCGGTAAAGCCCAAAAACAGAACGATACGCCCCACCAGCGCAGGGTTTGCAAAGTTAAAACCCAGGCCGCCGAAGAGCTGCTTGGTGATAACGATCGCCACGAAGGCACCCACGATGCAAATCCAGAAGGGCATGTTGGATGGCATGTTCATCCCCAGAATCACGCCGGTCACGCAGGCGGACAGGTCGGAAACAGGAATCTTTTTATGTAACAGCTTACAGTACAGATACTCAAAGGCCACGCAGGCCGCCGTGGTCACGGCAATTACCATGAATGCTCGGAAGCCGAAGATCAGCGTCGCCGCAATGATACAGGGAACCAGAGAGATGAGCACGTCACCCATCAGCCCCTGGGTACTTGCCTTGTCCCGTATATGGGGAGAAGCAGTTACGATTAAACGCTCGTCCATGATTTATTTTCCCCCCTTCTCTCGTTTCGTTTTCAGATACCAGGCCTTGGCAAGCGTCGTGTTCTGAGAGATCAGGCGCTTGGCCGGACAGGCAAAGGTACAGCTTCCGCAGGCCACGCACAGATCCACGTTGCACTTCTCCAGCCTGTCGTAATCCTTCTGCTCAAAGGCCTCCGCAATATGCACCGGCTCCAGTCCCATGGGACATGCCGTGATGCAGCGGCCGCAGCGGATGCAGGGCCCCGGTTCCGGAATGGATGCCTTCTCTTTGGAGAACAGGATCAGGCCGTTGTTCTGCTTGAGCACGGGGAAATCCATACCCGGTGAGGCACCGCCCATCATGGGGCCGCCGAAAATCACCTTGCCGAGGGCCACGCCCTCCTTGATGCCGCCGCAGGCCTCCACCACGTCCCGGTAAAGGGCGCCGATGGGCACCTCGATATTCTGGGATTTCGCAATGGCGTCCCCCTCCACCGTAAGCCGCTTGGTGACGAGGGGCATGCCGGTCTTTAAATATTTCCCCAGGGTGGAGACGCTGGTCACGTTCATGATCACGCATCCGCAATCTGCCGGAAGTCCCGGCTTTCCGGCCTCCGTAAGCTGGGGCACCTCCCTGCCGGTGCAGGTCTCGATGAGCGTCTTCTCAGCGCCCTGCGGATACCGCATGGGAAGCTCCTTCACCTCCACGCCGGACATCTTCTCCGTCAGGGAGGACAACAGTTTGATACACTCCGGTTTGTTCCCCTCGATACCGATGATGCAGTGGCCGATGCCGCAGTGCTTCATCACGGCCTCGATACCGGAAATGATGGTGTCGCTGCACTCCAACATCTCGCGGGTGTCCGTGGAAAGATAAGGCTCGCACTCGGCGCCGTTGATGATCAGGGTGTCGATGGTATCCGCCGCCAGCTTCACGTGGGTCGGGAAACCGGCCCCGCCCACGCCCACCAGGCCGCAGGCCTGGATGGCCGCAAGAAGGCTCTTCTTGTCCGTCACCTCCGGAGGCACGCAGGCCGGGTCCACCGCCTGTTCCCCATCCGAGGCGATCACGACCGCCTTGCAGACCGCTCCGTTTACCATATGGAAGGCCGGCTTTACCTCCTTCACCGTCCCGGATACGCTTGCATAAATGTTCGCACTGACAAAGCCGCCGGCTTTGCCGATCAGGGTTCCAACCTTGACCGCATCCCCTTTCTGGACTACCGGCTCTGCGGGCGCACCGATATGCATGGACATGGGGATGACCACCTGCTCCGGTACAGGCATCTTCACCGTGTCCAAAACTGCTGTCGGCTTATCATGAGGTGCGCTCACGCCCTTTGCAGAGCGTTTCAGAAATTTTAACATAAACTCCTAGTCCCCCATTTCTATGAAAAAGATCAATAAACTCTATGGTCAGTCTACCCCTTTTCCACTTTCCTGTCAACACAAATTGCACAATAAATTGTTCTATTTTCAGTAATTTATGTTACGTTATTAACAAAACAATTCCCCATTTTGTCCTTAGCAGTTAACACCATACTCTTTTCCGCCGAAAAACCAACTGCACCAAAGCTTCAATATCGTAACGCCGCCCCTGGAAACCTCCACGATCCCTTCACCGGCAAAATATTTCAGCATCCGGGATACCACTTCACGGGCAGAACCCATATATCGGGCAATCTGCCCGCATGTCAGTGCAATGGTATCTGAACCGGTCCTTGCCGATTCATCCGAAAGGAAGATTGCCAGACGTTTATCCATGCTCATAAACAACACCTGCTGCATCACCCACATCACATCCGAAAAGCGGCTGACCGCAGTTTCCAACGCAAATATGCGGATGTCCGGATTCCGCTGCGACACTGCCGCAAAAGCAGGTCCGCTGACCACACAGCACCGGCTCTCCTCCTCCGCATCTACGAATACATCAAATCAAAATCAAGTGACTATGAAAAAAATAGTGACGAATAAATTTGCAAATATATTGCCCATATCAAATAGAAAGATTATACTGTTGACAGGGAAGCGATAAAAGAGGCGGTTTTCAAAACACTATCTTTTTTCTGTTGTCCGTTCGGTTGCTTTCGCCAACAGGGGGTCACTCCAATGAATGCGGAAGAACTGAATCAGCGGCCCTGTACAGAAAGTGAGGAGAATGGTGCCTATTCCGATGATTTTCCACTGAATGTCTGCCCGACTGCCTGTAAAAAAAGCGATGGCCACGCACAGTACGTCCAAAATGATTCTGGCAAATCGAAATTGTATCTTTTTCCTTGTCAGGGTCTCCATTACATATCCGGCGGCATCATATGGCGCCATCCCCATGTCAGCGGAGATGTACAGGGCATCTCCAACGCATATGAGGAGAGAGGCCAATGCCAGCACGGCAATCCTGATAGGAATGGAATCAAAGGTGATGTCCAGCCTGCCAAGCAGCCACATGACAAAGTCTGCCGTGTAGCCCACGAACACCATGTTGAAAATCGTTCCAAAGCCGATAAACTGTCTTTTGAACAGAAAAATCATCAATAGAATTCCAGCATTGACAATGAGTTGGAGAGTGCCAAACTGCATATGCAATACAGAACTGATTCCCGTGTTCATGGCGGTAAAGGGATCCGCCCCCATCTCCGCCATCTTGAACAGGCCTACGGCGATGCCGACCATCAGGATACCGATGACCACCGCCAGGCCCCGAACCATGTGATTTTTTGAACGTTTCATTAATATATCCATCCTTTCTGTGAGGTAGTTATGGAAAATGCGATTTTTATTGAGTTTCCGGAAGCCGAGAAAGAGGAACTGCATATCAACAATTTCGGCCGTTCTGTCACGAAGCCAGGGCACAGGTATGGGCCTGCAGTCCGAAGCTTCTATCTCATCCATTATATCCTTGACGGTGATGGCGAATTTTCCGTCAATGGGGCTTCTTACCGTCTGAGACAGGGACAGGGCTTTCTCATTGAGCCGGACTATCTGACCACCTATACGTCAGACCAGAAGCGCCCGTGGACTTATGTCTGGCTGGGATTTTCCGGAAGACGTGCAAAGAGCATCCTAAATTCCATCGGGCTGAACCAGGATTCCCCTGTCTTTACCTGTGAACCGGAACAGCACCTGGAACAATTCGTTCTGGATATGTTGAACCATAACTATGGCACCGCCAGCGATCTCTACCGCCGGGAAGCCATGCTGATGCTGTTCTTTTCTACCCTGGCACAAAGCAAGAGGAGCACCATGGCCGACCACTCAGAAAATGCTTATGTAGCCCAGGTCATCCGCTATATACAGGACTGCTATCATGAACCCCTGCGGGTTGAGGACATGGCCCGGTATGTGGGCCTGAACCGAAGCTATCTCAGTACCCTGTTCAAAAAACACACCGGGCTGTCCCCCATTAAATATTTGCAGACCTTCCGCATGACCCGGGCTGCCCACCTTCTCTCGCTGACGAAACTGCCCATAACCGCTATCGCTTATTCCTGTGGCTATCAGGAGACAGAATCTTTCCACAAAATCTTCAAGCAGCATACCGGACTGTCTCCAAAGCAGTATCGGATCCAGGAACAGAATAAAACGGTTGAAAATCGTGAAAAAATACACGGTAAGTAATTCTTATATTGCCATGATTTCATAGACCAGGGAACGAAAATCTTCGCAGCTTCCGCTTCCGCCGCTCCCCTCAATAACCTGGCCGGAAGCCTGATCCTCCAGCATGAGGCCGAACTGCATCAGCTCGTCTCCGTAAGCGTCATAGGAGAGATATCTGCTACAGATACGATACTTCCGATCAGGATTCAGTCCCAGGAGCGGAATACGGCGGTAGGGGCCGTTGATTTCACTTAAAATGCGGGTAACCGTTACCAGAGCCCTGCTCCCGTCACGCTCCGCCATCTCCCAGGCAGCGAAATTCCCCTCAAAAGGACTTAACAACCGGTAGAAGGATCCTTGCGCAAACAGGCCTCTGTTCTGTTTGTAGAATGCTATCTGTTGTTTAACTGTCTTCAGCTCTTCTTCACTTAGTTTGTTCAGATCCAGCTCATATCCAAAAGCCCCTGTCATAGCCACATTGCCCCGGGTCTCTATCGGAGTGCTGCGTCCTACCTGGCTGTTGGGACAGGCAGAGACATGGGCTCCCATACAGCTGACGGGATATACAAGGCTGGTGCCATATTGAATCTTCAGCCGCTCAATGGCATCTGAGTCATCGGATGTCCATCCCTGCGGCGCATAATAGAGCATTCCGGCATCGAAACGTCCGCCGCCGCTGGAGCAGGACTCGATGAGCAGCTTCGGGAAAGCCTGAATCAATCTTTCGTGGAGACTGTATACCCCCAGAATGTATCTGTGGAAGATTTCTCCCTGTCTGTCCGCTGGAAAGGCTGAGGAGTAGCATTCACTGATGGAACGATTCATATCCCATTTGATATAGCTGATTTTTGCCTGGCTCAACAGGATATACATCTGGCCGTAAATCTCATCGACTACCTCTCTTCTGGAGAAGTCCAGCACGAACTGGTTGCGGCCGTGAGAAGGGGTGCGTCCCGGCGTCTGGATGATATAATCCGGATGGGCACGGAATAGGTCGCTGTCCCTGTTGACCATCTCCGGCTCGAACCACAGGCCGAATTTCATGCCAAGGGCTTCAATCTGATCTGCCAGGCCTTTTATGCCATTGGGGAGCTTAGCCGGATTGGCTCTCCAATCCCCCAGTCCCGCCCGGTCATTGTTCCTTGCACCGAACCAGCCGTCATCAAGGACAAAGAGTTCAATACCGCACTCTTTTGCTTTGCGGGCAAAGCGGATCAAATCCTCTTCCACATAGTCAAAGGCTGTTGCCTCCCAGTTATTGATGAGTACAGGACGCTCCCTGTCCCTCCAATATCCCCGGGCAAGCCGTTCTCTGTAAAGCGTATGGAACTGTCTGCTCATGCCGTTCATCCCTTCACATGACCAGACCATGACCGCTTCCGGTGTGACAAAGGATTCTCCGGGTTCCAGCTTCCACCGGAATCCGAAAGGATTAATGCCCAGCATCACCCGCAGGACATTGTAATTGTCCACTTCCGCCTGGGCCAGGAAATTGCCGCTGTATACCAGGCTGAATCCACAGACTTCTCCCGCATGCTCTGTGGCATCTTTTCTCTTCAAAGCCAGGAAAGGATTGTGCTGATGGGATGAGTTTCCCCGCATGCTGGACACGGCAGTGACGCCCGGTTCCAGCTTCTTTGTGACCACAGACCTTTCCCTGGCCCAGGAACCGGAGAGTTGGACGCTTTCCCAATCCGCATCCGGGTAATCCAGGCTCAGGCTCATGGCCCTGTCTAAAAACAGAGGATTCTTCCCCTGGTTGACAAACCGCACGCTGCGGGCTATGGCATCGCAATCCCTGAAAATGGTATAGGACAGAGTGATCTCCAGCCCGAGCCATTCATCCCGCATAAGGATCTCCAGCGTCTCAGCCTCGCCGTCATCCTCCACATAGGTTGCGGGCAGTCCCTCCAGGGGCTTTTTCCCCGAAACGATTACATAGCTATGGTATTCAGGCTTGCAGATGGAGCTGCCGTCTGTCCCCTGAACTTCCAGGGCCGGATAGCGATAGTCCGAGGTTCCATAGACTGGGTATTCCTGGCGCAAATGTTCATAAGAGGTATACAAATCCCCCTCTGTGATGTACGTGGTCATAGGCCTGTGGGCTTTTTCCACCATATGCAGATAGCTGCCGCCTGTGTGCAGCGCCTTTCCAAAGTACAGATGGCCCATCTGCCCGCTATCCATTACATAGAGCAGATAGCTGATTCTCCCATTGTTGAGATGGAAGACATGTTCTTTCTCGTTTACTGTGATCATGCATACATTCCTCCTTGCAAAATATGAACCGGTCGGCGGCGCAGCCTGTACTGCGCCGCTGACGTGAATCAATTGGCATGAAGCTGGTTGATCTCCTCTGTGAGCTGCTCCAGGCGCTGGCCCTTCAGCTTATAAACACACTTGAAAATCAGAAAACTTACAACGGCCAGGATAATGGGAAGCACGAACATCAATATCCGGATGCCAGGGCATATACCTTTTCCCGGCTGATACGCTTAGCGATAGCAGGGAAAAGGAACAGTCCGGCCATCTCCGCCAGAATGGTAAATCCAAATATGGAGTAGAGCATTGCGCTTCCGCATACCTCTTTGAAATATTCTCCTGTTTCTGAAGAACCGTCTCGTCTCCGGCCAGCTTATTGCAGAAATCTATCATATACAGTCCAAAGGTGCAGATGAGAAAGCCGCCAAGGCTTGCAAAGATTCTGGGGATGACTGAGATTTTCTCCCTCTCCCTGGGATCACTGGACAAGTTCGGCAGCCATGACCAGTATGGAACATCCATGATGGTGTAGGTCATTCCATATAGTATGTACATCACCGCTACGTAGGCGCATTTAGCCGTTATACTCTCAATTCCCAGCGTGGTGAACAGGAGCACAAATACCACTGCGTTGAGCAGAGTGCCAACCACCAGCCAGATCCGGAATTTCCCATACTTGGTACGAGTATTGTCCACTATCATTCCCATTACCGGGTCATTGACGGCATCCCACATCCGGGCCACGAAGAACAGCACGCCAACAAATGTAGATGCTATGCCAAGAGTGTCGGTGAAATACAGCATCAGGAACGCTCCCACCAGGTTCACAATGGCATCTTTTCCTATGGCTCCAATGCCAAAACACCATTTTCTTTTGCAGCTCTTTTTGGTTCATTCATGAATATTTCCTCCTGTTAGTTGATTTTGTGTTTCCCACGTTTTGGCCATAACGAGAGAAAATGATGTTTTCGTTGAAGAACCGGTTCTTTTATGAGTTAAATATAGCATATTTTTCAAAAATAGTTGTATTCTGTTTTCATTTAAAGCTATCCATTTGTTGTTTCTTATAAGTTCATCGCTTGGTGCGGAAAAATATTGTACAAATTACCATGGCATATTTTGTATAATATGCCAAATCTCCATATGTGGATCTGCTCATAAATAAAGAGCTGTTCATCCAACATAAGAAGTACCTCCTGAGTTTCATTACTGTATTTGATTTGATATACTGGATTATAGCTGACTGGCTTCGCAGATACAATATATTAACAAATTAGTGAGTCACTAATAAATTTCATAGTTTAGAACAGATGTATTCTCCTGAATACCAGGTCGTCGCCGCAGTTCCCCAAAAGGCGCCGCGATAATACCGCTCCGTCCGGATCTGGATACTATGCTCCAATCCCGATGCATTAACATCAGATTTTCTCCATAAAGGTCTTTTATTTTCAGCTTATCCTTTGCCGCAAGCCGGTGATGGACCGAAACCACATCATTCTTTCCGAGGTTGGCCAGGGGGAAATTCCTAGCAGTCGAAATGCCCTCCAGGCAGAAATGATATTCAGAAGCGGTAAAACCGCTTTAAGAAAAACAGAACCGTCATGCTCTAAATTCAGTATGACACAAAAGTTCCGAGAAAGACAACCAAATCTTCGTTTAAATTTTCGCTGCTTTCGCCCGGTAAGAGACACGGAAGAAAACCGGTTCTGGCTTAAAAAACCGATTTCCTTCCGGAATGCCTCGATAAAAAGACGAACTATGGAACCCCAAGGAACCGCTGTCCACGCCGCCTAGCGCACGGCATCAAGCGCCTGCTCAATGTCCGCAATGATGTCTTCCACGTTCTCGATTCCTACGGAGAAACGGATCAGGTCCGGCTTCACACCCGCCTCGATTAACTGCTCGTCGGAAAGCTGGCGGTGGGTGTGGCTGGCCGGATGGAGCACCGAGGTCCTGGCATCGGCCACATGGGTCACGATGGCTGCCAGCTTTAAGCTGTCCATGAATTTGATGGAACGATCCCTGCCGCCCTTTAAACCGAAAGCGATCACGCCGCAGGTGCCGTTCGGCATATATTTCTTCGCCCGCTCATAGTAGGGACTGCTCTTTAATCCAGGGTAATTGACCCAGGCCACGTCCTCGCAGGCCTCCAGGTATTCCGCCACTTTCAGGGCATTCTCACAGTGGCGGGGCATCCTCAGATGGAGCGTTTCCAGGCCCACATTCAAAAGGAAGGCATTCTGGGGAGACTGGATCGCTCCCAGATCCCGCATGAGCTGGGCCGTGGCCTTGGTGATATAGGCCTTTTTCCCAAAGGCTTCCGCATAGACGAGGCCGTGGTAGGACTCGTCCGGCGTGGTGAGCCCGGGGAATTTCTCTTTGTGGGCCATCCAGTCAAAATTGCCGCTGTCCACGATGCAGCCGCCCACGCTCATGGCGTGGCCATCCATATACTTCGTGGTGGAATGAGTCACGATGTCCGCACCGAACTCGAAAGGACGGCAGTTGATGGGCGTCGCAAAGGTATTGTCCAGAATCAGCGGCACGCCATGGTCATGGGCCGCCTTCGCAAACTTCTCAATGTCCAGGACCACCAGGGAGGGATTGGAGATGGTCTCGCCGAACACGGCCTTGGTGTTGGGCTTAAATTCCTTCTCCAGATCCTCCGGAGAGATTTCCGGATCCACCAGGGTAAAGTCAATGCCCAGCTTCTTAAGGGTCACTGTAAACAGGTTGGAGGACCCGCCGTAAATGGTGGCGGAGCTGATCACATGGTCCCCGGCGGAGGCGATGTTGAAAATCGAATAGAAGGTTGCCGCCTGGCCGGAGGAGGTCAGCATGGCCGCCGCTCCGCCCTCCAGCTCGCAGATCTTCTGGGCCACGGCATCGTTGGTGGGATTCTGGAGCCTCGTATAAAAATACCCCTCGTCTTCCAGATCGAAAAGCCTGGCCATCTGCTCGCTGGTATCGTATTTAAACGTCGTGCTCTGGTAAATGGGAAGCACCCTGGGCTCCCCCTTCCCCGGTGTCCATCCGCCCTGAATGCAGATGGTTTCCGCCTTGTATTTCTGTTCCATAATATTGTTCTCTCCTTTCATACTTCACATAACATGTAATTGCGAAGCTGCAAAACCTGGGAAGGATTCTGACAATTCCACGTTTCGCAATTCCCTGTTTTAACAACTCACAAACAGGCCCGGTAAATGTTCACCACGTCCTCCTCGTGAAGGGGCACATAGGCCTGTGTGTCCAGGTTTGCATAGGGCACCGCCGCCTTTGCCATGGCTTCAAAATCCGAATCCCCGATCCCCAGCTCCGAAAGCCTGGAGGGAAGACCGCAGTCCAGGAAAAACCGCTCGGTGGCGTCAATCCCCATGTTGGCCAGGGCAAACCGGTCGGTCTCTCTGGGAAAGCCCCAGACATTGACCGCATAATCCACAAATTTGTCCACCGTATCCTCCGACAAAATATACCGCATCCAGGCCGGGGTCACAATGGCGAGGGCTACCCCGTGGGTGATGTCATAGTAGGCTCCAAGCTGGTGACCCATGGCGTGACAGGACCACTTTCCTGCCTTGCCGCAGCCGCACAGGCCGTTTAGGGCCATGCTGGCCGCCCACATGATGTTGGCCCTGGCCGAATAATTCTCCGGCTCCGTGAGGGCCACCGGCCCCCATTTGATGCAGGTCTTGAGAATCCCCTCGGCAAACTTATCCTGAACATAGGCATCCTCGGTCCGCTTAAAATATCCCTCAAAAATGTGGGACATAATGTCCGCCACTCCCGCCGCCGTCTGCCCGGCCGGCAGCGTATATAAATAGGTAGGATCAAGGACAGAAACCCTGGGATACAGATACCCGCTGTGAACTCCCTGCTTCTCCTTTGCCTCCAGATTGCTGATGACCGCCGTCTCGTTCATCTCCGACCCGGTGGCCGACATGGTAAGAACCGTAAAAATGGGAAGAGCCGCCTGAATCTTCCCTGCATCCTTCACAAGCTCCCAGGGATCCCCCTCATGGCAGGCCCCCGCCGCAATGGCCTTCCCGCAGTCCACCGTGCTTCCGCCGCCAACGGCCAGCACCATGTCCACATGGTTCTCCCAGGCCAAAGACACGCCGCAGCGGACCGCCTCGATCTTGGGATTTGGCGTCACCCCGCCAAGCTCGAAAAGTTCAAACCCTTCCCCCCGAAGAAGATTTACAACCGTATCATAGATCCCGTTTTTCTTGATGCTTCCGCCGCCGTACACCAGAAGCACCCGGCTTCCGAAGGGCTTCATCTCCTGCGGAAGCTCCGCCACCTTCCCCCTGCCGAACAACATCTTCGTCGGCGCATAGAAATTAAAATTCTCCATCTGTCTTGTTACCCCCAAACATAGTCCTACTGATATTTGTCATACTGAGGCAAGCATTTTAAGCTTCCATAGTAAGAGGTTCCTCCGGAAAGATATATTTCATGGATCCCCCAATCTCCGAAATAATACTCTTCCCCCTCCATGGCCGAAAAAAGTGACTGAATCTCGCTCCAAACTCCATTTCTGTCCTTCTCCGGCTCCAGGGCGCAGGTCATCAGGAGAAATGCCCGGCCAAATTCCTCTTCTCCCTCCGCCCCGACGCTCAACTCCATAACCTCTCCCGTGACCGTATCACAGGAAACAATGTAATACACGCCGTTTCCCAGGAAGCATTCTGCCCTCCGCTCATAATAGCTGTAACGGCTGGAACCGTTTTGGTAGACCTGATTATAGCTTTCCTGCCATTCAAAGCTGACGGCCTCCTCCGGCCAAAGATCATTTATGTACTGAGACAGCCTTGCTATATATTCTTCCCCGTCCACGTCATAATGGGCGTATCCATTGCAAGGCTCACCTGCTGCCTTCACCTCCTCTTCGGAGAGGGTCGTATAATTATCCACCAGTCCATTTCCGGAAACCTCTGCTCCATTTTCCCCGCTCTCCAAAGCATCCAGCGCCTCTTCGGGGCCGTCCCGGGAATCTCCGATACCGAATTCCTCCTGGATGTCCGTGACGATCTCCTTTCCGACTTCCCAGAGCGGTTCCCACAAAGCGGCCGCCGCACTGCAGATGATTGTCAGAATGACCAGGATTTTAAAACCCTTCAGAGACATTCCGCCTTTCGCTCCCCGCTTCGCCTTATGGGGATCCCTGTTGGGAGCGCCGTAGGCATGGGCGTGGTCACTGCCGCAGTTGTCCAGATAACGGCTGTCATAAACCCTGCCGCCGCTCTGCACCCGCCTTCCCGCAGCGTTTCCGCCGGAGGCAGAGGCCTTCCCGGAAACCGCTTTCCCGCCCGAAGCAGAGGCCTTCCCGGAAACCGCCTTCCCGCCCGAAGCAGAAGCACTTCCCGCCCTCGCCGAAGCTCCCTCAGCCGCCCGCTGAAATACCCCCTCACCGTCGCTCTCATTTGGAAGAAGCCAGCCCTCATAAACCACCGGTTCCTTTCGAACCCTGCGGCACTCCGGACAATAGCGCTTCGCCGTCAGTTCCTGGTCACAGACCGGGCATAAATATCGCTTCTTCATCCCTTACCTCCCATGCATCGGAGCCATTTCCGGAAGCTCCGTCTCCTGGCCTTTTCACAGACCGTTCCCGCAGACCGGCTTTTAACGGCAGGCCAGCCGGTAGACCTCCTTGCACTCCTTCGGCCCAAGTTTCACGAAAAAGCCCTCGGTGCGTCCCTCGATCTGAAGAGTCTCAAGAAGCTTCGGAATGTCCTCCTCCTTCGCCCCCAGCTCCGCAAAAGAAGTGGGCATGCCGACGGAACGGAAAAAGGCCTTCGTCCTGGCAATCCCCTCCTTCGCCGTCTCCTCCGGATCCTCGAAATTCATCTCACAGCCCCACACCCGGACCGCAAACTGGGCGAACCGGTCCACGTCATGGTGCATCACGTAGGTCATCCAGGCCGGGAACATGACCGCCAGGCCGGCCCCGTGGGCGCAGTCGTAAAAGGCAGAAAGCTCATGCTCCAGATTGTGGCTGGCCCAGTCCTGCTCCCTGCCCACTCCGCAGACGTCGTTGTGGGCCAGGGTTCCCGCCCACATGATGTTGGCCCTCGCCTCGTAATCATTGGGATTTTCAAGAACCTTCGGCAGTTCCTTAATGATGGTTTTCAGGACCCCCTCGCAGAGCCGGTCCGTGATCTCCACATGCTTCGTGTTGGTAAAATACCGCTCAAACACATGGGCCATAATGTCCGTGCAGCCGCTGGCCGTCTGATAAGGCGGAAGCGTCATGGTAAGCTCCGGATTCATAATGGCAAAAACCGGCCGCATCATCTCGCAGCCGAAGGGCCTCTTGTACATGCCGTCCTCATGGGTAATGACAGAGCCGTCGCTCCCCTCGCTCCCCGCCGCCGCAATGGTCAGGACGGAGCCCACGGGAAGCGACCGCTCCGGAAACGCCTTTCCCAGATAGAAGTCCCAAAAATCCCCCTCGTAGGGCGTACCGATGGCAATGGCCTTCGAAGAGTCGATGGTGCTCCCTCCGCCCACCGCCAGGATGAAGTCCACTTTCTCCTTCCGGCAAAGCTCGATACCCTCGTAGACCAGGCCGCTTCTGGGATTGGGCTTCACGCCGCCGAGAGTCACGCACCCCAGCCCTTCCTTCTCCAGGGACGCCTTCACCCGGTCAAGGAGCCCGGAACGCTCTGCGCTTCCTCCGCCGTAATGAATCAACACCTTGCTTCCCCCGAACCGCTTCACATAATGTCCCGCCTCGTTTTCCGTCCCCTTCCCAAAGGCAAAATACGTGGGACTGTAAAAAGTAAAGTTATCCATAATACCTGTCTCTCCTTTTGTTTTCTGATTCTCAGTATAGCACACTTTTGGGGCCGCATCTACCGGAAAAGACAAAATTCCGACGCTCCCCCCAACCATTCTCTGCGAGCGGGAGCAATGGACCGGGAGGCATCACGTCTGTGAAAAAAAGCTGCCGTCTCACAATTTGGAATCGTGAAAACGGCAGCTCTCCCCGTCATTATCCCCTTATTTTTTCATCTCAAAGCTCACGGCCTCGATTAATTCATCCTCCGTGGGATAATGCGTGACGGTGACGTCGTCCCCCACGTCGAGAATGACCGCCTCCGGGTAGTCCTTCGCACTTACCATGTAATAGGCCTTTCCCTTTTCCAGCCTGATGAAGTAGACCGTGTTTCCGTCCATGTCGGCGGAGCGGATCTCCTCCACCTTCCCCGATACCTCGACGGCCTTCTCCTCCGGCTCCGGTTCCGCAATCTCCTCGTCGCTTAAAATCTGGTTTTCCACCAGAAGCTCATGGTAACGCCTCTGGCAGTCGGCGACCGTGTTCCCCGTGGCCACGATCTGGTACTGCTGCACGTTGACCATGGCGTACATCTTCACCAGTCCGGCCGCATCCTTGAGGGCCATGAAATAGGTGGGCTGGTCGGAAATGTTTAAGAGCAGCGGGAAGGTCGCCCCGTAGCTGAACTGCTGAACCGCCCCCTCCGCCGAGGACATGGCCGAATATTCCTCCGCCCCGGCGCAGGAATAATAATGGGCCTCCTTGGTCCTCTGGTTCACCAGGATGAAGCCGATGTTCCCCCGGTCCCCGGTGACGGAGGTCACGCCGGTGTAGACCCACACGTCGTCGTCCTGGGCGATGAAGTTATAGCCGTCTGTGGTCTCCGTGCAGTCCGTCTGACCGAATATGGAGTTCCAGAAGCCGTTGTGGTATTCCCCGTAGTAATCATACTGCTCCACGATCAGGTCCGCCGAGTACACCCGATCCACCCAGGTGGGAACATTTTCGATGTCATAATACTCCGTGTCCCCGGTGACGGCGTTCACCAGCACCGCCCCCTTGATGTCCGTCCCGTCAAAGAGACCGATCCGCTTTTCGATCACCGAGGCGATCCAGTAGGGCGTCCCGTCGTCGTTGATCTCGAAATTCACGTCGTCAAACATGAGGGTCGGATAGGAAAAACGCAGGTGGCGCATCAGGTCACGGCTGAAATACTCCGAGGGGGAATATTTGATGCCCTCCTCCAGCCGGACCACCTCCACCTCCTGGGTTCTCATGTCGATGCGCACGTAGGCCGGAATCCCCTCTCCCCGGTTGTTCCACCATTTAAAGAAGTCATTGTAATTCAGATAGTTGAGCCGGACCGGATGTCCCTGGTAATTGATCTGGGCCGAAGCGTCGTCCACGGCAAACTGGCTCACCAGATCGCTCAATTCCCCCAGTTTCCGGTTGGCCAGGTTGTTGGCCGAATTCTCGTCCAGAAGGGGGATCTGGTTCCAGCCAATCTCCGACACCTCCGCCGCAAAATCCCCCGTGTTCATGGCCATCAGCTCCGAATAGGCCTTCGCCCGGAACACGATAAAACCGAACAGGGAGCCGACGACCATAACCGCCACCGCCAGGATCACCAGCGTGAGCGGCACCGCCAGGTTCTTCTTCGTATAGGCCATGTACTCTTTGGCAGAGCCGGCCCTGAACCCCTGCAGGAGCACCATGCAGACCGCAAACACCACGCAAAGCAGGATCACGAAGGTGTAAAGCTCCCGGTTGTGTATGTTGAGCGCCGGC
Organism: Lachnospiraceae bacterium; assembly: GCA_022800815.1. Taxonomy (GTDB): domain Bacteria; phylum Bacillota; class Clostridia; order Lachnospirales; family Lachnospiraceae; genus Lientehia. The sequence goes on along the minus strand of JAAWRC010000001.1, from coordinate 40,441 downwards.
AGCTTGATATAAAAATAGATCCCGCCGAACACCACCGTGACCAGAAGGCTCAAGAGCACCCTGGTCACCGGGCCCCCCTTCGGCTTCCTGGGCCGTATGACCTTCTCCTTTGGCGCTTCCCCGCCCCCCGGTCTCTGGCCCATTACCGTTTTAAAATCAAAAATATTCATAAACTCCGTTTCCTTTCGGGGCCCTTTCATCAAATTCCGGCTGCTGCCGGTTCCGGCCCGCTACAGCCATTGTACCACAATTTCCCCCGGAAATATACCCCAGAACCCGCATTTCTTCCTGTTTGAGTTTGACTGCGCCATATGGGAATCCCCCACCGGCCGGTGCCATTCGGCCCGAATGCCCCGAAGGCCGCCCGGCAGTTCCGTCCCGGCAGACGATAGGAAGGTTTGGCGGATTTCACGAGCATAGCGCAGGCAATTTCATCCGACCCGGTTTGATGGAGGTGAAATTGTCTGCCATAGGCGGCGCAGGGAAATCCGTCAAACCGACGTGTCTACCGGGACGGAACTGCCGGGCGGCCCCCCTCCTCACTTTTCCATCCCAAGCGCCAGCCGAATGAATTCCAGCAGATTCTCCGTATCCTCCTCCTGATACAGGGTCTCCCTGGCGAGGACCGGTCGGTCCGTGATGATGTTGTCCACCTGAAGGCGCTTCATCCGGTTTAACTCCCCCCTGGTATTGACGGTCCAGGCATGAACCTTCTTTCCGAAGGCGTGGGCGCTGTCCACCAGCTTCCCGGTGACATAGCCGGAGCGGATACTGAAAAAGTCAATGTTTTCGTCCTCGAAATAGGTGCCGTAAGCCGCCGTCAGGATGTATCCCGTCTCCATGTCCGGATTCCTCTCCTTCACCTCCCTCAGATATCGGTAGCTGGTGGAGCTTAGGACCACCTGCCCCTCCATGTCGTATTCCTCGATCAGTCTCAGGGTCTCCTTCACCAGCGTGTCGCTGTAGTGATCCGCCTTCAGTTCGATATTCATGCCGATCCTCCCCTTGCAGGTCTCCAAGGCCTCCGCCAGCGTCGGAATCCGGGTCCCCGCAAACTCCTCCGAAAACCAGACGCCGAAATCCATCAGCAAAAGGTCTCCGTAGGTGTATTCCCACAGTCCCCCCTTTTGTCCCGTGATCCTCTTTAAGCTGGCGTCATGGAAGACCACCACCACGTCGTCCTTCGTCTCCTGGACGTCGATCTCCACATAATCGGACATGCTGTCGATGGCCGCCTCGATGGCCGGCAGGGTATTTTCCGGCGCCTCGTAGGAAAACCCCCGGTGGGAGGTGATCTTCGATTCCGAAATGGCCCCCCTGGCCGCCGCAACGGCGCCGCTGCGGATTCTGTCATAGGCGTAAAGGGTTCCGGAGACCGTCAGACAGGCCGCCAATAGAATCGTCGTCACTTTCCGAAGCCCGGCCGGAAAGGAATACCGGTAGGGCGGAATCTCCGACAGGTATCGTTCATCCTCATAACGGTAGAGGAGGAAAGTCAGGGCTCCTGTGTTCAGACAGCTGGAGATCCCCGAGACCACTGCCAGGGCCGCAATGTCGATCCCCCTGCTGATGGTCAGGGCCAGGGCCAGCTCGATGCTTCGGTCCGCCAAAAGCGCCACCAGAAAAGCCGCCAGCACCTTGAACACAAACTGACCCGCCAGGTAGAGCATCCAGGAAAACAGATTCACCCCCGCCAGGAGGGCCGCCGCCGGGAACCACCGCTTTCGGACCAGCCCCCGGCTCTTCTCCCCGGACTGCCGGAAGCCAAGGTCAAAGAGCGTCGAAATCACCGGCACGAAGAGATAAAGGACCGCAACCACCAGAAGTGCGGCCAGAAGGAGCCACCGGCCAGCCCACGTCATGCGGCTTTTAGACAAGCCGTCCAGAATGTAATTCAGGGGGCGGACATGATATAGGAACCGCAGCAGGATCCAGCCCTGGGTCAGAAGATAATAGCCGACGTTCAAAAACAACACCCTGACATTTCCCGTCCGGAACAGTTCCTCCAGATTCTTCATTCCCAAAAATAAAAACTTGAGAACGCTCACCCGCTCCTTCACCGTCCCCGCCTGAAACATGGTGTAGAGGACGCAGACCTCCAGGTTTGCAAAAAACAGACACAAGAGCAGAAATCCGGTCAGGACCGCCAGAGTCACCGGCAAAGCGAAAAACCGCAGAGAGTTCCCTGCGGTCAAATAACTGAATCCGGACTGCTTTAAGGCAAAAGAAAGCCCGTGGCCCGCCGTCTCCAGAAGAACGGCGGCCGTAAAGATCCGGTATACGATCTCAAAAAGCAGGAGGCTGCCCCGGCCCACCCGGAGCAGCTCCCGAAACTCGCGAAGCATCCTTCGCATTCCCATCACTCCAGACTACTGGTTCTTTTCCCGGCTCATCTTAAAAGCCTTGGAAAGCTTAATGGGATTTCCATACATCAGCGTGCCCATGCGGTAAATCTTCGCTCCGACCGTGGCGACTACCCAGATGGTTCCGGCCAGAAGGGCGAAGGAGAGCAGGGTCTCCCAGAAGGCCACGTTCCCCATGGCCACCCGCACGAACATGCCGTAGGGCGAGGTGAAGGGAATGAAGGAGAGAACCTTCATCACGATGCCGTCGCTGTTCTGCAGATTGAACATGGTCAGAAGGAAGGCGGCGATAAACAAAAACATCACCGGCCCGGCATTGCGGCTCACGTCCTCGGTCTTGGATACCAGGGCCCCCAGCACGCCGTAGCAGAAGGCGTAGAGGATATATCCAAACAGGCCGAACATGGCAAAGGCCAAAAGCACAGACCCCGGAATGTGGAACACGAAGTCCAGCATCCCTCCCCACGCCTCCCGGTTAAACTGATAGGAGACCAGGGCTGCACCGATCATAATCCCCGTCTGCACAAAGCCTGCCGCCGCTCCCGCCAGCACCTTCCCGAAAATCAGGCTGTTGCTGGAGGTGCTGGTCACAAGGACCTCCATGGCCCGGTTGCTCTTCTCCTGGGCCACGGAAACCGCCACGGAATTCCCATATAGTAACACCATAAAATATAACACAAAAATCAGCAAATAGGTATACAAAAAATTGCTGATGCTGTCTTTTCCCAGCACAATGGTCTCCGAAACCGGGGAAAAACCATAAATCTGCTCCACAGCCGCACTGTCTGCCCCAAGCTTCTCAAGCTCGCTCCTCCGGTACAGATAGGAAAGCCCCCCTGCAAAGGTTCCCTCCACCGAATCGCTGAAGCTTCTGTTCTTCACATAATACCGGTATCCCATAAGAGAATCCACCGCAAAGCCGCACCTGGGCCCGCCGGCGTCCTCGCCTCCCTCATCTCCAAGGGCTGCGGCCGCTTCCATAAGCCCCTCGTCCCCGCTCTCCACAAAGCTCCTTAGCTCCTCCTCCGAGGATGCCGTCAAGAGCCTTGCCGACGGGAAAAGCCCGGCCAGGAAATCTAAGTCCAGCCCCGCTCCGGCGTCATAGAGGTAAATCGTTCCCTCATAGTCACTGACCCCAATCATCCCGGTGATGCCATCCACTCCCGCTGCGGTCCCGTCTGCTCCCTCCTCCGGCGCCATTTCACTCTGCTCCGTCTCCGACCGGCCTCCGGGAAGCCCCGGAATCAGCCCCGACAGATCAAAAAAGGACGGAAGGCTTAAAAGAATCACAAACAGAAGCGCAAATCCCGCCGTGATTCCGATAAAGGATTTTGTTTTCACATAATTCAGAAACTCATGCTTCCAGACAATTCCAAACTGCTTCATTCTCCGTCACCTGCCTTCGCCACAAAAATATCGTTCAAGGACGGTTCGTACATCCCCGTCTGCTCCACGTCAATATCTGTCTCGGAAAGGGCTGCGAGAAGCTTCCGCTTGGCGTCCTCACACTGTCCTTCCAAGATTAAGTACTCCTTCTTCACCTGCTCCACCCGAACCAGATGGGCGAGCTTCTCCGTCACCTGCTCTGCCAACCGCTCTGTCCGATAATTGACCGCCGACAGGGTCAGTCGGTTCATGCCCATCTCGTGCTTGATCTTTTTTAAGCTCCCCTCCAAAACAATGTTCCCATGATTGATAATGGCGATGTCCTCGCAGAATTCTTCCACATAACCCATCTGATGGCTGGAAAAAATCACCAGCTTCCCCTGGGCAATCTGCTCCCGCACCACGTCCTTGAGAATCTGAGAGTTGACTGGGTCCAGACCGGAAAAGGGCTCATCCAGAATAATGATATCCGGATTGCAGATCAGGGTCTGGGCGAGCTGCACCTTCTGCTGGTTTCCTTTCGAGAGTGTTTCCAGCTTTCGGTCTGCGTATTCCCCGATCTCCAGCCGGTCAAGCCACCACTTGCCGCTCTCCTTCGCCTCCTTCGTCCCCATTCCCCGAAGGTTAGCCAGATACACCATCTGATCCAGCACCTTCTTCTGGGGATACAGTCCCCGCTCCTCCGGCAGATAACCGATCTTGTGCTCCTTCGGGACAAAGGGCTTCCCGTCCGCCAGTATCTCGCCCCCGTTCGGACGGAACACGTCCATCAATACCCGGATGGTCGTGGTCTTTCCTGCGCCGTTCCTTCCCAAAAGCCCCAGCGCCCGGCCGCTTTCCACCTCAAAGGAAATCCCGTGAAGAATCTCCTTATCGCCGAAGCTTTTTTTGATTCCTTTCACCTTAAGCTTCATAAACCTGTGATTCCTTTCTAAAAGATTTTGATTGTTATTTATAGCAGGCAACCCGGAGACTACTTTACCACGGTTCCGGAGATAACACAAACTATCGAATGTCTGTATTAGTATTGTATCACATCCGACCCGGGCTTCTATAAAAAGAAATACCCCACCAGGCCGCCGATAATCCATCCGATGAGCCCGGCCGTCAAAATCATCACCGCCTGGCCTCCCACCGCCGAGGTGACCCTGAGCCCTCCGGCATCATTCAGAGGAATCGCACTGCCCTTTTTCGCCCGGTAGAGGATGTTCCTGCATTCCACAGCCCCGGCAAACTCCCAGCCGGCCCCCTCCGCCTCCTTAAGACTCTGGACCTGCCAGTCATTGTTGCGGCCCTCCCAGTCTTTGCTATCCTTGAAAGCGCTGCTGCCGCTTCTCTTCCTCCGGCGGTTGGTCAGATACTTCGTATCCATCATGTAGGAGATCGCCTCCGGCTCCCCCGGCGTAAATACAAACCGGAACACCCGCATGTTCTTCAAATGATACCCGGCTGCGGACTGCCGTTCCAGATACCGCTCCAGGCCGCCCACGGTCAGGACCGGCCGGAACCTGGTGACCGTGTCCTTTTTCCCGTAAATGGCTTTCCACTCCTCCATGGAAAGCTTTAACTCTCTGGCATACCGTTTTCGCCAACGCAGAAGAGTCAAACAAAACAGCAGGCAGAACATCGTGTAAAACATGTCAAAAGCCGCAAACCAACCCACGCCATCCCCTGAGGGGAGGAACCAGAACAGGAGGGCAAGCCCCTGCATGACCACGCAGATCCAGAGGATCAGATGGCTCTTGTCAGAAAACATGCGGCTGTAGCGCTCCACCCGTCTAACCCGGTCCTCCGGGCTGTCGTAGAGCTCGTTGGTCTCGTCAGCCTCCCAGTCCTTGGCCAGATAATAATTCATGCCCTCGTCCCGGCAGACTAACCGCCAGCCCGTCTCAGCCGCCATGTCCATGAACTCCGACTTCTCCTGGATCTCTCTCCTGGTGGGATTCTTCTCCAAATCGAACCGCTCCACGTCGTAGGCCGTCCGCTTCGGCTCCCCCTTTTCGAACACATACCAGACCCCCATGTGCAGATCCGTGAGGAACCAGCCCTGTAAGGACATCTCCTCCAGCCAGGCCCGCTCCTCCATGAGGCTCACGAACCATCGGAACATCTTTTTCTTGTCTCCATCTGTCCTTTCACGCCCGTTTGCCATCTTCCATCCCCTCCTGCAGAATTTCCAGCCCATTCTTAAGCTGATACCTAAGCCGTTCCGTTTCCAGAAGCAGAAGCTCCCGGCCCGTCTCCGTGATCCCATAAGTCTTTTTCCCGTTTTCCTGGGAGACGATGGCGATCAGCCCGTCCTCCGAAAGCCGCCCGGTCATCGTGTAAAGGGTCCCCGTACCCAGCCGGATCCGTCCCTCCGTCAATCCGTTCACAAACTGCATGATCGCATAGCCGTGCCTCGGCTCCATCACCGCCAGGAGCGTGTAGTAGGTCGTCTCCGTCATGGGCCGATACTTTTTAAGAAGCGCCTCTTCCACCATGTCTCCCTCTCTTTCAGACCGCCTGATTTCCGGTTTCCCGTCATTTATTATCGTTATTTATATCTTCATTTTGTTATCGTCGCTTCGTTTCCATAATTCTGCTTCTTCCGCTTCCCCGCCATCCCTGCGCCGCTTTCCGCCCATGTCGCATCTCAACATGTCGTCCAAATACATGTCGTATCTCGACATATCGTCTGTTGACATGATAGCACAAAAAAAGAAGCCCGTCAAGGACTTCCTTCTCCAAACACATTTCCGCCGACTAGGAAATTTCATCCCCCGGCAATCCTGCGGCATCATCCCCCTCAAACCAGGAGGGCTCTTTCTCCTCCGCTTCCGGGGCGGTCGTTTCCACCGCACTCACCAGAAGCTTCACCAGCTCCCAAATCGAGCGGAAGTACACGGTCCGGTTCTCCTCCATCCAGGTAATCCGCCCCTGCCAGCTGTTGTGCTGGCGATGCTGGACACGGACGATAAATGTCCCCAGCTCCCCGTGCTTTTGCAGCAATTCTTTATCCTTCATGACTTTTTCTCTCTCCTGCCTGTTTTCCGTTCTCCGACCCGGATCCCGAAACGAGCGTTCCTCCGTGGTCGCATGAGGAAAATTCAAAAAATCAAAAAAATGTTCCAGTTCAAAAAGGATCTGGTCAATATCTTCAAACTCCGTCGCAGCTTCGCTGTAGCCGTGGTAAAAACGGCCTCTGAACTGGCGGTCCTCCATCCCGTCAACACAGATGACAACCCCGTTGGGTGCCCCGATGTACCAGTCAGACGTCCCCATGAATCTCCCCCTTTTCCCGCAGCATCCTAAAAGCCTTCCTCTTCCTCGTCCGGATTCGACACGCCGCTCACATGATACTGGACCCGAATCCGCTGGCGCCCGATCACAAACTTTTCATCAATCCTCTTTTGAACGATCCTGCAGTTTTCCCTGGTCGTGTTCACCAGAAGCGCCAGGTACTGCCCTCTTCCGTAACGACACACCACATCCCCGCTGCGAATCGACTGGCAGAGCGTCCGTTCCAGGCGTTCCGCCAACTCCTCCAATGCAGAACTGCCCTTCATGGGGCTCCCCTTGCCGTCCATGATGGTACAGAGCATCAGATACACCGACTGTCCGCCCCGCCCCATCATCCGTTTCATCATCTGGTAAATTCCGCGAAATTCCGGATAAGCGCAGAGATAGCCTCCCTCTTGCTCCTCCGCTTTTTCCGCCAGGTCCGACTGGATGATGTCCAGAACCGCATACTGGTGGTTCATCCGCTTTCTCAGCTGTTCTAAAAGCTCTCGCAGCTCTTCCGGGCGTACACCCTGTTCACGAGTATAAAAATCCACCGTGTTATTGTACTGCCTGCCGGCCTCCTCGTACTGTCCCAAGGCCGTGAGGGCCTCTATGGTGAGGGCCTCCCAGCTCTGAAACGGGTCGGCCGCAGCCGCATGAAGACCAAGCTTTTTTAACTCCTGCCAGTCCCGGTTCCCCCTGAGCAGCTCCGCCGCCTCCTTTGTAGCCGAAAAAAACAATTCCCGAAACCGTCTGGCCTCCCCCGCCACCCACATCACCGCCGCCTGTTGGGGCAGAAACTCCCCCCGATAGAGATAACAGGCTTCCAAAAGGTCCTTCAACTTCTCCCCCGGAGCCTCCGTCCGCCCCGCCCGCTCGATCAACTCCTCGAATCTGGCAGAATCCTCCGAGACGGCGACCTGGTCCGTCCAGTAAAAAATCCCTTTTTTCTGTACAATATAAGGAACGCCCGGAAGTCCGGCCCTTTGAAGCTTTTTCTTTGCATTATAAACGACGCTCCGCATGGCATTGTGGATGTTGTCGATCTCCCTATCTCCAAACAGAACCTCCTCCAAAAACTCCCGCCTGACGCCCTCCTTCAGATAATGCAGAAGAAGCTGCATCAGATAGACAAACTGCGTCTCCTTGGTTTTTGACACTCCGGCCAGCCGCTCCCCGTTCCAGGACATGGAGAAGCCGCCGAGCATCCGCACCTGCAGGATCCCGTTCTCCCCGCCTTCCTTATACTCCATCCTCCCTTTCTCCTCCCTGTCTCTCAAGGATTCCGCCAAGCATGCGGAGCATGACTCCGCATATGGCAAAAAGTATCGCATAAATCTTTCCCGCGGTCCCGGACAACATCGTCATCAGAACGCCGACAAGGGGAAGATGCAGCGCCTCTTTTCCGATCAGGCTGTCGTAGGGCGTGGGGGTCACGTCCTTTGCCTGGTTGGCGTCCCCCTTCGTGATGAACTCCCTTTCCTCCGAATGAATCTCCACCACCCGGTGGGTGACCACCGACCCGTTTTTCTGGAAGACGATGATGTCGCCCTCCCGGACCTCCTCCGGTCTCGCCGCCTTCACGTAAATCACGCTCCCCACGGGAATCTCCGGCTCCATGCTCCCGCTGACCACCTCGTAGGCCTCATACCCGGCGAGCCTCGGCACCGTCAGCGGCAGAAATACCACGATAACGGCGATCAAAATGAAGGTTCCGGTAAATCTGCAAAAGGCAGGAAAAAATTTCCTGCTCTTTTTTCCGGAAGTTTTTTCCGGCTGCATTGATTCCATTGTCATCATTTCGCTTCTTTTTTCCTCCGTTTGCGGAACAGGAGGAAATACCACAGGGCCACGCCAAGGATCGCCGCTCCCGATATCAGGATCACGGGAACCGGAATCCCGAGAAGCTTCGCATTGCTGTCAAAGAGACGCCCCGCCAGAGGAACCTCCTCGTCGTCCAGGTCACGAATCTCCTCCGTCCCCGCTGCCTGGGGAACCTTCTCGTCATCGATATTCTGCGTGTTTTCTCCCTCTCCGTCCTGCCCGTTCGCACCTCCGGGCCCCGGTCCCAGAGGCACGTTCTCCTCCGGTATGACCGTCGCCACCTCCGTCGGTCCCGCAGGTGCGGGCTCTTCCGGTTCCGCCGGGGTCTCCGGCGTCGGCGCCGCCGGCTGTTCCAGCGCCGGGACGGGCGTGTACACAAAAGTAAATTCGTTCTCTGCCGCATTCGCCGACAGAGTCCTCGTCAAATTATACGCCTCCGGGCGGTAGCCGTCAATGTAAAGATATGCCACCACCGGCTTATCTCCCACGTTTCCGTAATAGGTCACGCTCTCCGCAAGGGGATTTCCCTCTCCGTCCACGTAATTGACCGTGTAAGCGGCGGTGTTTCCGAGAATCCCGTAGGCCACCACGTAGTCCTGATCCTCCGTCACCGTGAAGGTCAGCTTGCCGACCGTGTTGTTGTCCTCCCCGCTTCGGCGAATCCCCTTGAAATAATATTTGCTTCCGTTTTTCAGGGATACGCTGTTCCGGTTAAAGGTAATCTGATCCCCGTAGTGCAGGTTGTCAAACACCACCACGTCCTCCCCGTTAAGCGTTCCCTGCTGTCCGGAGAAAAATCGGATCTGATAGGTATACGGTTCCTTCTCCTCGGCCGCCAGCCCGGGGACTGTCAATAAGCAGAGCATGCACAGCGAAACCGCCATGCCAAAAAGCCGTCTCCATCTTCTCATCCTAGGCCTCCTCCTTTTTCCTTCTCCTGCCTTCCGTCCACTGGAAAATGCAGAACCCAAGAAGCACCAGACCGCTTCCGGCCATGATCAGGGCCAGGAGAAGCGGAGTGTTCTCATCGCCGGTCTTCACCAGGCTTCCCGGTTTCTTCGGGGTCCCCGGCGTCTGTGGAACGGCCGGCGCATTTTCCCTGAGCTCCACCGCAAAATTCATCTGCAGGTCCGCCAGCGTGTCCTGATAGTCGTTTCCCTGGGTCTCTCCGTCCAGGGCCACCTCCAGGGTGATCTGCCCCTTCTGTCCGTTCTCCAGAGTGTCCAGGTAGAAATAATCCTTCAGGGAGTCCGTCGCCTCGTGAAGGCCCTCGCCGGCTGCGCTTTTTTCCTCCCCGCCCACGGTCTCGCTGTCAAACAGCACCGTCTCCGTGCCGGCCTTATCCGTATAGGCCAGCCGATACGTGTAGGCGCCGCCGCCCGTGGCCGAGTTCGCACTCCGGTCCTCCAGAGAGTACAGAACCTTGTTGGTCATATACCAGTCGGTGGTTTCCTTGTGCCTGTTCTCCAGGGCCAGCGTGATGATCACGTTGTCGCCGGGCTGAAGGCCGCTCACCACCTCGTCCAGATCCGCCGTCTTGAAGGTGCTCTCCATCTCCTCCTCCGGGGTGAAGGCCACATGCCAGCTGTCGTCCCCGTAGTAGGTTTCCGCCTGCGCCGGGACCATGCAGCCAAGAAACAACCCCAGCGCCAATATCAAACCAATCCCTTTCTTTCCCATGCCATCCTCCTTAATCCAGGCTCAGCATGTTATTGCTGACGGTCACGTTTTTCCCCCATGCGCTCAAAATTGCGTCCTCCGCATTATGCTCCTGCACGGCGTCCACCTTCGCCTCGATATTAAACCGAACTCCGTCGTAATCATAGCTGGTGGTGATCGTCGTATACTCGCCGTCCCTCTCCACCTTCTGATGCACCTTCGTGGCGATCACGTCGTCGATGGTGAGCGCATCGGCAAAAAGCGGCGTCTCCGAAACGCCCTCTCCCTCGGCGTACAGAAGCTTGTTGTAATACAGCACCGTCCGCTCCGGGGTGGAGGCCTCCTCGTCCAGAATCCAGTCCGTACCCAGGTTGACCAGGTGCAGGTCGATAAGCTCCGGGGACAGGCTCTGCATTTTTCTCCCGTCGGCGTCCGTCCAGTATTTATAGATGGTCACGCGGACGTACTGATTGATCGTCCCGCTGTTGCTTACGTTCAGATGTTCCTGATAGGTCTTCCCGATCTTCAGGGGTTCGCCGTCATCCAGCATGTGGGCGAGAAGGACGCCCGTATTCTCATTCCAGGTTCCGTCTGCGGCGCTGTCGTAATCTCTCCAGGAAACCCGTTCCCCGTTTTCATTGAGGGAAACGCCGATGTCGTACATCTGCACTCTGGAGGCATAGGTCTCGGAGTAATAGGTCAATGCGGCCCTCGTGCTCTCCACGGAGCCAAAGATCAGAAGGGCCATGGCCGCCACGAACATAACCGCCGTCACCGCAGGCGGCAGAAGCTTTTTCGGTCTCCTCATTTTCATGATTCCACGCCCCCTTCCATCGTCACGCTGTCCAGAACCTTATCCCAATCCGCATAAGGGGTTCCGTCCGCATTGTACCGAACCGGCGTGCTCTCGTAAATGACCGCCACATGGAAGCTGTCGCCCACCTTTGCCTCCTTCGGGATGTTTCCGATGTGAACCAGAAGCTCCTCGGCGGACTCCCCGGCTTTCAGGGCGTCGCCATAATAATAATAACCGTCGCCGCCCGGCGTCCATTTCCCCGACGCATCCGAATAATCCAGCGTATATGCATTTCCGCAGAAGGCTCTGGCCCGGACGTAAACCGGCTCCTTGGAATCCTCCTCCGCGGTGATCACCACCCGTTTTGTCCAGTCGGCAAACTCCTCCCGGATCTGCGTCCGGTCTCCAAGCTCAATGGTGTAACCTCCGGCCGCTTCCGCATAGGTCGTAAAGTAGGCCCACGCCTTTCCGATCCCGGCAGTGAGGATCACCGCCAGAACGAGGGCGGCCAGGAGACAGTTTTTCCTCTTCATATCCATTCCCCTCCTATTCCGCATTCACTGCAGGGTTCTGCTTCCACACCCATCCGTCAAACTCCCCGGTCCCGCTGTAATCAAACTGATTGACAATGCCGTGTCCGCCCTTCCGGTCCCCCGTGTAGTCATTCGTAAAATCCGTCTCGACAAAGGAATCCGCCGCAATCTGCACGGTTCGGGACTCCTCCGTCTGGAGCTCGTAGGCGGCACCCGTGTAAACTTCCGTCACCGTCACGTCCGCCCCGGCCGGAATTTTATCCACCAGCTCGATCGTCTGCTGTCCCGCAGCCGTGAAAATCAGGCTCTCCACGTCGCTGTAAACCGTCTCGCCATCCAGAACCGCCTCGATCCGGAACACGAACATGCCCGGCTCCTTCGTCTCATAGGTCCGCAGGGTCTTCACGATCCGGAGGGAACCGAACCTTCTCTCCTGCGACGGTTTCAGGGAAACCGTCACGCCATAGAGCCAGGGGCCCGCATTCGCCGTGTTCACGTTGCCGTCCGCATCCACTCCCTTCATGGGAAGGGAAATCAACTGCGGTTTAAAACGGTAAGTATGTCTCGCCGACCTGGCGATGGTCACCATCTGCTCCCCGCCGCCTTCCGGCGTCTCTGCGACATCCGTATATTCCGTCAGGTCTTCTCCCCGGGCGACCAGCAGATAGAGCCCGCAGCCCAGGTCCGAGCCGTCGTCCAGCTTTTCGACCACCTCGCCGGACTTTCTGCCCTCCGCCGCCGGCTTCGCCGAACTTCCCTCCGAGAGGGCCAGCCTTGCAGCCTCCTGGGCCAGCCGGTCCCAGTCGTCCTGGGTCCTCTCCTTCGTCCCCAGATCCAAATTCTCATAGGGCTCCAGGGCCGAATACGAATACGTATCGTATCCCGCCACCTTCTCCACATCCGCCACCTTGTACAGGTCCAGAACCACCCCCGCCTCCCGCAGGTCTGCCAGGAATTTTTCATCGGTGCTGTCAGACTCATGGACCGTCAGAGAGCAGTTTTTCGAGACGTCGATCGTCTCCTCCCCCGCAGCGCCGCCGACGAGCGTCCCAAACAGGCACAGGCACGCCGCCAGCGCAAGCGCCGTGATCGGATAGATTGCCTTCTTCTTCATGTACCGTCCCTCCTTCACTTATCATGAAACATCATCTTTTTTCTCATCTTCTCTTAAATCTTCCAGAAGCTCCTTCATGCTTTTCTTCGGACGCCTGATACGGCGGAAAATCCAGATTCCCAGGAGAGTCAGAAACACGATCGGCGCTCCGACCGCCAGGACCACCCGGTAAACCGGGATCTTCACCGCCTCCGCCGTGATTGTATAGGTGTCCTCCAGGTTCCGGATCCTCGTCCCCCTCACCAGAATCCGATGGCTGTTGATTCCATACGGGGTACAGGTGATCAGCGTACAGTAATCCTCGCCTTCCGTGATCCTCAGCTCCTCCTGCTCCTCCGGCAGGACCACCCGGATCTGATCCACCTGGTAGGTGATGGTCTGGCCCAGCACGGTCAGGGTGAACACGTCCCCCTCCTCCATCTGGTCCAGATCCGTGAACAGCCTCGCTGACGGAAGTCCCCGGTGCCCGGAGACAAGGCAGTGGGTGCTCTCCCCTCCCACCGGAAGGCTGCTCCCCGGAATGTGGCCGATGGCCACCTGCAGGACCGCCTCCTCCGTTCCGTGATACACGGGCAGACTGACGCCCAGGGAAGGGATCTGAATATAACCCATGATTCCCGTGCCGGAAACGTCCAGAAGGGATTCGTATTCCTGCTGCTCCCTCTCGCCGAGAAGAAAGCCGCCGTTCCCGGCCGCCAGCTTTTCATTGTAGGCCCGGGCCGCCGCAAGCATCTCCCTTCGTTCTTCTTCCGACATCTCGTCGACCGTCTCCACGTAGGAGGCGATCGCACGGGACTGATGAAAGGAATTCCACCAGTCGCTGACGGTAGGATACAGGATTAAGCACAACCCCGCAAACAAAACTATGGATAAAACGATCTCTATCACATGTTTCTTTAAAAATTTCTTCATTCTGCGGGCCTCTCCTTACTGCTGTATCGACTCTCCCAAACTCACGCCCAACTCCCCGTTATCCCGGCCCCGCCCCCGAGAGGGGGGCAGAGCCGAAAACGTCTGCATTTTGTTATTTCGCCTTATTCCTGCTCATGCGCCGTTTCAGAATCAGCAGCGCACCCGCTCCCACCACGAGGCATCCGCCCACCAGGTAGAAGATCGTCGTGCCGATGCCGCCGGTGCCGGGAAGAAGGCTCCCCCGCAGGTTCAGGATCTTGACCTGCGACGTCTGCGTGTCTCCCTGCTTCAGGGTTATGTTAACCGACGCCGAGGCTCCGTCAGACGCTTCCCCATGACCGGCCCCAATCACGACGGTGATCGGGTCACAGGCGTTGTACCCATCGGGCACCTTCGTCTCCTTCAATACATACGTACCTGCGTCCAAGCCGGCGACATGGAAGTTTCCTTTCTCGTCAGACTCCATCTCTTCCGCCGTTTCGTCACCAATTACAGGCCGGTATGCCGACAGCTCCTGATCATAGATCAGAGGAATTTCCGTCTCGCCGTCTTCCTCGTACAATCCGAATCCAACGCCCTCCAGAGGTTTTTCCTCCCATCTGTCATCATAGCCCTCCAGAGGGTCGCCATGAGTGATCTTTTGATTTTTCACCATGTAGGTGAATACCCAGACCGTGTCTTCCGTCGTCTTTCCGGTGTCCGGCTCGCCGCTCCCGTCCCACTTCGGGTTGTTGCTGTAAGTCAGGCCGACCGTGTTCTTATTGTCCGTGAAGTTCCAGCTGCTCTCCGTGGTCTTTACGTCCGCCTTCTCGTTCAGGACCGCCGTATAGACCACTTCCACGCTGACTCCCTTCAGATCGGCGACGTGCTTCTTCAAATCCGTCACCGTCAGGCTCCACTCATAGAAATCCCCGGCATCCCCGCCTGATTTCAGCTCCGGCTCCGTTTTCGTATAATCTCCGCCGTCCTCGCTGAGCTCTTCGCCGTCCTCCGGACCGTCTTTGGATTTAACCGTCACGCTGTCGACCTTCACGAAGGTCACGCCCTCCGACATCCTGTCGTTGAAAGTGATCCGGTAATGATCGTATGCATCCAGATTGACGTCCTCCGGGAGTGTCGCAATCAGTTTGAACTGAAATTTCTCTCCGATCGAATGGTCTGCGGATTCTCCCCAGCCCTCCACTGCGCCCTGTTCTGCATCCGCCACCTCGTCCTGCACTTGCTTGTCGACGGTGGGGGTGGCGCTCTTCGGCGTGATCTCCAGGTTGCTTCCAAGGATCTCGACCACGTAAGTGGTGTAGGCCCCTCCCGTCACGCCCTCCTGGCTGCCGTCCGCATCCTTGATCAGATAGTAGCCCGGAGCGACCGAAAGCGGCACGCCGTCGGAAACGGTTCCAACCGGATTCGCTTTTCCGATCTCATCCTTAAGCTTCGCATATTTCTCAATTACCGCCAATTTATCCGTGTCCGAAGCGTCTTTCTTGACGGCTTCCAGTTCCTTTAAAACCGTCTCCTCCACCGCCGTCCCGGGCGTCCCGGTACCGTTCGCTCCCCACTTCACGTTGGACAGCCTGGTACCCGGTCCATTGCCCTCGTCGTCCGCCTTTTCGTTCACGTCCCCGGTAAAGATCTGATACACCTCGTAGTAATGATCGCTGCCCTTCTTGACGCTGACCGTCACCTCCCCAGCCGTCGGCTGGCCGGAGCCCCCGGCGTCACCGTTTCTCACCTCTGGCCCGGCCGCCAGGACCGGAAGCGCCGTGGCGGCCATCAGCATCGCCGCCAGAAAAATTGCCGCTGCGCCTTTCCTTTTTCTCATACTTCCCTCTCCTTTCCTGATTCCCAAAGGATTATATATTTCTCTCTCCGCCTTTTTTTCTCAGGCGGAAGCAAGCAATACCAAGTGCCAGCAAAAGCAGCGTGACGCCCGCCGCCGTGTGGCGTGCCGTGCCCGCACCGCCGGATTCGGGGATCTGGTAATAGTAAAGATCGTCCACGACAGAGATTGTCGCCACCTTGATCTTTCCGCCGCTCCCCTGATCAACCTCCTCCGTCATGGTCGACGCCTTTATCTCAATGGGCTCTATATTTTTGTTGGGCGAATAACCCATGGGGGCCTTCGTCTCCGTGAACTGATAGGTTCCCACGGGGAGATTGTTGATCAAAATATAGCCCGACGAATCCGTCACGAGCGTCGTCGTCTTTTTATCCGCATATTCCGGTTTTTCATACTCCAGATCCTCCGCATAGACGTAGACTCCGTCGCTGCCGATAAAGTTCAGATCCTGGCTTCCGCCCTGCAGACGAAGTGCGAATTCCGCTCCCGACAATCCATTTCCGTCGTTGGTGGGTTTCTTGTTCTCATCCTGTCCCGTCTTGAAAAGCCGCAGGCTGTACCTGAGATCGTCCACGTGCGTGTTGGTGATCGTGTAGGTCTCCGTCCCGGACTGGGTGTCGGACGAACTGATGATTCCCTTGAAGGACTTAGAAGTCCCGTCGTCCGCAAAGGTCTCTGAGGTATTGTCCGTAAAGGTCACCTTCGTCTCCCTCACCCTATACTCCCAGACCTTTCCGCCTGTCTCCGTCCCCTGCACCACGAGATTCTGCCACTCATGGCGCCAGCCGTTCGACTCCTTCAGCTCCTGCGTGTCATGTACGGTCCAGTCCTCGCTGCCCGCTTCCCTTCTCAAAAGCTCCACGGTGACGGAAGCCACTTTGGCCTTCGCCGCATTGGTGGCGGTTCCCTCCGTCCACGTCTTTTCCACTGCGATGTTCTTTCTCACAATTCCATTGTTGGTGAAGCTTGCGCCTGCGTCACCTGCGGGCAGGGAGTAGACCCTGGAGCCGGAAGGATCCGTATCCGCAGTCAAGGGCTGCCTTGCGCTCCACGCCTTCCCGCTTCCCGGACGGCTCTGGACCTCCACCTTCTTTATCGCATATTTTTGTATATGATATGTCGTGCCATTGTCCGCCACGTTCTCCTGTTTGCTTCCCGTCACCGTGACGGTCACCAGATACTCCGCGGAATCCCGAAGCACGTTTCCGGGAAGGCCGTCCTCCAGCTCCCGGACCAAGAACTGAACCTCGGAGTCCCCCTCCGCCAGGCTCCCGGTGAACCTCTGGTTTTCAAAGGAGATGGCTCCGGACGCATCATTCTGCGCCGTGCCGCAGAGGGTTTCCGTCCCGTTCACGTACCGGTACAGCCCGAAGGAATAGTCATCACCCTTCAGCGCACTCTGCGTGCCGTCCGCCCCAAAAAGCTGCTTCGTCGCCGCCAGCTGCAGGTCGACGAACAGGTCAATATTCTTATACTCGCCCATGACCAGGAAGCCGTTGCACTGGATGCCGCCGCCGTGCATGTTTGAATAGTTTCCGCTGATGAACACGGACGCCTGTGCCTTCGCCTTTGAGTCAGCACTGGGGTACGCCGTCAGACCCATGCGGCTTCTGGAGGATAAAGCGTCGTCCTTATCTTTCTCGAAGACGTACGCCTTGGTTTGACCTATGCTGTCCGCCGCCTCGTCGTTTGCAGAATCGTTATAGCTGCCCTCCCAGTTGGAAAAGCCGCCCCCCAGCATCAGGTTACTGACCGTGCTGTACTGCTCACAGTAATAGTCCGCATATCCATGAGTCAAAAAAGTCCCATCATTCATGGCGAACCGCCGGTCTTGGCCCCGTCCGCTGTAAGATCCGCTATAGATCTGACTGTTCCCCGTCGACACCAGCACGCCGTTGGGAGTGGCGTTCCCTCCATTTGCAGTGTTGCCATAGACCGCCGTCCCCCGGCTCAGAGCGACTGGGCTCGTGTTATTGTAGATCGCCGCATTGGAGCAGCCGCCGATGCCGCCGCCAAAGCCCTCTGCGACGTTGTCCGTGACCAGTGCGTTCTGCACGATCAGATGGGCCTGTTCCCCGCAGAACATGGCCCCGCCGCCCCAGTCCAGCTCCGTCGCCGTCTTGTTGTTGGTAATGTAGACGGGACCGGCCGTGTCCGTGATGATCTGCGCATATCCCCTTTCACCCACTGTCACGATGCCGCCGCCCTCGTGCTTCTCGGCCAGGTTCCGGGCGACGGTGCCGCCGCTGATGTACAGGGAGGTGGCGCCCTTCGTGGTTGTCTGGATCCCGCCGCCCGCCGCACCGGTGTTCCCCACGATCTTTCCGCCCCGCATGTTCAGCGTGCAGCCGCTCCCGATCAGGATCCCGCCGCCGCCGTCATGCTGTCCGTATTCGTCAATCCTGTCCTTATAGCCATATTTTGTTTTGTTGTACTGCGTATACGAAACCCATGCAACCGCCGGCTCCCGGAAAGGGTCATTATTGTTGCAGATGTTCCCGCCGGACAGGTTGACCGTCACGCCGTCCCAAGTGTAAAGGCCTCCTCCCTTGCCGTAGGTGCTGGACTCGTTCCCGGTGATCATGCCGCCGGACATGTTGAAAGTGCCTCTGCCCAGCATGGCGATCGCACCGCCGCTTCCATATCCTTCCGTGGTCCCGCTGTAAAGGGTGTGGTTGCCCGCCAGCACGGTCCCCGTCAGGTTGATCGTCGTGTTTTCATAGGCGAGAACCGCCCCGCCGTACATGTGATGCTTGCCAGCACTCCAGGAGTTTTCAACGACTCCCGACGCACAGCTACAGATATATCCCCCGCTTAAATTTAGTTCATTAAACTCCGCCCCATCGTTCAACAGAACGGCCCTGGTCTTCCCGTCGCCGTTCAGCATGCCGCTTTCCAGGGTCAGGGTTCCATTCTTGACAGAGATGAGCGCATTCTGCCCCTTCAGATTTGTTCCGCTGATAATCTTGCCCCCGGCCTGAACCGTATGGGTGTAGAGCGTTTCCGCCGTGCCCGCACCGGACGGGGAAGAGTCGATCTCGTAGTAGGTCAGCGTGCCATTGGCATAGCTTCCCCCGTCCTTCTTCCATCCATACTCGTTCCATGCCTTCCCGGAATCCCTGACGTCGTTTGCCGGGTCCCAGGTGCTGTCCTTAATAACGAGAGAAGACGTATCTGTTACGTTGAACAGGCTCCAGTCACAGTCGACCGTGATCGTATGGCCGTTTAAGTCCAACACGATTTTTGCGTTCTGCTGCGGCGTGATGGCCACGGGCAGATCAGTCGCATCAGTCGGCGGATTTCTTCCCTCGTATCCGGTAAAAACGATGTCATTTTCCAACGTCAGGGTAAGCGGTTCCGCATCTCCCGTATGGGCCTCCGCAAGGCTTTTTAACTCCTCGGCGCTTTTTACATGTTCCGGGTCCGGAACCCCGGCCGCCATGTATTCCGAAAAGGACTTCGCATCAAAGCTGGTGGCTCCCTCGCCATTGATCTCGGTGGCCTCGAGAAGCTCCGTCGCTTCCTCCGCAAAATGGATGATCCGGATCGGTTCTCCCTCCGCATAGCCGTCCTCGTCCAGGAACTGGATCGTCACGGTCACCTTGTCTTGCGGCTCCACCTCTTCTCCGTCCACGTAAAACCCGATTTTAAACAGGCCCCTCACGCTCAGGGCTTCCTCCAGAAGCTCTTTCGCCTCGGCCTCCCTCTGGGCATATCTCTCCGGGTCGCTCTGGGCCGTGATCTCCTCCACCTGGAGAAGCGCATTCTCCGGAAGTCCGGCTGCGGCCGTGTACGCAGCCGTGATCACGTACTTCTCGCTCCCCCAGGTCTGGGTAATCATCTCGGGGGCCGCCAGGCATCCTTCGCCGTGGACATGCTCCTCCAGTCCGCAAATCAACCCGCCGTTCTCGTCATAACACTCTTCGCCGTGAGCGTGCTCCTCCAGTCCGCACACGTATTCTTGCTCTTCCTCCGCCAGGCAGCTTTCGTCATGGACATGCTCTTCCAGACCGCAGGTCAGCTCGCCGTTTTCGTCACGGCAGGCCTCATCGTGGGCATGCTCCTCTTTGCCGCAGACGTAAACCGGCTTCTCGGCCGCATCTGCGCTTTCCGCCTCCGCAGTCTCCGTCTCGGCGGCGCTCTCCGTCTCTGCTGCCGTTTCCGTCTCCGAAACGCTCTCCGCCTCGGTTACGGCAGCGTCCGTGGACTCCTCCTCCACCGCCTGGAAGCAGTCGTCCCTGTGAACGTGCTCCTCCACCTGCAAAAGACCGCAGACCCGAATTTCGTTTTGATTTTCATCCTTTTCATAGCAGCTCTCGTCGTGAATGTGAGGTCTCGCCTCCGGCTTTTCACAGATCAGCCGCTGATTCACCTGGAAGCAGGCCTCCGTATGTTCGTGGCCGCCGGCCCCCGCTTCCATGCCGCAGATTAACGGGGCCTCCCCCGTCTGGTAACACTCCTCGGAATGGGCGTGGGCTTCGCCCTCCTCCTGACCGCAGATCAGAGTCCGCTCCGGCTCTCCGTAACAGCCCGCCTCATGGACATGGCCGCCCTCGCCGTCCAGCACGCCGCAGATCAGAACCCGCTCTTCCTCATAACAGCCCGGCTCATGGACGTGGGCTTCCACCTCGGGCAGCGGGCACGCCAGGTTTCCCTCGCCGTCATAACAGGACTCCGCATGCTGGTGGATCACGAAATCCGCATAGCCGCAGACCAGTTCCTTTCCGTTTTCGCCCTCCGCCCAGCAGCTCTCCGCATGCTGGTGGACCGCATGCTGGCAGACGAGGACCTTTTCCCCGCGGGTCATGGCCCGGCCGGTCGGCTTTAAGACTGCGATCGTGCCCACCACCGCCACGACTGCCAGACAGAGAAACGCCGTCAGCCACCATTTATTCTTTTTCCGTCTGCGCAACATCTCCGCCGCCTGTTTAAAAACCGAAGATACCATCTTTTTTCCTCCTCCCTGAGATTCACCTTACAAGCCCCATGTCCGATAACGGCCAGACACGGAATACAATTTTTCCGATTATCATCTTTTTCTCAATGCAGCCGACGGCCCGGCTCCGGCTGTCTATGGAGACGGATCTGTGATCCCCCAGCACGAACAGCTTCCCCTCCGGCACCTGATACGGCAGCTCGATATCATAATCCCCTCGGGTTTTCTCGCTGACATAGGGTTCCTCCACCGGCTGATTATCCACGTAGACCGTTCCGTCCTCGTCAATGTCCACCCACTGTCCCGATGTCGCAATCACCCTTTTTAGCAGGATGTCGTTGCCATAGTAAAACGCAATCACGTCGCCCGCCCGGAAGCCCCCGCCGTTCACGGCGACGACGACGTCCCCGTCCCGGAGGGTGTCCTCCATGGAATCCCCCGAAATCTGCAGGACCGGGCAGAGAAACACCGCCACCAGCGCCACGACCGCCATCACGACGATCAGTGCGGCGATCGTCCCACCCACGATCCTCCGGTGGGAACGCTTGTGCTTCTCCTTCTGCAGCTCCTTTTCGACCAGTTCGCCGAGTGTCTTCTCTTCTATTCCCATGTATGGCTCCTTTCGGGAAGCGGTTCCCCTTCCCCCTTCTGTTCAGAGCCGGCCTGATTTCGGCCTTTACACACTCTCTCGATATTTTCCAGATACTGATCCGCCGCCGCCTGGGCCGCTTCAAATATCCCGTTCAGCCGCAGGGCCGCCTCCGCGATGGATCCCGCCTCCCTCAGCTTGATCTTCCGGTCCGTCCTGAGCTCCTCCAGATCCCTCTTCAGCGTCTTGATCTGCAGGTCCTTTTTGTCCAGCCTGCCGGCCAGCTTATGTATCTGCGCATCCTTGCTGTTCAGGCGTGCTTTCAGGCGTTCATACCCCTCTTCCAGTTCCCTGAGCTTCGTCTCCGTCTTTTCCAGATGAAGACGGAGCTCCTTCTCCTCCTTCACCTGCGTCAGTAACAATTGCAGGACCTCCCGGCGGCTCAATTTGCGAAATTCTTTTTCTGTCATTGCACGCTCCCCGTCAACATTTTATGACAAAAGCCGGAAGAGCCAACGTCCATCTGCTGTACAAACAGAACTGCATTCCGGTAATTTTTACAGGTTTATAAATGTTATAAATGTTTTTTATATATAAATATTGTATTGTTTTTTCTTTGTCATAAGTATAACAGTCTCCCCGTCAAAAAAAGCGTCAAAAAAATATAGAACCGGCGGTTTTTCCTGATTTTTTTATGCGTTTTCCGGCGGTCCGGTTTCCGCCTCCCCGTCCCGCTTTTTTGGCTTGACTTTTTCCGGAAACAATGGAATCATATACCGTATGGAGATGTATGAATGCGCCGAAAGGAGAGGAAACATGATGGAGATCGGAAAACGGCTTCCCGGGCTGGACGGACTGCGCGCCATTTTCTGCGTGGGAATCGTGCTTTTTCACGTCAACGGGGCTTTTGGCTCTGTCTTTTCCGGGTGGCTGGGCCCCGTCTACGCCTACGGTGGTTATTTTGGAAACTACCTGTTCTTTCTCGTGAGCGGCCTGCTTGCGGCCCTTCACTATAAAGAACGGTTCCTCGAAGGGGATTTCCGCATCCGTTCCTTCTTGAAAAAACGGTTTCTCAGACTTTATCCCCTGTACTTCCTGTCCAACCTCTGCGCCGTGCTTGTGCCGGGCACGGCGCGCACCCTGCCAAAAACGATCGCCACCTTCCTGCTGCTGCCGCCCGCAGGGGCTTCCACCTCACCCTATAACCTTCCCTCCTGGTTTTTGAGCGTACTAATGGTCTGCTGCGTCCTGTACGGCCTGACCGGCACCCTCTCCCGTTTCCGGCCCCGCCTGTACCTGCCCCTGTGCGGCTGTTTCGCCCTCTGCGGAATGCTTTTCATGCGGCTGTCCTTAAGCATTCCCTTCCTCTCTCAGTCCTGCGGGGAGGGATATCTGAACTTTTTCCTCGGTGCGTTTCTCGCCGAGGCGTTCCTCCGCCCCTCCCCGGACGCCAGGCTCCTGACGGCGGTCTCCTGCGCCGTTTTCGGTGCGTCCGTCCTCGGCATCTGCCTGTTCGGCTTCGAGGGCATGCCGGTAGACGCAAGATGGGTTATGACCCTGATCTGCCTCAGCCTGGTCTGCCTGGCCCTGTGTGCGGCGCCTCTCGTCAGATTTCTCGGCTTCGCTCCGTTTCGGGCCCTCGGCTCATGCAGCTTCTCCGTTTTTTTGTGGCACGTTCCCCTCGCCAGATGGTATCTTTTTCTGGAACGGAGGCTCGGCCTCGTGATCACGGACCAACGCCCCAACCTGCTTTTGTATCTCGCCCTGTTACTCGAGCTTTCCGCACTGTCCCGCCGCTTCCTCGAAAAACCGGCGGAGCGGTATGCCTCCCTGCTCCGCCCCCTTTTTGCGGCGGGCGTCCTGTCCGTCTTTGCCCTCCTGATTGCAAACGGCGTGGGGGACACCTTCACGGTCAGCCTCCTCGGGCTTTGCCTGTGTGCCGTCGGCCTCTTCCGGCGCTCCGCACAGGTGGACCTCGGAACCCTCGTCCCGTTCCTGCTCTACTGCCTGGTGGGCATGCTTTCTGCCTTTAATATATACAGAAGCACTGCAGCCGGTTATTATGTGTCCATGCAGCTCGTGTTTCCGGTCATCTGTCTTTTCATGGCGACCCTTGAGCCGGAGCGGCTCCGTTTCCTGAAACGCTTCTGCCTCCTCGTCGCAGGCGCCATGGCGGCGGTCAGCGTCGGCCAGTTCGTCTTCCTGGCCGTCCTGTGGGGAAAGGCCGGGAGGCTGGGCGGCGTTCTGACCAATCCCAACGCCATGGGGATTTTCTGCGTGTCGGCCTGGTTCGCCCTGGCCCACTGTCTGGCGGAGAGGGAGGAATGCGAAAGCCACCTGTCCTCTTTCCTGCCGCATTTGGAGCCGATTTTTCTGTGCGCCCTCGCCATGACCCTGTCCATGGGAAGCTTTGCGGCCATGTCCGCCGGAATCTTCCTGGTTTTCCTGAAAAAAAGAAAGGAGACCTCCGGCCAGGAAGCCTTTTCCCTTCTCTGCCGGACCCTCGCAAGGGCCAGCCTCGGAATCGGAACCGGTCTGCTGCTCTATCTCGCCGCCGCCCGAACAAATGTCCCGGCAAGCTGTCTGGCCCCGTTCCTCTATGCGCTTGTCCTGACCGCATGCTGGAAAAAGTTCCTACTGTTTTTGGAGGCCCGGCCGAAGGCCGCCGTCCTGATCGCCCTCGGAGGGTTTTTCGTGGCGGCCGCCGTGGTTCTTTCCCGGCCCAGTTCCCTGGACACCTTCACGGAGCGGCTGGAGATGATGCGAAACGGGCTCGGCTACCTGTTTCGGTATCCCATTCTCGGTGTCGGGCCCGGCCAGTGGAGATTCCACAACCTATATGGCGACGAAAAATATTTCAACACCTGGTATATCCACAACGCCCTGATTCACGTGGGGGCCGAACTGGGCATGACCGCCCTGGCGCTCCTGCTGCTCTGTGCGATCCGGGTTTTCCAAAAGCAGACGGAGCCCTGGGCAAAGGCCGGCATCGCCGCCTTCTTCGTCCACAACCTGCTGGACACGGCATTTTTCCACACGGGAATCATGGCCCTCCTGGTGACGACGCTGAGTGAGCCCCGGGCCCGGGACCGAAAACTGGGAAACCGCACCGTCAAGCTTCTGTTCGGAGGGTTCGCCCTGATCTTTCTCTATAATATGTATTATTGCATGGGAACATGAGGAAACGGCGAAAAACGGCCGAAAGCCCCTTGGCATTCCCGCCGTCCCGCATTATAATAGGGAAAAAGACAATATGGACGAGGAGGGTCTCAAAATGGTAAACAGAAGTTACTACGGACATGACACGCAGTTTTACGGGGTCGAGGAACACCGCCTGACGGGCGGAAAAGGGGACGGCATGCGGCTGTTTCAGGTCAGAAACGGAAGCGGGCTGGAGTTCACGGTTTCCGCCGACCGGGCCGCCGACATCTCCCGCATCTCCTTCAAGGGCGTCAATCTGAACTACATGGGCCCGGCGGGCTACGTGGCCCCCGCCTATTATGACGAGCCGGGCTTCGGATTTTTAAAATCCTTCACCTGCGGCTTTCTCACCACCTGCGGCCTGCAGAACATCGGCACCCCCGGCATGGACGGCGACGTCCCCTGCCCTCTGCACGGCACCATTTCCAACCTTCCCGCCGACCGGATCCATTATACGGAGGAGGATGGAAAAATCCAGATCCACGCCAGAATGAACGACATGGAGATCTTCAAGCAGAAGCTGGTCCTGGACCGGACGATCTCCTGTGAATACGGCAAAAACATCCTGAAAATTTCGGACACGGTGAGAAACGTGGGTTCCGCCGACGAACCGCTCCTGCTCCTTTACCACATGAACATCGGTTATCCCCTGCTCAGCGAGCACGCCAGACTGGCCGTCTCCTCCGAGCGAGTCATTCCCCGTGACGACCATGCGGCAAAAGACCTGGACACCTGGGACAGGATGCTCGTTCCCATTCCCAATTTCCAGGAGCAGTGCTACTATCACGAATTCGAGGGCAACGCCCCCTGTGCGAAGATCTGGAACGGCGACGCAGGCGTGGGCCTTGCCATCCGCTGGGACAAGGCGCAGATTCCTTACATGACGGAATGGAAGATGATGGGCGAGCGGGATTACGTCCTAGGACTGGAGCCCTGCACCAACAAGCTGGAGGGACGGGCCGCCCTGCGCCGGGAGGGCTCCCTGCAGTACGTCCGGCCCGGCGAGACCCGGCAGTTCGGACTGGAGGTGGAATTCTTCGACAGGGAGGAGCAGTGGGAGGACGCCCGGTAAATTGAGGCTGGGGAAGCGACGCCCGCAGGCCGGGGAAGAGGCGCCAAATGCTTTCCAACGCAGATGCGGCAGCGAATCGCCGATCATCTGCTTTTGGAATCATTTGGCGCCTCTTCCCCGTCTCTCGCCCGGCAGCAAGGGGAGCCGCACGGCATTATTTCTGTAAGCAGACGTTCGGCGTTTCGCTGCCGTGTCTGCGTCAGACATAATGCCGGGCGGCTCTCCGTACTTCCGGTGGCTCCCCGCATTTCCCACTCTATCTTTTTCGTCTCATTACAATCCCCTTCGCCGCCACGTAGAGCGCCGCAAAGAGGACTCCCGCCACGGGCCAGATCAGACCTGCGGTTTTTCCGTCCTCCGTCCGGAAGAATACCACCAGGAAAACGGCCGTGACCGTGCACCAGTAAAATCCTGAAAAGGCGGATAACGCCCTGGACGCCTCCTTGTTCCTTCTGGTGTAATCGCCTTCCTGCAGAAGCTTCTGATAGCTTCCCTTTATCATTCCCACCCGGATGAAAATGTAGACGCCGCAGGCCACCAAAAAAAGCAGAAAGCCCACGGTGCCAACCTCCCACAGCGCATTCTCCAGGAATGCCACGGAGACGACCGGTATGGCTCCTCCGATGCACAAGACCACCCCGACCGTGATTCCCATGCGGAATTTCGGTTCAAAGGCTTCCTCCATCTCCTTCACCCGTTCCCTCACGCCGTCTTCCAGGCAAAGCGACTCCTTTTCCATATATTCGTACCTGGACAACCGAAAACCATGAAAAATAAGAATGGCCACCGCCGTTGCCACGAGGGCCAGAAGGATCACCAAGCCGATCCCGCCGGCCGCATCCTCTGAAAGAGGAAAAGCGCCATACTCGGCAAATCCCCCGAAAGTCACCAGGCAAATCGGCGAGACGATGCAGAGGAAAACGCCCAGGGCAATCCACCCGGCCACCTTTTTCGTGACTTCCATAAAGGCCTCCGCTTCTTCTGTGGAGACGAACCTGGGCTTCGTCTCCTCACTCTCCACGGCCACCGGTTCCTCCATGAAAGTTGCCGCCATCCCCGGCCCGTTCCAATCCTGCTCGGATTCCTGTTCTTCTTTTAACAAGTAATCGGTGGTCACCCCGAAAATCTCGCTCATCCTCACGATCTTGTCAAGCTCCGGGATGGACACGCCTCCCTCCCACTTGGAGACCGACTGCCTGGATATCTCCAGCTGCTCCGCCAGCTCCTCCTGGGACCATCCCCGGCCTTTCCTGAGCCTTATGATTTTTTCCGCCAGTGTCATATTCTGATTCCTCCTTGTTGATTTTCCGGAATCTCTTTCAGTAGCGTCTCCGTTTCCCGAAAGCCCCCGGCAATTGAGGACATTCTACCAAAAAAGCCGGTTGACAACCACCAAGTGCGGTTGGAAATTTGTCAACCGGCAGTTGCGGAAGAGGAAAATACCTTCTATATCGGCTCTTCGATAAACCTCGTCCTTTGCACAAGCCGCCCTTTCCATCGAATCTGATACTTCCTATATGCGGACGACCGGATTTCCTGCGTTTTACATTTATTAGCAACGATTCGATAATGTACTCTGTATCCGGAAAGTTCTGATCCCAAAATCTGTTCTGTCGCTTCCAACTGTTCGGCCGCCTTCACCAAATCCGACCCCTTCAGTTCGATCAGATAAGCATTTCTCACATCCTCATTCATCAGCAGATAGTCACATCTGTTCCCCGTCTTGATTATGACGCCATCCACTTTATAATGTGTCACATACGCACCCGCCACATTGTTTCCCCTGTGATATTGCGGATTTCCTTTATCTTTTGACACGATACGGGCGGCATGCCTGTCGCACCGTGATTCAAATTCCTTTATGGGCACGGCCTACGTCACTCCTTCCTCCTGCAGGTCCAAAAGCCTGTCAAAATCCTCATTGATCACTTTTGAAATCTCGTCAATCTTTTCATTCTGAATCATGTGAAGCTCCGGATCCATGCACCCCTCAAGCGACCCATTTTTCACAAACCACGCATCAAAACCATGAAAATCGACCCATAACTCCTGCGGAATAATTTCACGCACCTTCTGAGAGCAACTCTCCCGGATGCCAGATGCGTATAATAAATTATTCAGCGCTCCAAGCACATAAGGGCTGTGGGTGGTCAATACGACCGAGTGTCCCTGATTTTTTACCAGTGCGATCAGTTCTGTAATATATTTTTGCGACGCAGGAAACAAATGCGATTCCGGCTCTTCAATGATAAACAGAATCCGTTCCTGCCGCAGCAGATAGTAAAACAGCAGGTTCAAAATCCAAACACACTCCTGCTGCCCGGAGGAAGCAAAATTAATTTTTACATATTTTCCATCGTCGAGAACGATCTGTTCTTCCCCATTGCTGTAACGATAGTCTCCACGCAGAACTTTTTTCATCAGCTTCAACGCATGTTTCACGATTTCAAGCGAAAGCCTTCTGGGGGAAAAAGTCGCCAGCCCCCGAAGCCCGACTGAGAACTCTGGCCTGAGCCGCAAAATCCGTTCCAGATAGTCCCTGGTACAATTGTCCAGGGAGCGTTTCTGCACGTCGTCCATCTGCGCATAGATGTAGCTGATCTGCTGCGACAACAGCGTGATCATGCTGCGTCCCGCAGGGATATACACGACCGAGGAGCGATCGTCAAACAGCCGATACAGTTCCGCCCGGAACCATTTCTCCTCCTCCTCCGGAACCCCCAACGGCGTGACAGAAAAACAGCCGTTCTTTTCTTGCAAAAAGCGCCCCAGTTCCGGACTGAGTGTAATCCATATATAATTCGGCGTTTGATATCTAACCTCCTTTTTCAATGAGATTTTGACAAAACAGGTCTCCGTAAACCAATACTCCAGATACATGTCATTCGCCATTCCCCATGACGAACCGAAGGTACTTAAAAACTTTTCCCGCAGATAATTTTCCAGCTTTTGTTTCAGGCCCGCCCCGCTTCCAATGTCATATTCATCTTCCAGTCCCTCAATGACCGTCCCATTCAACGCCTGTTTTTTCGCAAGCTCCATGATGTCTTCTTTTATCGTCCGAAAATAATAAATCGCTTTTGCTATCGTGCTTTTTCCGGAAGCCTGAAACCCGGTCAGCGTCATAAACGGAGCGCAGACAAGCTCACTGTGTTCGATCGGGCCAAGCTTATTTATAATCAATCTATGCATGACGCAGCCACTCCTTTTCCTCCTGAAAAACTCTCCGTTCCTCACACAAATTATAACATACCCTCTATAGGATTGCCACACACTCCGGATATTTTACATCATCCCGCATCCCTATACCCCACGATCTCCATCCGCTTCCCATCGCTGCGCACCGTGACGGCCCCGCACTGGTCCGTGCGGAATATCCGGCAGCCTGCGGCCGAAAGCCTCTCCAGGGTCTCCTCTGCCGGATGACCGTAGCGATTGTTTTTTCCGCAGGAGATCACGCCATACCCCGGCGATACCGCTTCCAGAAAGCCTGCGGAGCTCGTGCCTCCGGAGCCGTGGTGGGGAACCTTGAGAATGTCCACCAACGCCCCGGATTCCCTTCGGTGCGCTTCCAGGCAAGCCGTCACCGCGGTCTCGCCGACACCCTCCAGATCCCCGGTAAAGAGGACGTCAAGCTCCCGCCAGGAAAGCCAGAGAACCATGGAGGCCTCATTCTCCTCCATGTCTCCCCCGCCGCTTTCCCCGGAATCCTCCGGCCAGAGACAGGTGAGGACCGTCTCCCCGGCCGCAAACCTCTCCCCCCGGCCCATAAAGAAGACGGGAACTCCGGTCCGCCCGGCCTGCTCCCGCAGACCGGAGAGCCCCTCGCTCCCCTCCCTCCCCCGGGGCAGGATCAGGGAACCGACCCGGCCTTTCTCGACCAGTTCGCCAATCCCGTTGACATGGTCCGCATCCCCGTGGCTCACCAGAACATAATCCACCTGCCGCACCGCCTGCGCATCCAGAAAAGGCTCCAGGCAGTACTCTCCCACGCTCCTCTGGTCGCTGCTGCCTCCGTCAACCAAAAACGTGACCCCCTCCGGCGTTCTCAGGAAGCAGCCGTCCCCCTGGCCCACGTCCAGAAACACAAGCTCCATTCCCCGATAACGGACCGGCGTCAGGCAGAAAACCATTCCCAGGAAAACGAAAAGTCCCGGCAGCCCCCTCCGCATTCCCCTGCGGATCCTTCTCCACAATCCGCCTTTCTCCCGGGGTTCCTTCTTTTGGGAGGATTCCCTTTTGGGGCCCTCCCCCCTCCTCTCTGCCGCCATTTTCCCAAGCCATCTGCAGAGGAGAAGCAGAAACCCGCCATACAAAAGCATCTGCCAGGTTTTCGGACGTCCGGTTCGCCAGAGGGCGCCGGGCAATCGCAGGCTCTGTTCCCCCAAAAACTCATAGAGCCTCAGAATCCATCGGGCGGGAAAAAGAACCATCGACAAAAACCCCGGCCAGACTCCGCCCAGGAGAGCCCCCGCAATCCCCAGGAGGGCAGCCACCGTGAAGAGGGGCAATACCGCCAGATTCAAAAGCAAGCTGTATACCGGAATCTGATAAAAGAAAAACGCCTGAACCGGGAGCGTCAGAAGCTGAATGGCAAAACCCGGAAAGAAGGGAGCGAAACCTTTCGGAAGTCCCGCCTCAGAAAGCAGCGGGTAGAGGAGCCCCAGGGCCAATACGGAGCCGAAGGACAGGAGAAACCCGCTCTGGAACAGGAGAAGGGGACGGCGGACCAGCATGACGAGGGCGGAAAGCGCAGCCGCAGAGGCCAGATCGTACTGTCTGCCGAGAGTCTGCCCGACCCCGTAGACCGTCAGCATGAAAAACGCCCGGCCCGCACTGGTTCCCTCCCCGGTCAGAAGATAATAACAGAAGGACATGGCCGCACAGCCGCAGGCCGCCAGCGCATAGGAGCATTTCAGCTTCTTTCTGAGCAGACGGTAGACCCCCATCCCCGCCAGAGAAATATGAAGACCACTGATGGCGAGAAGGTGCCCCATGCCGCTCTCCGTGTAGAGGGAAACCAGCTCCCCGTCGGCCTCCCATTTTTCTCCGAGGACCATAGCGCAAAGCATTCCGCCAGTCTTTTCTCCCGCCGTCTGAAACAGATTGTCCGAAAAATACTGCCTGAGCCGCCGCAGCGCACACCGCAGGTAATCCGTCCCTCCGGAGACGTCCAGACATTCCTTCCCCTTCGCCAGGTAAGAGATCCCCTGGCTCCGGTAATGACTCCGGCTGTCAAACTGCCCCGGATTCCGGGCCTCCTCCATCTCGGACAGCTTCCCCCTCACCACGACGTTCCGCCCTTCCCGCACGCCCTCCGGAAGTTCATCCAGAAAAAGCAGCACGCCCTTCACCGGAAATGATTTCGTTTCTTTTAACTCCTCTTCCTTTGCTTTTGCCCCTCCCGGCCCGTTTTCTCCGTCCCTTTCTGTCTCCGGCCGGACACGGCACCCGGAAAGCAGGAGACGGAAACTCTCCCGGCCCCCTTCGTTCCGTCGTTCCATGTGCGCCACCTTCCCGGAAAAAACCGCCGTCAGGCTCTCCTCCTCTGCAAGTCTCCGGTCCAGTTCCCGAACCTCCGGGGAATCTCCCGCCTGATTCAGACGCAGGATTCCAAACAGGAAAAAACAGGACAGAAAAAACCATACGGCCCGTCCGTTCTTTCCTCCCTTTTTTCCTCTGCGGCACACCACCGCTCCCGCAATCAGAAGCAAGGTGATGGTCCAAAGACCCCTGCCTGGCAGGGCAAGCACCTCTCCAAGCGCATACGCTCCCGCGCACCACAGCAATGGTCTTTTCATAATCCCTATGAATCGATTTCCTCTCTGAAACTTTTTCTGCTTTGACACCCGAATCTCGTCTGGTGATTGCGAAGCCTGAAAATCAATCCGCCACTGGCGTATCCTCGTTCTCAATGTATTCCGTCCGGCGCTCCAGGGGCTGTTCCAGGGCGATGCTGTCCCGGAATTTAATATTCCCGACTCCTTCGACGGCAATCTGCACCCGGCTCACGTTGGGAAGCTCCGTCAGGGAATTCACAATGGAGTAAATCGGAACGTAATCGCTGACGTTCAGGGCCCCGTCCGTGAAAGCCGAGTCAAAATTGATATAGCAGACCCCTTTCCTCGTGGCCACCGACAGTGCCTTTGCCTCCTTCGGCAGCGTCGCATAACGCCCCGCCTCGTCGCAGCCCGAAAGAAGCTGCTCGACCACCAGGGATTCCATGGAGATCCCGGTGCTGCACACCACGGACCTGTTCGTCTTCAGCAGCTTTGTCCCGGTCTCATCCGTAAAATAGAGCGTCAGGTCCACCTGCTGTAATTCCGCCGTATTATTACCCGAACTTTCCACGAAGGAGGAGGCCGACATCAGATTGATGCTGTTGTTCACCGCATCCATCAGGGGCTGGTCATTGATGTAAAACCCCACGTAGTCCACGCCCTCGATCTGAGTCAGGGTCTTGACCACCGCCGCCCGGCACATGATCTCCCGAATCGGCTCCATGGCCGTGTAGGCCGCATTAAAATACACGAAGAGCTGCCCTCCGTCTCCCAGCTGCGTCCTGGTCACCCGGACTTCCTCCGGGATGACGGACAAAAGCTCCATATTTTTCGGTGCCTCCCGCATCCCGTCCAGGAGCTCCTCCGCCAGGGAGACCGGGTCGTCCCCTCCAGACCGATAGACCTCCGTTCTCAGCTTCGTGAACGTCTGATTGGTGTAATAAAGATAATATTCTCCCTCTCCCAGTTCTTCCTGATCTGTCCCGGACCGTCCGCAACCCAGAAGTCCCCAGGAGAAAACCGCCAGGAGAAGAAACAGATATCTGCTGCGTTTCATGGCTTCCTCCCGTCATGCGATATAAATCAGCGGAACCCGGACCGTAAAGGTCGTCCCCTCGTTCTCCCTGCTGTAAAGCTTGATCGCCCCGTGGTGGGAATAGACGATGCTCTTCGTGATGGCGAGCCCCAGCCCCGTGCCGCCCGCCTCCCTGGCACGCGCCTTGTCCACCCGGAAAAACCGCTCGAACACGTGCTCCTGGGCCTCCTCCGGGATGCCGATCCCGTTGTCCGCCACCTTCACGTAAAAGAACTTGTGGTCCGCATTGAGGCTGACCTTCACCCAGCCGTCCCTGCCGTTGTATTTGACTGCGTTTTCCACCAGGTTGCTGACGGCCAGGGTGAACTTCATCTTATCCACCTCGGCCAGTACCGGCCGAAAGCTCTCCAGAATCAGCTCCACGTTCTTCTGCATGGCAATGGGACGCAGCCGTTTCAGAGTCCCCTCCAAAAGCTCGTTGATGTTGGTCTGGGCAATATTAAGCTCCGTGGAGGACTTGTCCAGCCGCACCAGGGTCAAAAGATCCTCGATGATCTGGCTCTCCCGGTCGATCTCCTCGGAAATGTCGCTCATAAACTCCCGGTAAAGTTCCACCGGGACCTCCTTCTCACCCATCAGTGAATCCGCCAGCACCCGGATCGAGGTGATCGGCGTCTTGAGCTCGTGAGACACGTTGGAGACGAACTGCTGTCTGGATTCATCCAGCCGCTTTAACTGCTTCAGGGTCTTGTTGTAGGCCTCCGAAACCCGCCTGGTCTCCACGAAATTGTCGATCCGAATCTCCTCGCCCAGCGGATTTTCCGTGGCGTGGTTCAGGGACGCCGCAATCCGCCGGAAGGGTCTCACCATCCAGTGGGAAAGAACTGCGGAAAGAATGACGATGATCACGAATGCGATCATTTCCAACAGGTGAATGCGCACGTTCAGCCGTTCCGCCAGCTCGTCCAGGGAACTTGTGGCGGAGGACAGAAGCATGACTCCGACCACCTCCGCATTATCCGCACCGTAAATAGGCTGGGCAAAGTCAATATAGCGTTCGCCCTGCCTGTAATTCACCTTCGTCTCCCCGGAAAAACATTGAAGCACCGCCTCAGAAATGTTATATTTCCCGACATCGATCCCGTATGTATCTTTTATGGTACGGAAGCTTTTGTTTACCACGATGACGCGGCCGTCCTGCAGACGGGCCATCTGCTCCAGCTCGGCATCAATGACCTCGTTCTGCGGATTCTCCACGTAGCCGCTTTTTGAAACCTGGTTTGCCACAATCATCCACTGGTTCTGAATCCTTGCGATCCTGGACTGGACCTCGTTGGCCGTGGACATGGCGTAGACAATGTGATTGATGATCAGCACCGGCACCATCCCCAGGACCACGAGCATCACGAACCAGACAAGTCTCAGGCTTTTGAACCGGCCTCCTCCACTCCTCTTATCCTTTGAAAAAATAACCAACGCCCCATTTCGTATATACGTACTGCGGGTCACTGGGATTGGCCTCCACCTTTTCCCGCAGCCTTCTCACGTGTACGTCCACCGTCCTGACGTCGCCGGGATACTCATAGCCCCACACGATGTTCAGAAGCTTCTCCCTGCTGTAAACCTTTCCGGGATTGGTGAGCAGAAGCTCCAGGAGGTCGAATTCCTTTTCGGTCAGATTCAGTTCCTTCTCCCCCGCCCACACCCGGCGGCTCTCCTTGTCCATGGTCAGTTCCTTGACCTTTAAAATGTTTTTCTGTTCCTCCGCCTTTGATTTCTTCGCATTCCTTCTGATGATGGCCTTGATCCTGGCCTTCACCTCCAAAATGTTGAACGGCTTGGTAACGTAATCGTCGGCTCCCATGTCCAGCCCCAGAATCTTATCCATGTCGTCACTTTTTGCCGTAATCATGATGATCGGCACGTCGGAAAACTCCCGTATCTGCTGGCAGACCTCGAAGCCGTCAAAAACCGGAAGCATCACGTCGAGAAGAATCAGATCGTACTCCCCGCGCTTTGCCAGGTCAATGGCCTCCTGCCCGTCATAGGCGCAATCCACCTCCATGCCTTCCTGCTCCAGACTGAACCGGAGCCCCTTCACAATCAGCTTTTCATCGTCAACCACCAAAATCCTGTTCGCCATCCTGCTCACCCCGCCCTTTAAACGCTGTCTTTCTGACTGTCCATTTTCACCTTGCCTCTCGCCCAGGTTTCATCCCCCGGTCTTTCACCAAGGTTCCGTGCCTCAGTTTTTCACCGTGATCTTATCCTTCAGTTTTTCATAGGCCGCTTCCTTGATCCCCGGTATCCGCATGACGTCCTCCGGTTCCTCAAAGGGGCCCTGCTCCTCCCTCCAGGAAAGGATCGCTTCCGCCTTTGCCTCCCCGATGCCGGGCAGGGTCATGAGGGCCTCCTTGTCCGCATGATTCAGGTCCACGAGGCCGTCCTCGCCGGAGCCGCCAAGCTCCTGGCCTCCCGTCATACCGAAGTCTCCTGACGGTCCGTGCGCTCCTTCCCCGGAAAGCTCCGAGAGAAACGGCACCCGCACCTTGGCCCCGTCAAAGACAGCGTCCGCCAGGTTCAGGTAGTCCTCCGCCGCACCCTCCGCCATGCCCCCGGCGGCTTCCACCGCCTCAAACACCCGGCTTCCCGCAGACAATCGATAAACTCCCGGTGCGTTCACGGCCCCGCAGACATGGACCTGGAGAGCCGGCGGCTCCGTCTCTGTTTCCGGTCCGGTTTTGCTCCGCCCGCCTTCGCCTTTCTCCCCGGTTTCTTCTCCCGGTCCCGGAATCCCCGTCTCCTCCGCTCCCGCAGCGGACGCAGTTTCCAAAACCACCGTCCGCTCCCGGCCGCAGCCGGAAACGGCGGCGAGAACCGCCGCCAGGAAAAGCGCTTTCCTCCAGCCTGTAAATTTGCTTTTTTCCTCTTTTTTTCCGTACATGGCATCCTCCTTTCGGCGGACGCCCGCATTTCTCACACTTCTTTATTCTAACCGAAACGCCCGTTCTTTACAAGGGTCTACCACTTAAAAATTATGATTCCGGCCACGGAAATTATCATTCCCAGGAGCTTGTGCCACTCAAAAGCCGCTTTCTCCGTCCCAAAAAGGCCAAACAACTCGATGCCGTAGGCTACCGCCACCTGCGCCACCACGATCAGCATGGCGGCCCTGGCCGGTCCCAGACTCCCCATGGCCTCAATGACCGTGTAGGTGATGAAGGCCCCCATGACTCCTCCGAGCAGCATGTATTTGGGCTCCACCTGCCAGAACGCAAGCACCGGCTCCCGTCCCGTGAAAAGCCAGGCGGCCGCACAGGTCAAAAATGCCGTGAGCTGGACGAACCCGGCCGCCACCCAGACGCTGCTGGCCTTCGTCACCTCCGTGTTGAATACCCCCTGGATGCTCATAAGTGCCCCGGAAAGCAGGGCAATCAATACTCCGAACATAAAAAATCCCTCCATTCGGGGATAGTGTAACCCAAAATGGAGGGAATCATACGAAAGCCGTCAGACTCCGGCGAGCAGGCGCCCTCTGAGCGTCAGGATGCAGATGCCCGCACAGATACCGGAAACGGCCTGGGATATCTGCTCCGCCAGATAAAGGACGCCCGGGTCCTCCCATGCCGGAAGCTCCAACAGTCCGAAGAGCGTCAGTCCGGCCAGAATGAAGTTCATGACCGCCAGAGAGGTGGGGAGCTTTTTCTTCGGCCAGCCGGTCTGGCAGATGCCCCGGACGACGCCCTCGCATTTCAGCGCCTTTACGTAATAGAAGACCAGCAGCGCCGCCAGAAGAAACAGGTCTGTGAGCGTTTCCCAAAGCACGTTGCGCCCGGCATATCCTGTTCCGGACAGTACCCATATGCATATACCCGCAGAAACCAGGCAGCCCGCCACCCCCAGGACCAGGCTGATGAGCACCCCGGCCCTTGCCGCCTTAAGCCCTCTCACAGAAGGAACTCCCGCCTTTTTGCAGTCCACAAAAAAGATCCACATGCCCGCCCCCGTCAGCGCCAGCACCGCAAGCTGCACCACCGACATAAGCGTCGTCACGATATGGACGCCCCGAAACAGAGCATGATAATCCTCCGCAAAGGGCCAGACACCCGGTCCCGGGCTCCCGCCCAGATTCGTGAGCACGTAGAGGACGGCGTTCACCGTGTAAGCGACGGCCGCCGCCAAAAAACAGGGGGAGGCACCGCATTCCTTCGCCGCCCTCCGGGCAGCCGTCAGCTCCGTCACACCACCGCCGCTTTCTCCATAATTCCCATTTTCACCGTACGACCCGTCACCGCCATGCTCGTCCATACGCTCCTCCCTTCCGTAAAACATTTCCGTTTTCAGCATAACACAGTATCAGGAAAATATCCAGTCATTTTAGTTGTTTTTAAAAGGATCCGGAGGTCGCACCGTCATCCCTGTTCCCCGAGCACCTCTTCAAGTGCCTGAATCATCTCGTCCACGTGCTCCTCCCTGATGACCAGCGGCGGAACAAACCGGAGGACGTTGTGCTCCGCTGTGATCAGGATCACGCCTTTTTTAATAACCGCCGCCGCAATCTCGCCGGGAGCTCTCGTGAACTCCAGTCCCTGGATCAGCCCCACGCCCCTGTGGTCTTTTACCACCGGATACTGATTCTTAAGGGCTTCCAGCTTTTCCCAGAGGTATGCGCCGACCCGGTTTACGTTGTCGATAATATGCGCTTCCTCAAAAATGTCAAGCACCGCACTTGCCCCGGCGCAGACCAGCGGGTTGCCGCCATAGGTGGTCCCGTGGTCTCCAGGCACCAGCACTGCCGCCTTCTCCGTGGTCAGGAAAGAGCCGATGGGAAGCCCGTTCCCGAGAGCCTTTGCCACTGCCATGACATCCGGCCTGACTCCGGCCTTCTGGCAGGCGAACATGCTCCCGCTGCGCCCCATGCCGCACTGGATCTCATCGAAAATCAGAAGGATATCCTTCTCGTCGCAGAGCTTTCTGAGCCCCTGCAGAAATTCCGGGTCAGCCGGATAGATGCCGCCCTCGCCCTGGATGGGCTCCAGCAAAATGGCGCAGGTCTTCTCATTGACCAGGGACTTAACACTTTCCAGATTGTTATATTCCGCAAAGCGAATGCCGGAGAGAAGGGGCTTAAAATCCTCCTGGTAATGGGGATTTCCCGTGACGGAGAGGGAACCCATGCTCCGGCCGTGGAAGGAATGATCCATGGCGATGATCTCATGGTCCTTCGTCCCGTCCTTCTTCATCGCATATTTCCTGGCGGTCTTGATGGCCCCCTCGATGGCCTCGGTGCCGCTGTTGGTGAAAAACACCCGGTCCATGCCGGACACCTTCCGAAGCTTTTCCGCCGCCTCGATGGCAGGCACGTTATAATAGAGGTTGGATGTGTGGGTCAGCTTCTCCACCTGATTTTTGAGTGCCGCCTCAAACTCCGGATTCCCATAGCCAAGCCCCACCACGGCGATCCCTGCCGCAAAATCCAGATATTTCTTTCCGTCCACGTCGTAGAGGTACACGCCCTCGCCCCTCTCAAACACGATGGGCGTCCGGTTGTAGGTGTGGAGAAGCGCCCGCTCTCCCCGCTCCATATATGCTTCAGCCTTCATAATAATACCGTTCCTCCTTGCTGTTCAAGATTGCCGTTCCGATTCCTTTGTTGGTAAAGATCTCCAGAAGCAGGCAGTGAGGAATCCGTCCGTCCAGAATATGTACCCTGGACACGCCCTCCCGCAGTGCATCCACGCAGTTCTGTAATTTAGGAATCATACCGCCGCCTGCCATTCCCTGGGAAATGAACTGCTCCGCCTCGTCCAGGCTAAGCTCCGAGATCAGGCTGGACTTGTCCTCAAAGTCCCGGTAGACCCCCTCCACGTCCGTGAGGAAGGCCAGCTTTTCCGCATTGACCTCTTTGGCGATGGCGCAGGCCGCATCGTCGGCGTTGATGTTGTAGGTGTCGAACTTGTCGTCGTAGCCGATGGGACAGACGATGGGAAGGAAATCCTTCTCCAGAAGGTCGTAGAGGATCTTGGGGCTCACGTGCTTGATGGAGCCTACGTAGCCGATGTCCTCCCCGCCCAATGTCCGCTTTTCCACATTGAGGAGTCCGCCGTCCTTGCCGCTGATGCCCACGGCCTTGACGCCAAGCTCCTGCACCATCTGCACAAGGCCCTTGTTGACCCGGTTTAATACCATCTCGGCGATCTCCATGGTGGGGGCGTCCGTCACCCGCAAACCATTGACAAAGTGAGGCTCCATGCCCACCTTGCCGACCCAGGTGCTGATCTCCTTCCCGCCTCCGTGGACGATGATGGGCTTGAAGCCCACCAGCTTAAGGAGCACCACGTCCTTGATGACATTCCGCTTCAATTCCTCGTCCACCATGGCGCTTCCACCGTACTTGACCACGATGATCTTCCGGTTGAACCGCCGGATGTAGGGCAGTGCCTCGATGAGCACCTCCGCCTTGTGCATGATCTTTTCATCCATTTCCATAATCTGTCAATTCCTTTCCGTCACGGATCTGATTTGATTCGGATGCGGCAATCCCCCCATCATCCCAGGAAGAATTTCGAAATATAGCCCCACACGAAGATGAACAGCACGATCAGGGGCAGGAGGATGGTCACGTATAAGCGGGCCCAGCCGGGGAACTTGAGCCCCCTGCCCGCATTGGCCTCCTCCGTGAAATTCTTCCAGCCCCAGCCGTACCTGGTCACGCAGAACAGCAGGTACATCAGGCTTCCCAGGGGAAGCAGGTTGTTGCTTACCAGGAAATCCTCCAGGTCCAGCACGTTGCTGCCCTCGCCCAGGGGGGCAAACCCGCTCCAGAGGTTGAAGCCCAGCACGCAGGGCAGGGACAGGACGATGATCACGACGATATTGATCAGAACCGCTTTTTTTCTGGAGCAGCCCGTCAGATCCGTAGCAAACGATATGATATTTTCAAAGACGGCAATGACCGTGGAGATTGCCGCAAAAAACATGAAGATGAAGAACAGGGTCCCCCACAGCCGTCCCAGCGCCATCTCGTTGAACACGTTGGGCAGGGTGATGAAGATCAGGCTGGGGCCCTCGCCGGGATTCACGTCGTAGGCAAAGCAGGCCGGGAAGATGATGAGACCCGCAATGAGCGCCACCACCGTGTCCAGCACCGTAATGTTCACCGCCTCCCCCGTGAGCCTCCGGTCCTTGCCGATATAGCTCCCGAAAATGGCGATGGCCCCGATCCCGAGACTCAAGGTAAAGAACGCCTGCCCCATGGCTGCGTAGAGCACCTCGAAGATCCCGTATTCCTTGAATTTACTGAAATCCGGCACCAGGTAGAACTTGAGTCCCTCGCTGCCGCCCGGCAGAGTAACAGAACGGACGGCCAGCACGATCATCATGACCAGAAGGCTGATCATCATGACCTTGGTGATCCGCTCCACGCCCTTCTGCAAGCCGATGGCGCAGACTCCGAAGCAGAGCACCACGATGATCACCATGAAAGCGGCCATCAGGCCCGGCCTCTGAGTCATCGTCCCGAATTCCCCGGCCACCTGCTCCGCATTTAAGCCCGCAAACTGCCCGGATGCCATTTTAAACACGTAGTAGAGCATCCAGCCGGCAATGGTGGTGTAGAACATCATCAGCAGATAATTCCCTGCCATGGCGCCCCATTTGTACCAGTGCCACTTGCTGCCTTTTGGCTCCAGCACGTCGAAGGAGTGGGCCGCGCTCTTCTGGCTCGCCCGTCCCACCGCAAGCTCCGCCACCATGATGGGCAGGCCCAAAATCAGCAGGAAGAAAATATAGAGCAGCACAAAGGCCGCACCTCCGTACTTTCCGGTAATGTAGGGAAAACGCCATACGTTGCCCAGACCGATGGCACATCCGGCGGAGATCAGGATAAAGCCCAGCCGGGAAGAGAATTGCTCTCGTTTCATCTTAAAAACCCCCTTTTTGTATTCCCAGAAAGTATAACCTATTTTCTGCCGGATGGCAATAGGGTCGGGTCCGGGAGAGTGTGGAGACTGCTTTCCATCGCAAACACGGCTTAAAACACGCCTATCGTTTGCTCACGGAAACAGTCTCCACACTCTCCCTCCCTCCAAGTTTCGCAAACACGGCTCAAAACTCGCCTATCGTTTGCTCACGGAAACA
>JAAWRC010000030.1 GCA_022800815.1 Lachnospiraceae bacterium | reverse complement strand
CAGCATTTCGGGAGCCTCCCTCCTCATATTTCCATTATAATACCAATAATGAAAAAAGCCCAATTCTTTTTTTAGAATCAGACTTTTTCAGTGCCCTCAATACAAAGGCTTAAGAGGAGAAGGTGTCCGAGGGTCTCATGATGGCGAACATGGAGAGGAAGATTAGGAGGATGCCAAGGAAGGAGACCGGGGAAAAGGTGTCGTGGTAGACCAGGATGCTGAGGGCCAGGCTGGCCACCGGCTCCATGGTTGCGGCAAAGGCGGTTTTTGCGGCGCCGATCACCTGCAGACCATGCATGACACCCACGTAGCCGAAGCAGTTCATCAGACCGATGGACAGGGTGAGGAACGCATCCAGCGGTCTGCGGGGGAGAAGGGGGATCTGAAATATGAGACAGAGGAACCCGAACAGCACGACAACTCCCAGGGAAAGGAACGCCATTTTGGTATAAGGCGGCAGTTTCGCAAAGCGGCCTTTTTCGTTGGCGACATCGTAAAAGGCATAGGTCGCAGCGGAGAGGAAAGCCAGGAGGTATCCGGGCAGGCGGCCAGAAAAGGTGAAATTGGTGATACATGACATTCCCATGAGGGAGAGGATGCAGGCGGCCGCCTTACTTTTGGTGAAGGACTGGTGGTAGAGGAGGCTCATGCAGAGTACCACCAGGACCGGGTAGGTAAAATGGATGAGGGTGGCGGTACTGGTCTGGATGTAATGGTAGGAGAGGGTGAGCAACAGGGTGGTAATACCCATCCCGGCCGCACCGGTAAGGAGCATGGAGGTGGCAAGGGGGAGGGACGGCTTCACCCTCTCTTTTCTGGACGCCTGGAATACGTAGACGGCCAGGCTGACGAGGAACAGCCAGAAGACAATGTAAAAGGAGGAGTATCCTTCCATCTGCAGATGTTTGATGATGACTGGCTCCAAACCAAACAGGAAGGAACCGAGCAGCACGGTGAAGAATGCGAATGACATAAAAACTCCTTTCTAGGGGCCCGTGCCCCAAAGACGTTCGACGGCGATGGCGATGCCGTCCTCGTCGCAGCTATCCGTGACCAGGTCTGCGCCGGCCTTTAAGGCCGGGGCGGCGTTCCCCATGGCGACTCCCGCAGCGGCAAAGTCGAGCATGGGCTTGTCGTTCATGCCGTCGCCGAAGGCGGCCAGGTTTTCACGGGAGAGGCCGAGAAGGGCGAGCAGTTTTTCGAGACCGGAGGCTTTGTCAATCCCTTTCGGCATGATTTCAAGAAAGCAGGGAGCGGACTGGGAGACGGTGCACAATCCTTTTACCGCTTCCCGCAGACCGGATTCACCGCCCTCCGCAATCTTTCTGGGTTCCCCGACCACAAGCACTTTGTTGACGGGAAACGGGACGTCCCGCCGGAAGGAGGAAATTTTGCGGACGGGAAGCCGGTTTAGCCCGGCCTCAAAGAGGACGTATTGATCGGTGTCATCCAGGCACAGAAGTTCGGATTCCGTATAGGTTACCGGGGAGAGCCCCAGGGAGAGGGCGGCATCGGCGACGGCCCGGGCAGTTTCCGGCTCCATCTGGCAGTCAAAGAACCGTTCTCCGGTTTTTAAAGAAACGACAGTCCCGCCGTTGAAACCGAGCACATAACTGTCCGTCCCGGTGAGCGAGAGGGATTCGGCAACGGGCCAGATTCCCTTCGGATGCCGCCCGGAGGCGAGGACCACCTGTACGCCGATTTGTTTCAGTCGGCGGATGGCGAGGATTGTGGAGGGAAGCAGTTCCTTTTTGGAATTTAGAAGCGTTCCGTCCAGGTCAAATGCAGCTATGCGAAGTTTGCCGGTTTCGTTCATGGTTTCTCCTGTGATTTTCCATAATTTTAGATCAAATTGTTATAATATGTTCTATAACATCATATTATCATTTTTGCAGGAATTTGTAAACAGGATTTGTAAAATATCGGGATGGGATTTGAGAAAAGCCGGGTTCCATGCAGGGAGAGGAAGAACCTTTCTGCGGGGAACCCGGCAAGGGGGAGCGTTTGAGGAGAGAGGCATGGGGCGCCCGTCACATCTGGAGATCCGAGAGAACCGGAATT
This sequence comes from Lachnospiraceae bacterium, assembly GCA_022800815.1. Taxonomy (GTDB): domain Bacteria; phylum Bacillota; class Clostridia; order Lachnospirales; family Lachnospiraceae; genus Lientehia. The sequence goes on along the minus strand of JAAWRC010000030.1, from coordinate 41,220 downwards.
GCATCGGACAGGGTCTTCACTTTTGCGAATGCGTATCCGGGAAGCAGCTCGGTGGGATCCTGAAGGTCGGGGACGATGATCACGTTCATGCCAGCCGCCTTTCCCGCCATGAGACCGTTTTTGGAATCCTCGAATACGACGCAGGAGGCAGGATCTTCACAGCCCAGGGCCTCTGCCGCCATGAGGAAGATCTGAGGATCCGGTTTTCCCCTTGTGACCATGTCACCACCCATGACGACGTCAAAATATTCCGTCAGGTGAACGCTTTCTATGTAGGCGGAGACCTTGCTCCTGTCGGAGGAGGAGGCGACGGCGATCCGGAAGCCGTTTTCCCTGAGCCAGGCCAGAAGCCGCACAAGGCCGGGCTTTACGGGCAGCCCGTGTTCGGCGATATGGCGTTTGGTCCAGGTTTCGCTGATGGCATAGCACTCGTCGCAGCTATATTTGGTCCCGAAGAGTTTCGGAAAGACTTCCACTGTGGAGGCGTGGTTCAGGCCGATGATGGAGACCAGTTTCTCCCTGGGAAACTCCATGCCGGTCTGTGGAGCGACATACTGGATAAAGGAATCGACGAACAGGCGCTCCGTGTCAAACATCAGTCCGTCCATGTCGAAGATTGCGTACTGGAACTTCATGTGATACCTCCCTGGATTAAAATTTGTTCTATCATGTCTTATAACATATAGTGCGATAAAATGCAAGGGAAACTTGCCTTCGGTTTCCGCATTTTTGTTATCGCAAGAAATACGGAAACCGAAGGCATTCTGCTGACAGAAACCCCCAAAAAGCCCGGCTTGTAAAATGGGGCGGGGACAGGTATAATAAAGGTAGCCCGCAAAAGAAAAAGGGCGGGACTTGACAATCACGCCAATGGTATGGTATAACATACATACCGTCGGTATGCATAAGGGGAGCAGGGCGATGGCTAGAAATAAACACCCGGAGGAGACGGTGGAGCGGATTTTGGATGTTTCTCTGCGTCTGTTTCTGGAGAAGGGCTATGAATACACTTCCATCCAGGATATCATTGACGGGCTGGGGAATCTGAGCAAGGGAGCCATCTATCACCATTTCAGATCCAAGGAGGACATCCTGGAGGCGGTGACGGATAAGCTGATGGGGGGATCCAACCGGATGCTGGCGAAGATCCGGGACCGGAAGGATCTGAACGGCCGGGAGAAGCTAAAGACCATTTTCCGGGAATCCCTGATGCGGCCCGGCCAGGAGGAACTGTTTGCGGTGGCTCCGGGGATTGGAAAGAACCCGAAGCTTCTGTTCAGCATCCTGCGGGATACGGCGGACGTGGTGGCTCCCCAGTACATTCTTCCGATCATTGAAGAGGGGATCCGGGACGGTTCCATCGAGACGGATTGCCCGGCGGAGCTGGCCGAGCTGGTGATCCTGGTGGCCAACGTATGGATGAATCCCATGGTCTTTGAGGACACGCCGGAGGCATCTGGGAGAAAATTCCTTTTGTTCGCCCAGATGATGAAGGGCTTCGGACTGGACGTGGTCGACGGGGAGATGCTGGCGAGACTGGAGGAGCTGACAAAGATCTATCAGAGGAACAAGTAGGTTTCGGGAGAGAACAAGTTTTTTTAAAGAAATGCATACCAACGGTTGGTATTATAAAAACGGAGGTTTCTATATGGAGAAAAAATTGTTTTCCAGGGACTTTACCCTGGTGGTGGCCGGGCAGATCGTCTCCCTTTTCGGCAATGCGGCCATACGGTTTGCCCTGCCGCTCTATCTGCTCAACCAGACCGGTTCTGCGGCTCTTTACGGAATGGTGACGGCCTGCGCCTTCCTGCCGTCCATGATTCTTTCGCCCCTGGGCGGGATGATCGCAGACCGGGTCAACAAGCGGAACATCATGGTGGTTCTGGACTTTTTCACGGCGGCGGTGCTGTTTGGCTTTTTTCTGCTTTTCACAGAGGGAGGCATTTCGTCGGGGAAGGGCTTGACGGTGCTCCTGGCGGTGACATTAATGATTTTGTATGGTATTGCCGGGGCTTATCAGCCGGCGGTGCAGGCCAGCATGCCGGCTCTTGTGGAGAAGGAAAACTTGATGGCGGCCAACTCGGTCATCAACGTGGTGAGTTCCCTGGCGTCCCTTCTGGGGCCGGTGCTCGGCGGCCTTCTGTACAGCGCCTACGGCCTTTTGCCGGTGCTGGTTCTCTGTGCGGTCTGTTTCTTTCTCTCGGCCGTCATGGAATGCTTTATCCGCATTCCCCATAGGAAGCGGGAGAGAGGCGGCAGTGTGGGGGAGATGATCCGGCAGGATTTTTCGGAGAGCTTCCGCTTCATCCGGAAGGAAAAGCCCGTGGTGGGGAAGGGGGTTCTGGTAACCTTTGGGATCAACCTGTTTTTGTCGGCCATGATCACGGTGGGGATTCCCTATCTGGTGACGGAGGTGTTTCCCCTGGAGGCCTCCCTGGCCAACCGGCTCTGTGGATTTGCCCAGGGGAGCCTGGCGGCCGGGGGGCTGGCCGGAGGGATTCTGGCGGGAATCTTCGGGAAGCGCTTAAAGATCCAGAAGGCGGGAAACCTCCTGATGGCCTGTGCGGCCTGCGTTTTCCCCATTGCGGGGGCATTGCTCTTCATTCCCTCGGGGATGGGGAATTTCCTGGTGCTTTCTGTCTGCAGCTTTGCAATCATGCTCCTTGCCACCGTGTTCTCGGTGCAGGTCATGGCCTTTGTCCAGGCGGAGACGCCGCCCGCCCTGGTGGGGAAGGTGATCTCCCTGGTCATGGCCGTCAACATGTGCGCCCATCCTTTGGGAGACGGGTTTTACGGGTTTTTGTTTGAAGCCTTTTACGGGCTTGAATTTGTCGTGATTTTGTTCTCCGGGACGGCCACCTTCCTGGTGGCATTCTTCACAAGGAGGGTATATCATCATATGTCCCGTCAATCGTAGTGGATGCCGTCCCAGTAGACGCACTGGTTCACGATGGTCTCCGGCAAAAGCTCCACGCCGTCCAGAGCCCATTTTTTATACTCCTCGAACCCGACTCGGTCGATGATGTAGCCGATGTGCTCTTTGCCGCCTGGGGCATTGGGGTCAATGTATTCCTTTACGAAACGGTAGGTATTGAGGATGATCTTCACGACGCTGTCCTCGTCGGCCCAGACGAGGAAGTCCTTTCCCAGGCGGGGGTTGCGCTTCCCGGTTCGCCCCATGATGGACAGGCGGTAATATTTCTTTTTGCTCCTGGTGAAGGCCCTGGTGGGGCATTTGGTGACGCAGACGCCGCAGCCGATACATTTTTCCTCGTCCCGGACGATTTTGTGGTTCTCCATGCGCAGGGCGTCCACGGAGAGGCTTTTGCAGCCCTTGATGCAGGCCTTGCAGGCTACGCAGCGGGCGGGGTCATACTGGGGCATGGTCATCCCGATGATGCCGAAATCGTGAAGTCGGACTTTGGCGCAGTCATTGGGGCATCCCGTCAGTGCGACCTTGAAGTGCAGGTCGTTGGGGAAGATGGCCTTCTCGAGCCGTTTGGCAAATTCTGCCGTATTGTAATTGGCAAAGGGACAGACGTTGTTCCCGATGCAGGCGCTCACATTCCTGGTGCCGGAAGCGGGGTAGCCGCCGTTTTTATCCGTCTGGTTGATGTCCAGAAGCTCGATGATGGGCTGGAGCATCTGGTTGATGGCATCCATGTCCTCCAGGCGGATGCCTTCGATCTCGAAGCCCTGCCTGGTGGTCAGATGGACGATGCCGTTTCCGTAGGTCTCGGCGATTTTCTGCACCATGCCGAGGATTTCCGCTTTCAGGTAGCCGCCGGGAACCCGGATGCGGGAGGCGCCGACTCCCCGGACTTTACTGATCCGGTATGCGTTTTTCTTGGCTTTCTTTGTATTGATATCTAAACTCACAGATACACCTCCTAATCGACCAGATATTTGCCTTTGGCATAGTTGAACACGGGGCCGTTCAGACAGACGTAGGTGGAACCGATCCGACAATGGCCGCATTTCCCCAGGCCGCAGCACATTTTCCTCTCCTGGGAAATCCAGATATTCTCTTCCGGAATCGGAAGTTTCAGCACCTCCGCCGCCGCAAATTTCATCATGGCGGGCGGCCCGACGATGACAAAGGCCGACCGGGCGGGATCGGTGACGGACAGTTCCGGGATGTATTTTGTCACCAGGCCCACGGCTCCCTCATAGCCTTCCGGGGCGGTGTCCACGGTGCGGATCACCTTCATGGTCTTTTCCCAGTGCTCAAAATCTTCCCTGAAGAGAATGTCCGACGGGGATTTGAAGCCGGCAATGAGGGTCATGCTTCGTACCTTTTGGGGGTGGTCAGAAAAATAGTCGACAATCCCTTTTACCGGAGAAAGGCCGGTGCCCCCGGCGATTACGAAAAGCTCTCTGTTCAGATAATTTTCCAGATAGAAGCCGTTGCCGTAAGGCCCCCGCATGAAGAGGGTACTTCCTTTATAATGCTCGAAGATCTGGTTTGTGACCGTGCCGACCCGGCGGATGGTGAGGTCCACGGTATCCGCCCCGATGCCGCTGACGGAGATGGGGGCTTCGCCGAATTTCGGGATGGAAACCTCGAAAAACTGTCCCGGCCGCACGTCGCCGGAAAAGCCCATGCGGAAGGTGTACTCAATGTCCGTATGGCGGATGACCTCTTTTACCTGGGAGGGAAACGGGAGATATTCGTTGTTCATTCAGGCGTCCTCCTTTACAAGCGTATTGATAAGGCTGATGTAGGAAATGTATTCGGGACAGACTGCCTCGCAGCGTCCGCAGCCCACGCACATCTGGAAGCCGAACCGTTTTTCAAAGTCGCAGATCTTGTGGAGTACCTTGAAGCGGAGCCGGTCTGACTGGGTTTTGCGGAAGCTTCCGCCTCCGGCGACATCCGTGTATCCGTCCACCTGGCAGGAGGCCCAGACCCGTCTGCGCTCCCCGGCTTTTGCATTGTCCCGGTAATGGATGTCCTGCATGGTGAAGCAGGTGCAGGTGGGGCAGACGAAATTGCAGCGCCCGCAGCCAATGCAGCGGCTTCCGTAGCTCTCCCAGACGGGGTTGGATAAAATATCCTCGGAGAAGGAAGGGGGCAGCGTGACGGTCTCCTTGTTTTCCGACGGAGCCTCCGGGGAAACGGCCGTTTCGGCGCATGTCCCGTCCGGCAGCCGTCCAAAGAAAGCCTTTAGCTCTTCTGATTTGCAGTCCGCCCATACGGTCTCTTCGGAAATCTTCAGATAGAGGTCGTAGTCCCCGGTCTGACTGGTTCCCATGGAAACGCAGAAGCCGGTATCGCAGCTTTCGGGGCAGCCAATCAGCACAAAGAGCACATGTTCCCTCAGCCGTTTGTAGTAAAAATCCTCCCTGCCGTTTTCCAGGTAAATGGCATCCAGCCGCTTAAGGGCGTGGAGGTCGCAGCTCCTGAGGAAGACCAGCCGCTTTTTTCCTGGGGCGGCGGGCACGGTCTCCTGGTCCTCCGTAAAGTAAAACAACGTCTCGTTGACGGGGAGCAGGGCTTCCTTAAATGAGTAGTCGGATTTTTTGTCAAATTCGATTTCCGAGAGGGAGCGGACGGTTCCGTAGCGGGTGACATCCGTGTCGGAAAAACATCCTTCCCCGGCAAAAACCTTCGGAGCAAGGATTTCATAGTGTTCTGCAAGCCACCCAAACAACTGGTCGGCAGCTTCCCTTGGAATCTGGTATCCCATTGGCATTCTCCTTTCCGCAGTACGTATTCTCAAATGATTACGAAAACACAAAATTTGTTTTATCATTTGGAATTTCGCAATCGCCTGGTATATTGTCTTTTTATAGTTTAGCGCATCATAAAAAAAGATTCCGTGATAAATGTCACGGAATTCCGGTTTTTTGGATTTTAGTTTTTCCAGAGCTTCAAGCTTTCCATGTTCGGAATGACGATCTTCTTTTTGTCCATGAGAATCAGCCCGAGGCTGCAGAATTTCCTGCAGGCTCTGGAGGTGTTCTCCCTCGGGGAGCCGAGAAGGTCGGCTAAGAAGGTGACCGGAAGCTCCATGTCGATGAGGATGCCTTGATCCGTGGGGATACCGAAATCCCTGGCCAGCTTCCAGAGCTTTGAGGCCATTTTCCGTTCCAGGTAGAAGTTCCCCACGGTATTTTTTAACTGGTATTCCAGCCGCCGGATCTTCTGCTCCTGATAACCGAGCAGGGCACGGGCCAAGGCAAAATCATGCTCCATGAGGGAGAGAAAGAGCTTTCTGGAAATTTTGAAGAACTGGCAGGGCTCCAGGGTTTCGCAGAAGATGCTGTTGTAATCCTGCGTGACGCTCTCATTGGCCAGGTTGCCAGGACCCAGCACAAAGAGAATCTTCCTTCCGCCGGTCTTGGTCAGGTTGTAAATGCTGGCCTTGCCGTCCAAAATAAAGTACAGGCTGTGGTTGTTGTCGCCGGCGCTTAGACATAAACGATCCTTGTGGAAGGAGACGAGTGTTCCCTCTTCCAGAAAATGCTGTTTTGTCTCAATTTTGCAGTCCGCAAGGAGCCAGAGCTCTTCTGGTTTCCGATGGTTTTTCATGGCGGTTCCCTTTTCTTTGGCATGCTGTCTGTCCTTTCCTGCTTCCCGGGCAGGATGCCGACAGTATACCACAATCCAGGCGCAAAGTCTATGGGATTGCCAGGGCGGAGTTTGAACGGAAAACCTCAAAAAAACCTTGATTTCTTTGATTATTGGTTTTATAATGAAAAACGTAAAAATTAAAAAAGTTCTTCGGGGCGGGGTGAAAGTCCCCACCGGCGGTATAGTCCGCGAGCTGCCTTTGGCGGCTGACCCGGTTGGATTCCGGGACCGACAGTATAGTCTGGATGAGAGAAGACGGTTTGCAGCGGCTGCACAGGCTCATGGCGTGGGTCTTATGCGGGAGGCTGGAAAACGGAGAGAGGACTCTGCCCCGGATATCGACACGGTATGCGGGGTTTTTGCTTTGGAAGAACGGCAAGGAGGAATTCATGAAACGAGAAAAACTTCTCACTGTGAAAAACCTGGTCACCATTGCGGTGCTGTCGGCGGTGGCCGCAGTACTGATGTATCTGGAGTTCCCGCTCTGGTTCGCACCGCCTTTTTACGAGCTGGATTTCAGTGAGGTCCCGGTGCTTGTGGGGGCGTTTTCCATGGGACCTGCGGCCGGATTCGTGATCGAGGCTTTGAAGATTGTCCTGAAGCTTTTGCTGAAGGGTTCCACCACCATGGGGGTGGGCGACTGGGCCAACCTGCTGATCGGCTGCGCCCTGGTGATTCCGGCGGCCATGATCTATGCGAAGAACCGGACCAGGAAGGGAGCGATCCTCGGCCTGGTGGTGGGGACGCTCACCATGGCTTTCGTGGGCTGTTTCCTGAATGCTTACGTGCTCCTGCCCACCTATGCCCAGGCATTCGAGGGAGCCTGGCAGGGATTCTTGGTCATGGGGGTCTTTACGGCGGCCATCGCTTTCCCGGTGTTCTTCTTTTATGGCTGGGAGAAAGGGAGCCATCCCATCCTGGTGGGCATGGCGGTGGAGATCGTGATCCTGGCGGCGGGCGTGGCCCTGATGAACGTACTACAGCTTTTTTCCGGGGACAGCCTGGCGGGGCTTGTCGGCATGGGGACGGCGGTCAACCCGGCCATCACGGGCATCTGGAGCTTTGTGCTCTTTGCTGTGCTGCCCTTCAATCTGTTAAAAGGAATTATGGTTTCTCTTATTACGGTTTTGATTTATAAACGGATCCGTGTTATAATAAAACAGGCCGGCGATTCCGGAAAAGTGTCCGGAAAGAGCTCACCGCAGCTATGAGGCTCTGTTTTCATGTTGGTTTTGGAGGGGAAAAGAGCCTGGGATGGGATTTTTACCGTGAGAATCAGCCGGAGATGCGCTTTTTGCATCTCCGGTTTTTCCACCGTATAGGAAACTTCGTTCCCTATACGGTGGAAAGCCCTCCGGGGGATCGCCCTGCGGCGGAACGGGATCATGTCGCCAGAGCGACCCGCCGTAGGTGGAGAATCCTGCGCGGCAGGATTCTATTTTATATATGCAGAGGGACGGCAGGAAAATTTGCTGCTTTTCCCCGGCCATGGAGAGAGAAAGATTGATTGTGTGGAGGAAGAAGCCATGAGATTCAGGCCTTGTATTGACATTCACAACGGAAAGGTGAAGCAGATCGTGGGCGGAAGCTTAAGGGACGAGGGCGCCCTGGCGGAGGAAAATTTTGTGTCGGAAAGGGACGCCGCCTTTTATGCAAAATTTTATAAGAGGGACGGGCTTTCTGGGGGCCACGTGATTCTGCTGAACCTGGAGGGCTCTGAACATTACCAGGCCACGAGGGAGCAGGCAAGTCGGGCGCTGGCGGCCTGGCCGGGCGGATTCCAGGCCGGCGGCGGGATCCATGAGGGGAATGCGGGGGAGTTCCTCGACATGGGGGCCTCCCATGTGATTGTGACCTCCTGCGTGTTCCGGGACGGGCGGTTTCAGGAGGAAAACCTGAGACGGCTCGTGGGGGCCGTGGGACGGGACCGTCTGGTTTTGGATCTCAGCTGCCGGAAGCGGGAAGGAGTTTATTACATCGTCACCGACCGCTGGCAGAGGTTTACGGAGGTTCCGGTAAACCGGGAAACCCTGTCCCGTTTATCGGACTCTTGCAGCGAGTTCTTGGTCCACGGGGTGGACGTGGAGGGGAAGGCCTCCGGCGTGGAGGAAGAACTGGTTGCGTTTTTGGGAGATTATGTGGAAATTCCCGTGACCTATGCCGGAGGGGTGGGAAGTTTTTCGGATCTTGAGGCGGTGAAGCGCCTGGGAAGAGGCCGGGTGGACGTGACGGTGGGGAGTGCGCTGGATTTGTTCGGCGGAAGCCTGGAGTATGAGAAGGTTCTTGCGTGGATGAAAGAGGAGTCATGAATGGAACAGAAGGGGAGCAATGCGGAGACAAAACGGCTGAATAAGATAAAGATTGCAAAATATATTTATCAACACGGGGAGGCCTCCAAGCAGGAGATCGCATCGGAGTTAAATCTGTCCATGCCCACGGTTTTGCAGCGGGTGAAGGAGCTTTTGCAGGAGGGGGTCATCCGGGAGGCCGGGGAATACGAATCCACCGGAGGCAGGAAGGCGAAGGCCTTGTCCATCGTGGCCGAAGTCCGGTATGCGGCGGGGTTGGATATTACGGGAAACCATGTCAGTTTTGTGCTTCTTGACGCAGGCGGGAAGGTCTGCGGGAAAAAGAGGGTGCGCTGCGCATTTGAGGATAATGAGAGGTATTATCAAAACCTGGGGGAGATGCTGGATTTGTTTTTGGAGAAATGCCAGGTGGACAGGGGGCGGCTTTTGGGCGTGGGAATCTCCATTCCCGGCATTGTGGACGAAGAGCAGAGACGAATGCCCCAGTCCCACGTGCTGAAAGTGGAAAATTACGGGCTGGACAAAATATCCCGCCACATTCCCTGGCGGACCTGGTTTCGGAACGACGCCAACAGCGCCGCCTATGCGGAGCTTCGGGGCAGCAGCCGGGACACGGTCTATCTCTCTCTGAGCAATACCGTGGGCGGCGCCATTTATATGAACGGGAGAATTTACAAGGGGACCCATTTCCGGGGGGCGGAGTTTGGACATATGATCCTGGTGCCGGGGGGGAAACGCTGCTACTGCGGAAGAGAGGGCTGCATGGACACCTACTGTGCGGCCGGCGTACTGGCCCGTTGGGCCGGGGATGACCTGGATGCGTTTTTCAAGGGGCTTTTGGAGGAAAATCCGGTCTATCAGACGGTGTGGCGGGAGTATCTGAATTTTCTCGCCATCGCCATCACCAATCTTCGGATGGCTTTTGACTGCGACGTGGTCCTGGGCGGCTACGTGGGCGGGTACATGGACCGCCATCTGGGGGCGCTGGAGGACAAGCTTTCCGAGTACCGGATTTTTGATTCCAATGAGAATTACGTGCGGACGGGGCGGTATAAGCACGAGGCGGCGGCCATCGGGGCGGGAATCCGCTTTATCGAGGAATATTTTGACGGGATTTTGTAAGGGTCGGAATACTTCGGCCGCACGGGCGGAAAAATTTTATGAAATTTGCCCACGGGGACTTGACATGAGGGTGGTTTGGTGGGATAATAAAGCCACTTCAATAAAGCTTTTTATAAAAGTGTGCCTGAGGGGCTGCCAAAGATCACAAGGAGGGTAAGATCATGGAAGGCAAAATGAAAGTTGCAGTGATGGAAGGCATCGGCAAGATGGGGTTTACAGAGAGGGAGATTCCGAAGCCGAAGGCGAACGAGGTGCTGGTGAAGCTGGACTACGTGGGCATCTGCGGTTCCGACATTCATTATTATGAGACGGGACGCATTGGAGACTATGTGGTGGAACCGCCCTTTGTGCTGGGGCATGAGCCCGGCGGCGTGGTGGTCGAGGTGGGCGAGGACGTCACGCATCTTGCAGTGGGGGACAGGGTGGCCCTGGAGCCCGGGAAGACCTGCGGCCATTGTGAGTTCTGCCGGGAGGGGAAATACAATCTCTGCCCGGACGTGGTATTTTTTGCGACGCCTCCCGTAGACGGCGTGTTCCAGGAGTATGTGGCCCATGAAGCGGCGCTCTGCTTCAAGCTTCCGGAGAATGTGAGCACCCTGGAGGGGGCGCTGATTGAGCCCCTGGCGGTCGGCTTCCATGCGGCAAGGCAGGGGGGAGCCCAGGCGGGCATGACGGCTGTCGTCACCGGTTCCGGCTGCATCGGCCTGGTGTCCATGATGGCCTGCAAGGCCATGGGCGTGTCCAAGGTCTACGTGGTCGATATCATGGAGAAGCGTCTGGAGAAGGCCATGGAGCTGGGAGCCACCGGGGTCATCAACAGCAAAAACGTGGACATGGTGGAGGAAGTGATGCGGCTCACCGGCGGAAAGGGTGCGGATCTGGTCATCGAGACGGCCGGTACGGAGATCACCACCAGGCAGGCCATCCATTGTACCAGGAAGGGAGCCACCATCGTGCTGGTGGGCTATTCCAAGAGCGGCGAGCTGACTCTTCCCATCAGCCTGGCATTGGACAAGGAGCTGACCTTCAAGACCGTGTTCCGTTATCGCCATATTTATCCCATGGCCATCGAGGCCGTGGCGGCGGGCAAGGTCAATCTGAAAGGGATCGTCACGGATATCTTTGATCTGGACGACGCCCAGAGGGCCATGGACGACAGCATCAACAAGAAGGCGGAGATCGTCAAGGGCGTGATTAAGATCAACAAAGATCTGTAAGCGTTTTTTACAGAATCGGGTCAGGAAAGCGGGATTGTTTCAGAGAACAACATCATCACAAGATTATATAGAAAATAGAAAAGGAGAATGATTATGAGCTATTTGGATGAAGTGTTTGGGTTATCCGGGAAGGTTGCGATCGTGACGGGCGGAGGCCGCGGCATCGGGCAGGTGGTGGCCATCGGGCTTGCCAAGGCGGGCGCAGAGGTGGTCATCATTGCCAGGAGCAATGCGGATGAGACCATCGAGAAGATCAAGGCCGAGGGCGGCAAGTGCTATTTCGTGCGCGCGGACGTGACGAAGGAGGCGGACGTGGACGCTGCCCTGGCCGAGATCATGAAGAAATCCGGACACATCGACGTGGTGTTCAACAATGCGGGCATCTGCAAGCATCAGGGAACCTTTGAGGCTTCCATCGAGGACTGGAGAGAGGTCATCGACGTGAACCTGACCGGCGAGTACATTATGGCCCGTGCCGTGGCGAAGATCATGGTGGACAACAAGATTCACGGGAGCATCATCAACATGGCTTCCATGTCCGGCACCATCGCCAACATCCCTCAGTGGCAGTGCTCTTACAATGCCTCCAAGGCCGGCGTGATGCATATGACCCGCTCTCTGGCTCTGGAGTGGGCGGAGTACGGGATCCGGGTCAACAGTTTGAGCCCCGGATATATTGCGACTCCCATGTCCGTGGACACGCCCCAGGAGCTTAAGGACGCCTGGATGCCGCTGATGCCCATGCACCGGATGGGCAAGCCGGAAGAGCTGATCCCGGCCATCCTGTACCTGGCCAGCGATGCCTCCGGTTATACCACCGGGAGCGATATCATCGTGGACGGCGCCTATACCTGTTTCTAAGTCGCGTTGAGGTTTTGCATTTTGCGATTACCAGGAAGAAAAGCAGTGCTTTCATGAGCGGAAGCGTGTTTTGCGATGAAAGGAACTGCTTGACCATTTTGAGGAAACGGAGGATAAAAATTTGGGGAACAAGTATGCGGGAACGCAGACCGAGAAGAACCTGGAAGCGGCTTTTGCCGGGGAATCCCAGGCGAGGAACAAGTATACTTACTTTGCTTCCAAGGCGAAGAAGGAAGGTTTTGAGCAGATTTCGGCCCTGTTTTTAAAGACGGCGGACAATGAGAAGGAGCATGCCAAGATGTGGTTCAAGGAGCTTCAGGGGATTGGCTCCACGGCCGAGAACCTGGGTGCCGCCGCAGACGGGGAGAATTACGAGTGGACAGATATGTATGAGGGCTTTGCCAAGACGGCGGAGGAAGAAGGCTTTCCGGAGTTGGCGGCCAAGTTCCGCATGGTGGGCGCCATTGAGAAGCATCACGAGGAGCGTTATCGTGCCCTCTTAAAGAATGTGGAGACGGCGGAGGTGTTTAAGAAGAGCGAGGTCAAGGTATGGGAGTGCCGCAACTGCGGACACATTGTGGTCGGCACGAACGCACCGGAGGTCTGCCCTGTCTGCGCCCATCCGCAGGCGTATTTTGAGGTTCACGCAGAGAATTATTAAGAGGCCGCCATCTACGGAAATGGGTGACGGAAGCGGCCTGGCTGCAGGAGTTCCGGGGGACTTTGGGGTCTCCCGGAATTTTTCATTCCAGCATAATCTCTTTTACGGAAATTCTGCCGATCCGTCTGGAATAGAGAAGCATTACAAGCTCATAGGTCACGATAAAGGCGGCCAGGGAGAGGAGCATGGCAGGAACGTCAAATCGGTAAACCGGAATCTGTTCAACATCCCGGAAGACAAGGTCCACCATAATCCGGAGCAGCGCATACTGATAGACGGTCCCCAGGGCAAAGCCCACATAGGACACAGGCCGGTATCCGCCCAGGATCGCCTGACAGCATTCTCTCTGGGAATAACCGAACACCCGCATCATGGCGATGGTCTTTTTATTGCCGTTAATGACAGTCGTGATGGCGAGGAACAGGGTGGTGCAGGCCAGTACGAGCCCGATTAAAAGCATCATGGCGCCCATCATGACACTTCCTAAATCCTTCATGCCGGCGGACATCTGTGTCATGGAGGAGAAACAGAAGGAAGCAAACAAAATGAAAAACACCAGGATCTTTTTGTCCCTTCTGGTATTTGTTTTGAGGTCCTCCAAAAAAGGGCGGCTGCTCACAGGGACAGTCTTTCGTTTTTTGCTTTTAGCAGAGTGGTACAGACTGTCTTTTAAGAGGCGGATCACCGGCATGTTTAACTTCTGCCAGGCAAAACCGACGGCGAGAGCGGCGAAGGCGGCCGTCGGCAGGAGTACCAGAAAGGCAAAGAGCGAGGGATGCAGGTGTATCGGAATTTCGGGCAGGAATTGATCTGCATTCTGCACCTGATAAAAGGACGGAATCAGCCCGAAAGCTCCCAGAAAGCCGAGGGCTGCGCCCAAAAAGACGCTGCTGCCAAAGACCCAGAAATGTTTGGCGATCTTTAAGCCGGAGTAACCCAGAGCTTTTAAGATGCCAAGTTCTTTTTTGTGGGTGTCAATATAATACCGGATATAAAACAGAAGCATAACACCGGAGGTAAGGAGCAGACAGCCTCCGCTGACGGCGCAGACGACGGTTGCCGTGGATAACTGGGCTTCATAGAAAATCCGCATCTGTCCGAACGTGATTTCCTGTTCCATGGCGGAAAGATCCATTCGATAATTCAGAAACATCGTGCATACCAGCACGGCGCAAAAAACGATCACCAAAATTCCAAGGAGCTTTGACGTATCTTTGATTCCTACTACCATAATAATCACCAGCCAATCTCGTAAGCAGTCTTCTGAGTTTCTCTCGTATCAATTTCGGAAATTTTTCCGCTGTTCATGTGGATCACCGTGTCTGCCATTTCGGCAATGTTCCGGTTATGGGTCACCATGACCATTGTAAAACCGTATTCTTTTTGGAGCCCGGAGAGATAGTCCAGGATCTGTCTGCCTGTACGCTCGTCCAGAGCGCCTGTGGGTTCGTCAAGAAAGAGAACCTTTGGATTCTTTGCCAGGGCTCTTGCGATGGAAACCCTCTGCTGCTCGCCGCCGGAAATTTCAGCGGGATATTTATGTAGCATTTCCCCAAGTCCGACCGCCTGAATCACGGCTTTGTATTGGTGATTCCCCGCCAAGTCAGCCCCCATTTTCACGTTTTGTTCCACATTCATATTGGGCAGCAGAAAGTATTGCTGGAAGATAAAACCAACGGTTTCTTTGCGGAATTTTGTGAGTGCCTGGTCGGAGAGGAGGGTAATGTCCGTGTCATCGTACAAAATCCTTCCACCATCCGGAGGCTCCAGGCCGGAAATCACATTGAGAAGTGTGGACTTTCCGGCACCGGAGGCTCCTAAAATGACGGCAAAAGAACCGTCCTTGATCTCAAGGCTGATGCCCTTTAACACCGGAAACCGGTTTTCCCTGCTCCCGTAAGATTTTGTAATATCCGTCACCTTAATCATGATCGTTTCCCGCTTTCATTGTTGTTAGAAGACTCCTGCATACCTCTGTCATCATTCCGCTGATTTCTTCCTCCGTGAAACGGCACATATTGGTGGCACAGAGGGCTGCGATGCCGTGTGTGTAGATCCACAGATGCTGGTACAGCCGCCTGGCAGGCCCTTCCTCCAGGTGGTAATCTGTTTGAATGGAGGAAAGGATCTGTTCGTAACTGTCGTCGATGAGGGGCAGCACCCCTGCCAGGTTGGGAATCTGCCTGTGCTCTGTCATAAAAAGAAGCTGGAACAACTTTGGTTCGCTGACGGCGAAAAGGATGTACTGGGTGCCTGCCCCCTTGAAGGCGGGACTTGTGGACAATCCTTTCTTTATGTACTTCCGATAAAGGGACTTGGCGGCGTCTGTCACGGCCTGTGCCACCTCTTCCATATTCCGAAATACGGTAAAGATCGGTCTTGCCGAACTGCCGAGGGCTTGGCCCAGCGCCCTTGAGGTCAAGGCGGTGGGGCCTTCTGCCCGGACAAGTCCAAATGCGGCCTCTATGATTTCGTCCCTTGAAAACTTTGCCTTTGGCGGCATGCAATCTCCTCCATTCTCAAACTAAATCAACTGTTTTAAATCAAACGATTTAATTATAACGGAGATGGAGGAAGAAGTCAAGAGAAGTATGAAAGCAAGCTTTCATATCTACCTTTATGGCAGGTGCAGGACCTTGCCATGCAGAGGAAATTAGGATGCGGCGGTGCAGCGCTCGAAGAAGAGCCCCAGTGCGAACCAGAAGGGGGCAAAGTCCAGGCGGATGAGGCCGTCCACGTTGAGCTTTGCCTGGCTGTAATCCCAGGGGCAGCGTCCGGCTTTCCGGAGAAGCCAGCCGGTGCAGTATTCTGTTAAAAAAATCAGCCCCGTGTAGATGCCGCCGCGGCAGATCGTGCTTTTCTTTAAAAGCTCGCTGTGGGCACAGAGCTTCTGCCGGATGGGGCCGATGGCGGCCGCCATGCCGTAAATGGGGAACATGTAAAGGGAGGTCTGTCCCATGAGCCGCTTGTCATGGTCCCTGGTTCTAGCGATCAGGCTGCTGTAACACAGTTCGGCGGACCAGCCTGCAAGCCCGCATTTGATAAAATTATTTTCCATGGTATCAGTATGGGTGGGGACGAGGGAATTTATGCCAGGTTTTGTGGAAATATTTCGGATTGTCCTCGCCGGATTCCTGTGATAAGATGTGATAAGATAAGTAGGATGTGGCGCCAGGCTGTGGGAGATCAGGGGCGCAGGAATGAAGTGGTGATTTGGGCGGAGGAGGATCATGAATTTTATGGAAGCAGAATCATATATCGAAGAGATTACACGGACGAAGAAAATATCCCTGGGCCTTTCTGTCATGGAAGAGCTTTTAAAGAGGCTTGGGAACCCCCAGGACGGGCTTTCCTTTATCCACATTGCGGGGACCAACGGGAAGGGCTCTACCCTGGCACTTATCGCTTCGGTGTGCCAGGCGGCGGGATACCGGGTGGGACGCTACAATTCCCCGTCGGTGTTTTCTTATTGTGAAAAGATTCAGGTGAACGGCGAGAGCATTTCGGAGGAGGATGCGGCCAGGCTCATAAGCCGGGTGCGGCGGGTAAGCGAAGAGATGGAAGCGGAGGGGCTTTCCCACCCGACGGCCTTTGAGACGGAGACGGCGGTTTCCTTTTTGTATTTTATGGAACAGGGTTGTGACCTGGTGGCCCTGGAGACCGGGATGGGCGGGGAGGGGGACGCCACCAATGTGGTGAAGACCACGGTCTGCAGCGTGATCGCCTCCGTCAGCATGGACCATATGCAGTTTTTGGGGAATACCCTGGAGGAGATTGCTAGGGTCAAGGGAGGCATCATCAAGGAGGGGCGGCCCACGGTCCTTTGCGGCCAGGGGGAGACCGTGACGAAGGTCATCCGGGAGCTCTGCGTAAAGAAGCACTCGCCCCTTACGGTGTCTGTCCCGGAGGAGGCGGAGATTGTGGAGACGGGACTTTGCGGGAGCCGTTTCCACTATCAAGGGTTTCGGAATGTAAAAATACCGCTGGCCGGAAAATATCAGATAATAAACGCCTGTACGGCTCTTGAAGTAGTTGAAATTCTCCGGAATTTGGGCTATGATATGGAAGAGAATGCAGTTTATGAGGGGATGGCATCTGTGAGATGGCCGGGTCGGTTTGAAAAGCTTTCGGACAGGCCGGTGTTTCTCATCGACGGAGCCCACAATCCGGAGGCGGCCTGGCGGCTTAAGGATTCTCTGAACCTGTATTTCCCAAACAAAAGAATGATATATATAATGGGGATATTGGCAGATAAGGATTACCGAAAGATCGTAGAGATCACGGCGCCTTTGGCGGAACGGATCTATACGGTGACGCCGGAAAGTCCCAGGGCGCTCTCCGGGGAGGCGCTTTCGTCCTGGATCGAGGAACGGGCGGAAGCGATCGGATTTTGCGGGAGGGTGCAGGTGGAAAGCAGCATAAGAGAGGCGGTGAGGGATGCCCTTTCCCAGGCGGGGGAGGACGGCGTGATCGTGGCCTTTGGCTCGCTTTCGTATCTGGGTGAATTGTCAAAGGCCCTGAAGGAGAGTATCCATGATTGACAGAGAAAAAGTGGAAGCGGCGGTACGCCTTTTGCTGGAGGGCATTGGCGAGGATGTGAACAGGGAGGGGCTTTTGGGAACGCCGGACCGGATCGCCAGGATGTGTGAGGAGATTTACGGCGGTACGGACGAGGAGGTGGCGGTTCACCTTTCCAAAACTTTTCCTGCGGCGGGAAATGAGATCGTGCTGGAGAAGGACATTGCCCTTTATTCCATGTGCGAACATCACCTGCTTCCTTTCTATGGAAAGGCTCATGTGGCCTACGTGCCGGACGGCCGGGTGGTGGGCCTCAGCAAGCTGGCCCGCACCGTGGAGGCCTATGCCAGACGCCCCCAGATCCAGGAGCAGCTCACGGCCCAGATTGCCGATGCGCTGATGACCCATCTGAAACCGAAGGGCTCCATGGTGGTCATTGAGGCGGAGCATATGTGTATGACCATGCGGGGGATCAGGAAGCCGGGGGCAAAGACCATGACTTATGTCTGCAGGGGTGTCTTTAAAGAGGAACCGGCTCTCGGCGAGAGAGTGTTCGCCATGCTGCGTCAGGGATAAGGGAAAGGGCAGGAGGAATTTATGGAACGGGTAAACCGAATTATTCAGCATGAAGTATTTATCAGGGAGATGAAAAAGTTAAGCCGCCTGGAGCGGGATCGGATGTATTGCCGCCACGACATTGACCACCTTTTGAATGTAGCGAGGCTGGCTTATATTGCCGTGTTGGAGGAGGGGCTTCCCATTCGGAAGGACGTGGTCTACGGGGCAGCTCTGCTCCATGACATTGGCAGAGCCAGCCAGTATGAGACGGGGATGCCCCATGACAAGGCGGGGGCTCTGATCGCCGAGACGGTTCTCATGGACTGTGGGTTTGATGAGGAGGAGTGTGCCCAGATGCTGGAGGCTGTGGGCGGCCACCGTTCCAAGGAGGCGGCTGGAGACAAGCCGCTGGCGAAGATCCTTTATGAGGCGGACAAGGGTTCCAGGGCTTGTTTTGCCTGCAAGGCGCAGGAATCCTGCAATTGGCCCATGGAGCGGAAGAACTATAGTGTGAAGCGGTGACGGGATGGAGGCAGAAGGTGAAGATCGGAAATCGGGATTTTGAGATCGGAAGGCACACATACCTTATGGGGATCCTCAATGTGACGCCGGATTCTTTTTCAGACGGAGGGAAATGGAACCGGCTGGATGCGGCCCTTTCCCATGTGGAGGAAATGATTAAGGACGGTGCGGATATCATTGATGTCGGCGGGGAGTCCACCAGGCCCGGCTACGGGACCATTCTTCCGGACGAGGAGGAGATCGCCAGAGTGGCGCCGGTCATTGAGGCAGTGGGGGAGCGGTTTGACGTTCCCATTTCTGTGGACACGTATAAGAGCGGCGTGGCGGAGGCGGCCCTTCGGGCCGGGGCGGTCCTGGTCAATGATATCTGGGGCTGTAAATATGACGAGAACATGGCCCGGGTGATTGCTGAAACCGGGGCGGCCTGCTGTCTCATGCACAACCGGAAGGAGCCTGTGTATGAAAATTACCTGGAGGAGGTGAAGACGGACCTTCTCCGGTCGGCGGAGCTTGCGAGAGCGGCGGGGGTGGCGGAGGACAAGATCATTCTGGATCCGGGTATGGGTTTCGGAAAGACCTACGAGCACAACCTGATCCTGATGAACCGCCTGGAGATTTTGGACGAACTTGGCTACCCGGTGCTGCTTGGCACTTCCAGAAAGTCCATGATTGGTCTGACCCTGGATCTTCCCGCCACGGACCGGGTGGAGGGGACGCTGGTGACCACGGTTATGGGCGTGATGAAGGGCTGCGCCTTTGTGCGGGTTCATGACGTGAAGGAAAACGCCAGGGCCATCAAGATGACGGAGGCCATTCTGCGGGCATAGGGAGTGAACAAAAGGCGGTTCACCCATACCTGTTTGTACCCGATCAGGTGGGGCATGCAATGCCATAAATCGTACACGGCATGGAGGAAACGATGGACAGGATTACCATAAAGAACCTGGAGGTATTCGCCAACCACGGCGTATTTCCGGAGGAAAACAAGCTGGGACAGAAGTTTCTGGTGAGCGCAGAGCTTCTTGGCGACACGAGAAAGGCGGGAGTGAGCGACGAGCTTAAGCATTCCATCCATTACGGACTGGTGGCGGGGGAGATCACCTCTTACATGAAAGCCCACACGAAAAAACTCATCGAGGCGGCGGCGGAGGAACTGGCGGAGCACCTGCTGTTTACCTTTCCGCTCATGAAGGGCATTGTTTTGGAGATCAAGAAGCCCTGGGCGCCGGTGGGCCTGCCCCTGGAGACGGTTTCGGTGAAGATTGAGCGGAGCTGGCACAAGGCTTACGTGGCCTTCGGGTCCAACATGGGGGATCGGAGGGCCCACATCGAGGCGGGGATCCAGGCGCTTAAAGAGGAAAAGCGGATCCGTCTGGGCCGGATCTCGGACATGATTGTCACGGAGCCCTACGGCGGCGTGGAGCAGGAGGAGTTCTTAAACGGCTGTCTGGAGCTTGATACCCTCCTCACTCCCCATGAGCTTTTGGAGGTGCTTCACGAGGCGGAACGAAGGGAAAAACGGGAGCGGCTGATCCACTGGGGGCCAAGGACCCTGGATCTGGATCTGCTTTTTTATGGGAATAAAATTTTGGAGACGGAGGAGCTTGCAGTGCCCCACCCGGAGATTGAGAAGCGTCTCTTCGTGCTGGAGCCTTTGGCGCAGATCGCACCCTACAAGGTTCATCCGGTTTTAAATAAGCGGGTCAAAACGCTCCTGGAAGAGCTTTTGGAAAAGACGGCGGCGTGTGGAGGAAAGTGATGGATTTAAAGGAGATCAGGAACGAGATTGACGAGATTGACAAAAATCTGGTGGAGCTTTTTGAGAAGCGGATGGAGCTTTGCAGGGCGGTGGCGGAGTATAAGATTAAGACGGGGATGCAGGTCCTTGACCGGAAGCGGGAGACGGAAAAGCTGGCGGCCCTCTCGGAGCTGGCCGGGTCGGATTTTACCCGCTACGGGGTCCATGAGCTTTTTACCCAGATCATGTCCATGAGCCGCAAGCTCCAGTATGAACTTTTGGCCGACCACGGCGTGGTCACCGGGCTTCCCTTTGAGATGGTGCCGAACCTTCCCAAATCCAGGGCGAAGGTGGTGTACCAGGGCGTGGAGGGGGCCTACAGCCATGCGGCGGCCCTGCAGTTTTTCGGGGAGCGGGCAAAGCTTTTCAACGTGAAGACCTGGGACGACGCCATGAAGGCACTCTGCGCAGGGACGGCGGACTTTGCGGTGCTTCCCATTGAGAATTCTTCGGCGGGAAGTGTGGCGGACATCTATGACCTGCTGGTGAAATTTGACAATTATATCGTGGGAGAGACCTGCGTGAAGGTGGACCATGTGCTTTTGGGGCTTCCAGGGGCAGAGCTTTCTGATATTAAACTGGTATACTCCCATCCCCAGGGCCTTATGCAGTGCAGCACCTATCTGGACGAGCATAAGGAGTGGACCAGGCACAGCACGGGGAACACGGCCCTCTCTGCCAAGGAGGTGAAGGAGACCGGGGACAAAGCCCGGGCGGCCATTGCCAGTGAGATGGCGGGCAGGCTTTACGGCTTAAAGGTTCTGGATGAGAATGTTATGAACCACAGGGGGAATACCACCCGGTTCATCGTGGTGGCCAGCAGGAAGCTCTATGAGGCTTCGGCCAACAAGCTGAGTGTCTGCTTTGAGACGAAGCATGAGAATGCGGCCCTCTACAACATGCTGTCCCATCTGACCTACAACGGGTTGAATATGTTAAAGCTGGAGTCCAGGCCCATTCTGGGGCGGCCCTGGGAGTTTCGCTTCTTCGTGGATTTCGAGGGCAACCTGGGGGATGCGGGGGTAAAGAATGCGCTCCGGGGGATTTTGGAGGAAGCCAATTATTTCCGGATTCTGGGGAATTACGTGTCCGGAATGAAATAACAGACAAAGGAATGAAGGCTGATGAAGATAAAAGAACTGATTCTGTACCGGGAGCCCGGGCATCCGGATATTTTGGAGGCCATGGCGGCGTTTATGGAGCAGGGGGCGGAGGCTCCCTTTGACCCTTACGAGACGGCCGGGAAACTGGTGGAGTTTTCGGCGGCCCACGGCTTTAAGGGAAATCTGTGGCATGACTTTCTGGCGTATGTTCTAGCTACAAATGAGAACGCTTTCAGCACGGCCTGCGAGATCCGGGGGGCGGTGGAGGGGACGGTCAATGCCCTGGCTCTCCATGATTTTTCCATCTTCCGGGAATGGTTTGAATATGATCTGGAGGATTTGGACGAATGTCTTGACGTCCGGGTGTTTGGTTTTTTAAAGGCTTATGAGAGCGCCGGAACCCACAGCCAGGTTTTCAACCGCCGGATCCGGGACGACATCCAGGCTCTCTCGGAGTCCCTTTCTGCGGCGGATACCGACGGACAATGGCATTCCATCCTTACAGAATTTTACCGCCGGTTCGGCGTGGGGAAGTTCGGCCTTCATAAAGCCTTCCGGGTGGAGCACAGGAAGGGACGGGCCGAAATTGTTCCCATCAAAAATATCGAGCACGTCTATCTGGACGACCTGGTGGGATATGAGAGCCAGAAGAGAAAGCTCATCGAGAACACGGAGGCTTTCGTGGAGGGGCGGGAGGCCAACAACTGCCTGCTCTTTGGGGACAGCGGCACGGGGAAATCCTCCAGCATAAAAGCCATTCTCCACAAATATTATGATAAGGGCCTGCGGATGATCGAGATCTACAAGCATCAGTTCAAGGACCTCTCCGACGTGATCGCCCAGGTCAAGAACCGGAATTATAAATTTATCATTTACATGGACGATCTGTCCTTTGAAGAATTTGAGGTGGATTACAAATATTTAAAGGCCATCATCGAGGGGGGCCTGGAGGTGAAGCCGGGGAACGTGCTGATCTACGCCACCTCCAACAGGAGGCACCTGATCCGGGAGAATTTCAGCGACAAGGAGGAGGTCCGGGAGGACATGCACCGCTCCGACACGGTCCAGGAAAAGCTGTCCCTCTCCTCCCGCTTCGGCGTCACCATCTATTTCGGGAGGCCGGAGCCGAAGGAGTTTAGGGCGATCGTGACGACCCTTGCGAGGCGGGCCGGGATCGATATGCCGGAGGAGGAGCTTCTCCTTTTGGCCAACAAGTGGGAACTCTCCCACGGCGGCATCTCCGGCCGCACGGCAGTTCAGTTCATTACGTATCTTAAGGGAACGAGAAGGTAAAAACAAGGGGGTGTATCCATGGCGTCTGTTACGGCGTTTGCGGCGATCGACGTGGGCTCCTACGAGCTGGAGCTCACCATTTACGAGATCTCGCCCAAGAGGGGGATCGTCCAGTTGGAGCGGCTGAGAAAGGTCATCGGGCTTGGGCGGGATACCTATGAGAGGGGCATCATCAGCTATGAGCGGGTGGACGAGATGTGCAGGCTCCTGCACCGGTTCCAGTTGGTCATGGCAGAGTACCAGGTGGAGAATTACCGGGCCTACGGGACCAGCGCCATAAGGGAGGCAGAGAACCGGGAGGTGGTCCTGGACCAGATCCGGGTGCGCACCGGCATCGAGATCGACGTCCTCAGCAATTCGGAGCAGCGGTTCCTCTGCTACAAGGCCATTGCGGCCAAGGAGAATGAATTCAACAACATCATCCAGAAGGGGACGGCCATCGTGGAGGTGGGCTCCGGCAGCACCCAGATCTCCCTCTTTGACAAGGACGCCCTGGTGACGACCCAGAACCTGAAGCTGGGGGCCCTCAGGATCCACCAGATCCTGGCCCGGATCGGGGGGATGGCCGAGGACCGGAAAAAGCTGGCCCAGGAGCTCATTGACAATGAGATCACCGCCTTTAAGAAGCTGTTTTTGAAGGAACGGAACGTGAAGAACATCATTGCCACCGGCGTCTGCGCCATGTACCTGGGGAGGGGCGCCCATGCGGACAAGCAGAGGATCAGTGCCGAGGAGTTCATGGAGTTTTACGAGGATCTGCGGAACATGGGCGAGGACCAGATCGCCGAGAAGTACGACATCCCCTCGGAGTTTGTCTCCCTGGTGGTGCCGGGGGCCATGGTCTATAAGAGGCTCATCGACGCCACGGAGGCGGAGATGGTCTGGCTTCCGGGAGTGCGCTTAGGGGACGGGATCGTGGCGGAATTTGCGGAGCAGAAGAAGCTCATCCACTTTGCCCACGACTTTTCCAAGGACATCCTGGTGGCGGCCCGGAACATCGCCAAGCGCTACATGAGCGACCGGGATCATTCGGCCGTTCTGGAGAAGAACGTGTTAAACATTTTTGACGGCATGAAGAAATATCATGGCCTGGGGAAGCGGGAGCGGCTGCTTCTGCAGATCAGCGCCATTCTCCACGACTGCGGCAATTACATCAGCATGAAGACGCCGGGGGAGTGCGCCTACAACATCATTCTCTCCACGGAGATCATCGGCATGTCCCACAAGGAGCGGGTGATTATTGCCAACGTGGTGAAGTACAACACCATGGAGTTTGACTACACCACCGGGGACGTGAGCTTAAACAAGTCCATGCGGATCACCATCGCCAAGCTGACGGCGATCTTAAAGATCGGCAACGCCATGGACCGGAGCCAGAAGCAGAAGTTCAAGGACGTGCGCATTTCCGTCAAGGACCAGCAGATGTTCATCACCACCTCCTCGCCGGAGAGCATCCTGCTGGAGGAGGCGATGTTCAGTCACCGGGCGGATTTCTTTGAAGAGGTCTACGGCATCCGGCCGGTGCTCAAGAAAAAGAAGGGGGCGTGACCATGGGAGAAGAGAGGGATTTTCGGAAGGTCGAATATTTTGAAAACCGGGAGCTTTCCTGGCTCCAGTTTAACCACCGGGTCTTGAGCGAGGCCAGGGACAAGAACAACCTGCTGTTTGAGCGGCTGAAGTTCCTGTCCATCACCGCCTCCAACCTGGATGAATTTGTCATGGTGCGGGTGGCTTCCTTAAAGGACATGGTCCATGCGGATTACAAGGGGCGGGACATTGCCGGGATGACGGCCGGGGAGCAGCTTGAGGCCATCGGCCGGGGCATGCACGAGCTGGTGGACGTCCAGTATTCCACCTGGAACCGGTCGCTTTTGCCGCTCCTCAAGAAAGAGGGGATCGAGGTCATTTCCCACCATGAGCAGCTCGACGAAAAGCAGGCGGCCTTCGTGGACGACTACTTTGAGACGAATGTCTACCCGGTGGTGACGCCCATGGCCGTGGATTCGTCCAGGCCCTTTCCCCTGGTCCGCAACAAGAGCCTGAACATTGCGGCCCTGCTCAAAAAAAAGAAGGGCGGGGATAAGAAGGACGGGGACAAGAAGGAGAACGAAAAAAAGGACGGCGAGAAAAAGGGAGCGCTGGAGTTTGCCACGGTGCAGGTGCCGGCGGTGCTCCCCCGCATCGTGGAGCTTCCGGGGGGAAAAGACGGGACTCGCTCCGTCATCCTGCTGGAGGAGATCATTGAGCGGAATATGGACCGGCTGTTCCTCAATTATGAGATCGTCTGCGCCCATCCCTACCGGATCATGCGAAACGCCGACCTGCCCATCGACGAGGAGGAGGCGGAGGACCTCTTAAAGGAGATCGAGCGGCAGTTAAAGCGGAGGCAGTGGGGCGAGGTGATTCGTCTGGAGGTGGAGGAGGGGATCGACAAGCGGCTCTTAAAGATCCTCAAAAAGGAGTTTGCCATCAAGGACGACGTGATCTTCTTTATAAACGGCCCCCTGGACCTGACGTTTCTCATGAAGCTCTACGGGGAGGAGGGCTTTGACCATCTGAAGCAGAAGCCCTGGAAGCCTCAGATCGTCCCGGAGTTTGCAGGCGAGGACGATATTTTTGCCAACATCCGCAGGGGGAATATTTTCCTGCACCACCCGTATGAGTCCTTTGATCCGGTGGTGGATTTTGTGAAGCAGGCGGCTTCGGATCCCCAGGTTCTTGCCATCAAGCAGACTCTGTACCGGGTGAGCGGCCATTCGCCCATCGTGGCGGCGTTAGCGAGGGCGGCGGAGAACGGCAAGCAGGTGACGGTTTTGGTGGAGCTTAAGGCACGGTTTGACGAGGAGAACAACATCATCTGGGCCAAGAGGCTGGAGCAGGCGGGCTGCCACGTGATCTACGGCCTTCTGGGCCTTAAGACCCACTGCAAGATCTGCCTGGTGGTCCGCAGGGAGGAGGACGGCATCCGCCGCTACGTCCACATGGCCACGGGCAATTACAACGATTCCACGGCGAAGCTCTACACGGACACGGGAATCATGACCTGCGACCGGGCGGTGGGGGAGGACGCCAGCGCCGTCTTCAACATGCTTTCCGGCTATTCGGAGCCCCTTTCCTGGAACAAGCTTTCCATGGCGCCTCTGTGGCTCAAGAACCGGTTCGTGGCGCTGATCCGCCGGGAGGTCAAGTGCGTGTCCCAGGGCTATGAGGGCAGGATCATTGCGAAGATGAATTCCCTCTGTGACCCGGTGATCATCGAGGAGCTTTACAAAGCCTCGGCGGCGGGGGTGAAGATCGACCTGATCGTCCGGGGGATCTGCAGCTTAAAGACCAAAATCCCCGGGGTCAGCGACAATATCACGGTTCGTTCCATCGTGGGAACCTTCCTGGAGCACAGCCGGATCTTCTATTTCGGGAACGGCGGAAGCTATGAGATCTATATGGGGAGCGCCGACTGGATGCCCAGGAACCTGGACCGGCGGGTGGAGCTTCTCTTCCCGGTGGAGGTGGAGGAGAACAAGGAGCAGGCCCTCCACATTCTGGAGACGGAGCTTGCCGACAACGTCCGCTCCCACATCCTCATGCCGGACGGCACCTACGAGAAGCCGGATAAGCGGGGCAAGGCCCTGGTGGATTCCCAGGCGGTCTTTTCGGAGGAAGCCATTCGGGCGGCGGAGGAATTAAAGAAGAAGAAAGAGCAGCTTACATCCGGTCGGACTTTCATTCCCAGGGAGAGGCCGGAGGATGTATAGAGAGAATAGAGAGCGGGAAGGCCGTCGTGGCCTTCCTGTTTTTTTTGAAAATTTTGAAACAAGTTGGGATGGAAAAATTTTTTTTGAAAAAATATATTGTCGACAATTTGTTTTCTGGACAAGGGCCTGACAGATCGGATCAACGGTTTGAAATTCAGAATTTTTGTATTTTTTTCGAAAAAACAGAAAAACGGCTTGCAAAAACACAGAAAATTTAGTAAACTGGAATCATATCATGTGAACCGTGAAACGGTGGAAAAGGAGTAACGAGTATGGAAAAGAAGAAACGAATTGCACTGCCGCTTCAAATCTTCATCGGTCTGGCACTGGGTATCATCGCAGGTCTGTGCTTTATGGGGGCGCCTAAGATCGCCGTCGACTACATAAAGCCCTTCGGAACGATCTTCCTGAACCTGATCAAGTTTATCGTCGTGCCGATCGTGTTTTTCTCCATCATCAGCGGAGTGATCTCCATGAAGGACATCCGCAAGGTGGGGAGCATCGGCGTGAAGACGGTCATATACTACCTGTGTACGACGGCTTTCGCCATCGTGATCGGCCTGGTCCTGGCCAATCTTTTCAAGGGAGGGTTCCCGGTGCTGGAGGTCTCCAACCTGGAATACGAGGCCAAGGAAGCGCCCAGCCTCATGGACACCATCGTTGCGATCTTCCCCAGCAACATCATTGAGCCCTTCGCCAGCGCCACCATGCTGCAGGTGATCGTGGCTTCCCTGTTCTTCGGCTTCGGCATCATTCTGGCGGGAGAGAAGGGGGAGGCCTTCGGCAAGTTCATGGAGAGTGCCAACGAGGTTTCCATGAAGATCATGTCCTTTATCATTGCCTTAAGCCCCATCGGCGTGTTCGCCCTGATCACGCCCGTGGTTGCGGAGAACGGCCCCAAGATCCTGGGCAGCCTGGCCATGGTTCTTTTGGTGGCTTACGTCGGTTACATTCTCCATGCGGTGCTGGTTTACTCCTCCACGGTGAAGCTGATGGGCGGCTTAAGCCCCCTCAAATTCTTCAAGGGGATGTTCCCGGCCATGATGATGGCCTTCTCCAGCTCCTCCTCCGTGGGAGCGCTGCCCCTGAATATCGAGTGCTCGGAGAAGCTTGGCGCAAGGAGGGACATCGCCTCCTTCACCCTGCCCCTCGGCGCAACCATCAACATGGACGGCACCGCCATCTACCAGGGTGTGTGTGCGATCTTCATCGCCTCCTGCTTCGGTATTTCCCTGACGCTGCCCCAGCAGCTCACGATCATTCTCACGGCGACCTTGGCCTCCGTCGGAACGGCGGGCGTGCCCGGTGCGGGCATGATCATGCTGGCCATGGTGCTTCAGAGCGTGGGACTGCCGGTGGAAGGAATTGCCCTGGTGGCCGGTGTGGACCGGATCTTCGACATGGGCCGCACCACCGTCAACATCACCGGCGACGCAGCCTGTGCGATCATCGTGACGAAGCTGGAGGAAAAGAAGGAAGCGAAGAGGGCCGGCTGAGGTTATCTGGATTGGAGAATGAAAATGAAATGATTTTTGTGACGCCTGAATCTCGGATTTATCCGAGATTCAGGCGTTTTTTTAAGGCGTCCTGCAGGACGCGGGACAGGCTTAAGCCGGATTCGGTTACTTGGTCGTCCATCCACTTGGGAATGCTGACAGTGCGTTTTACGGCACGTTTGTCCCGGATGTCCGCACGGATCAGAGTGACGAATTCGTCCGGCATGGTTTTGATACTTTTCAGGTCACTTGCTGTTGGTATGGGTTCTTTTTTGTCCATAAGATATTCGATCCATTGTGTCAGGGCCGCCTGTGCCATGTACATGGCATTTCCCAATGAGTTTCCCTCGCTGATGCAACCGGGCAGATCGGGATAGGTGATTGTAAAAGAACCGTCTTCGTTTGTGTGAAAAACGGCCGGATATACAAATTCTGTCATAAATCGGAACCTCCTTTTTTGTGGTTTGGAGCAAATGTTTCGCTCAAGCCTGCCGCCTTGAGAATTGCTTTGGCAGTGTTTTCATTGATTTCCCGGTGTCTTGGAACTTGCACCGGACGTCCGCCTTCTTTTTCATAGATGGTGTGTCCGCCGTCATTTCGCTTGACTTTGTATCCGGCGACTTTTAGTTTTTTTATTAAGTCTCGCTGTTTCATTTAGTTTCTCCTTTATTATATTACGTAAATTACGTAAAGTAAACAAAAACTTATGGGAAGATAAAAGATTTTTCATTAATTTGAGTCGAAAATGTAAGGACAGGGAAGATTACGGAGATGATTAGGAATCTAAGGAAACGCTGATTAAATCATCGTTTCCCTAATGTGGAAATGAATTTGAACTGCGTTAAAAAATTCTGTCTGCACGGCCGACCTGCAGCCGTGCAGACAGAATGAATGGAGACGGATAGAACCTCAATTGTCCTCGGCATCGGAGGCGGAGAGGCTGTAGCTCTTCTGGCGCTTCCTGGCCATCTCGTCGCTCTCCAGGTACTCGTCGTAGGTGGTGATCTTGTCGATCAGGCCGCCGGGGGTCAGCTCCATGATCCGGTTGGCCGTGGTCTGGACGAACTGGTGATCATGGCAGGAGAAGAGCACCACGCCGGGATACTTGATCAGGGCGTTGTTGAGGGCGGTGATGGACTCCATGTCCAGATGGTTGGTGGGTTCGTCTAAGATCAGGGTGTTGGTGGCCTGGATCATCATCTTGGAGAGCTGGCAGCGGACCTTCTCGCCTCCGGAGAGGACTTTCACTTTCTTCACGCCGTCGTCGCCGGCGAAGAGCATCCGCCCCAGGAAGCCCCGGACGTAGGTCACGTCCTTCACCGGGGAGAACTGGGTCAGCCAGTCCACGATGGTCAGGTCGTTGTCAAATTCATGGGTGTTGTCCTTGGCAAAGTAGGCCTGGGAGGTGGTGACGCCCCACTTGTAGGTGCCCTCATCGGGCTCCATCTCTCCGGCTAAAATCTGGAAGAGGGTGGTCTTGGCGAGCTCGTCGGAGCCCACGAAGGCCACCTTGTCGCTTCTGCCCAGGATGAAGGAGAGATTGTCCAGTACCTTTACGCCGTCCACGGTCTTGGACAGGTTCTCCACCACCAGGACTTCGTTCCCGATCTCCCGCTCGGGACGGAAATCAATGTAGGGGTATTTGCGGCTGGAGGGCTTGATCTCGTCCAGCTGGATCTTTTCCAGGGCACGCTTCCTGGAGGTGGCCTGCTTGGACTTGGAGGCGTTGGCGGAGAACCGCTGGATGAATTCCTGCAGCTCCTTGATCTTCTCCTCTTTTTTCTTGTTGGCCTCCTTCATCTGCTTGATCATCAATTGGCTGGATTCGTACCAGAAATCGTAGTTTCCGGCGTACAGTTGGATCTTCGCATAGTCGATGTCCGCAATGTGGGTGCAGACTTTGTTGAGGAAGTACCGGTCGTGGGAGACCACGATCACCGTGTTGTCGAAGTTGATCAAAAATTCTTCCAGCCAGGCGATGGCGTCCAGGTCCAAATGGTTGGTGGGCTCGTCGAGGAGCAGGATGTCGGGGTTTCCGAAGAGGGCCTGTGCTAAGAGTACCTTCACCTTGTCATTGCCCACCAGGTCCTTCATGAGGGAGTAGTGGAGCGACGGGTCGATCCCCAGGCCGTTTAGGAGGGTGGCGGCGTCGGACTCCGCCTCCCAGCCGTTCATATTCGCAAACTCCGCCTCCAGGTCTGCCGCCCGGATGCCATCCTCGTCGGAGAAATCCGGCTTGGCGTAGATGGCGTCCTTCTCCTTCATGATCTCCACCAGGCGGGGATTCCCCATCATGACCGTGTCGAGGACCACGCAGTCGTCGTACTTAAAGTGATCCTGCTGCAAAAAGGAAAGCCTCTGTCCGGGGGTAATGGCAATGTCCCCCTTGGTGGATTCCAACTGGCCCGAGAGGATCTTGAGAAACGTAGATTTTCCTGCGCCGTTGGCCCCGATTAAGCCATAGCAGTTCCCTTCTGTAAATTTGATATTCACATCCTCGAAAAGCGCCTTTTTTCCTATGCGGAGTGTGACGTTGTTTGCACTGATCATAAAAAAATCCTTTCTTTATTATATGGTCCGCTGACCGTATCTCGCAACTATAGTAAACGGCAAAAATATTTGCCGTTTACTATAGACCCTCCGGGGGGAAGCGCACGATTTTTGTAAGGTAGATTCTGCGCTTATGCGCAGCAAAAATCGGCGCAGCAGACGCCATAAAGAAAAGATTTATGTCGTCTGCTATAGTCTTATTTTACAGGAAAATGAGGATTTTGCAAGCGGAATTTCAAAGGATTTCGCGGAGGGGACGATTTTGGCATTGCCTGGGGAGGTTTTGCTGTGGTATGATAAACGGAAGAATGGAACATTTTTGCAGGATGGAGGCGGGAAGTTTATGGGACATTACCTGAACCATTCCTGTCTGATCGAGGAATGGCGGATTTCCGGTTAATTTGCGTTTTTTCTTGAACGCATTCCCGGTATCGTTTATAATAAAGTCTGGAGGAAAAAATATGGTAAAAAAATTAATTTCCTGGAATGTCAATGGCCTCAGGGCCTGTGTGACCAAGGGATTTGAGACGTATTTTATGGAGGCGGACGCAGACGTGTTCTGCCTGCAGGAGACGAAGCTCCAGGAGGGGCAGATCGACCTTTCTCCGGAGGGGTATCATCAGTATTGGAATTATGCGCAGAAGAAGGGGTATTCGGGGACGGCGGTTTTTACAAAGGAAGAGCCGCTCAGCGTTTTTTATGGGATCGGAAAGGAAGAGCACGACCGGGAGGGGCGGGTCATCACCCTGGAATATCCGGGTCATTACCTGGTGACCTGCTACACGCCCAATTCCCAGAATGAGCTGGCGAGGCTTCCCTACCGGATGGAGTGGGAGGACGCCTTCCTGGGCTATTTAAAAGGGCTGGAGGGGAAAAAACCGGTGATCTTCTGCGGGGACTTAAACGTGGCCCATAAGGAGATCGACTTAAAGAATCCCAAGACCAACCGGAAGAACGCCGGTTTTACCGACGAGGAGCGGGGGAAGTTCACGGCGCTCCTTGCGGCGGGCTTTATCGACACTTTCCGCTATTTTTATCCGGATCAGGAGGGGATCTATTCCTGGTGGTCCTACCGGTTTCGGGCCAGGGAGAAAAACGCTGGGTGGCGGATCGATTACTTCTGCGTGTCGGAAGCGCTTAAGGACAGGCTTTTAGGTGCGGCCATCCACACGGAAGTTACCGGCTCCGACCATTGCCCCGTGGAGCTTTTGATCGACATATGAGTGAATTGCAGCAGGAGAGACAGCAGGATGAACGCTTCGGCGTGACGACAAGGAGGAAAATGTGGGGAAGATAAAAGCAGAGGCCTCGGGGGCGGGACCGTTTCCGCTGGGCACAAGGGTGGAAAAGGGACGTGTATACGTGTCGTTCGTATCAGAGCTTGAGGGGACGGCCAGACTTCATCTGTACCGGAAGGGCAGGGAGCGGGAGACGGGGGTCTTTGTGTTCCCGGAGGAATGCAGGCTGGGGAACATCCGCTACATGGCGCTTTCCGGCTTTGATCCGTCGGCCTTTGAGTACAGCCTTTCCGTGGAGGGCAGCCCTGTCCCGGACGTGTGTGCGGCGGTGGTGACGGGACGGGAAAAATGGGGAGAGGCGGAGGGACGGGTCCGTTATGGGTTTCTGAAGGACGGATTCGACTGGGGAGGGGACCGGGCGCCCGGCCATTCCTTTGAGGATACGGTGATTTACCGGCTCCATGTGCGGGGCTTTACCAGGCATGTCTCTTCCGGCGTGAAGAACAAGGGAACCTTTGCCGGAATCGTGGAAAAGATTCCTTATCTGAAGGGCCTTGGGGTCACCATGGCGGAGCTTGTGCTGCCGGACGAGTTTTCGGAGGTGATTGGCGGCGGGAAGCTCAATTTCTGGGGGTACGGCCCGGCTTACTGCTTCGCCCCGAAGGCGTCCTACTGCGTGAAGGGAGGGCGGGAGACGCCGCCGGACGTCCAGTTCAAGGAGCTTGTGAAGATTTTCCATGAAAATGACCTGGAGCTTGCCGTGGAGCTTCATTTTGGGCCGGAGATGGGAACGGCCCTCCAGCTTGCCTGTCTGCGCCACTGGGCGGGGGAGTACCGGGTGGACGGGATCCACGTTTCCGGAAATTTTGACAGCCGGGCTGCGGCGGCTGATCCGGCCCTTGCGGGGGTGAAGCTTTTTTCCGGGGCTTTTTGCGGGGAAGCGGCGGGGAAAAACCGCCATCTGGCCTGTTACCAGGAGGATTTTCAGACGGACATGCGCCGGCTGTTAAAGGGGGACGAGGACATGCTCCAGTCGGCCGCATACCAGATGCGGGAGAACGGCGGGGCCGTCGGCAAGGTCAATTTCATGGCGAACACCAACGGGTTCACCATGGCCGACATGGTCTCCTATGACCGGAAGCACAACGAGGCCAACGGGGAGAACGGGCGGGACGGTTCCGATTACAACCATAGCTGGAACTGTGGCGTGGAGGGTCCCGTGCGGAAGAAGCGGATTTTGGAGCTCCGCAAAAAACAGCTCCGCAACGCCTGGGTGTTCCTCGCCATGGCCCAGGGGATGCCCCTCATCCTGGCCGGGGACGAGCGGGGCAATTCCCAGGACGGGAACAACAATGCCTACTGCCAGGACAATCCCACCGGCTGGGTGAACTGGAGGGGCGGGAAATTCGGGGAGGATATTTTCCGGTTCGCCGGCTATATGCTCCGGTTCCGGAAAGCCCATCCCATGCTCCACAAGGAGGGCGGACTTATGGGAATGGATTACCTGGGGGTGGGCTGTCCGGACTTTTCCGTCCACGGCGAGTCCCCCTGGTATCCTCAGTACGAGGCCTACCGGAGGCAGCTTGGGTTCTATTACAGCGGGAAGTTTGCGGAGGATGCGGACATTTACCTGATGTTCAACATGCACTGGGAGCCCCATGTGTTCTCCCTTCCCCACACGGACGGCCTCTGGCGGCTGGCGGTGGACACTTCGGCGGAGGAGCAGAACGGGATCTTTGAGGGGCCGGGAGCCCTGGAGGATCAGGACACCTTCGAGCTGAACGCCAGGAGCGTCGTGGTGCTGGTCTCCGACGGGGTGAAAAAGGAAGAGACCGTGCCAAAGGAGGGTGCCTGCGAGAGGACAGAAGCCGCCCGGGCGGAAAGCGTCTGCGGGAAGGCGGGCCAGAACAGGCAGAAAGCTCCAAAATGAGCGCAGGAAGAGAAGCGGAAATAGGGAAGGCGGAGAAGTGTTGGGAAAAGAGGAAACAGTCGGTATGGAAGGGAAAAAGATTTTGAACGGCAGGACTCTGAAATGGATCGCCGTCGTCACCATGTTCATCGACCATCTGGGGATCGTGCTCTCTCCCGGAGTTTCCACGGAGGTCTGGCGGACCATGCGCATCGTCGGGCGGATTGCCTTCCCCATCTTCTGTTTCCTTCTGGTGGAGGGCTTTTATCACACGAGGGACGTAAAGAAATACCTGCTCCGGCTGGGGGCCTTCGCCCTGGTCTCCGAGCTTCCCTTTGACCTGGTGGTGTTCCGGCGTCTCTGGCACCCGGACTATCAGAACGTGTTTTTTACGCTGTTCATCGGCCTTTTACTCCTGTACCTGTACAACCGCTTCCTGGCGAATACCCAGCCCGTCTATGCCATCATGACCGTGGTCTCTGCGCTGTGCCTGGCCTATCTCATCCGCTGTGACTACGGGGCGGAGGGCGTGCTGATGATTTTTCTGTTCTATTATTTCCGGTTCCGCCCCCTGGCCATGTGCGTCAGCGTGGGCCTGGTCATGGTCTTCATGGGAGGACTGGAGGTTTACGCCCTGGCCGCCCTGCCCTTCCTCCTTCTCTATAACGGGGAGAAGGGCGGCAGGGAACCGAAGACGGCGGCCGGCGCCCTGGTGCGGAAATATTTCTTCTATTTCTTTTACCCGGTCCACCTGACCCTTTTGGCCCTCCTGGACCGCACCCTGTTCCTGTAGTATCCTGTTCCTGTAACGGGCGGGCCGAGGCGGCGAAGCCGCCGGCGAGCCCCTGTCCTGCCTTGCTCCGAGAACCAGGAGGAAGCCTGAGCTTTTCCTGCAGGGGACATAAAATGACGCCGGTCCTTAGGAAGTTCCAAGCGTGAGCGCCGGAAGTTCCTTAGTACCGCTGCGTCGTTTTCTAAGGAAACGTTGATTAAATCACCGTTTCCTTAGCGCCTCTGGCAGAGGCACACGGATTTGCAAAGGAATATGCCGCTTCGCAGCGCAAATCCGGCGCGGGAAACGCTTTGATCAGCGTTTCCCTAATTGGGAGCGGTCCCCGGAAGGAAAAAGATCAGGCTTCCTCCGTCTACACTATACATTTTGCTCGAATTTCCCGTCCAGAAACGCATTCAGGATATTTTGCGGTGCGTCGTAAAATACGCTGCTGTTGTAGTCGTCGATCTTGTCGCTGATGAAGGAGTGGTAGGCTTCGAACAGGGCGTCGACCACGGGGATCTCCTTTGTCTTGGCGATTCCCAGGATCAGGCGTTTGTAAACTTTTCCAATGTCCCAATGGCTGGGAACGGCGTAGCGGGCGGCGGACACGTTGTCAAAGGTTCCTTCCCGGATTCCTGCCTTCTCGATGAAGTCTTCACAGACCGTATCCAGGTTGTCGCTGTGATATACGTCGGCCAGATCGTATATTTTTTCGATGGAGGCCCTGCCCAGTGCGTCGACCACGTCGGCCCGCCGGTTTCTGGTCTTTCTGGAGATATACTCGATCAGACTGCAGGTAAAGAAAAGGTCATTGTCTTTTTTATTTTCCCTTCCGATCACGGTTTCACCTCCTCCCAGGATACGAATTCCAGGCAGCGCAGGGCTTTCTCGCTGCAAAAGCTGATCTGGTGGGTAGGGTATTTGAATTATTCCGGATAAATCAGCCGGTCCTCCCCGATCCCCTCCAGCACCTCTCTCAGATAGCGGTCTGCCAGGTAATTGGCCATGGGCAGGTTCATGTCCATGTAGTTGCCGCAGTCCCTGGCCCTGGCGCCGGGCACCTCCTCACTGAAATCCCGGATGAAGGTGAACATTTCCCGCATGAGGGGCACGATGTCCCTGGACTCGTAGTCCCCGGCCAGAAGAAGGTAGCAGCCGGTCCGACAGCCCATGGGGCCGAAGTAGATGGTCTTGGCCCCGTAAACGGGGTGGTTGCGGAGGAAGGTGGCCCCCAGGTGCTCGATGGTGTGGAGTTCCGCCGTGTTCATGACCGGCTCGTAGTTGGGGCGGGTCATGCGGATGTCGAAGGTGGTGATGACGTTGTCCCCCACGTGGTCCTTGCGGGAGACGTAGAGGCCGGGAAGCAGGGTTAAATGGTTGACGGTGAAGCTGGCGATTTTTTCCATGATGATTGTCCTTTCTTGTATCGATAACTATGGATCACAAACTCTTTTTCTCTGATTTTACACATAGTTCTCGCTCTTCGCAAGTGTTTTTTGCTTGTATTTGAGAGGAGACGGAGGAACTGATCCGCATATTTTCTTCTTTTATCAGCGATGAGATTTCGGATTTCAGGACCGGAGTCTATTATGAGAACCCGAGCTATCTGGAATGGTCTTACCGGGAGGGGCGTTTGCTGGACTGAGCCGCAAGGCCGGCGGGAAAAATGGGAAATCGGGCCCTGTGGAGGGACTGTGCGGAGGAAAATCTAAAAAATATATAAAAAAATTATTGAAAAAGTATAAATGGTTTGATATTATAATAAAGTCAAATCGGAAAAATTTAGGAGTGTAAAGCGTTGAAGTTTTATCCGTTGAAAGAATCAGAGGAAAATCAGGAGAGCCTGGCGGCGGAATACGGAGAGGCCAGGGAGATCGGCGTGGTGCGGCTGGGTGAGGCGCACCTGTATTTCAAGAAGGGCCGGAAGGTTTATTATATTTCCTATTCCAGCATCCGCAGGGCGTTCCGCCGGGTGATGCTGGTGCCTGCAAAGCTCTGCTGCGGGAAGGGGGATCTCCAGGTGGAGCACCTCGTGATCTGCTCGGAGACGGAGGAACTGGCCCAGATCGGGCTTCCGGGGACCAGGGCGGCCAAGGGGCTGGTGGAGGAGCTGAGAAAGCGGATCCCGGATGCGGATTTCACGGCGAAGCCTGCGAAGGAGAGGGAGTGATCCACGGACATGACGGAACAAGAAAGGACTGGGAAGCTTGAGAAGCTGCTCCGCTCCTTTGAGCGGTACTATGACGTCCGCCGGGAGCAGGTGACGGAGCCCTTTGCGGCGGAGGCGGAGTTTTCCCTCCACGACGAGCAGTATTTTCTGGTGAAGAGTGCCAGGCTTGCGGAGGCCGATTCCAAAGAGTATGTTTATTTTGCCACGGCGGACCGACTGGATGCGGCCGGGTTTTCCGTTTTTGATACGGCGGCCTGGGAGAAGGGCCTTGCCCGGGTAAAGCCCCACGCCAACCATCGGAACACGGACATCGTCCTGGTGATTTTGGCAGATCACATAGAGGAAGCCGTATTCTCCGTGATTCCGAAAACCAAGCATTATAAAAGCTACCGTCTCGGATTTCAGGGATGGAGCCATTACCGTTTGATTGCCGTCGAGCTTTCTTCCGGGCGAGTGGCCGCAAACCGCCAGGGCCAAAGCCTTAGAAAGCTTGTTAGCAATAT
The DNA here is from genome assembly GCA_022800815.1 of Lachnospiraceae bacterium. GTDB lineage: Bacteria > Bacillota > Clostridia > Lachnospirales > Lachnospiraceae > Lientehia. The sequence goes on along the minus strand of JAAWRC010000030.1, from coordinate 4,288 downwards.
ATTCTAAAAAAGAAGGAGAATGAAACATGACAGCATTACTTATCATCGTAGTTGCAATTGTTCTGCTGGTCATCGGCTATGTTTTCTATGGCTCCTGGCTGGCGAAGCAGTGGGGCATTGACCCGAAGAGAAAGACGCCCGCACTGGAAATGGAAGACGGCGTGGACTATGTGGCGGCGCCCCCGGCAGTTTTGATGGGACACCATTTTTCCTCCATCGCCGGAGCAGGCCCCATCAACGGCCCGATCCAGGCGTCTGTGTTCGGCTGGGTTCCCGTATTCCTCTGGTGTATCATCGGCGGTATCTTTTTCGGCGGCCTGCAGGACTTCGGTTCCCTGTTTGCCTCCATTCGCCACGAGGGTAAATCCGTGGGCGAGATCATCAAGGATTCCATGGGCAAGAGGGCGCAGAAGCTGTTCATCATCTTTGCCCTGCTGGTTCTGATCCTGGTCATCGCATCTTTTGTAAATGTTGTGGCGGGCACGTTCTTTACGGCGGCGGATGCGGACGTGACCTTTGGCTTTACCACCAATCCCACCGGTAATCAGACCACGGCCATGATCTCCGTGCTGTTTATCCTGCTGGCGATTGTTTATGGCATCCTGACCAACCGTTTCGGCGTGAAGACGGTTCCGGCGACCATCATCGGCCTGGTCGGCATCGTGGCCATCGTGGCCCTGGGCCTGAACGTGGGCCTTGCCATGGGCCGCATCCAGTGGATCGTCTTCATCGGCCTCTATATCACGGTGGCTTCCCTGATCCCCGTGTGGATCATGCTGCAGCCCCGTGACTACCTGTCCAGCTTCCTGCTGTACGCCATGATGGCGCTGGCCGTGGTCGGAATTCTGATCTCTGCCTTCACGGGAAGCACCACCTTCACCATCCCGGCCTTCACAGGCTGGAGTACCAAGATCGGAACTCTGTTCCCGGCCCTGTTCATCACCGTGGCCTGCGGCGCCTGTTCCGGTTTCCACAGCCTGATCTCCACCGGCACTTCTTCCAAGCAGCTTGACAACGAGAAGAATGCCAAGGCCATCGGCTATGGTTCCATGCTGATTGAGTCTGCGCTGGGCATCGTGGCCCTGATCGCCGTCGGCATGGTGTTTGACAAATATCTGGAAGGCGGTTTCGGCTCTCCCTCCGCAGCGTTTGCAGGCGGCATCGCCCTCATGTTCAGCGGGGAGACCACTCATGTGTACGGCACCATCTATGCGCTTTTAACTCTGGCGGTTTCCGTGTTTGCGCTGACCTCCTTAGATACCGGCACCCGTCTCTCCCGGTTCATGTTCTCGGAGCTGTTCTTAAAGGACGGGGAGAGTACATACAAGGATGCGGCCGGTATCCGCAAGGCGCTGGCCCATCCCCTTGTGGGCACGGCTATGATGGTCATCATCGGCTGTGTTCTGGGCGGACTTAGCCTCAGCCAGATCTGGGGACTCTTCGGTGCGGCCAACCAGCTCCTTGCAGGTATCGCCCTGATGGCGGTGGCGGCATGGCTGGGCAACGTGGGCAAGAATAACAAGATGTTCTACATTCCCATGGTGTTCATGCTGGCGGCAACACTGACCAGCCTGGTGATCACCGTGAAGACCAAGATCGGTATGATCGGCGGCGGCACGGCGGCCTGGGGCGACTGGTTCCAGCTTATTTTCGCAGCGGCCATGGCGATTCTGGCCATCGTCCTGGTGGTGGAGGGCATCCAGACCTTCCGGACCCAGGCGGCGAAGAAGAAGGCAAACTAAAAATCTGAGATTTTGAATGCAATGGTACAGGGCGGCTCCGGGAGTTCGGAGCCGCCCTGCCTGCGTGCGGAGAGATCGGAAACAGCCGTTTACATGGTGTCCACGAATAAGATCCCGTCAAGTCCGGCCAGGGTTTCCAGATAGCTCTCCTTGGACAGGTGCTTCGGGAGATGGGCGGTGATGCGGACGGTGAAGGACTGGCCGCTGGTCCCGGGCCTGGTGATGTCGTACATGTCGATCTCGCAGCCGTCCACCTTTAACTTGTGGAGCAGCACGGCGACGGTCCCGCTCTCCCGGACCTCCGTATAGAGGCGGATGTAGCGGGAGTGCCGGTAGACGGAGCGCTCGATGTGGGGCAGCACGTGGAGCCCGGCCAGGAGAATCAGGGTCAGAACCACGGCGCCGTCCACGAAGCCGATGCCCACGGCCAGCCCGATGCAGGCGCAGATCCAGATGCTGGCGGCGGAGGTCAGGCCCTTGATCTGATGGCCGGAGATGATGATGGAGCCGGCGCCCAGGAAACCCACGCCGCTGATCACTTGAGCCGCCAGCCTGGCCATGTCCGCCTTTCCCGGAAAGACCAGCTCGATGTACTGGGCGGTCATCATCACCAGCGTCGCCCCCAGGCAGACGGCGGCGTCCGTCCGGGCCCCGCCGCCCCGCTTTTTGGCGCCCCGGTCGATTCCGATCAGAGATCCGAGTATGAGGGAAACCACGATCCTGAGGATCAGGTTTCCCGGTGTCCATTCTGTCAGGCCTGTGAAAAACATGGCGTGTCCCCCTTTTTCTTCATCATATCACAATGGGGCTTTCTCAGGCAATCGGAAAATTGGCGACGATCATCAGCCAGTTCCTCAATCTGGTGCTGAACGTGGCTTATCTGTTCCGCTTCAAGAACATCAAATAATTACGGGGTGGAGAAGTTCGACCGGGTAAAGAAGACCCTTCGGCTGATACTGATGTCTGCCACCATTGTCAGGGCGGCGGCGTGGGTGGTGTACATGGCCTTCCCCCTGCCGCTGATCCGAATTTTCGGGACGGAATCCGCACTGTATGAGGAATTTGCGGTGAAATGCTTCCACAATTATATGGGGCGTCCAAAATATGCGCTGTGGTGGACGAGGTTATCTTGGTTATTGATATTGATACGGAATATGCCGCTTATCCTTTGAACGGGGATCCTCCTATCAGGGGCGTTGTGCGGGCTGACGGCGGGATCGTCGGCCTGCTGTCCGTGGAGCAGTTGTTTTCGTGTGAGAGAAATTCATGAATCAACAGCACACAACCAAACGCTGAGGAGGCCATCGGTTGGAAGCCGGCACAGGGAAAGCCGGAGCCGCAAAAAATTTCCCGGGCCGGTTTATGTTGTCTTGACAAAAGCTCCGGGAAATGGTTATAATGAAATTCAAGTTAGCTGTTACTAATACAGTGGCCGTTAAAATAAAAAACAAAAGTTAGCACATACTAATCATGATGGAAAGAGAGGGAATCCTAATGGTTAAAATAACGGTGAGAGTGGAAGGCGTGTGCGAGGCTCATATCAATGAAGCGGTAAGGAATGCCTTTCCGGTAAAATATGAGAGGAAAGGGCTCTTCGGCAGGAGGTGATGCCATGCAGAGGGAAGTGTTTCAGGGCATCCTGCTCCCGTTCCTGGGAACGATGTTGGGCTCGGCCTGTGTGCTGTTCATGAAAAACAAGCTGAACTGGGGGGTACAGAGGGCGCTGACGGGCTTTGCGGCGGGTGTCATGGTAGCAGCTTCCATCTGGAGCCTGCTGATCCCTGCCATGGAGCAGTCGGAGTTTATGGGGAGGCTGTCGTTCCTCCCAGCTGTCGCCGGTTTCTGGCTCGGTATTTTGTTCCTTCTGCTGCTGGACCGGGCAGTCCCCCACCTCCACATGAACAGCAGCAAGGCAGAGGGGCCCAAAAGCAGTCTGCAGAAGCAGGTCTTATTGGTGTTGGCGGTGACGCTCCACAACCTGCCGGAGGGCATGGCGGTGGGCGTGGTCTATGCCGGGTGGCTCTCCGGGGAGACCGGGATCACCGCCATGGGCGCTCTGGCGCTTTCACTCGGGATTGCCATCCAGAATTTCCCTGAAGGGGCGATCATCTCCATGCCCCTGCGGGCAGAGGGCGTCGGCAAGGGAAAGGCTTTCCTCTACGGTGCGCTCTCCGGAGTGATGGAGCCGATGGGGGCGGTGCTGACCATGCTTGCGGCGGGCTTTTTAGTTCCGCTTTTGCCCTATCTGCTGAGCTTTGCGGCCGGGGCCATGGTCTATGTGGTGGTGGAGGAATTGATCCCGGAGATGTCGGCTGGGAAGCACTCTAATATAGGGACCCTCCTGTTTGCGGCAGGGTTTACGGTCATGATGGCCCTGGATGTGGCGCTTGGATAAAATGATGTTGTATCATAATACTTGACACTTCCACTTCACAGATTTATAAAAGAAGTGATAATGGAGGTTAGGAAATGGCACAGAAGAAAGTTTATGACAAGGAGTTCAAAATTCAGGCAGTAAAGCTCGGTCGGGAGATCGGGTTCAGCAA
>JAAWRC010000029.1 GCA_022800815.1 Lachnospiraceae bacterium | reverse complement strand
AATGCATGGAGCTGACTGCTACTAATCGGTCGAGGGCTTATCCAGGTGGGAAAGGTGTTGGAAGAGATGGTTGGTCAATGTGTAGTTTTGAAGGTATAGGGAGAACCGGAAGGGGATATCCTAATACCGGTGGGGGATGTGGAAGACATCTCAGAAAAGAGAATGATCCTCGATAGCTCAATGGTAGAGCACTCGGCTGTTAACCGAGTTGTTGTAGGTTCGAGCCCTACTCGGGGAGCGAGTGAAGAAAGTACCGTGCTCCGCGGAGTTCTAAAATCTCATAAGGCTCCATGGTCAAGCGGTTAAGACACCGCCCTTTCACGGCGGTAACAGGGGTTCAAATCCCCTTGGAGTCATGCAACAATTTCATATGGCGACATAGCCAAGTGGTAAGGCAAAGGTCTGCAACACCTCTATCGCCGGTTCAAATCCGGCTGTCGCCTCTTATAAAACCTCGGAAATGTAGATTTTCGGGGTTTTATTTATGCACAGGGGCGCAAGAAGAAATTAGCCGCCTAGCGGCAAGCGCCCTGCGCAGCGAGTAGGGAATAAAAGCTCTTCCCTACTCGATTAATACGCAAAAAGTGATTTTCTGCCATGCAGAAAGAGATTTCGGGAGTTCTGACTTTTTTATGATCAGTTGAAATATTATAGAAACAAGTAGGGGAAAAGAACTCTCCCCTACTTGTTTTCTTGTACATCCGTTTACGGCATGGCCGCGATGACGTCGTCCATGGCCTCGAAGGTTTTTTGCTGAGGGCGGTTGAGGAAGGCGTGCACCATTCCTTTGTAGAGGCGGAAGTCCACCTCGTTGCCCTGGTCTTTGAGCTTGGCGGCGAACATCAGCTCTTGGTCCAGGAGGGGGTCGCATTCTGCCGCAAGGAAGCAGGTGGGAGGAAGTCCCGTGAGGTCGTCTGCAAAGAGCGGTGACACGTAGGGGAGCTTCGCCTCCTCCGGGTCGTTCAGATAGGGAATCTGGATCCCAGACTCGCTGTTCATGGCGAGGAAGTATTCCCCGTTTCCGTAGCGCTTTTCCGATTCGGTGCGGTAGCCGAGGTTGAAGGCGGCTGCCGGGAAGAAGAGGAACTGCTTTGCGATCTTTGGCCCGTTTTCATTGCGGGAGCGCAGGCAGACGGCGGCGGACAGATTTCCGCCGGCGGAGTCGCCGCACAGACAGAGGTTTTCCGGGACGCCGCCGTACTGTTGGCAGTGTTCTGCGGCCCAGACGACGGTGTTGTAGCAGTCGTTGAAGCCCTTGGGATAGCGGTGTTCCGGGGCGAGACGGTAATCGGGGGCGATGACCAGCACGTTTCCGTATTTTGCGAAATAGCGGTGGACGTAGTCGTAGACATCCACGTTGTTCATCGTCCAGCCGCCGCCGTGGAAAAATACCATGGTCTTGAAGGGGCCTTCCCCTTCCGGCTTGTAGATGCGGACGGGGAGGTCGTAGTCGTCGGAACGGATGAATATGTTTTCCGTGGGGATGCTCATGATCTTGGGGAAACAGAAGACCTTTCTCCATTTTTCCGTCAGGAGGGTGATGGTCTCAAAATTCTGCCAGATGCGGCTCTCCGTGGGATGCTCCAGGTCGAGGCCCACGCCGACGTCGCTTCCCACGTCGATGATCGCGTCCGGGGCGGCTTCCCCGTACTCCGGTTCAAATAACTTCCGATAATAATCAGCCATTGTGTGATCCTTTCTTTATAGATAGATGTCAGGTAATTGCGAAACATGGAATTGTCGAGTGGATTCTGACAATTGATCCATCCAAAGCCTGCTGCGCCAAACATTCCAACGAGCCCATAAGCGCAGAAAACGGGAGGGCCAGACCCTCCCGTTTTCCATGGTCTCGTTTCCATGGCGCAGAGGGCTTTTCCTGGATGCAATTGTCAGAATCCTTTCCACGTTTTGCGGTTTCGCAATTGCCTGTATAGGTGTTTCAGGTAATTACGAGTCTCAAAAATCTGTCGAACATTCTGGCAATATTTCCGGGAAAAGCCCTCTGCGCCGTGGAGGCAAGACCAGAGAAGGCAGGAGGGCTCATGCCCGAGTGTCTTCTGCGGTTCTGGGCTTGCCGGAACGGTTGGCGCTGCAGGCTTTGGACGGACATATTGACAGAATGTTCCTGCAATTTTGCGGCTTCGCAATTACCTGTGTCAGTTGTTTTTACGCCAGATGTCTTTTCAGGGTGGCGCGGACGGCTCCGGGCCCGGCGATCTCTTCGAGGAAGAGGACTTCGACCTTCTGGCCCACGCCGGCCTCGTAGAGGTCGCTGCCGAAGATCTCTGTGTTTGAGAGGATGCGGTGGACCTGGTCTGTCAGCTTGTCGGGACTGCCCAGGGGCACCTCCGTCACGATGCGGTGGAGTTCCTCGGCCAGCGGGTCGGGGGCCAGGGTAAAGGCGTTACCTTCGTCGTCGACGGCGTAGAAGTAGCGCAGCCATCCGGCCAGTGCCAGGGGGATCGCCTCCAGCATGTCGGCGGTGCCAAATTCCGCCGCATAGGAGCGGATGGTCTCGCCGAAGCGGACGCCGACGCCCTGGGAGGAGTCGGTGCAGATGCGGGCCGTGCTGTCTCCCAGGTATTTGTTGGGCATCCGCTTCTCGATCACCTCGTCCAGAAATTCCCTGGCGGAGAAGATTCCGGGGTCGACGACGCGGGGCAGTCCCTCCACGTACCCGACGTTGTGAGCCAGCACCTTGAGCTCCTCATCGTCCATCAGGTCGGCGAAGTATTCATAGCCGAGGAGCATTCCGTAGGGGGCCAGGGCCGTGTGGATGGGGTTTAAGCAGGCGGTGACCTTCATCCGCTCGGACTTGTTCACGGTCTCCCGGTCTGTCATGTACACACCGGCCTTCTCCAGGGGAGGCCGCCCGTTGGGGAAACGATCCTCGATCACCAGGTATCCGGGCGCCTCGGAATTGACAAAGGGAGCGATGTAGGTGTTTTTGGAGGTCACGAGGATGTCCATACCCTCCACGCCGTCCTTCGCAAGCCCCTCGGCCACAAAGTCGGCGGGGCGGGGGGTGATCTTGTCGATCATGGTCCAGGGGAAGGAGACTTTTTCCTCATCCTGAATATAGGAGAGGAAGTCCCCGGTCACGAAGCCTTTTTTCTGCCATTCTTCGGCGACGGTGAGCACGGAGGTACGAAGGAGCGCCCCGTTGTGGGAACAGTTGTCCATGGAGACCAGGGCGAGAGGAGCCGCTCCCGCCTGAAAACGTGCGAGCAGCATGGCCGCCACCACGGCCATGGCCCCGGTGGGGGCGGAAGGGCCGTTTTCCATATCCTTTCGGACATAGCCGAGATAATTGCCGTCGGTTCCCCGCAGTCCGTAGCCCTTCTCCGTGATGGTGAAGGAGACCATCTGGAGACCGGGATCCCGGAAGATCTCTTTCATGCGGGCCCAGCTCGCTTCGTCGGCGCTGTCGGCCTTGACGCACTCGGCCAGGGAACCGAGGACCTGTTTTTTCATGGAGCCGTCCTCGTACAGGGTGACGGCCAGGCAGAGGTTGTCGCAGGGGGCATAGATTTTGTCCGCAATGTCGTAGTCGAAGGTCTCGGCACAGACGATCCCCGTGTCCAGGAGTCCCTGGGAGATCAGCCGGTCTGCGATTCCACCGAGAAAGATGCGGAAAATATTGCCGATCCCGAAGTGGACCCAGCGGGGAGAGGTTTTGGTCCTCTCCTGCAGGGCGGTTACATCGTAGGAGGGCAGCCCGATTCCGGCCTCCTCCCAGACTTTTTTGTTCTTTAAATCTTTGATAGATAGTTTCATGATCGTTTCGCCTCTCTTGCTTCTTCCAGCTTTTTCTTTTTCATGTTGTTCCGGCGGTTGAGCTGATAGACGTCATAGCCAATGGCGGCCAGCAGGATCAAACCACGGACCACATACTGATAATAGATGTTGATTCCGGCCAGCTGCATGCCGTTGGTGAGCAGCGCAATGCAGAGGATACCTGCAAATACGCCGGACAGTTTTCCTTCGCCGCCCCGGATGGAGACGCCGCCCAGGAAGATGCCGGTCATGACGCTGAACTCGGTGCCGACGCCGACGGTGGAGACGGCGGAACCCAAGCGGCCGATCAGAAGCACCACTGCGATGCCGATGAACAGGCCCTCGATGACGGCGATCATGTAGCGCATTTTGTTGATATTGATGCCGGCCAGGCGGGCTGCCTCCGGATTGCCGCCCAGCGCATAGACATAGCGGCCGAAATAGGTTTTGTTCAGTACAAAGCTCATGATCAAAAAGAGCACTACCATAATGATAACAGCGATCGGGATGGAATTAAAGAGGTATTTTTGTCCCAGGAACTTGAAGCTGTCGGGCAGGTTGTTGATGGTCTTGGACTCTGAGATGATATAAGTCGCTCCCTGGAAGATGGTCATCGTGGCGATGGTGACGACCAGCAGCGTCAGGTTCAGCTTGATGGAGAGGAAGGTGTTTAAAAGCTCGATGGCGATGGTCAGGAGAATCATAATGGGAATGACCACCAGGGTGGGAAGTCCCGCATCCATCAGAAGCTTTGCGCCGACGATGCCGATGGTGGACATGACGTATCCCACGGAGAGATCCATGCCGCTGCTCATCATCACGAAGGTGATGCCGGTCGCCGCAATTAACAGGTAAGCGTTCTGGGATAACAGGTTCATGATGTTGCGGAAGCTGAAAAAGTTTTCGGAGAAAATGCCGAAAAATACGACCAGGATCAGGAGTACGAACCAGGCGACATTATCGCTGATCAGTTTGCCGATGTCAAATTTCTTTTTATTTTCCATTGTCTTTTCCTTTCTTAATTGGACGATGCCAGTTCCATGACTGCGATCTGGGAGAACTCCGCTTTTTCAATCTCTCCGGCGATGGCGCCCTCGTTCAGCACGACGATGCGGTCGCTCATGCCTAAAAGCTCTTCCATGTCGGAGGAGATCATCAGGATGGAGATCCCCTGCTTGGTCAGATCGTTCATGAGACGGTAGATCTCTTGCTTGGCCCCCACGTCGATCCCTCGGGTCGGCTCGTCAAAGATGATGACTTTGGTCTGGGTCGCCAGCACCTTGGCCACGACCACCTTCTGCTGGTTGCCCCCGGAGAGGTTCTTGACCAGCTGGTGAGGGCTGGGGGTGGCGATCTTCATTTCGCCAATGTAGCGCTTGCTGATCTCGTCCATTTTCCCGGTGTCCACGACGCTGTTTTTCGAGATCTTCCTCAGGCACTGGACGACCACGTTCCAGTCGATGGGGAAGTCGATGAACACGCCCTCGGTCTTTCGGTCCTCCGGGATCAGGCCGATCCCCTTTTCGATGGCGTCCGCCGGAGAGCTTAAGCGGACGGGTTCTCCGAATAAGAGCATTTCGCCCCGTTCGATGGGCACGGCTCCGTAGATCATCTTGGCCAGCTCCGTCCGCCCGCAGCCCACAAGGCCGCCCAGGCCCAGGATTTCTCCTCTATGTAATTTCAGGTCAATGCCCACGTCGCCGTTTCCGTAGACGTTCTTTAACTCCAGGACCACCTCGTCGGAGACCGGGATGCGCTCCGGGTAGGTCTCGTTCAACTCACGGCCGACCATCAGCTTGATCAGGGTATGCCGGTCGAGGTCCTCGATCTTTCTGGTCTCGATGGTGTGTCCGTCCCGCATGACCGTCACGGAATCGCAGATCTCGAAGAGCTCCTCCAGTCGGTGGGAGACGTAGACGATGGCGAGGCCGTCCTGTTTCAGGGCACAGACGATCTCGAACATGACCTTGGTCTCGGAGACGGAGAGGGAGGCGCTGGGCTCGTCCATGAACAGGACCTTCACGTCCTTGGAGATCGCCTTGGCGATCTCCACCAACTGCATCTGTGCGGTGGAGAGGCTGCCCACCGGGGCGGTCGTGTCGATCTCCACGCCGAAGCGGTCAAAGATCTCCCGGGCCTTCCGGTTCATCTCTTTAAAATCCACTTTGAATTTACTGCCGATCCGCTCCCCCAGGAAGATATTTTCGGCCACTGTCATGGAGGGGATCAGGTTGAACTCCTGATAGATCACGGAAATCCCCTGCTTGATCGCCTCCGTCGGGGCGATGGAGGTGTATTCCCTGCCGTCTATGATCAGCTTGCCTTCGTCGAAGGAGATGGCGCCGGCGATGGATTTGATGATGGTGGACTTGCCCGCACCGTTCTCGCCGATCAGGCCCCGGATTTCGCCGGGCTCGATCTCAAAGCTCACCTGGTCGAGGGCCACGACGCCGGGATATCTTTTGGTCAGGTTTTCTACTTTTAATATGGACAAAATATCACCGTCCTTTCATTATTATAAGGGTATTATCAGGCAATTGCGAAACGTGGAATTGTCAGAATCCCTCCCATGCTTTGCAGTTTCGCAATTGCCTATTGGCTTGGTCTCGATAAGCGTTTCCCCTGCGCCTTTCTTTGCTCGCAGGGGAAACTTTTCGGGTCTGTCAAATGTTTTAGTCGTTTCGGATGGTCTGTGTGGTCATGGCAGGTTTAGTTCAGGATGTACTGTTCGTAATCGGCCATGTTGGTGGTGTCGATCTTGTAGATATCCTGGTACAGGATTTTACCGTCCGCCAGTTCATTTGCGTCGTAGTCTTTCATCGCACAGTCGTACATCAGCTGTCCCACGGCCAGGTTTGTGGTCACGATGCCCCGCAGGCAGCTTTCCCCGTCGGCGGAACGGCCGAGCAGCTCGAAGGAGGCGGTGGAGTGGTCGACGGTGAAGATGCCGATCTCATCGGTGTTCAGGTTCATGGCATCCTTGTTCTTCTGAATGGCTTCCTCGGCGATGGTGGCCTGGGTGTCGGTGAAGCAGAGGATGGCGTTGATGTCGGGATGCTTCTGCAGCAGGATCTCCACGTTCTGTGCGGTCTCGGTGGCAAAGTTGGAGGCATTGTGGTCGTAGCTCTCGCAGACGACGGCCTTGGGATTGTAGTCGGCGATCTCGTTGAACACGTCGCAGCGCTCCGCAAACTGTTCCGTGGACCAGAGGCCCAGGACGCCCACCTTGACGCTGCCGTCCTCGGCGTCGGGGAAGGTGGCGTCGATCCAGTCGGAGGCCATCTCGTTTACGCCTGCGCCCAGGTCATGCATGGAAACGCTGATGCCCACGTCGAAGCTGTCCGTGTCGGAAGGCATCTGGTCGACGATGACCACGTGGATGCCGGCGTCCCTGGCCCGCTTCATGGCGTCGGCGCAGATTTCGGGATCCACCGGGTAGACTAAGATGGCATCCACGCCGGAGGTCACCAGGTTGTCGATGTTGGTGACCTGGGTGTTGGCATCGCTGTCTGCGGAGAGGGTGGTCAGCTCCACGTCGGGGTTGGCGTCGCAGGCGTTCTGGACCTCGGCCATCACCTTCATGCAGAATTCGGTGTTGCTGGTGCCCATGGAGAGGCCGATGCGGTATTTTTCTCCGTCAGCCTTGGTCTCGCCCTCCGCAGCGGCAGCGGCAGTGGTGTCGGCATCTTCGGCCTTTGTCTCGGCGGCCCCGGTGGTGCCGGAAGCGGCCTCCGTGGACCCGGAGTCCCCGTTTCCGCAGGCGGCCATGGACAAAAGCAGTCCGGTTGCCATAAGCGTCGCAACAGCCTTTTTCAACAGATTCCTTTTTTTCATAACAATCTCCTTTTCATTTTCATCAGAGATCCGGATCGGATCTTGTGGATACGGGACTGAGGTTCATGCGAAATTGCCGGCTCTTCACAACCTCTTTTCGCAAACACTTAGCGTAATTACTTTTTGAAAACTGTTTTCTGTTTGTGGCTTTAGGATATACCATTCTCATACGTTTGTCAATATGTTTAATAAAAATTTTCAAAAAAACTTTTCATTGTGGATTTTTCCGATAAAATTTTTGCAGTGAAAGGGAAAGAGTAAAAAAACGACTGTCTGTCGAAAAACAGACAACCGTTTTTGTGCACAAAGATGCGGAGAAAAACTTGGATTTTGTGTATCAGGTCTCGAAATGGTCGAGAAAATCCTGGACCAGATAGAGGGCGGCCCCGCGGGCCGCTGGATAGTCGGTGACGTATTCCAGGGTGATGGTCTGCTCCGGGATGTCGAAGTCCGTCTGGCGGCGGATCTTTTCTTCGATGACCTTGAGATCCTCCGGGACCATGTATTTGCGGAGGAGGCCGCCCAGGATGATGTCCACATCCATGGTCATCAGGACGTTGTGCAGAAGGAGCGCCAGATAGTCCAGGTATTCATCCCACATGTTCTGAACCTGCGCATCCTGGCTGCGGAGACGGCGGAAGAATTCCTCTGTCGGCAGTCCGGACATCTTGCGCAGGCCGTAGGCACCGCAATAGCTCTCGGCGCATCCGTACTGGCCGCAGTAGCATTTGCGTCCGCCCCGCACCAGGCTCACGTGTTCGAGAAGCTGGCCCCGGCCGTGGTTGCCCCGGTACAGGCTGCCGTTGATGATGGAGGCGCTGCCCAAATAATCGTTCAGGAAGATGTAGCTGGAGTCCCGCAGATTTGGCCGGTGGAAGCTCTCGGCAAAGGCGGCGGTCTCACTGTCGTGCATCAGGATACAGGGTCTTCCGATGTAGGCGGAGAGCTGGTCGGAGGAGAGACCGTAATTGTTTAGGATCCGGCCGTAGACCAGCCTTTTGTGGTCGTAATCGGCGACGCCCTGAGTGGCGACGGCGATCCCCAGAAGCCGTTCCTCCGGGTATCCGGCCAGGTCCACAAAATCGGCAATGAAACGGCCGGTCTTCTGAAAATAGGCTTCGTCGTTGGAGTAAGATTCTTTGAGGATTTTGCAGGAAAGAACCTTCCCGTACAGATCGAGCAGTACGGCGGTAACCTGGCCGGCAAGGATCTGCACGCCCACGGCGACCCGTGCCTCCGGCGTACACTGTAAGACCATGGGCTTGCGGCCACCGGTGGACTTATAGTGTCCCGCAATGCGGACAAAGCCCTCCTCCTGCAGTTCATTCAGATTCTGATTGACCGTCGGCAGGCTCTGTCCCACGCTGGATGCCAGCTCCTGCTTGGAGCATTCCTTATGCCGATAAATATATAGATACGTGTTACGTTTGTTTAATTTCCGGATTTCCGGAGTCACTGCCATATGCCTGTTCCACCTTTTGCAAGTATATTTTTAAAAGTCATCGGAAAAAGTTCTTGTAATAAGCATACTTGCTTGTTTATTTTCTGTCAAGGCTTTCATTTTAGTAAAAGGAGGAACCCTGTTTTACAGGGAAACGTCAGGGGGCCTCAAAGGGGAACCGGAATTCCGTCAGGCCGAATTCGTCCCGCATCTGGATGAATTCCTTCTGGACGGCGGCCGTCACGGGGACTCCCTTGTCCTTCCGCTCCATCCATACCTCGTATTCTTTTTCGCCGGCCGTGTAGATGCGGGACTGGCCCGGCGCTTTTTCGGAGGCTCTGAGCTGCCTTAAAATGTCCCCGCAGGTCTTTTTGAAGGCTTCGGCTCCCAGGAAGGCTTCCGTGTCGATGGCCATGAAGAAATGGCCCAGGTGATAGGGGCGGATGTTTCCCGCCTCGTCCTTGCCGTCCAGGGCTTTTAAGAAGAGGCCGGACTGGAGGGCGGCCGAGAGGATCTCCACGACCGTGGCATAGCCATAGCCCTTGTAGCCGGCGAAGAGCTCGCCAAGGCCGCCTAAGGGGGCCAGCGCCGCCCTCTGGCTGCGGATGTCTTTTAGAATTTGTTCGCTGTCTGTAAGCTCCGAGCCGTCCCTCCCGATCACCATGCCGGCCGGGACGTCGTGGCCGATGCGGGCGTAGTACTCGATCTTCCCGTTCTGAATGATGGAGGTGGCGCAGTCCAGCACGAAGGGGAAGTCCTCGTCGGTGGGAATGCCAAAGGTCAGGGGATTGGTGCCCAGCATGTTCTCCACGCCGAAGGTGGGGGCGATGGAGGGACGGGCGTTGGTGCCGGTGATGCCGATCATGTTTTCTTTGGTCGCCATGGTGGCCCAGTATCCGGCGATGCCGTAATGCGAAGAATTTCGCACGGCGGCCATGCCCATGCCGTATTTGCGGGCCTTTTTGGTGCAAAGCTCCATGGCTTTTTTGCTGGCTACCATGCCCATGCCGTCGCCGGCGTCCAGGACTGCGGTGGTGGGAGTTTCTTTCAAAAGCGTGATGTTTGTGACCGGATTCAGGATCCCGGCCCGGATGCGGTCCACATAGATGGGCTTGAAACGGTTGCAGCCGTGACTCTCGATGCCCCGCCGGTCGCTCTCCAAAAGCACGTCGGCGCAGAGCCTGGCATCCGGCTCCGGAACCCCCAGCTTCACAAAGACTGCGGTCATAAAATCGTCTGCAAGCTGCCAGGGAATGTAGGGTCTTGTGTCTTTTTCCATGAGAATACCTCCTGTTGGCCGAAACGGCCGCTGTCTGCCTCGTTGACAATTCCCGTTCGGAAATTGCATACACAAAAAATGCAATATAATATAAAAGAACGTCACTGATATTTTATATTGCATTTCTTCTTGCAAATTATTTGATTATATTCATGGTAGCATCGAAACCGTTTTCTGTCAAGCACACCGTGTCTTTTTACATTTCTAAATTTTTCTTTTCGAAAAAAACATGGAAGAAAACGAGGCTTTGCCACAACCGCAAAAGCCGGTAACGTCTCTATACCGTTACCGGCTGCTTTCTTGCGGAAATGAACTCAAAGCGTCTGATAAATTTCCAGATGTTCTCCGTCCGGCCCGCGGAATGCCTGGTATTTTACACCCCGCTCAAAGACCAGATCGTCAAAATAGATATCTGACTCGAATGTGGTGCCAAGGGCTTTAAGCTGTTTGCTGGTCTGCTCGATGTCCTCCACTTCCATGGCGATGTGGTCGAACAGGCCGTCCCTCCGGTCCATCCGTACTTTGTGCTGGATCAGTTCGATGATCAGATTTCCGCTTTTTACGAAAGCCATCCTGTTTCCTTCCAGGGAGACAAATTCGCAGATGGTTTCAAAGCCGAGAACCTCGGTATAAAATTTTTTGGAACGTTCAACATCCTTGATGTACAGCCCAATATGGGAGACACCCTTCACTTCAATTCCCATTCCGATTCCTCCTATATCCCGAATACGTGACGGACGAACTCCACTGCGCCCTTCGCATCCAGGTCCAGGATCTCTTCTGTCACGTCCGGCACCAGGTCCCTCCAGACCTTGATCTCAGAACCGACGGTTCCGCCCCGCATGACGAAGGGTTCCATAACTGCGGCTCCCTGATAATTGATATCCCGAAGGGCCTGTCCGATCTCCTGCCACGGCATGCTGCCCTTGCCGGGGACGCGGCGATTCTGCTCGCCCAGGTGCAGATGTCCCAGCTTGTCGCCTGCCAGACGGATGGCGGCGGCCATGTTATCCTCCTCGATGTTCATGTGGAACGTATCCAACATGACTTTTACATGGGAACTGTCCACTGCGTCGATAAACCGCAGGGCTTCTTCGCAGGTGTTCATCATATAGCCCTCATAACGGTTCAATACTTCCATGCCCAGGGTCACGTCACAGGCTTCGGCCACCTTGGAGAGCTTTCGCATGTTCTGAATGGCGCGCTCCGTATCCTTTTCCTTGTCCATCGGCATGGACGGGTCCAGGGGCCAGTAAGAATACAGGCCGCCGCCCAGTACCTTGATATCCATCATCTGGAGCTTGGGCAGGATCATTTCAAAAAAAGCCATGGCTTTTTTCACGACCGCCTCGTCGGACGAACACAGATTTTGTTCTTTTGTGGGGCCATATCCCGCCGTCAGGACGATTCCGTTGTCATCTGCGCATTTCTTCAGATCGCGGATCTTTTCGTCGGTGGCATAATCCCTTGTCAGTGCGGCGCAGGAAATCTCCAGCACGTCAAAGCCCAGCTTTTTCACCTTCGGAATGTAATATTCATAGTTTGCGGACCACTCGTGGGTCCAGTACGCATTGTAGATACCGTATAACATACCCCGTTCTCCTTTTCTTTTTTTGTGAAAATATACCCAAAAAGCAAAATACGAAAAACAGCATAGCATGAAAAATGAATTCGGTCAATAGTGTGAAGCAAAAAAAATAGCAAATATTATACCATATTGTTTGAATTAGAGCAACAAAAAAATAAAATAAATAGTACATTTGAACAAAATAAGAGAGTATATTAAAGAAATCATTGACAAAAACGACAAATTAATATAATATAATAAAGGCAATGAAAAATGCTTGAAGGAAGGGGCATTTCAGGAAAGCGCAGATATCCCCCCGGAAGACATGGTAAATGGAGCATCGTTTATCTTTATCATGAATGTGTTCATGAGCAAATTCGGGTAATATGATCAAACGGAGGTGTAATAGTGGCAGATGAAAATGTATTAGTAATGTCAAACATCGAAAAGAGGTTTGGCGGCGTACATGCCCTGAAGGGTGTTCACTTCGACTTGCGCAAAGGAGAAGTTCACATCCTGATGGGAGAGAATGGAGCCGGGAAGTCGACGCTGATGAAGATTCTTGACGGTCTGTACAAGGCGGACGAGGGAACCGTCGAGATCGACGGCGAGCAGGTGGTGGTTGATTCCCCCCTTCATGCGAGGGCGCTGGGCGTATCCATGATCCACCAGGAGCTGTCCATGTGTGAAAATATGACCATTGCAGAGAATATTTTCCGCGGCGAGGAGATGGGTACATACGGATTCGTGAATTTCAAGCAGCTGTACAAGCAGGCGCAGCAGATTCTGGACGACATGCACCTGAATCTGGATGCCCACACGAAGGTGGGAGATCTGTCGATTGCGCAGCAGCAGATGGTCGAGATCGCAGGGGCGGTTTCCCACAATGCCAAGATCGTGATCATGGACGAGCCGACCTCCTCCCTGACGGAGGTGGAGATCCGGGAGCTGTTCAAGATCGTTGCGAATTTGAAAGCGGCGGGGACGGGGATCATTTATATCTCTCACCGCATGAACGAGACCTTTGAGATCGGCGATCGGATCACGATCATGCGTGACGGCACCTACATTGATACGCTGAACGTGGCGGAGACCACGGAGGACCAGATCATCGAGATGATGGTCGGACGCGCCATCGCCGAGGTCTATGAGGGCGAGCGGGCGGAAGGCGGAGAAGTGATCCTGGATGTGAAGAACTTCACCAACAAAAAGCTTAAGAATTGTTCCTTCCAGCTCCGAAGGGGCGAGATTCTTGGTTTCTCCGGACTGGTAGGCGCAGGGCGCACGGAGCTCATGAGGGCGATTTTCGCCCTGGACAAGCTGGACTCGGGAACCATGACCCTCTTTGGCGAACAGGTTTCCTTTAAGACCGTGCAGGACGCCATCGACGCGGGAATCGGCATGGTCCCGGAGGACAGGCGCGGATGCGGCCTGGTGCTGGGGCATAGCGTGGGGACGAATCTGACCATCACGGTGCTTAAGAAGTTCATCAAGGGGATCAGCGTCAATAAGAAGATCGAAAATGAAATCATCGAAGAATACCGGCATAAGCTTTCCATCAAGACCTCCGGGCCGGACCAGGCCTGCGGAAACCTTTCCGGCGGTAATCAGCAGAAGGTCGTTATCTCCAAGTGGCTGGCCTCCGAACCGAAGATTCTGATTCTGGACGAGCCGACCCGCGGCATCGACGTGGGCGCCAAGCACGAGATCTATCAGCTGATGAGACGGCTTGCCAGCGAGGGCGTCTCGATCCTTTTCATTTCCAGTGACCTTCCGGAGATCATCAACATGTCGAGCCGCGTCGTGGTCATGCACGAAGGAGAGATTGCGACTGTTCTCGACGGTGCGGAGGAAGAATTCACTCAGGTCAAAATTATGCGCTATGCCACAGGAGGGGAATAAAAATGGAAAATAAGAAAAGTTCATCAGGCTTTGTGAAAAGCATCAAGCAATATGCAGGCCCTTTGACCATTCTGGTTTTGCTGATGGTCATTCTCTGGATCACGACAAAGGGATTCATGACGACCAATAACCTGATTTCCGTGCTGAGAAACATCTGCGTGAATGCGCTTTTGGCAGCCGGCATTACCTGTGTCATCATCATCGGCTGTATCGACCTGTCCATCGGTTCGACGGTTGCGGCGACCAGCGTGATCGCAGTCGTTTTGAATACGGGCCTTGGCTGGAACGTGTGGCTTTCCGTTCTGATCGCCATTTTGGCCGGCGGTCTGGTCGGGGCGCTCAACGGCGTGATCCGTGCGGCGACGATGCTGCCGCCTTTCATCATCACCCTTGCCACCCAGCAGGCGATCCGCGGTGCGGGATATATTTTCACCGGCGGTTCCCCCATTGTTTCCACCAATGAGACTTTTAATGCGATCGGGATGAGCAGCGTGCTCGGCATTCCGGTGATTTTCATCATCATGGTCATATCCCTGATTATCGTGGGCCTGATTCTGGGGCGGACCCGCCTTGGCCGCCATATGTATGCGGTCGGCGGCAATATGGAGGCGGCGAAGCACTCCGGCATCTCCTATGCGAAGGTTTCCGTTGCCGCTTATACCATCATGGGTCTGCTGGCCGGTCTTTCCGGCGTGATCATGGCTTCCCGCCTGAGTTCCGGACAGCCTAAGATTGGCGAGGAGTACAGCACGGACGCAATTGCGGCAGCCGTTATCGGCGGTACTGCCTTCAGTGGTGGTTTCGGAACCATCTTCGGTTCCTTCCTCGGCGCCTGTATCATCGGCGTGCTGAACTCCGGCATGACCCATCTGAAGATTGATAGCTACTGGCAGATGGTCGTGAAGGGTATTTTGATCCTGCTGGCCGTCTACTACGATTCGATCAAGGGCAAGATCAAGATCGGAAAGAAAAAGAAGGCGGTGGCTTAAAAAAGTTTTCATAAAAATACTGTTTCACTAAAAATGCTGTTTCACAATGATTACATAGAAAGACTTATAAGAAAGACTCTTAAAAATGGAGGAAAAAAATGAAGAAATCAAGATTATTCGCATTGATTCTCGCAATGGTACTGGTTGTATCCAGCCTTGCCGCATGCGGCGGCTCCGATGACGGTGGCAGCACCACGGCCGCCCCTGCGGCAGAGACGGAAGCTCCCAAGGCGGAGACCGAAGCTCCCGCGGAAGACACCACGGCTGCTCCCGCAGACACGACGGAAGCTGCCGGAACGGAAGCTGCAGAGACGAAGGCCGCCGAAGCCGGCACCGCTTTTGTCGATCAGGCAAAGATGGAGATGAAAGCAGATCTCCTTGGCGTTGGCCATGACGTTAAGATCGCCCTCATCGTAAAACAGAGAAGCGAGCTTTTCTATGCTTCCATCGAGAGCGGTTTCCTGACTGCGGTGGAAGAGGCCCAGGCAATGGTTGATTACAATATCGAAGCCCAGGTTCTCGATGACAACAGCGATCTCGCCAAAGAGCTTGAGAATGCCCAGTACACCATCGACAACGGATTTGACATCGTTGTTTTCGTAGCCATGGATCCGAAGAGCTCCGTACCCGCATTCAATCTGCTTGTTGAATCTGACGTCAAGACGCTGATCGTTGACGCTCCTTGCGACGGCAGCGAGAAGTGTGACGCCGTCATCGTTTCGGCCAACGAGGAAGCCGGACGCATGCAGATGGAGAAGCTTTGCGAACGGCTTGGCGGCAAAGGAAACGTCCTTATCCTGACGGATTCCACCAACCCCAACGCAGCAATCCGCGAGCAGGGCGCCATGGCCGAGCTTGAGAACTGGCCTGATGTGAAACTCATCGCCGAGGGCGAGGGCGACATCCCCAACGTTAACGTTGACAAGGCCCAGCAGAAGATGAACGAGCTGTATCAGGTATACGGATCTGAGATCAACGGTATCTGGACGTTCTCCGACACTCCCGCACAGGGCGCCATCGCAGCTCTTCAGGAGTCTCAGAGCGAAGGCATCGTCGTAACCGGAATCGACGGCAACGCCGTGGCGAAGCAGCTGATCCAGGGTGGCCAGATGTATGGCACTGCGGCTCAGTTCCCGAATGCCCTTGGTTATGACGGCGTCGTGGCCGGTCTTGAGATTCTTGCCGGCACTTATGACCAGGAGCAGACGATTTACGTCCCCGTTCAGTGGATTGATTCCAGCAACGTGGATGAGTACGCTGCATTTGATCAGTGATTTTAAGCGAAATACCAAAATGATCTGAAATTCAGACAATCATGACATCTATGAATTCTATGTAATCATATTTGCAATGCTCTTGCCCGCTTTATGCGGGCAAGAGTTACATTACGGAGTATCCCGGGGAATGCGCCGGCACGTACTGGTGATGACGCATTTCATCGGATTGTAACAAGACAATGACAGAACGAGGAGGTATCACAATGAACAAGATCGGACTTCACTATGCGTATTGGATTGGCACCGAGGCCGTTGACGCAGGGGCGTATAAATGGCTGGAGATGGCAAAGAAGGCGGGTTGCGAGGTCAACGAGATCGGCATGCAGGCGATCCTTGACATGACGACGGAAGAACGCCGCGAGTATAAAAAGGCCGTGGCGGATGCAGGGATGTGTCTCTCCATCAATGACGGATGGACCGTGAAGGACGACATTGCGGCGGACGACCCCGCCGTGAGGCGCATCGGCATTGAAAAGGCGAAGAGAGTTCTTCAGGCGATGTACGAGGTGGGAAGCGACCGCTGGAGCGGCATCAACTATTCCCAGTGGCTTCGCCGCCCGGGGGTGCCGGTGTGCACGCCTGAATATAAGAGGCACGTTCGTGACTTAAGCCTTGAGAGCATGCGCGAGATCATCAAGACGGCCGAGGATTGCGGCGTTGATTACTGCTTTGAGATCGTCAACCGTTTTGAGCAGTTTATCATGAATACGGCCGAGGAGGGCGTCAAGTTCTGCGAGGACCTCGGTTCCCCCAATGCGAAGCTTTTGCTGGACACTTTCCATATGAATATCGAGGAGGACAATATTGCGGACGCAATCAAATACGCCCAGT
The DNA here is from genome assembly GCA_022800815.1 of Lachnospiraceae bacterium. GTDB lineage: Bacteria > Bacillota > Clostridia > Lachnospirales > Lachnospiraceae > Lientehia. The sequence goes on along the minus strand of JAAWRC010000029.1, from coordinate 27,292 downwards.
CCAAGGGACGCATGGGACATCTTCACGTGGGAGAATCCAACCGCCGCGTTCCCGGGTTTGAGGGCAGGACCAACATGAATTGGGATGCGATCATGGGAGCCGTGAAGGAGAGCGGTTATGCAGGTTACATCGTCATGGAACCCTTCATGACGATGGGAAATACGGAGATCTGCTGCTGGCGCGACATGAGCCATGGCGCAGATGTCGAGACTATGATCGGATATGCAAAGGACGGTGCGGATTTCCTGCGCGGCAAACTGGCGTAGGGCGGCCCCATATAAATAATAGGAAGTATTTCATATTGAAAAAAAACAGGGGGCATGTTACACTCAAACTGAGGAGCAGTTGGAGCGTGAGATTCTTATGAAAGAAAAGGGGATACATATGGGAACGGCAAGGATGATGAAAGGTGCGGTTCTGCCGGGAAACAGCACGGTGGAGCTTAAGGATTTTGAAGTACCGGTGCCGGGGCACGGGCAGGTGCTGATCCAGACCAAGGCGACGACGATCTGTGGAAGCGATATCCGGTGCATTTACAGGGAGCATACCGGCAGGGGGCCGGAGGGATATATTCCCGGCACGGTGGCGGGCCATGAACCCTGCGGAGTCATCGTGGAGGAAGGGGAGGGACTGCGGAGGTTCAAAAAGGGTGACCGGGTCATCGTGTATCATATTTCCGGCTGCGGCGTCTGCAACGATTGCCGGAGGGGATATTACATCTCCTGCAAGAGTCCGTTCCGGCAGGCTTATGGCTGGCAGAGGAACGGAGGCATGGCGCCATACATTCTGGCGGAGGAGAAGGATTTGATTGCGCTTCCGGACGAGCTTACCTACAAGGACGGGGCACAGATCGCCTGCGGTTTCGGCACCGTGTACGAGGCGATTGAAAAAATAGGAGTTTGCGGAAATGACGCGGTTCTGGTGACGGGGCTTGGTCCGGTGGGGCTTGCGGCCCTGATGCTGGCAAGGGCCATGGGGGCAAATCGGCTGATCGGCGTGGAGATGAATGAATACCGGATCGGACTTGCGAAGAAGCTGGGCCTGGCAGATTACGTGGTTAAACCGGGAGAGGAGGCGCTTTCGCAGATTTTGGAGCTGACGGGCGGAAAGGGAGTTGAGCGGGCCATTGACGCTTCGGCCAGCGACGGAGGACGAAGGCTGGCGATCCAGGCGACCAGGGAATGGGGCAGGATTGCCTTCGTGGGAGAGGGCGGAAGCTGTACATTCCAGCCGAGTCCCGACATCATTCACGGACAGAAGACGATCTACGGTTCCTGGGTGACCTCCCTCTGGAAGATGGAGGAGCTGACGGAACGCCTGGTCCGCTGGAACATCCACCCGGACGTCTTGATCACCCATGAATTCCCGCTGGAAAAGGCGGACGAGGCGTACAGGCTCATGGCGGAGGGGCAGTGTGGGAAGGTGGCGGTTGTTTTTGAATAAAGTCGATCATTGGAATGTTTGGCGCTGCAGGCTTTGGGTGGATCAGTTGTCAGAATCCACTCGGCAATTTTGCGTTTCGCAATTACCTGTTTGTGTCTGAAGGAGAGGAGCGTAAGGAGCGATGGCGAAATATGTGATGGCATTGGATTCCGGAACCACCAGCAACCGGTGTATCCTGTTCAATGAGAAGGGGGAGATGTGCAGCGTTGCCCAGAAGGAGTTTACCCAGTTTTTTCCGAAACCGGGCTGGGTTGAACACGATGCGGAGGAGATCTGGTCCACCCAGCTCGAGGTGGCCTTAAAGGCCATGGAAAATGCGGGGGTGACGGCGGCGGACATTGCGGCCATCGGCATCACCAATCAGCGGGAGACGGCCGTCGTGTGGGACAGGGAGACGGGGGCCCCCATTTATCACGCCATCGTGTGGCAGTGCAGGAGAACCTCGGAGTACTGTGATTCCCTGAAGGAAAAGGGGCTGGTGGATGCCTACCGGGAAAAAACCGGCCTGGTCATCGACGCCTATTTTTCCGCCACGAAGATCCGGTGGCTCCTGGACCACGTGGAGGGGGCCAGGGAGCGAGCAGAGCGGGGGGAGCTCCTCTTTGGGACGGTGGAGACCTGGCTGATCTGGAAGCTGACTAGGGGAAAGGTTCACGTGACGGATTATTCCAATGCGTCCCGCACCATGCTCTTCAACATCCGGACATTGAGGTGGGACGAGGAGATCCTTCGGGAGCTGGGGATTCCGGAATGCATGCTTCCGGAGGTGAAGCCCTCCAGCTGCGTTTACGGGGAATGTGACCCGCAGTTTTTCGGCGCCCCGATTCCCATCGGAGGGGCGGCGGGCGACCAGCAGGCGGCGCTGTTCGGACAGACTTGCTTTCAGGCCGGGGAGGCGAAGAATACCTACGGGACCGGCGGATTTTTGCTGATGAACACGGGCGAGACGCCGATCTATTCCAGGAACGGCCTGGTGACCACTATTGCCTGGGGCCTGGACGGAAAGATCACCTATGCCCTGGAGGGGTCGATCTTCGTGGCCGGGGCGGCCATTCAGTGGCTTCGGGACGAACTCAGATTCATCGATTCGGCCATGGATTCGGAATACATGGCGAAGAAGGTTGCGGACACCGGCGGCTGTTACGTGGTGCCCGCCTTTACGGGACTGGGTGCCCCCCACTGGGACCAGTATGCGAGGGGAACCATCGTGGGATTGACCAGGGGCGTGAACAAGTACCATGTCGTTCGGGCGACCCTGGAATCCATCTGTTATCAGACGAACGACGTGCTTAAGGCCATGGAGGCGGATTCCGGCATGGGTCTGAGCTCTCTCAGGGTGGACGGGGGCGCAAGCGCCAACAATCTCCTCATGCAGATGCAGGCGGACTTGAGCGATGCGCCGGTCCATCGTCCCCGCTGCGTGGAGACGACGGCCATGGGGGCCGCTTACCTGGCCGGGCTGGCCGTCGGTTATTGGAAGGGGCCGGACGACATCCGGGCCAACTGGGAGATCGACCGCATCTTCAAGCCGGAGATATCCGAAGGAGTGCGGGAGAAGAAGATCCGGGGCTGGAATAAAGCGGTGAAGTGTTCCTACGGATGGGCGAAAGAGGAATAGAGAAGTGCGAAAAACCCGCCTGCGGCAGCCGCAGGCGGGAATGTTCTTATACATGTTATTTTTGTTTTTTGCCGTTTCCCTTTGTTGTCGTGGCGGTCGTCTTCGAGTCGGCTGCCTTGTCTTTTTTCCGCCCGAAACGCTTTTTCTTTTTGAGGGGCGGGGTAATCGCCCCGCCGCGGACGCTCTTCACGGCGGTGATGTAAATGCCGCTGATGACCACCTTGGCCTCCTGCTTCACGGGGAGCACGGCGAACACCTTCTCATCGCACATCATGGTCATGATCTTCGGCCCGATCTTCGCCTTCACGATGGGAACCTTGGCTCTCCGCAGGTATTTTGGCGTCTGTTCGTATACCATCTTCGGAAGTCCGGCATCTCGCAGCCTCAGCCTTTTTTTGTCTATGACCAACATGGAGACGGTCTGGGCCATGGCCTCCATCATGGATTGCTGCTGGGCCTGTTTTTTTTGCATCTTCGAGCCCAGGAAATACAGGATGGCCAGGATGATGACCAGGATCACCAGAATGATAAGTATGATTTTCAACCACAAGGGCATCGGGAGTACCTCCTGAATTTTTTTCGCATATAGGCGATAAGGCCTAAACGGACATCCTGAATTATAACATCATTCCAGACAAGTTGCAAGGGATAGGAGGAGGAAAATGCATAAAACATGTAAAAAATGGAAATTATAAGAAAAAAATGAATTGACAGCCTGGCCTTGAGGTGATAAGATGTAATGTACGCTATTGTGGTTTCATGTGCCCAAATCCCTGATGGATGTACATTTTTGTGTAAGATCCGTCAGGACTGCCATGATGACATACGGATGACTCGCAGTTGATAAGAAAGAAAACAGGGGTGAACGGTCAATGGAAAATTGCAGAATACGCCCGGTGAAAGCCGGTAAAGGCATCAGGATGAGCTATTCGAGACAGAAAGAAGTTCTTGAAATGCCGAACCTGATCGAAATCCAGAAGGATTCCTATCAGTGGTTTCTGAACGAAGGCCTGAAGGAAGTCTTTGAGGACATCTCTCCCATTGCGGACTTCGGCGGGCATTTGAGCCTGGAGTTTGCTGATTTTACCTTATGTAAAGACGATATTAAATATACCATCGAAGAGTGCAAGGAACGGGATGCAACCTATGCGGCGCCGCTTAAGGTGCGCGTGCGTCTGATGAATAAGGAAACGGATGAGATCAGCGAGCATGAGATTTTCATGGGTGACCTGCCCCTGATGACGGATACCGGTTCTTTCGTGATCAACGGCGCCGAGCGGGTGATCGTAAGCCAGCTGGTCCGCTCCCCCGGCATCTATTACGGGATTGCCCACGACAAGGTTGGCAAGACCCTGTATTCCTGCACGGTGATTCCCAATCGGGGTGCCTGGCTGGAATATGAGACGGACTCCAACGACGTGTTTTTTGCCCGCGTGGACAGGACGAGAAAGGTGCCCGTCACGGTGTTGGTCCGGGCGTTGGGCATCGGGACCAATGCGGAGATTCGGAATCTTTTCGGCGACGAGCCGAAGATCGAGGCCAGCATCGCCAAGGACACCTCGGACAATTACGAGAGCGGCCTTCTGGAATTGTATAAGAAGATCCGTCCCGGCGAGCCCCTTTCCGTGGACAGTGCGGAAAGCCTTTTAAACAGCATGTTTTTCGATCCCAGGAGATATGATCTGGCGAAGGTGGGCCGGTATAAATTCAATAAAAAGCTGCATTTTAAGAATCGGATCGCAGGCCATGTCCTGGCGGAGGACGTGGTGAATGCGGAGACCGGGGAGATCCTGGCAGAGGCCGGCACGAAGGTTTCCAAAGCGCTGGCGGTCGAGATTCAGGATGCGGCGGTCCCCTTCGTGTACATTGAGACGGAGAACCGGAGGGTGAAAGTGCTCTCCAACCTGATGGTGGACCTGGCGGGATACGTGGATTTCGACCCGAAGGAAGCAGGGGTTACGGAATCAGTATTCTACCCGGTGTTAAAATCTATACTGGAAGAATATGCCGGGGCTTCGGAGGAGGAGCTTAAGGAGGCCATTCACAGGCACGTCCATGACCTGGTCCCCAAGCACATCACCAGGGAGGACATCATTGCCTCCATCAATTACAACATGCATCTGGAGGAGGGGATCGGGAACGACGACGACATCGACCATCTGGGCAACCGGAGGATCCGCGCCGTGGGCGAGCTTCTTCAGAACCAGTATCGGATCGGCCTTTCCAGGATGGAACGGGTGGTCAGGGAGCGCATGACGACTCAGGACATCGAGGGCATTACTCCTCAGTCCCTGATCAACATCAAACCGGTGACGGCTGCGGTGAAGGAGTTTTTCGGGAGCTCCCAGCTCTCCCAGTTCATGGACCAGAATAATCCCCTGGCGGAGCTGACTCACAAGAGACGTCTGTCGGCCCTGGGCCCTGGCGGTCTCTCCAGGGAGCGGGCAGGCTTCGAGGTCCGAGACGTCCATTACTCCCATTACGGAAGAATGTGTCCCATCGAGACGCCGGAAGGCCCCAACATTGGCCTGATCAACTCCCTGGCTACCTATGCGAGGGTGAACCAGTACGGCTTCGTGGAGGCCCCCTACCGGATCGTGGACAAGAGTGCGGATCCGAAGAACCCCGTCGTCACCGACGAGGTGGTGTACCTGACGGCCGACGAGGAGGACAATTACATCGTCGCCCAGGCCAACGAGGCTTTGGACGAGGAGGGGCATTTTGTAAGAAATAACGTATCCGGTCGTTTCCGGGACGAAACGTCGGAGTTTGAAAAGAGAAAAGTGGATCTGATGGACGTCTCGCCGAAGATGGTGTTCTCTGCGGCCACGGCCATGATCCCCTTTCTGGAGAACGACGATGCCAACCGCGCCTTGATGGGCTCCAACATGCAGAGGCAGGCGGTGCCGCTCCTCTCCACCGAGGCCCCCGTGGTGGGGACCGGCATGGAGGGCAAGGAGGCCGTGGACTCCGGCGTGTGCATGGTGGCGAAACAGGCCGGCGTGGTGGAGCGTTCCGCTTCCAATGAGATCGTGATCCGAAATGAGGACGGCGGCAGGGCCGTGTACCGTCTGACCAAATTTGCAAGAAGCAACCAGAGCAACTGCTACAACCAGAAGCCCATCGTGTCCAAGGGGGACCGGGTGGAGGCCGGGGAGGTTATTGCGGACGGTCCCTCCACGAGGAACGGTGAAATTGCCCTGGGAAAGAATCCCCTCATTGGTTTTATGACCTGGGAGGGCTATAACTATGAGGACGCCGTTCTTTTGAGCGAGCGCCTGGTGCAGGATGATGTGTACACCTCCGTCCATATTGAAGAGTATGAGGCGGAGGCAAGGGATACGAAGCTGGGACCGGAGGAGATCACCAGGGACGTGCCCGGCGTGGGCGAGGACGCACTGAAAGATCTGGACGAGCGGGGAATCATCCGCATCGGTGCGGAGGTTCGTGCGGGGGACATCCTGGTGGGCAAGGTCACTCCCAAGGGAGAGACGGAGCTGACGGCGGAGGAGCGGCTTCTCCGCGCAATCTTCGGTGAGAAGGCGAGGGAGGTCCGCGACACTTCCCTGAAGGTGCCCCACGGCGCATATGGTATCGTGGTGGACGCCAAGGTGTTTACCAGGGAGAACGGCGACGAGCTTTCCCCCGGCGTCAATGAGACGGTGCGCATTTACATTGCCCAGAAGAGAAAAATTTCCGTGGGCGACAAGATGGCCGGCCGCCATGGAAACAAGGGCGTGGTTTCCCGGGTGCTACCCGTGGAGGATATGCCGTTCCTCCCCAACGGGCGTCCGCTGGATATCGTGTTAAATCCCCTGGGCGTGCCTTCCCGCATGAATATCGGGCAGGTGCTGGAGATCCATCTGTCCCTGGCGGCCAGGGCCCTGGGCTTTAACGTGTCCACTCCCGTGTTTGACGGGGCCAACGAGGACGACATCATGGACACTCTGGATCTGGCCAATGATTACGTCAATCTGGAGTGGGAAGAGTTTGTAAAGAAACATCAGGATTCTCTGCAGCCGGAGGTCATGAGTTTCCTGGAAGAAAACAAGGATCACAGAGAGCTGTGGAAGGGCGTGCCCATTCGGAGGGACGGCAAGGTGCGTCTCAGGGACGGCCGGACGGGAGAATATTTTGACAGTCCCGTCACCATCGGCCACATGCATTATCTGAAGCTGCATCACCTGGTGGACGACAAGATCCACGCCCGTTCCACCGGCCCCTACTCCCTGGTGACCCAGCAGCCCCTGGGCGGCAAGGCCCAGTTCGGCGGCCAGCGGTTCGGCGAGATGGAGGTGTGGGCCCTGGAGGCTTACGGTGCGGCCTACACCCTGCAGGAGATCCTGACGGTGAAATCCGACGACGTGGTGGGGCGCGTGAAGACCTACGAGGCCATTATCAAGGGTGAAAACATTCCGGAGCCCAGCGTTCCCGAATCCTTCAAGGTGCTCTTGAAGGAACTCCAGTCCCTGGGGCTTGACGTGCGCCTTCTGCGTGACGACAACACGGAGGTGGAGATCACGGAGAGCGTCGATTACGGAAATACGGATATCAATGCGCTGTTAAACAGCGACCGGGTATACAATGACCGTGAGGAGGATTATGGGTCCATGGGTTATCAGAAGCAGGAGTTTGACAACGGCGGCGAGCTGGTCGACGTGGAGGATGAGGAGTCGGACCTGGATGATTATCTGGATGAGCCGGATGACTATGCGGGGGAGAACGATGACGATTTCTGAGGCGTTCCCGGTGCGGGCATCGGGACATGGACATTGATAGAAGGGAGAATCACTCATGCCTGAAACAACGAATGAAACCTATCAGCCGCTTTCGTTTGACGCAATCAAGATCGGTCTGGCATCTCCGGAGAAGATTCTGGAATGGTCTAGGGGAGAGGTAAAGAAGCCTGAGACCATCAATTACAGGACCCTGAAACCGGAGAAGGACGGACTGTTCTGCGAGCGTATTTTCGGGCCCAGCAAGGACTGGGAGTGTCATTGCGGAAAGTATAAAAAGATCAGATACAAGGGCGTCATCTGCGACCGCTGCGGCGTGGAGGTGACCAAGTCCAGCGTGCGCCGGGAGCGCATGGGCCATATCGCCTTGGCGGCTCCGGTATCCCACATCTGGTATTTCAAGGGGATTCCCAGCCGCATGGGACTGATTCTGGATTTGTCGCCGAGGACGCTGGAAAAAGTGCTGTACTTTGCATCTTACATCGTTCTGGACAAGGGAAACACGGATCTGCAGTATAAACAGGTGCTTTCCGAAAAGGAATTCCGGGAGGCTTATGACAAGTGGGGCAATGCGTTCCGGGCCGGCATGGGAGCCGAGGCCATCCAGGAGCTTCTTAAGGCCATTGATCTGGAGAAGGATTCGGCGGACCTCAGGAAAGGGCTCAAAGATTCCAGCGGCCAGAAGCGGGCCAGGATCATCAAACGCCTGGAGGTGGTGGAGGCCTTCCGGGCTTCCGGGAACAAGCCGGAGTGGATGATCATGGACGTGATCCCGGTGATTCCGCCGGACCTTCGCCCCATGGTCCAGCTGGACGGCGGCCGTTTTGCCACCTCCGACCTGAACGACTTATATCGAAGGATTATCAACCGGAACAACCGGCTCGCACGACTTTTGGAGTTGGGGGCTCCGGACATCATCGTCCGCAATGAGAAGCGCATGCTCCAGGAGGCGGTGGACGCCCTGATTGACAACGGGAGAAGGGGGCGTCCCGTGACGGGACCCGGAAACCGTCCTTTAAAGTCCCTCTCCGACATGTTGAAGGGCAAGCAGGGCCGGTTCCGTCAGAACCTTCTGGGAAAACGGGTGGACTACTCCGGCCGTTCCGTCATCGTGGTGGGACCGGAGCTCAAGATCTACCAGTGCGGCCTGCCCAAGGAGATGGCCATCGAGCTCTTCAAGCCCTTCGTGATGAAGGAACTGGTGGCAAACGGGAAGACCCACAACATCAAGAGCGCCAAGAAGATGGTGGAGCGTCTCCAGCCGGAGGTCTGGGACGTGCTGGAGGAGGTTATCAAGGAGCATCCGGTGATGCTAAACCGCGCCCCCACCCTCCACAGGCTGGGTATTCAGGCATTTGAGCCGATCCTGGTGGAGGGCAAGGCCATCAAGCTGCATCCTCTGGTGTGCACGGCCTTTAACGCAGACTTCGACGGGGACCAGATGGCCGTCCACCTGCCCCTTTCCGTGGAGGCCCAGGCGGAGTGCCGCTTCATGCTGCTCTCCCCCAACAACCTGTTAAAGCCCTCCGACGGCGGGCCCGTGGCAGTGCCTTCCCAGGACATGGTCCTTGGCATTTATTACCTGACCCAGGAGCGTCCCGGCTCTGTCGGCGAGGGCATGGCTTTTAAGAATGTCAACGAGGCGATTCTCGCCTATGAAAATAAAGCGGTGACCCTTCATTCCTGCGTGAAAGTCCGGATGGAGAGAAGAATGCCGGACGGAACGGTGAAGAGCGGCGTCGTGGAATCCACGGTGGGACGTTTTCTGTTCAACGAGATCATTCCGCAGGACCTGGGCTTTGTGGACAGGAGCATTCCGGGGAATGAGTTAAAGCCTGAGATCGATTTTCATGTGGGAAAGAAAGGGTTAAAACAGATTCTGGAGCGGGTTATCAACAGCCACGGCCCCATCAAGACGGCAGAGACCCTGGATGCCATCAAGGCAATGGGATATAAGTATTCCACCAGGGCGGCCATGACCGTGTCCATTTCCGACATGACCGTGCCGGAGACGAAGAAGCAGCTGATCGCCGACGCCCAGGCCACCGTGGACCGGATTGCGAAAAATTTCCGCAGGGGCATGCTCACGGAGGCGGAGCGTTATAAGGAAGTGATCGAGACCTGGAAGAACACGGATGACATTCTGACGCATGACCTGCTTTCGGGTCTGGACAAATACAACAACATTTATATGATGGCGGATTCCGGTGCCCGCGGTTCCGACAAACAGATCAAGCAGCTTGCCGGCATGCGGGGACTGATGGCGGATACGACGGGACGTACCATCGAGCTGCCCATCAAGTCCAATTTCCGCGAGGGACTGGACGTTCTGGAGTACTTCATTTCCGCCCACGGCGCAAGAAAGGGGCTGTCCGACACGGCCCTGCGGACTGCGGACTCCGGTTATCTGACCAGGCGTCTGGTGGACGTCTCCCAGGACCTGATTATCCGGGACGTGGACTGCTGTGAGGGCAAGGCTGCCCCCTACATGGAGATCCGCGCATTCATGGACGGCCGGGAGGTCATCGAAAGCCTGGAGGAGCGGCTGACCGGCAGGTACATTGCCGAGACGATCGTCGACCCGGACACGGGCGAGGTCGTGGCGGAAGAGAATGGCATGTGCACGCCGAAGATTGCGGCGGAGGTGGTGAGGGTCCTGGAAAAACTGGGACGGAATTCCGCAAAAATCCGCACGATCTTAACCTGCAAATCCCACCTCGGCGTCTGTGCGAAGTGCTATGGGGCCAACATGGCGACGGGACGCCCGGTGCAGGTGGGCGAGGCGGTGGGGATTATTGCCGCCCAGTCCATCGGCGAGCCCGGCACGCAGCTTACCATGAGAACCTTCCACACCGGCGGCGTGGCCGGAAACGACATCACCCAGGGTCTTCCCCGCGTGGAGGAGCTTTTCGAGGCGAGAAAGCCGAAGGGCCTGGCCATCATTGCGGAGTTTGGCGGCACGGTTGCCATCAAGGATACCAAGAAAAAGCGGGAGATCATCGTGACGGACAATGAGACCGGAAATTCCAAGACCTACCTGATTCCCTACGGTTCCAGAATCAAGGTTCAGGACGGGCAGGAGCTGGAAACCGGTGACGAGCTGACGGAGGGCAGCGTGAATCCTCACGATCTGTTAAAGATCAAGGGAGTCCGGGCCGTGCAGGATTACATGATCCAGGAAGTGCAGAGGGTCTACCGGCTGCAGGGCGTGGAGATCAATGACAAGCACGTGGAGGTGATCGTCCGCCAGATGTTAAAAAAGATCCGCGTGGAGAGCAGCGGGGACGGCGACGTGCTTCCCGGAACCTCCATGGAGGTGCTGGACTTTGAAGACATGAACGAGGCGCTTCTCGCAGAGGGCAAACAGCCGGCAGAGGGCAAGCAGATCCTGCTCGGCATCACCAAGGCTTCCCTGGCAACCAATTCTTTCCTGTCGGCGGCTTCCTTCCAGGAGACCACGAAGGTGTTGACGGAGGCCGCCATCAACGGCAAGGTGGACCCGTTAATCGGCCTGAAGGAGAACGTGCTGATCGGTCAGCTCATTCCCGCCGGAACCGGCATGAAGCGCTACCGCTCCGTGCGTCTCAACACGGACATGAGGGAGGACGACGAACTGATTCTCTCGGAAGAGGAAGAGGACTTCGACGACGACTTCCTGGAGGAGTCAGAGCCGGTGAACGAGAGCGTTCCGGCAGAACTTGCGGAGGCGGGTGAGGAGCCCTATGACGATGCGGAGACGGATGCGCTTTTAGAGGGGGAGATCATTCAGTATTCGGAGGAAGAGCTGGATACGGAAGATGACGCTTCGGAAGACGAATAAAAGAACGGAGAAAAGCCCACGGGGAAAAGCCCCGTGGGCTTTGATCAGACAAAAGGAGGACTGGAAAGATGAAAACGGCGCTCACGAGGGAGGAGGCCCTGACACTGTTGAAGCGATACAACGAGGAGGAGTTTCACATTCTTCATGGCCTGACCGTGGAGGGAGTCATGCGTTATTATGCAAAGGAGCTGGGATACGGGGAGGAGGAAGACTTCTGGGGAATCGCCGGATTGCTCCATGACATTGATTTTGAGCGGTATCCGGAGGAACACTGCAAAAAGGCACCGGAGCTCCTTAAAGAGGGGGGAGCGGAGGAGGAGCTGATTCATGCGGTCTGCAGCCACGGCTACGGCTTGGTGAGTGACGTGAGGCCGGAGCACGAGATGGAGAAGGTGCTCTTTGCCGCAGACGAGCTGACGGGGCTTATCGGGGCGGCGGCCAGAATGCGTCCTTCGAAGAGCGTGACAGACATGGAGGTGTCCAGCCTGAAAAAGAAATTCAAGGACAAGCGCTTTGCTGCGGGGTGTTCCAGGGACGTGATTCGGGACGGCGCCGAAATGCTGGGATGGACGCTGGAGGAGCTGATGGAAAAGACGATTCTCGCCATGCGCTCCTGCGAGGCGCAGGTGAATGCGCAGATGGAGGAATTGTGAGAATTTAAGCGGGGGTCTTGCGTGACGGGTGAAAATGGAGTACAATTCAAAGTTGGAAGAGAATAGCGTTTGTCTGTCAATAGATGCAAAAAGGAGAACGACAATGAGTAAAAAACCTACAGTGCTGATGATCCTCGATGGCTACGGCCTCAATGAGAGACATGACGGAAATGCCGTTTACGAGGCGAAGACCCCGGTCATGGATAAGCTGATGGCGGAGTGCCCCTTCGTGAAGGGGAATGCCAGCGGCATGGCCGTGGGGCTTCCGGAGGGACAGATGGGAAACTCCGAGGTGGGCCATCTCAACATGGGAGCGGGGCGCATCGTCTACCAGGAGCTGACTCGGATCACCAAGGAGATCCAGGACGGGGAGTTCTTTCAGAATGCGGCATTTAAGGAGGCCGTGGCAAACTGCAAGAAGAATGATTCCGCCCTCCACCTTTACGGGCTGGTGTCTGACGGCGGCGTCCACAGCCACAATACCCATATCTACGGCCTTTTGGAGCTGGCAAAGCGGGAGGGCCTTTCCAAGGTTTACGTCCATTGCTTTTTAGACGGCCGTGACACCCCTCCCACATCCGGGAAGGATTACGTGGCCGAGCTGGTGGAGAAGATGAAGGAGATCGGCGTGGGGAAGGTGGCTTCCGTGAGCGGGCGCTATTATGCCATGGACCGGGATAATCGCTGGGATCGGGTGGAGCTTGCCTACCGGGCGCTCACCAGGGGAGAGGGAAAGACCGGAACCGACCCGGTGGAGCTCATCCAGGCGTCCTACGACGAGGGCGTGAACGACGAGTTCGTGGTGCCCACGGTGGTGGTGGAAAACGGTGCGCCCGTGGCGACCATAAAAGATGGTGACTCCATTATCTTCTACAACTTCCGCCCCGACCGGGCCAGGGAGCTGACCCGGGTGTTCTGCGCCGACGAGTTCGACGGCTTTGACCGGGGAGAGCGGGTGAAGACCACTTACGTGTGCTTCACGGAGTACGACGTGACCATTCCCAACAAGCTGGTGGCCTTCCACAAGGTGGAGATCACCAACACCTTCGGGGAGTTCCTGGCGGCCCACGGCATGACCCAGGCCAGGATCGCCGAGACGGAAAAATATGCCCACGTGACCTTCTTCTTCAACGGCGGCGTGGAGGAGCCCAATGCGGGCGAGGACCGGATTCTGGTCAAGTCCCCCAAGGTGGCAACCTATGACTTAAAACCGGAGATGAGCGCCTACGAGGTATGCGACAAGCTGGTGGAGGCCATTAAGTCCGGCAGCTACGACGTGATCATCATCAATTTCGCCAACCCCGACATGGTGGGACACACCGGCGTGGAGACGGCGGCCATCCAGGCGGTGGAAGCGGTGGATTCCTGCGTGGGAAGAGCCGTGGAGGCGGTGAAGGAAGTGGGAGGCCAGATGTTCCTCTGTGCGGACCATGGAAATGCGGAACAGCTCGTCGATTACGTGCACGGCGGAAGCTTCACGGCCCACACCACCAACCCGGTGCCCTTCATTCTGATCAACTATGACAGGGATTATACCCTGAGGGAGGGTGGCTGCCTGGCGGACATCGCTCCGACGCTGATCGAGATGATGGGGATGGAACAGCCGAAGGAGATGAGCGGGAAGTCGCTGCTCGTTCACAAATAAGAGATGTGAAAAAGCTCCGTTCCTTTTGTCCGGAACACGCTTCTGTGCGGTTTCGGACGGAGAGGAAGGGAGCTTTTTTGTGCTTGCGGTGAACGGGGGATTTATCTTTCGCCCAGGTACGCCGCAAAGGAAACGCCGGCGTATTCGCCGATCCGTTTCAGTTGTTCCAGCGTCTTCTCATTGACCGGGATGCCGTTTTTTTGCTTTTCGGCCATGGACTCCATTTCTTTTTCTCCGTGGGTGTAGATTCTGGACTGTCCGTCTGCCGGCTCGCTCTCCCGAAGCTCCTCAAGGAGCGTGGACATCCGTTCCCGGATTTCTTTTTTATCGCCGAACAGGCCGTAATCCAGGGCCATGAAGCCGAAGGAGGTGTCGCCCATGCCGCCGTTCTCCACGTGGGGGTAGGTGTGGCCCCCGGCGAAGATGCCTGTGAACAGCTCCGCAATGATCCCCAGGCCGTAGCCCTTGTGGGAGCCTGTGTCCACGGAGCCGCCGCCGACGGGGAAAATGCCGCCGGGGCGCTTGGCGTTGATATTGTCCAGGACCCGTCCGGCGTCGGTACAGCTGTTTCCGTATTCGTCTGCGGCCCAGCCGTCTTTCAAGGCGTCGCCCCGCTTGTCGTAGATCTCAAGCTTTCTAGCCGGCAATGCCGTAATGGTTGCAGTTTCGGACGGTTACGGCGCCAAAACCGTGCTCCCTGCATTTGGCGATGGCCAGCTCCATGGCGGCCCTGGCGGTCACCTGGCCCATGGTGCGGTTGCCGTCCAGCACGGCGGAAAGCTTTGTCTCAAAGAGCACCCAGGGCTTTGCGTCCGTGTGGACCAGCCCCCGCACCAGGGAATTGTGGTAGCGGATCATGCGCTGGACGCCGTGGGACTCTATCCCGTACAGGTCTGCGGTGAGGACCACGTCGACGATCCCCCGGCTCTCCTTCTCGGAAAATCCGTGGCTGATAAAAATCTGTTCACAGTACGTTCTGACCTGCTTTACAGGCAGATAAGTATATCCCATTTCTTGACTTCCTCCTGAATGCCGGCGTGCGGGGCACGCCCGGCGAACGATTGCCCTGCCTGTCTCTGGCAGGAATTTCGCCGCTCAAGAGCGGCAGATGCAGCAGGGCCTCACAAGCCCTGCCCCGAGGTCCGTGAGGGAGAGGCTTCCCCGTCTTCGGTCCAGCTTTGACACGGTCAGAGAATCGGAATCCTGGTTGGCGGCCACCAGGAAATCGCCAAAGATCTCGAAATCCCTGGGAGTTCTTCCGCCGGAGGGAAAGATTCCGGTGGGTGTCAGGGTTCCGTCCGCCTGGATGCGGAAGACGGCGATGCTGTCGTGGCCCCTGTTGCTGGCGAAAAGCAGGTTTCCTGACCGTTTTACGGCGGCGGAAATATTGTCGCCTTTAAAACCGGAGGGGAGTATGTCCGCCTCCTGTACGAGGACGTAATTTTTTTCTTCTTTTTTAAATACGACGACCTTTCCGGCCAGCTCACAGAGCACGTAGACCATCTCCGGCCTTCCCGGGTCAAATTCCAGGTGTCTGGGACCGTAACCGGCCGGGAGCGCAAGGCGAACCCCGGTGTCCTGGAGGGAACCGTCCGTTTCCCGGTATACGAATACCCGGTCCAGCCCCAGGTCCGTGACGTAGAGAAGCCCCTCGTGCTCCTTCGAAAAATGGACGTGGGCGCATTCCTGCCGGAGGGGATTTGTCCCTTTTCCCTCATGCAGGGAGAAGCTGCTTCTCCTCTTTAAGCCGCCATCCTCCCCCAGCTCGCAGACGGCCAGGGAGCCGCTGGTATAGTTTGCCACGCATAGCCCGCCGCCGCTCATGGAGAGGTGGCAGGGGTCGGCTCCGCCGGATGGGAGGGACGAATGGAGCTCCAGCCCCGCCTCGGTGACGGAAAGCCCGTGGACCATTCCCTCCGGAACCTGTTCCTGGACGGCGTAGAGCATGCTGTGGCCCCTGTCGAGGCAGAGGTAGGAGGGATGGTGGATTCCGGAAAAGCCCTCCAGCCGATCGAGGGACTGTTTTTCTGCGTCCAGCCGGAACAGGCAGATGCCGGGTTCGTTTTCGAGGGCGTAGGAGCCCGTGTAGAAGGTAAATGTCATTCCCCGTCGCCCTCCATTGTCGGCCGTCCCCAGCCTTCGGAGGAGGTCACGCCCTGTCCGGCGAAGCCCTCCGGCATGCCGGGGAGAATCAGCCCGCCGTCCACCCGGAGGGTGACGCCCGTGATATAGGAAGCCTTTTCCGAGGCCAGGAAGAGGACTGCGTTTGCGACGTCCTCCGGGGTCCCGGCCCGGCCCAGGGGGATCAGCTCCCCCAGATCGTCCCAGAAATCGGAGGTGATCTCCTTTGTCTTATCCTCGTACTCCTCACGCCAGAAATAGTCGCTGGCCTCTCCCGTCGTCATGGCGGCAATCTCGGCCTTGGTGCGGATGCGGGTCGCACCGGGAGCCACGTTGTTGATGCGGATTCCGTAGGCGGAGACGTCCAGCGCAAAGGCCTTGATGGCGTGAATCAGCCCGGCTTTCAGGCCGCAGTAAATGCCGCATTCCGGATAGGCCCGCTCTCCCCTGGAGGAGGTGATGTTGACAATGTTCCCCTTGATCTTGTGGTCGATCATATAGCGGGTAGCGTCCCGCATGAGGATGACGAAGGTCCTGAAATCCAGATTCAGCAGATGGTCCAGCTTTTCCTCGGTGATATTCTGAATGCTCTCGCAGATGGTGAGGCCCGCATTGTTGACTAAAAGGTCTAGTCCCCCAAGGTCGGCGACCGCCTTTACGAACATGTCGTGGGCGACGCCGGGAATCTCCAGGGAAGCCTGATGGCAGTGGCATTCCCTGCCATACCGGCTGCGAATCTCCTCCGCCACCGACTCCGCCGCCTCCCGCTTGCGGGCATAAGTGATTGCCAGGTCATAGCCTTCTGACGCCAGGGCGAGGGCAATGCCCCTGCCGATTCCCCTGCTTCCCCCTGTTACGATTGCTTTGTTCCCCATAATGCTTCCCTCCTGAAAATGGTAATGAGATAAAGGGTGTAAATGTTGGAGAAAACGTAATGTATGAATGAAACATATAAAGCGCAATATGAAAAAGTCCGAACCCACGTCGGATTCGGACTTTGCTGCGTAGCGGAAGGGAGATTTGAACTCTCGACACCACGGGTATGAACCGTGTGCTCTAGCCAACTGAGCTATTCCGCCATAATGGGGCCTACAGGGCTCGAACCTGTGACCCTCTGCTTGTAAGGCAGATGCTCTCCCAGCTGAGCTAAGACCCCTGAACTGTTATTCTAGATATCATCCAGTTTTTCTGACTGCCTAGGTAGTATACCCCGTATTGTGTCAATTGTCAATACTTTTCCCACGATTTTTGTTTAGAAAATTTTTCTTTGTATCTGCGGGGGGTTCTGTGGTACAATGACGGTATCATACCGGCAGGAGGAAGCGACATGTATTACTTTATCATAAATCCTCATTCCCGCTCGGGGAAGGGGCTTGGAATCTGGCAGCAGATCAGGAGACGGCTCGACCAGGAGCGGGTCCCCTATGAGTTTTATCTGACGGAGCGTCCGGGGCATGCCACGGAGCTGGCGGCGACTCTCACCTCGCCCAGACACCCGGACGAGGAGCCCAAGACCATCGTGGCCCTTGGCGGCGACGGCACCCTCAACGAGGTGCTGAACGGCCTCTCCATGTCGGTGCCGGTGACCCTCGGATACATCCCCTCCGGTTCCGGCAATGACTTTTCCAGGGGCATGAAGCTTCCCAAAAATTCCGGAAAGGCGCTGCATTGGCTGCTCCGGTCAAAGAAGGTCCGTTCCATCGATTACGGGATTCTCTCCTATACGGATGGGCGGCCGGCCCACCGGCGGTTTCTGGTGAGCAGTGGGGCTGGATACGATGCGGAGGTGTGCCAGAATCTTTTTATCACCAGGCTGAAAAAATTTTTTAACCGGCTCCATATGGGGAAGCTGGTCTATCTGGTCATCGGTGTCAAGCGGATCGTTCTCTGCAAAAGCGTCGACGGATGCCTGGTTCTGGACGGAGTGAAGAAGATCAACCTGAAAAAGATTCGTTTTATCTCCTCCCACATTCAAAAATACGAGGGAGGCGGATTTCGGTTTGCTCCGAAGGCCGACCCGGCCGACGGATACCTGGATCTCTGTGTGGTGTCCGGCGTGTCCAGGCTGCGCCTGACGGCAATTTTGGCGGCGTCTCTGGTCGGGAAGCACACGCATTTGAAGGGCGTGCGCACCTTTTCCTGCCGGGAAGCGTCCCTCCACACGGAAAAGCCCCTTCTCGTCCACGTGGACGGGGAGATCTGTGGCAGGCAGACGGACATTTCCGTGCGCTGCGTGGAACAGAAGGTTCGGGTCCTGGTTTGAAGAGACGGGAACAGAACCGTTTTGACATCGGCGCACAAATGACTTATAATGAAAAAAACAACCCTGTTAAGGAGGAGGATTCACGATGGGAATTATCCAGAGATTTAAGGACATCATGTCGTCCAACATCAATGCGCTTTTAGACAAGGCAGAGGATCCGGAGAAGATGATCGACCAGTACATGAGGAATCTGGAGAGCGATCTGGGGAAGGTGAAGGCGGAGACGGCTTCCGTCATGGCCGACGAGACGAGGGCGAAGCGGGAGCTGGACGAGTGCGATGCCGAGATTGACAAGATGCAGCAGTATGCGGAGAAGGCCATTCTGGCGGGAAACGACGAGGACGCAAGACAGTTCCTGGCCCAGAAGGGAGCTCTTGCCTCCAAACAGGAGGCGCTTAAGCAGTCTTATGACCTGGCGGCGGAGAATGCGGCCAAGATGCGGCAGATGCACGACAAGCTCTGTTCCGACATCGCCCAGTTAAATACGAGGCGGGATGCCATCAAGGCCAAGGTCAAGGTGGCGAAGACCCAGGAAAAGCTAAACAAGATCGGCGCCAGCGTGGACGGGGCAAGGAGCAATCTGAGTGCTTTCGACCGCATGGAGGACAAGGCGAACAAGATGTTGGACGAGGCCAACGCCATGGCGGAGCTTGGCCGGAAGCAGGGGGATTCCGACCTGGACGCCCTGAAAAGCAAATACGATTCCGCCCCTTCCTCCGCAGTGGAGGACGAGCTTGCGGCCCTCAAGGCGAAGCTGGGGAAATAGCGGAGCGAGACGGGAAGAACGGTTGAGAGGAGCGGAACATGGGACTTTTTGGAGGCCAGATGGCCAACGTGGTGGAATGGCAGGAGTACCGGGACGACATTATTTTCTGGAAATGGAAGAATGACGAGATCAAAAAGGGAAGCCGCCTGGTGATCCGTCCCGGTCAGGACGCTATTTTTATGTACAATGGAAAGGTGGAGGGTGTATTCCGGGATGAGGGAAGCTTCGATATCGAATCCGACATTATTCCCTTCCTTTCTACGCTAAAGGGCTTTAAATTTGGATTCAACAGCGGGATACGGGCGGAAGTGCTGTTTATCAACACGAAGGAGTTCACGGTGAAATGGGGGACGAAGAATGCGGTGAATCTTCCGGCCCCGGGACTTCCCGGCGGGCTTCCGATTCGGGCGTTCGGCACCTTTGCCTGCCGGGTTTCCGACCATATGGCCTTGATCGACAAGGTGGCGGGCATTAAGGAACAGTATGCGGTAGACGACGTGAAGGAGCGGGTGCTTTCCGGACTGGATCCCCTGCTGATGAAATGGATTTCCAGGGAGGGGAAGGACATGTTCAACCTGCAGGCCAACGCCTCGGACATCGGGCGGGGTATCTGCACGGACTTGGACATGGAGATGCGGAAGTTTGGCATCGCCATCACGGGATTTTCCATCCAGAGCGTCTCCTACCCGGAAGGGGTGCAGAAGATGATCACGAAGGCCGCTTCCCACAGCATGGTCGGCGACATGGGCCGGTACCAGCAGATGGCCATGACGGACGCCATGGCGAGAGGCGGTGCGGGCGGCCGCATGGCTGCGGACATGGCGGGCATGCAGATGGGGATGATGATGGGACGGCAGATGGCGGAGCAGATGGGGCAGACCGGATGGGCCGGTCAGCCTGGCGGTCAGATGGGAAACGGGCAGAAGCCCAATTTTTGCCCCAACTGCGGGACAAAGACCGGAGGGGCCAATTTTTGCCCCAACTGCGGGCAGAAGCTCTGATTTTCCCGCTTACATGGGAGCCGGGGCCGCCTGTCTGGGATGAGAGGATACGGAAATGAACAGTTACGATGCATTAAATCCCATGCAGAGGGAGGCCGTGGAGACGACGGAGGGGCCGCTCCTCGTGCTGGCGGGAGCCGGTTCGGGAAAGACCAGGGCGCTGACCCACCGGATCGCTTATCTGATCGAGGAGTGCCAGGTAAATCCCTGGAACATCCTGGCCATCACCTTTACCAACAAGGCGGCCGGGGAGATGCGGGAGCGGGTGGACCGGATGGTGGAATACGGGGCCTCCGGCGTGTGGGTGTCCACCTTTCACTCGGCCTGCGTCCGGATCTTGAGGCGCCATATCGAATGCCTGGGATATACGACGGATTTTACGATCTATGACGGCGACGACCAGAAGACGCTGATGCGCCAGGTGATCAAGAAACTGAATTTTGATCCGAGGCAGTATAAGGAGAAGGCGCTTTTGTCCGCCATCTCCGCCTGCAAGAACGAGCTGGTCACGGCGGAGGACTTTGCCGCTCAGTCGGACTGGGATTTTTCCCGGAGGAAGACGGCGGAGGCGTACAGGGAGTATCAGGCACAGCTAAAGAAGAATGACGCACTGGATTTTGATGATCTGATCATGAAAACGGTGGAGCTGTTCCAGGTGAATCCGCAGGTGCTGGATCACTATCAGGAAAGGTTCCGCTACATCATGGTGGACGAGTACCAGGACACCAATACGGCCCAGTTCCGGCTGATTGCCCTGCTGTCCTCCAAATACCGGAATCTCTGCGTGGTGGGGGACGACGACCAGTCCATTTACAGCTTCAGGGGAGCCAACATCCAGAACATTCTGGGTTTCGAGCAGGTGTTTCCGGAGGCGAAGGTCATCCGGCTGGAGCAGAATTACCGCTCCACGGGGAACATCCTGTGTGCGGCCAACGGCGTGATACGCAACAACGCAGGGCGGAAGGACAAGACCCTCTGGACGGAGAGCGGAGAGGGAGAGCCGGTCCTGTTTCGCCAGTATGACAGCGCCTACGAGGAAGCGGACGCCATAACGGAGGACATTCTGGGGTGCGTCCGGGGCGGTGCCAGGTATGCGGATTTCGCCCTGCTCTACCGCACCAACGTCCAGTCCCGTCTTTTGGAGGAGCGGTGTGTGAACCGGGGGATTCCCTACCGCCTGGTGGGCGGTGTCAATTTCTACCAGAGGAAGGAGATCAAGGACATTCTCTGTTATTTAAAGACCATTGAGAATGGCCTGGACGACCTGGCGGTCCAGCGGATCATCAACGTGCCGAAGCGGGGCATCGGGGCGGCCAGCGTGGGGAAGCTGATGACCTATGCGGAAGTCAATGGGAAGAGCTTTTACGAGGCTTGCCGCCTGACGGAGAGGATCCCCGGCATCGGACGGGCGGCCGGAAAGATTCGGGCCTTCGTGGACCAGATTCAGGTTCTGAAAAGCAAGCTGTCCTACTGCTCCATCGCAGACCTGATTGATGATATCCTGACGGATACCGGATACCGGGAGGAGCTAGAGCGGGAGGATACAGTGGAGGCGGAGACCAGGCTTGAGAATATTGATGAGCTGAAGAACAAGGCGGTCGCCTACGAGGAAAGCCTGGAGGGTAGTGAGGAGAGACCGACCCTGAGGGGATTTCTGGAGGAGGTGGCCTTGGTCGCCGACGTGGATTCCATGGGGGATTCCGAGGACCGGGTGACGCTCATGACCCTCCATAGCGCCAAGGGGCTGGAGTTTCCGCAGGTGTATCTGACAGGCATGGAGGAGGGACTTTTTCCGGGCATCATGTCCATAAGCTCCGGGGAACCGGAGGAGGTGGAGGAGGAGAGGCGTCTCTGCTACGTGGGGATCACCCGGGCGATGAAGCGGCTGGTGCTCACCTGTGCCAGGCAGCGGATGGTAAGGGGGGAAAACCGGTTCTTCGTTCCCTCCAGATTTGTGAAGGAGATTCCGCCGGAATGCCTCAGGCGGGAGGAGAGTTCCCCCCTGTTTTCTTTCGGTCGGTGGAATGACAGAGCTCCGGATCCTGGCAACGGGCCGGGAGTGCTGTCGGATGACGTGTTTGAGTTTTCGGGGAAAAGCTCCCCGGGAGCAAAACTGTGGGAGCCGGAGGAGGAGAGGCGGAAGCCTTACCGGCCTTGGACGGCTCCGGCGGCCAGATACGGAAAGAGCGTTTCCTTGGGCGCCGGCGTGAAGGAGGCCTACATGGGAAAGCAGTTTACCGTCACAAAGGCGAAGTCGCTTTCTTACGGCGAAGGAGACCGGGTCCGGCACGTGAAGTTCGGCGAGGGCGTGGTTTCGAGGATCACGGAACAAAAGAAGGATTTTGAGGTGACGGTGGAATTTGACCGGGCCGGGCAGAAGCGGATGTATGCGACCTTTGCAAAGCTGGAAAAAATATAAAATTATTATAATCTGGAAAATTTCGATAGTAAAATGGAAAGAATAGTGATATAATAACTGCAAAATGTAAAGGTTTTGCAGAAAGGACGTGTGGATATGAATAAAAAGCTGGAAGAAATCTTGAGCACGAGCAAACTGAACGAGCTGATCCGCAAGAGCGAGAAGCAGGAGGAGAAGAAGAGCAAGGTCCTTTGGGTGCTGGCGATCGTTGGTGCGGTGGCTGCCGTGGCCGGGATTGCATACGCCGTGTATCGGTTCTTTACGCCGGATTATCTGGAAGATTTCGAAGAGGACTTCGAGGACGATTTCGACGATGATTTTTTTGATGACGAGGACGGAGAACCCGGGGAAGAATCCGAGAGCATTTCCAAGGCCGAGGAGGAGGCTTTTGAATAAGCCTTCGGGGGAAATGAGGGCTTTCGTCTGAAAGAAATGTCAGGAGGCTGCCGCAGGGCAGCCTTCTTCTGTTACGACTTTAGCCAGCGGCTGCGGGGCGCCCGACAGACCTGAAGGGGGGCCGGATGCGGAGTCTTTGGGGACGGCGGCTTACAAAAGGAACCGCAGAAAATGCGAAAAATTTGGACAGACAAGGGGTTAGGGAACGAAATGAAAAAGGGCGAGATTTTTGAGGGCGTGGTGGAGGATTTGAATTTTCCCGACAGGGGGCTCCTGCACGTGGAGGGGGAGGCAGTCCTGGTAAAGCGGACGCTTCCGGGTCAGAAGATCCGTGCGGTGGCCGGAAAGCACCGAAGCGGAAGATGGGAGGGGAGGCTTCTTGAAGTTCTGGAAGTCTCGTCTCTGGAAACGGAGGAGAATTTCTGCCCGCATTTTGGTGTCTGCGGCGGTTGCAGTTATCAGTCGCTTCCCTATGAAGAACAGCTGAAGCTGAAGGAGGGGATGGTGAGAAAGCTGATCGGGGAATATTGTCCCGGTTCCGTGTTTGAGGGGATCGCCGGAAGTCCTCTTGTTTTTTCTTATCGAAACAAGATGGAATACTCTTTTGGAGATGCGGTAAAGGACGGTCCGCTGACTTTGGGAATGCATAAGCGGGGAAGTTTTCATGACATTGTGACGGTGGAGGACTGCAGGATTGCGGACGAAGATTTTCAGAAGATCCTCACGGAAACCCTGGAGCTTTGCAGAGAAGAGGGGTTGTCTTTTTACCGGAAAATGAAACACGAGGGCTATCTGCGTCATCTGCTGATTCGGAAGGGATGGAAAACGGGAGAGATTTTGACGGCCCTGGTGACGAGCGGACAGACGGGAGAGATGGAGAGCGAAGAGAAATTTCTCAATCGTTTTGCCAGCATGGTGCGGTCCATTCCCCTGAAAGGAAGGCTGGCGGGGGTTCTTCACATGAGAAATGACAGTCCGGCAGACGTGGTGCGAAGCGATAGAACCACGGTGCTGCACGGGCAGG
The DNA here is from genome assembly GCA_022800815.1 of Lachnospiraceae bacterium. Taxonomy (GTDB): domain Bacteria; phylum Bacillota; class Clostridia; order Lachnospirales; family Lachnospiraceae; genus Lientehia. The sequence continues at coordinate 3,387 of JAAWRC010000029.1, read as the reverse complement.
ACTTTTTTTTCGAGGAGCTTCTGGGGCTCCGCTTCAAGATCACGCCCTTTTCCTTTTTTCAGACCAATTCCTCCGGGGCGGAGGTCCTTTACCGGACGGTCAGGGACTACGCCGGGGAGGCGGGGGATGGGCTGATCTATGACCTCTACAGTGGAACGGGCACGATCGCACAGGTGCTGGCGCCCGTGGCCAAAAAGGTGATCGGCGTGGAGATCGTGGAGGAAGCCGTCGCCGCCGCCAGGGAAAACGCCGATTTAAACGGCCTTCGCAACTGTGAGTTCCTGGCGGGCGACGTGTTAAAGACGCTGGACTCCATCAAGGAAAGGCCGGAGTTAATCGTGTTGGATCCGCCCAGGGAAGGGATCCATCCAAAGGCCCTTCCCAAGATCCTGGCATACGGCGTGGAACGGATCGTGTACGTCAGCTGTAAGCCCACCTCCTTGGCGAGGGATCTGAAGGAATTTGCCGCCGCCGGCTACCAGGTGCAGCGTGCGTGCTGCGTCGACATGTTCCCGGGTACGGCGAATATTGAAACCGTTTGTCTGCTTTCAAAGAAACCTTGATTTTCTGCGGTTTGTAGGATATTAAGGGGAGAAAATGAATGTGTGTTTTCAGGTCTTTTGAATGAAACATTTGAATATTAAAACAGTGGGGTGTTTTGAGACTCTGCTGAATAATAGGCTTTTGCTAAAAGGTATCACTTTTGCGAAAATGTATGATACTTACCGGCAGAAGCCTTTTTATATAAAGATAACTTGACTTTTAAATCTTACTGATGTAATATTTACACAAGTGCAGCAGAAGTTCGGGCGATATTTTTTTGTTACGAAATCTTACACATGTAATAAAAGGAAAGGAGGAATGTATAGTACGATATACCCATCAAAGAGAAATTTTTTACCCAAAAATCTTACAAATGTAATATTCTGAGGATATAGTGTACATTGAAAATAGAATATGACCATATCAGCAAAGCAAAATGAATGGAGGTCAATATGAAGAAAGGAAAAAGCAGAAACAGGCGAAAGAAAACAAGAAGCAGGCTCCTATGGATTGCGATTGCTGTTATAGGAATAGCTGCGGTAATTTCTGTAGTATGTGTGGCAGGAATGTTGGCAACAAAGGAAAATGCCTGGAGGACACCGGAAGAACTTCTGGTGGAGTACATGGATCATATTCCAAAACAGGAGTATGAAGAAATGTATGCGATGCTACATATTGAGGCATCGGGAAATGTCAGTCAGGAGGATTTTGTAACTCGAAATTCAGCTATTTATGAAGGTATAGAAGTCCAGAATATGGCTGTCCAGATTATTGCATATGATGAGGAGCAAATGACGGTAACCTACCAGACTTCTTTCGATACAGTTGCAGGAACTATCAGCTTTGAGAATGAAGCACTTTTCCTAAAGGACGAAGAAGGATATCAGTTGGTTTGGGATGATTCCATGATTTTTCCGAATCTAACTTCTACAGATAAAGTAAGAGTTTCCACTACACAGGCAGAACGAGGAGAAATTCTGGATAGGAACGGACGTGTCCTTGCAAGAAAAGGTACAGCATCTTCGGTTGGAATCGTTCCGGGCAAGTTGGAAAACAGAGAGGAAGCAATCGCACAGATTGTAGAACTATTGGAAATCACACCGGAAGCGATAGAAAAGAAACTGTCTGCAAAATGGGTAAAGGATGATTCTTTTGTTCCTATTAAAACGATTCCAAGAGTGGAAGAAATTGAGTTAATGTCTATCAGTCCAGACGAAGAAGTCCTAAAGGAGAATGAAAGGCATGAAAAGTTGCTGGAGATTCCCGGAGTGATGATATCTGATGTTGAAGTGCGTGAATACCCATTAGGAGAAGCAGCTGCACATTTGGTCGGATATGTTCAAAGTGTTACTGCGGAAGATTTAGAGGAACATGCAGGAGAAGGCTATACATCCAATAGTGTAATCGGCAGAAGTGGAATGGAGGGATTGTTCGAGAGTGAACTGAAAGGCCAGAACGGTTGCAGGATTTACATTGTAAACTCGGAAGGCAAAGAGAAGGAGGAACTGGCTTGTATCTTGGTACAGCATGGGCAGGATATTCAGCTTACGATAGATGCCGATTTGCAGATTTCCTTGTACGAACAGTTTAAGGAAGATAAAAGCTGCTCGGTGGCCATGAATCCTTATACCGGAGAGGTATTGGCTTTGGTCAGCGCACCGGCCTATGACAATAACGATTTTATTATGGGATTGTCCAGTGAACAGTGGACTGCGCTTAACGAGGATGAGAATAAGCCAATGTATAATCGGTTCCAGCAAGTGTGGTGTCCGGGGTCTACATTCAAGCCAATTACCGCTGCGGTCGGCTTGGAATCAGGAGCAATCGATCCAATGGAAGATTACGGGAACGTAGGCTTAAGCTGGCAAAAGGATGAATCGTGGGGTTCCTATCATGTAACAACACTCCATGCATATGAACCAGTCATTTTAGAGAATGCCTTGATATATTCCGACAATATTTATTTCGCAAAGGCAGCATTAAAGATTGGTTCAGAAGAGATGGAAAGTTCTTTGACAGGACTTGGTTTTAATGAGGAACTGCCATTTGAGATTAAGATGGCAGAGTCGCAGTATTCTAATTCAGAGGGAATTGAAACAGAAATACAGTTAGCCGATAGCGGTTACGGTCAAGGGCAGGTTTTAGTGAATCCATTACATATGGCATGTATCTATTCTGCTCTCTGTAATAAGGGAAATGTCATAAAGCTTTATTTGGTATATCAGAATGAAGCAGTGGCTGAGTATTGGATTCCGGGTGCCTTTTCTAATGAGACAGCAAGCCGTGTATTGGAAGGAACAAAGAAGGTTGTGAATGATTCTAATGGAACTGGATATGCAGCCCATCGGGATGACATTCTTTTAGCAGGAAAAACAGGTACGGCAGAAATCAAGGCATCGAAGGATGATACTTCGGGTACGGAATTAGGATGGTTTGCAATTTTTACAGCAGAAGATACGGTAGAACGTCCTATATTGATTATCAGCATGGTAGAAGATGTAAAAGGAAGAGGAGGAAGTGGATATGTTGTTAAGAAAGACCGCCTGGTTCTGGAAGAGTGGTTTAGTAGTAATTAGTTTTTTACTGATGCTTAGTGTTTCGGGGTGCAGCGATGCACCCCCGGAAGAAGATACAGTTTCGGAAACAGTAATTGATATTCAGGCTATTCCAGAAGAACCTCAGGAGAATGCAGAAGAAATTATAAACATCTGTATAGATCTTTATAAGAAGGCAGCAGAAGAAAACAAGATAGCTGATTTGGAAATGATTCGAAGTATTGTTAATCGCCTTGGAGAAAATGGATATCCGGCTGTTGACAGCAGAAATCAAATTAACATGACGGAA
>JAAWRC010000028.1 GCA_022800815.1 Lachnospiraceae bacterium | reverse complement strand
TCTTTTTGCATACTTTAGAATAAATTTGTGTATGGAAGCTGTCTATATCTAGAAGAAAGAAAACTCCTGCTAAAAAAGTGGGAGTTTTTCAGTGCCCTCAATATGACGAGACTTTCTTTTCTTTTCATAGATATCCTGCTAATCAATCATAATATAATACAGAACTTCCATAAGGACTATTTAGAACTCCATGTTGTATTAAAGGCCCTTTCCCCCATTTTGATTTAACAAGAACTGCATCTCCTCCAGATGTTCCATGGACTACTCCTGAATGAGGTGAGCCAGATGAATAATAAATTGCACCTCCATTTCGGTTCCGTTTCTCACGATGGCATCGACCACTTCTCCAGAACGCTTTCCCTTGCCAATCATGCCTTTCAAACCCATATCCAATGTTGACAGCGACCGGAAGTCCGTCAATGTGGGTGGCATAGGTCTCCACATTGACGGCCAGAGCCGTAACCGTGCCGCCAAAGTCTCCGGAGCAATGGCAAGTTTCTCCCTTAATTGTCCTAAAATCCTCCTTCCGACGGGAGAGGTTTCCCGGCACGCAGATTCCTGAAAAAGCTCCCGCATGCCGTAAGAACATCTGGGTTTCCCTACTCTCCGTCTTTAAGCTCCAGCGTCATCTGGACATTCTCTTCCTTCTTCTCCTCGTCGGCGTTGTTCGGGTCCTCCCTCACCTTGGCGATGCTGGCCACGGAGATGTCGTTGTCGTCGATGTTGATCAACTTCACGCCGGAGGTGATCCTCCCAAGGATGGAGATATCCTGCACGTTGATGCGGATGATGATCCCTTCCGTGGTGATGATCATGATCTCTTGCTCTGCCCTGACCACCTTCGCACCCACGATAAAGCCGGTCTTATTGTTGATCTTATAGCACTTGACGCCCTTGCCGCCCCGAAGCTGGGGAGTGAATTCCTCCAGAAGGGTCCGCTTGCCCATGCCGTTCTCCGAGACAATCAGGAGGGCTTCGCCCTGGGTATTCATCTGCATGCCGATCACTTCGTCATCCTTCTCAAGCTTCATGCCGATCACACCCATGGACGCCCGGCCGGTGGGCCTCACGTCCCTCTCATGGAAACGGATGCACTGGCCCATCTTCGTCACCAGAATGATATCTTTCTCATCATTGGTGGACTTTACCTCGATGAGCTCGTCGTCCTCCCGGAGATTGATGGCCTGCAGGCCGGATTTGCGGATATTCTGATACTCCACAATGGAAGTCTTCTTCACCATTCCGTTCCTGGTGGCCATGAAGAGATACCGGCCCTCCTCGTATTCCCGGATGGGAATGATGGCCGTCACCTTTTCTCCCGGAAGAAGCTGCAGAAGGTTCACGATGGCCAAACCCCTGGCCGTCCTTCCGGCCTCCGGGATCTCATAAGCCTTCAGACGGTAGACCTTCCCCTTGTTGGTAAAGAACATCAGGTAATGGTGGGTGCTGGTCATGAGAAGGTCCTCGATGTAATCCTCCTCCAGCGTCTGCATCCCCTTGATGCCCTTGCCGCCCCTGTGCTGGGCCTTGAAATTATTCTCCGACATCCTCTTGATGTAGCCGAGATTGGTCATGGCGATCACCGTGTTCTCATCGGCGATCAGATCCTCCATGGACATGTCCGACTCGTCAAAGCTGATGGAAGTCCTTCTCTCGTCCCCGTATTTGGCGGAGATCACGAGGATCTCTTCCTTGATCACAGCCAGAAGCTTTTTCTCGTCCGCCAGAATGGCCTTTAACTCTGCAATGCGAATCTGCAGTTCCCGGTACTCGTTCTCGATCTTCTCCCGTTCCAGACCGGTGAGGGCACGAAGGCGCATGTCCACGATGGCCTGGGCCTGGGCGTCGCTAAGGCCGAACCGCTCCATCAGGTTCTGCTTGGCCTCCGGCGTATTCTTCGAAGCCCGGATGATCCGGATCACCTCGTCGATATTGTCTAAGGCGATCAACAAACCCTCTAAGATATGGGCCCGCTCCTCCGCCTTGTTGAGATCGTATTTCGTCCTTCTGGTGACCACGTCCTCCTGGTGGGCCAGATAGAACTTGAGCATCTCCAGAAGGTTCATGACCTTCGGCTCATTGTTCACAAGGGCCAGCATGATCACGCCGAAGCTGTCCTGAAGCTGGGTGTGCTTGTAAAGCTGATTTAAGATGATGGTCGGATTGGCATCCCGGCGCAGCTCGATGCAGATGCGCATGCCGGTCCGGTCCGACTCGTCCCTGAGAGCGGTGATCCCGTCCACCTTCTTGTCCCGGACAAGCTCCGCAATCTTCTCAATAAGCCTTGCCTTGTTGACCATGTAGGGAAGCTCCGTGACGATGATGGCATGCTTCCCGCCGGACATGGGCTCGATATTGGTCACGGCGCGGACCCGAATCTTTCCCCGGCCCGTCCGGTAAGCGTCCTCAATCCCTCTTTTTCCCAGGATCTGGGCACCGGTGGGGAAATCCGGACCCTTGACAATGTCGATCACCTCGTCGATATCCGTGTCCCGATCCTCCAGGATCCGGTTGTCGATGAGCTTGACCACAGCTTCGATGACTTCTTTCAGGTTGTGGGGAGGAATGTTGGTGGCCATGCCGACGGCGATCCCCTGGGTTCCGTTCACCAGAAGGTTGGGGAATCTGGAGGGAAGGACCCTCGGCTCCTTCTCCGTATCGTCAAAGTTGGGAATGAAGTCGACGGTGTCCTTTCCGATGTCCGCCAACATCTCCATGGAGATCTTGCTGAGACGGGCCTCCGTGTAACGCATGGCCGCCGCCCCGTCCCCGTCCACGGAACCGAAATTCCCATGGCCGTCCACGAGGGGATACCTGGTGGACCATTCCTGGGCCATGTTGACCAGGGCTCCGTAAATGGAGCTGTCGCCGTGGGGATGATATTTTCCCATGGTGTCGCCGACGATACGGGCACATTTTCTGTGGGGCTTGTCGGGACCGTTGTTGAGCTCGATCATCGCATAGAGGACCCGTCTTTGTACCGGCTTAAGGCCGTCTCGCACGTCCGGAAGGGCACGGGCGGCAATGACGCTCATGGCATAATCGATATACGATTTCTCCATGGTCTTTTGCAGGTCTACCTCGTGGACCTTGTCAAAAATTGTTTTCTCCATCTAAAGTTCCTCCGTCTTATATGTCGAGCTCGCCGTACTTCGCATTCTGCTCGATGAACTCCCTTCTGGGCTCCACCTTGTCCCCCATCAGGGTCGTGAAGGTCAGGTCCACCTCCGAGGAAGCAGACTCGTCCATGGTCACACGGAGGAGGATCCTCCTCTCCGGGTCCATGGTGGTCTCCCAGAGCTGCTCCGGGTCCATCTCCCCAAGGCCCTTGTACCGCTGGATCTTGTTGCTGTTGTCCCGGCCGATCTCGCCTAAGATTTGGTTTAATTCTTTATCATCATAGGCATACCAGACCTTTTTGTTTCGCTCTACCTTGTAGAGAGGCGGCTGTGCCAGGTACACATGTCCCTGCTTGATTAACTCCGGCATAAACCGATAAATAAAGGTGAGAAGCAGGGTACTGATATGGGCGCCGTCCACGTCGGCATCCGTCATCAAAATAATCTTATGGTAACGGAGCTTGGAAATATCGAAATCATTGTGGATGCCAGTGCCAAAGGCCGTGATCATGGCCTTGATCTCCGCATTGGCATAAATCTTGTCCAGGCGGGCCTTCTCCACGTTCAGGATCTTTCCCCTAAGGGGAAGGATGGCCTGGGTGTTCCTGGAGCGTGCCGTCTTGGCGGAGCCGCCTGCGGAATCCCCCTCCACGATGTAAATCTCACAGTTTTCCGGATTCTTGTCGGAGCAGTCGGCCAGCTTCCCGGGAAGGGAGTTGCCCTCCAGGGCCGTCTTCCTCCTGGTAAGGTCCCTGGCCTTCCTGGCCGCCGCCCTGGCCCGCTGGGCCAAAATGGACTTCTCGCAGATAACCTTGGCCACCTGGGGATTCTGCTCCAGGAAATAGGTGAGCTGCTCACTTAACACACTGTCCACGGCGCTCCTGGCCTCGCTGTTCCCCAGCTTCTGCTTGGTCTGGCCCTCAAACTGGGGCTCTCCGATCTTCACGCTGATGATGGCCGTCATCCCCTCCCGGATGTCCTCTCCGGTCAGGTTTGCCTCCTTTTCCTTTAACAGGCTGTTCTTCCTGGCGTAATCGTTGAAGGTTTTCGTAATCGCATTCCGGAAGCCGGCCACATGGGTACCGCCCTCCGGCGTATTGATGTTGTTGACAAAGCTGTAGACGCTCTCCGTGTAGGAATCGTTGTGCTGGATCGCCACCTCCACGGCCACTCCCTCAATGGTCCCTTCGCAGTAGATGATGGTCGGATAGAGGGCTTCCTTGCTCTTGTTCAGATACTGGACGAACTCCTTGATCCCGCCCTCGTAATGGAACTCTCTCTCCTGCTTCCGTTCCTCCCGATCATCCTTCAAAATGATCTTCACTCCCCTGGTGAGGAAGGCCATCTCCCTGAGACGCTGCTTTAATATGTCATATTCATAAACCGTATCTTCAAAGATCGTCCCGTCCGGCTTGAAGGTCACGGTGGAGCCATGCTCCTTCTTCTTGCAGGTTCCGATCACTTCCAGTTTCGTGACCGTGATTCCTTTCTCATATCTCTGCCGGTAAACATTTCCGTCCCGGTAAATGGTTACCTCCAGCCAGTCGGAGAGGGCGTTCACCACGGAAGCTCCCACGCCGTGAAGGCCGCCGGAAACCTTGTACGCCCCGCCGCCGAATTTTCCTCCCGCATGGAGCTGGGTGAAGATCACCTCCACCGCCGGGATCTTCATCTCCGGATGCTCGTCCACCGGCATACCCCGGCCGTTATCCACCACGGTGATGGAATTATCTTCATTGATGGTCACTGCAATGGTATCACAAAAACCGGCCAGAGCTTCATCGACGGAATTGTCCACAATCTCATATACCAGGTGATGAAGCCCCCTCGACGATGTGCTGCCGATATACATGCCCGGCCTTTTTCTCACAGCCTCCAGGCCCTTAAGAACCTGAATTTGCTCTGCGCCATAATCAAACTCGGAACTCATGCGTATCCTCCTGTTCTCATTCATTCTCATTTCTGACTTTGCCATCTATAACCTGAAACACCTGATTTGCGGAAAAATGCCGGTTCACGAAATCCTCAAGGCCCGTGCAGGTGATAATGGTCTGAATATCTTCAATGCTCTCCAAAAGATGATCCTGCCTTCCCGAATCCAGCTCAGAGAGCACGTCATCCAAAAGAAGCACCGGTGAATCCTTCACCTTATTTTTAATCATAGCAATTTCCGAAAGCTTAAGAGACAACGCCGCACTTCTCTGCTGTCCCTGGGAACCAAACTTACGGATATCGATTCCATTCACCAGAAATAAAATATCATCCCGGTGGGGACCTCTGGTGGTCACTCTGTTTTTCCTGTCCTTCTCCCCCGAAAGAAAAAGAACCTCCTCAAAATGCTCCTTCTCCGTATCCGGCTCGTAGGAAATCACGATATCCTCCTTTCCTCCCGTAAGCCGTTCATGGCTTTTCCGGATGATATCGTTCATCTCTCCGATAAAATGCTCTCTGATCTTCATGAGCTCCTGTCCGTATCTCACAAGCTGTTCATCCCAGACAGAAAGGGTATCCTCATATTCCGGCCGAAAGGAAAGATCCTTAAGAAGACGGTTTCTCTGGTTTAAGACTTTATTGTAAGCAACTAGATTTGCCGTATAGACCCTGTCAAGCTGGCACAGTTCCAAATCCAGGAACCGCCGCCTCTCCGAAGGACCGTTTTTAATGATATTTAAGTCCTCCGGTGAGAAAAAAACAACATTGATATTTCCGAAAAGCTCGCTGGCTTTCCGAATCGGAAGCCCGCCGATGGCAATGCCCTTCGTCTTATTCTTTTTCAGGTGCATGTCAATGCGGGTCTCCACACCCTTTTTATCCACAAAAAGCTTGATGTGGGATTCCTCCCTGTCAAAATGAATAATTTCCCTGTCCTTGCTTCCCCGGTGAGACTTGGAGGTGGCACACACATAGATGGCCTCCAGAATATTGGTCTTTCCCTGGGCATTGTCTCCGTAAAGGATATTTGTACCGGAATCAAAATCCATATGCAGTTTTTCATAGTTCCGGTAGTTTTTAAGCTCCAGGGATTTTACAAACATGCCCGCACCATCAATTTTCTATCTTCACGATATTTCCGCCAAATTCAAAAGAATCCCCGCCCACAAGTTTTTTCCCCCTCTGAAGGCAGACCTCCCCGTTGACCTTCACCTTTCCGTCAAGGATCAGGACCTTTGCCTCCACGCCGGAGGAAACAAACCTCGCCGCCTTCAAAGCCTGTCCAAGCTTGATATATTCTCCCCTAAGTTTAATCACATCCATAAAAATCTCCTTAAATGTTGACAGGAAGGATCAGATAAATATAAGCCCCCTCGCTGTCCCTGATAAAACAGGGCGCCTTGGAGTTAACCATGTACATGTCAACCCTCTCGTCGTCGATCACCCGCAGGGCGTCAATCAAAAATTTCGGATTAAAGCCGATAGTGATGTCCTTCCCCTCTTTGTTTACCAGAATATCCTCCTTCAGCGAACCGATGGCAGACTTCACCGCCGCCTCCATCTCCTGGTCCTTCACCGTGAGGATCAAAGGCTTCTTGTCATTCTCCCGGATGAGCAGCATGGACCGTTCGATCGAATCCAAAAATTCCCGTTTGTTAAGGGAAATCTTTGTCTCGTAATCGTTGGAAAGCATCTGATCCACATTAAAATACTGCCCCTCGATAAGCCTGGACACCACAATGGTATCATCGAATTCAAACAAAATATGATTGCCGGTAAAGTAAATGACAATCTCCTTGTCCGTATCCCCCGACAGGATCTTGCTCACCTCAGAGAGAGTCTTTCCGGGAACAATCACCTTTTCATCCTCGTAATGGTCCTTAAGCTTCATCCTGCGAATGGAAATCCGATGGCCGTCCAAGGAAATGACCCGCAGAAAATCATCCTTCACCTCGAAAAGCTCACCTGTCATCTGTTTGTTATTTTCTCCCTGGGCAATGGAAAAGATCGTCTGTCGGATCATCTCCTTAAGCGTAAACTGGGAGAGACTGATATAATGGTCTTTCTCAATATAAGGCAGATAAGAAAATTCATCCCCCGGTTTCCCGGCAATCTTAAAACTGGATTTCTCACAGTCAATGACCACGTTACAGTATTCATCCGCCTCAATGACCACCTGGCTGTCCGGGAGCTTCCTTACGATCTCCGATAAAAGTTTTGCGTCGATGGCGATTTTCCCAGGCTCTAGGATCGATCCCGCAACCTTTGTCTCAATGCCAAGCTCCATGTCATTGCCCGTCAGCTTGATCTCCTCGTCCGAGGCGTCTATGAGGATGCATTCCAAAATCGGCATGGTCGTTCTGGTGGAAACCGCCTTCATGGCGATGTTGATTCCATTTAACAGCACAGATTTTTCAAAAGAAAGCTTCATAAATTGGTCCGACTCCTTTCGCAGGTAGAGACAGAAAGATATTAAATGATTTAGTAGCAATAGTAATAGGGGCTGTGGATTTGGGGAAAAGTTCCCTTACACCGCTTAAACAAAGACTTTAAGGTTTGGATAAATATGTGGACGGTCCTGTTTTATCCTGTGGATACCGTCCTGTTTATCCACAATGTTTTTTCCATGGTTTTACGAGAAGCTGATCTTCTTTTTCAGAACTTCCACCGTATTCTTAAGCTCCCTGTCATTTTCCATAAGCTGGGTGATGTTGTTGATCCCGCTTTTTACCGTGGAATGATCCCTCCCTCCCAGGAATTTACCGATGGACTGGAGGGTGGAATCCGTCATCTGGCGGCACAGGTACATGACCATGTGCCTGGGGATGATGATCTCCTTTAACCGTTTGTTGGAGAGAATGTCGGAGGTTTTGCAGCCATAGTGGTCCGCCACCATGCCAAGGATCACTTCAGGGGTAACCACCTGGGCGTGGTTCGGGGAGATCAGGTCTTTCAGGGCCTCCTCCGCCAGAGGAAGGTCCACCTCTTTTTTGTTGAGCCTTCCCAGGGCGACAACCTTGGTGAGGGCCCCCTCCAGCTCACGAATATTGGAGGTAATGTTATTTGCAATATAATGGATCACTTCGTTGTCGATGTTGTATCCCTCGATCTCCTCTTTTTTCCGGAGAATGGCCATCCTGGTTTCGTAGTTGGGCGGTTTGATGTCCGCAATGGGACCCGCCTTGAATCGGGAAAGAAGCCTGTCCTCCAGGGCGGTCTCAAAGTCCCTGGGAGGGCGGTCGCTGGAAAACACAATCTGTTTTCCGGCCTCATGGAGGGCGTTGAAGGTGTGGAAAATCTCCTCCTGGGTACTCTCCTTCCCTATAATGAACTGAATGTCGTCAATCAGAAGAACATCGTTGTTACGGTATTTCTCCCGAAAGTAATGGACGGAGGTGGCCGACTTGCTCCGGATGGAGTCAATAAGCTCATTGGTAAACCGTTCCGAGGTCACGTACATGACCTTTTGGGAAGGATCGTTCTTGATGATGAAATTGCCGATGGAGTGCATCAGGTGGGTTTTACCGAGACCGGCGCCTCCGTAGATAAAAAAAGGATTATATTTGGTAGCCGGAGCTTCCGCAATGGCCAGGCAGGTCGCATGGGCGAATTCGTTGCTGGAGCCGACCACAAAATTATCAAAGGTATACTTGGGATTCAGATTGCTGTTCGGGGAAGAAACCTCCGATTCCGCTTTCCGTCGTATCGTCTTTTTCGGTTTGGAGACTTCCGCTTTTTCTTCTTTTTTTTCCATATAAATGTCAACTTCGCAGACAAATCCGGTTACCTGCTCGATATAGATCTGAAATAAACTGGAATAATTTTTCGTGACATGCTTGATGACGAATTCCGAGTTGTAATACAGCGGATTTTCGAAGGCAATATGAACCATGTGGGCGTTTTCGTCCACCGATTTTACGTGTAAATGCATAAGCCAGGTATCATAACTGGCCAGAGACACATTGTGATTGTACCGTATCAGCTGCAAAATCTCGTCCCAATGTTTCTGTATCGTCTGAAGCATTTTTTCTTATCCCCGCCTTTTCCCAAATCAAAACACGACAGAGCGCAAAAGCCCCCTTATACTTTTAACTATTCTATACCAATTCGGATTATTTTTCAACGAAAATTTTGAAAAGAAGCTGTGGGAAGATAACAAGTTATCCACAAAATGTTGATGTAATGTGGATAACTATGAGGATTAAGAAAAACAGAGAGTATTTTATTTGATACAGAGGAGAACTAAAAGGAGAAAAACAGAGGTTTTTCCACAAGTTATCCACAAAATGTGAATAACTTGTCGTAATTTGGAAAGGCCTTGCCATATAAGGCTTTTTTGAAGTTTTAAACAAACAAGTAACAGGAAAATAACAGAGTTATACACCATTTATCCACATTTTGGGGATAAATGGCTGCAAGTCTATAATTTATGGGAACAGAACTTTTTTCGCAAATATATCTTGACGGAACTTCCGTAATTGCATATAATAGAAATGATTTTCTGTTATGGATTTAATCCGTCAAAATGAGAGGAAAAGGAGGTGGAGCGATCATGAAAATGACATTTCAGCCCAAAAAGAAGTCCCATGCGAGGGTTCATGGCTTCCGTGCAAGAATGAGTACAAAAGGTGGAAGAAGAGTATTGGCAGCCAGAAGAGCAAAGGGAAGAAAGAGATTATCAGCTTAGGCCGCAGGTTTGTGGCCTTTTGTTTTCCCTTCCTTAATGAAAACAGTCGTATGAAAAAGACGTGTAGAGAAAAAAAATGAGTCAATTTTATTCGCTGAAAAAAAGCGGGGATTTTCAGTCGGTTTATCGGAACGGGAGATCCCTCGCCAACAGGTATCTTGTCGTATATGTGAAAAAAAGAGACGACGACGGGGAAAACAGAGTGGGAATTTCCGTCAGCAAAAAGGTCGGAAACAGCGTGGTGAGGCACCGGGTCAAACGCCTCATACGGGAAAGTTATCGGTTAAACTGCGGGAAGGTATCTGGCGGACATGATCTTGTGGTGATCGCCAGAGAGAAAAGTAATGGGAGAACCTACCAGGAGATTGAGGGTGCCCTTACAGGCCTTTTAAAGAGCCATCACCTGATTTGAAAAAAGAAAAAGCTATGATGAAGAGAATATTGATTGGAATAATACATTTTTATCAGAAATATCTTTCGGGCCTGAAAACGAGGACCCGGTGTATTTATATCCCGACCTGTTCTCAGTATGCCGTGGAGGCGTTGGAAAAATACGGTCCGTGGAAGGGCTCCTTTCTGGCAGTGAAAAGAATCCTGAGATGCAATCCTTTTGCAGAGGGAGGGTATGATCCTGTTCCCTGAATACGAACTATCCGGTGAAAGAACCGCTTTTGCCGGACCTGGAGGTCAGAACGTTGAATTTTCTATTATTGACAAAAAGTACGACATTTATCATAGGGCCGATTGCGACCCTGCTCGGCTATATCATGGACGGGATCTACCGTATTGGGATCCACAATGTGGCCTGGTGCATCATCATCTTCACGGTGATCGTCAATCTTTTACTGCTTCCCCTTACCATCAAGCAGCAGAGGTTCATGAAACTGAATTCAATCATGCAGCCGGAGCTGATGGCCCTTCAGAAGAAGTATAAGGACAGGAAGGATCAGGCCACCCAGCAGAAGATGATGCTGGAACAGCAGGCGATCTATGATAAATACGGGGCGACCCCGACAGGCGGCTGTCTGACGACCTTCATCCAGTTGCCCATCATGTTTGCCCTGTATCAGGTCATCTACCGGATCCCGGCCTATATCGGAGCCATTAAGGACATGCTGATGAACGTGGTCACCCCGGTCATGGAGCAGCCAGGTTATATCGACAAGATTGCGGAGTTGGCAAAGGCAAACAATCTGCCCATTGACAAGATTGACTATACCGTGGCCGACAAGATGGTGGATCTCTTTGGAAAATTCAATGCGGCGGCTTGGGAGGAATTAAAGGGAATCTTCCCCGCTTTGGAAAAGGTGATCACGGAAAGCTCGGAGAAGTTTTTGGGAGTCAACTCCTTCCTGGGAGGACTGAATCTGACGGAAGCTCCCGGTTTTAAATTTTCCCTTGCTCTCTTGATCCCGATCCTGGCGGGACTTACCCAGTGGATCAGCGTCAAGACCATGAACGTCAACAACAACGCCGCCCAGAACGAGGACATGCCCGGAGCGGGGGCCATGAAGTCGATGAACACCATCATGCCGATCATGTCCGTTTTCTTCTGTATCACCTTTCCGATCGGTATCGGCATCTATTGGGTGGCCAGCAGCACGGTCCGCATCTTCATGCAGCTTGGTATCAATCAGTACATGAAGAAGATTGATGTGGATAAGATGATCAAGTCCAATATTGAAAAGAGAAACAAAAAGCGGGAGAAGAAGGGATTACCTCCCATCAACGCCAATGCGACGATCAAGAGCGCCAACCGGGCGGCTGAGGTGGCGGCCAAAAAGAAAGAGATGGAAGAGGAGAGGGGAAAGAAACCTATTACCAACTCGACAGATTATTATAAGCAGAAAAGAGAAAATATGGGAACGATCGCATCCAGGGCCAGGATGGTCCAGGATTATGAGGAGAAGAAGGGTAAGAAAAAATAAAAGGAGACTGCTGTCATGAGTGAATATATCGAAGTATCTGCAAAGACCGTCGACGATGCGGTTACAAAAGCTTTGATCGAGCTGGAGACAACCAGTGACAAGCTGGATTATGTAGTGATCGAAAAAGGCAGTACAGGATTTCTTGGTATTATCAACAGCAAGCCGGCCGTGATCAAAGCCAGAAAAATAATGACAGATTTGGATGTAGCAGAAGATTTTCTCCGTAAGATATTCAAGACCATAGGTATGGAGGTGACGCTCACCTCCGTCATGGATGAAGAAGAAGGCTGCCTGAACATCGACATGAGCGGCGAAGAGATGGGAGTTCTCATCGGAAAAAGAGGACAGACTCTGGATTCCCTTCAGTATCTGGTGAGCCTGATCGTAAACAAAGAGAGAGAGGAGTACCTCCGCATCAAGCTGGACACGGAAAATTACAGGGAGAGACGAAAGGCGACCCTGGAGAGCCTGGCAAAAAACATTGCTTCTAAGGTGAAGAGAACAAAACGCCCCGTTTCCCTGGAGCCCATGAATCCTTATGAGAGGCGGATCATTCATTCAGTCCTTCAGAGTGACAAATACGTGTTGACCAGAAGCGAGGGGGAGGAACCTTACCGCCACGTGGTCGTTTCTCTGAAAAGAGAAGGAAGAAAAGACCGGTATGACCGTCCCGGGAGATATTATAACAGAGAGAACGGGCAGGACTATTGGAAATTATAAAACAGAGAAAGAGGGGCTGGCAGCTTCATGTCAGCTCCTTTTCTTCGTACAGGAAATCCTTCCTCCTGTGCGGTTCGAATATCGGAGAAAGGAGTTCTTATGGAGACAGATACGATCGCAGCCATCGCCACGGCCATGACCGATTCCGGGATCGGGATCGTGAGGATCAGCGGGAAGGAAGCTCTTAGGGTCCTTTCCCGGATTTTTCAGCCCAAAAAGAGAGGACTTGAAGTGACGAAGCTGCCCAGCCACACGGTCACATACGGGCATGTCTATGACGGAGAGACCATGATCGACGAGGTTCTGGTACTTTATATGAAGGGGCCCCACAGCTATACGGCGGAGGATACGGTGGAGATCGACTGCCATGGCGGAGTTCTGGTCATGAAGCGGGTGATGGAGACCGTTGTCAGAAACGGGGCCAGGCCGGCGCAGGCGGGAGAATTCACAAAAAGAGCCTTCTTGAACGGACGGATCGACCTGTCCCAGGCGGAAGCCGTTGCGGAATTGATCCATTCCAAAAACGAATACGCCAGGAAAAGTTCTCTGAGACAGTTAAAGGGATCCGTCTCCGAAAAAATAGAGGGACTCCGGGGAAGGATCCTCTATGAGACTGCGTTTCTGGAGGCGGCCCTGGACGACCCGGAGCATATGTCTCTGGACGGCTACAGGGAACGGCTCCGGGGGACGATGGCAGAGGTGAAGGGAGAGATAAAGGCCCTGATCGACTCCGCCGACGGGGGGAGGATGCTTTCCGAGGGGATCAAGACGGTGATTCTGGGGAAGCCCAATGCCGGAAAGTCCTCGGTCCTTAATCTGCTTTTGGGAGAGGAGCGGGCCATTGTGACGGATGTGGCAGGAACCACCAGAGACACCCTGGAGGAGCATCTGGTCCTGGGAGGGATCAGCTTGAACCTGATGGACACGGCGGGAATCCGGGATACGGAGGACATCGTAGAAAAGATCGGCGTAGAACGGGCCATGGACCATGCGAAGGACGCCGACCTGATCCTCTACGTGGTTGATTCCGCCGCCGGGCTGACCGGGGAAGACGAGCGGATCATGGAGGCCATCCAGGAAAAGCAGGCAGTTATCCTGTTCAATAAATCTGATCTGGAGCAGGCCCTGACCATGGAGGAGGCAAAAGAGCTCTTTGCAGGGCGGCCCGTCATCTCCTTTTCCGCAAGGGAGGGGACAGGACTTTCGGAGCTTACCGATGAGGTCTCCCGCCTGTTCTTCTCCGGCATGGTCCGGTTCAACGACGAGATCTATATTACAAGCGCCAGGCAGAAGCATGCCCTTGAAAAAGCCTTTGAAAGTCTCGGGCAGGTGGAGACGAGTATCGAAAACGGAATGCCGGAGGATTTCTATTCCATCGACCTGATGGACGCTTACGAGACATTGGGACTGATCACGGGAGAGACCGTGAGCGAGGACCTGGCGCTGGAGATATTCGATAAGTTTTGTATGGGAAAATGAGGATTTTGAGGAAAGGGAACTCTTAGGCAGTTTCGCAATTATCTAAAAGGGAACTCTGCAGGAAAGGAGACGAAAAAACCGTGGCGGAAGAAGATAAAATACTGGAAGAGAGTTACGACGTGGTGGTGGTCGGCGCCGGGCATGCCGGGTGTGAAGCGGCCCTCGCCTGCGCCAGACTGGGACTTGACACGATCATGTTCACGGTCAGCGTGGACAGCATCGCCCTGATGCCCTGCAATCCCAACATCGGTGGGAGCTCCAAGGGCCATTTGGTACGGGAATTGGACGCCCTGGGCGGGGAGATGGGAAAGAATATCGATAAAACCTTTATCCAGTCCAAAATGCTGAACCGGTCCAAGGGGCCTGCCGTCCATTCCCTGCGGGCCCAGGCGGACAAGCAGAGCTACACGGGGGAGATGAGGAGGACTCTGGAGAATACGGAGCATCTGACCATCAGGCAAGCGGAGGTCTCCGAGATCGAGACGGAGGGAGACCGGATTGTGGGGATTGGGACCGTCTCCGGAGCCAGATACCGGTGCAGGGCGGTGGTCCTTGCCACGGGAGTCTACCTGAGGGCCAGGTGTATTTTTGGAAATGTCAGTAATCCCACCGGGCCCAACGGACTCCAGGCGGCCACTCATCTGACGGACTCCCTGAAGGCCCACGGGATCGCCATGTACCGCTTTAAGACGGGAACTCCGGCCAGGGTGGACGGGAGGAGCATTGATTTTTCCAAGATGGAGGAACAGTTTGGGGACGAGAGGATCGTGCCGTTTTCCTTCACCACCGATCCCGACGACATCCAGAGGGAGCAGGTTTCCTGCTGGCTCACCTACACCAACGAGGAGACCCACCGGATCATCCGGGAAAACCTGGACCGCTCGCCTTTGTTCTCCGGCTTTATCGAGGGGACCGGCCCCCGCTACTGTCCCTCCATCGAGGACAAGGTGGTCCGGTTTGCGGATAAGGAGCGGCATCAGGTGTTTATCGAGCCGGAGGGAGAGTATACCAACGAAATGTATCTGGGCGGCATGTCCAGCTCCCTCCCGGAGGACGTCCAGCACGCCATGTACCGGACGGTACCGGGGCTGGAGAACGTGAAGATCGTCCGGAACGCTTACGCCATCGAATATGACTGCATTGATGCGAGACAGCTTTACCCGACCCTGGAATTTCGGAATATCAAGGGACTTTTCAGCGGCGGGCAGTTCAACGGAAGCTCCGGCTACGAGGAAGCGGCCGTACAGGGATTCATGGCGGGAGTCAATGCGGCCAGGAGCGTGAGAGGGCAGGAGGGGATCGTTCTGGACCGTTCCCAGGCCTATATCGGAGTCCTGATCGACGATCTGGTGACGAAGGAGAGCCATGAGCCTTACCGGATGATGACCTCCCGGGCGGAATACCGCCTGCTTCTCCGCCAGGACAACGCGGACCTGCGCCTTACACAGATCGGGCACGAGATCGGGCTCATTGACGAAGAGCGTTACCGGAAATTATTGGAAAAAAAGGAGCTGATCAGGGAGGAGATCCGCCGGCTGGAGGGAACCGCCGTCGGGGGAACGGAAAAAATCCAGAGATTTCTGGAGAAGAGCGGGAGCACGTTGTTAAAGAACGGAGTGACTCTGGCAGAACTTGTCAAGCGGCCGGAGCTTTCCTATGAAGCCCTGGGAGAGATCGACGAGGGACGCCCTTCTCTTCCCCCCGCAGTGAGAGAGCAGGTGGAGATCGATCTCAAGTACGAGGGATATTTAAAGCGGCAGGAGAGCCAGGTCCGCCAGTTCAAAAAACTGGAGGGAAAACGGCTTCCGGAAGATTTTGATTATGAAGCCATCAAGGGGCTGCGGAAGGAAGCCATGCAGAAACTGAACCAGTTGAGACCGGTGAACATCGGTCAGGCGTCCCGGATCTCCGGTGTGTCCCCGGCGGACATCTCCGTATTGTTAGTCTATTTGGAACAGAGGAAAAACTATTGAATGAGAGACAAGAATATATAAAAAAGCGGTTTGAAGGGGAAAAGATCAGCATCACGGAGCGGCAGGCGCAGCAGTTTGAACAGTATTATGAACTGCTTACTGAGACCAACAAGGTCATGAACCTGACCGCCGTGACAAAGTTCGAGGAGGTCGTCTGCAGACATTTTCTGGACAGCGTCCTGGTCACAAATTACTTTGACTTCTCCGCCATCCGGAATTTTATCGATGTGGGAACCGGGGCGGGCTTTCCGGGAATCCCCATAAAGATCCTGTATCCACATCTTTCTGTGACTTTATTGGATTCTTTGGGGAAAAGAATGGCTTTTCTCTCCAAAGTCGTGGATAACTTAGGGCTGAATGGAGAGGGGGCGGGAGTGGAATTGCTCCACGGCAGGGCAGAAGATTTTGGCCGGGATCCGGATTACCGGGGAAGGTACGATCTCTGTCTTTCCAGGGCCGTGGCAAACCTTTCCACCCTTTCCGAGTATTGTACGCCCTTCCTGAAAATAGGGGGAAGGTTTGTTTCCTACAAATCCGGGGAGATCGAGGAAGAGCTGGAGACGGCAAAGCCCGCCATCAAGAAGCTTGGCTGCAAGACAAGGGCCGTTGAGAAATTTACCCTGGACGGGGCGGGGAGGAGCTTAATCTTCATTGAACGAAAAGCGGGGCTCTCCGCAAAATACCCGAGAAAGGCAGGGATTCCGGCGAAGGCTCCGCTCACTTGAAGCACAGGAATTTCAAAATATTTTAAAGAAGAGAATCGGCGTCGGCGTTCAGGTATCCCGCCAGACATTCCACGATAAAGGCATGGTCCTCCTCGTGGGGCAGGGCAGATACCGTGACGGCGCCGATGATCCCGGCATTTTTAAGACGGATCGGGAAACCGCCGCCGCAAAGCACATACTCTGCGTCGTTTAACCCGTGGTCTGCCAGGGATTGTCCCTGTTCCTCAAGGATCCACGTACTCATGAGAGAGCTTCTTTCCATGCAGCGGACCAGGTTGAATTTTCGGTACATCCACTCCTGATTCGACAGGCGCACCTCGTTGGGAATCGATTGGAACAAGGTGAGCCCGCTGTTCAAACGGATGCAGATGCCAATCTGAATTCCTTTTTTTCTGCTCGGTCCCTCATGTAGCAGCCGAGCTTCCAGGCCTCCTCGTTGGGGAATTCAGAAAACTGTAAAACTTCTTCCTGATGCTTAAGCTTTGCGATTCTGTCCATGTTTCCCTCCTGAGCCGGTTGAGTTTTATTTATTGATCCTGGTGAACTTTAAATCACAACAGTCGTCGCCCTCCGCAATCTTTTTGGTCAGGGAGAATTCCGCATCCATATCCCGGGCAAACTTCCGGTCCCCCTCCATGGCAATGTCACAGAAAAGGGCGCAGTTCTCGTCGGAGAAGCCAAGCTTTTTCCATGCCGAGAGCAGGGGGCAGTAATGCATCTCGATATGTACGGTGTCGTCGTTGATCTCCACGACACGATTTTCAAAAGTGATCAGATCCTTTACAAAAATTTCTCCGAATTCCCTCATGCTCATGGGATCCTTCATTTGATCCTTTCATATTGGCGGTTTCATTGTCCATATGTACCGGTTGATTCTGAATCATTCGTGTCTTCCTCTTTTTTCCTAATAATATAATCAAATCAGTTACATTTATCTGGCCATTTCCAGGATCTTTCTCAGATCCTCCTCAAAGAGAACCTTTGCGGAACCCTTCTTCCCACCTGCGGCGATGATGCACTTGTGGGCCATCAGGTCCATCTCCTCCTCTGTGGGATCCAGATTCAGCTCCTTCAGGGAGACAGGCATATGGATCTCCCTGAAGAAGGCTTCTGTCGCTTCGATCCCTTTGAGGGCGGTCTCCTCGTCGGTAGCCCCCTTGACGCCCATGACATTGACCGCATACTTGCAGAAACGGTCCAGGCAGTCCCGGTAAACATATCTTGCCCAGCTTCCCCAGAGGGCCGAAAGGCCGGCGCCGTGGGCCACGTCAAAGATGCCGCTCAATTCCTGTTCCAGCATATGGGTGGCGAAATCGTTTCCACCGTTACCACAGCCGGTCAGATCATTGTGGGAAAGACTTCCCGCCCACATGACCTCCGCCCTCGCATTATAATTTGCAGGATCGTCTCTCAGAACTCCTCACACACATTGGCCGATTGATTCAGTACTCTGGATACGGTTGCCGTGCTCACGCCTGCGGCCTTTGCAACGTCCTTGATCTTTACGCTCATTCAAAAAACCTCTTATTCCATAATTTGCGTTTAATTGTATCCAGTATATCATATCAAAAGGGAATGCATAAATGTACATCCCTGCGGGATTTCACTTCCCTGCCGGTTATTCCCGGTTTGACGGCTTGGAGAGAGAACTTCCAGTCTGAATTCTTCCTTCGTCAGAGAGAGTGGCCCGGTAAAGCTCATACCATTCGGCACGGCTGATCACCACGTCACAAGCCGTGCAGATATCCCGCAGCCGTTCTCTGTTCGTGGTCCCGATCAAAGGCTGTATTTTTGCCGGGTGGCGCAGGATCCAGGCAATGGCGATTGCCGACGGGGAAACTCCTTTTTCCTCACTCTAGTCCGTCTGGCTGAGCAGGGTGCCGGAAACCTTTTTATAGGCTCCGTCCTCGACGATCAGACACCTGCATCACTGTTGGGATTTAAAATACCTAATTTCTTTCGTCCAAGATATTCCGTTACCTGGATACAGGTACTTGCTTCCGTTACATAGATGGCGTTATTCCTGAAAATACAGTCCCCGATCTTGGAATAATCCACATGAGCGGCGGAGCCGTTTACCAGTGCGATTCCTTCCTCCTGATAGATCTCCGCAGCGGTCATGGCGACACCGCTCGAAAAATATCCGAGGACACCGCCCTTCTCGTTCCATTCGTCAATGGCAATCTGTGCCGCCGCCTTCATGGATTGACCGTATTCTGCAAAATCTCCGGTCTGAGATCCCGAGAAAGCGAGCGTGACCTCGCCGTTCTCAGCATTCGACCCGGATTCTCCATTGCCGCAGCCGGCTAAACAAAACATCATAAACGCCAATAAAATACAGAATCCTTTTTTCACCTTATACTTCCTGTTTTTACCACAATCAGAACGCTACGGTTACAGAAACAATCTTTTCATGGCCAATCTTGAGTTGACATTGTTTGTGATTGATTACAAATAAAAGATAGCACGATCGGAAAATAAAGTTAAAATATTCACTTAAAATTTTAAATATTTGTTCGTTTATGACAAATATTGTGCTATAAATTTGTGAATTATGCCTATAATCGATTTCTCAAACAGGCATTCATTGATGAAAAAAAGGATTTACAAGTGTGAAGATAAAAATTGAGAATAGAGAAACGCCGACAGGAGCGCATGGAAAAACCACCGGTGAGAGGTGGTTTTTCCGCATGTTATGATTAAAGTGTTGGTAGAAGTATAAGAAAAATGATCATTGGGAACCGCCTGGCCTAAGCGCTTCTAATCGACGGATTCCCGCTTACACATAGGCCCCGATCATCAGTTTTGTGAAACTTGGCCCAGTCGTTCATATTCGTCAAGAGAATTTTAATTTCATAAGAATATCTCATGGTTTTGGGGAATCAGATTGTTTTCATGAGATGGGCTTCTTTCCGGCACCTGAGGAAGTTTTGTTTTCTGACATAAGAATACCGCAATATGGTACTTGATACAATATGATTTCGGCCATATAATATAAGAAAACCGCCAAAATGAAGGCAATATTAGAAGAAGGAACAAATATGATATCGCGGAAAAAGGAAATGGGAGTCTTAAATAAAGAACATAAAGAACTGAGACTGCATGGGACAAAGGGATTTCCCTGCGCGGGATACGAGTCTTATTATACGAATAATCCCGAAGACATTGTCCCCTGGCATTGGCATGAGGAGATTGAGATCATATGTGTAGAAGAGGGGAAATTGCAAGTGAAGATTCCTTCCAGGGTCTTTTGGCTGAAAAAAGGAGATTGCCTGGCCCTGAATTCAAATATGCTTCATTACGCTTCGACAGAAGATCGCTGTAAAATGCGTTCTTTGGTTTTTTCTTCAGAACTGGTCCAGGGGAGCGACAGTTCCGTGTTTGCCGAAAAATATATGGGTTCCCTTGTCTCCTGCCAATCTTTTTCTGGTTGTCACATGGAGGATGTTGATGACAGCCAGATTTTGAACTGGTTTCAAGAGGCCTTTGAAGCGATGGAAGGGGAAGAGAGCGGTTATGAGTTTGTCGTGAGAGAGGCACTTTCCCGGATTTGCCTTTTTTTATATCGAAGATTTGAACCGCAGATGGACATAGGGAACGCTTCTCTGAATCAGGATAATCTTCGGGTCAGAAAAATGCTCACATATATCCATAAAAATTATGCGGAAGACATTTCCCTGGAAGAGATTGCGAGGGCGGCGTATATTAGCGAACGGGAATGTTTCCGCTGTTTTAAAAAGACCATTCAGGTTTCTCCTATTCAGTATTTATTGAAATACCGGATCATGCAGGGGGCGGGGATGCTTTTGTCCAACCCGTCGGGCAGTGTCTCGGAAATTGCTTCTGCCTGCGGGTTTGACAGTCCGAGCAATTTTGCGAAAATGTTCCGGCGGTTTTACGACTGCGCTCCGAGGGAATATCGGAGTGCACGCCGTTGACGGATGGATTCTTATGGGAGAAGAGAAGGCCCGGTCTCTTCTTTTGCATGTTCTCTCGTCATCTGGATCATGCGTACCATTCTTTGACAGTCCGCATGCAGGACAGTTTTTCCTAGCTCGGAGATCACGTATACTTTTCGTCTGGGGTTATCGCTGGGGAGAGAGTGGATCAGTTGCTTCTTCAAAAGATTTTCAATGGCTCCGTACAGGGTTCCGGCCGCAAGCCGGACCTGGCCGCCGCTCAAGTTTTCCACCTGCCGCATGACTGCGTATCCGTGAGACGGTTCCATCAGGGCTAAAAGCATATAATAAACAGTTTCTGTGAGAGGAAGATATTTGTTTCTGTTCAAAAGACACCTCCGTTATATTGCATGACTTTATATCTAAATATACAGTAGAACTGTATATTTAGATATTATATATCGGTTTGCGATATATGTCAAGAATGGCATTCGGTAATTTTGAGGTGGTTTTCCACAAAAAAATGGAAAATATGGTTATTTATCATCAAGGAGGTGACAATATCACCAATATAATGTGGATAATAGGTGCTTGCATGTGGGATAAACAGATTGTTTTTAAAGATTTTGTGGATAAATTTTTAAATTGTGGGCTTTTATTGCGGCATCACACGCTATACACTGTCTTAATCCTGTATTTTCTTATGGATTTGTGTAAAAAAATGGTCGCTGCAGTGGCCTTTGCAGCGATCATTTATAACAAAACATATTATAGCGCATAAATATGACAAGACTTTAATAGGGCTGATATTTATATGAAAAATCTTTCAGTTTAAGGAGAGAAAATCTTCTATCACTTTAACAATTTCTTCCGGGGTCTCCATATGAGGAAGATGGGCAGAATTTTTCAAAATTTCCGATTCGACAGCGGGATTCAAGGCCGTATATTCCAAAATCGTATTTTCAATATTTTTCTCATATTCGCCACCGATTATAAAAATGCTATTGTCAATTTTTTTCAGCGCATGGGAAATGCTTAATTTCGTATAGTTGCCCTTGATGCTGGAATAAAGAGCCTTGGCACTGGAGTCTCCCAGGTGGGAGGCCTCGTGGCAGAAGGAAATTGTTTCTGGTTCAATTTTACAGGGATCCGCATAATTGATCGTTAGAAATTTTTCCGTAATACTTTTTCTGCTGTTTGCAATATTGTAGATCAGCGTACCGATGACAGGAAGGTCAATCAAAAATTTATAGATCCTGCTATATTGGTTGGGGGTTTGCCCGCATTTCAGGAGGGAATCCGGATTGATCATAATGATCCGGTCAAAAAGTTCCGTGTTATTGTTACAGGTGGTTATCACAAAAGAAGAGGAACTTCCGCTGACTATCACATCGGTTCTATGTCCAATCACAGATTTGATAAAGTCCGTGAGAAGCTGAACATAGAGAAAATTTGTGTAAGTCAGATTTGGCTTTTGAGAGCGACCGCAGCCAAGCAGATCAATGGTGTAAACGGAATGTGATCTGGAAAGTTTTTTTATCAATTTATGCCACTCATATCCGGACGAAGCTGTCACTAGGTCATGGATCAGAAGCAGGGGTTTTCCCTCTCCTGACTTTGTATAAAAAATATCTCCAAATCTCCAGGCATAAATACCATGCTCCTCTGTCGTGAGGAGTTTTTTTGATGTGGCCCGTACAAATAAGGCTTTATTGATGGCGGCGATGATGGCCGCTGTAGATGTACCTAAAAAAATGCCTTTTATTAAACCGCTTTTTTTATTCATAGATTAACACCCTCAACAAAATTATATGGTTAGTTATTTCTTTTATTATAGTATATTTTACAGTTTGATACAAGGAAAATGTTGAAATTCTTTGACTTTGTTTTAAAAATCGCAGTTAAAAATGTTTCACGTGAAACATGAAAGAAAATAGATGGGCATAAGATCACATATATCGAATATATTTTTCTTTGATAAAAAAGATTATCTTGGACTTTGCCCATGGTTTATGGTTTATTTTAAAAAGTAAATTAGATAACACCTTTACTTGTATCCATTTAGCGGTTTTATCTTATCATGACTGGATTCTTTTCGCTGAAGATAGATTATACTTATAAAAAAACAGACAAGGACATCTATGTTTCACGTGAAACATATGAAATAATAAGCTATAATGATTTCTTTAAAACATATATAATGACTGTTGTTTATAAATTTTAAATACCTAAAGTGGAAAAACATGAAACAAAGTGTTTCACGTGAAACAAATTTGCAAATTTCAAGATGACAAGAGTTCAAAGTCATCAATTTAAAAAATAAAAGTGGACCAAAGAATAAAAAATGTTTCACATGAAACAAAATTTATAAAAGAATTAAGAAAATATTGTGGTAATAGAGATTATATAATGGTATAATAATAGAGAATAAAGAAAGGAACTCACGCTTATGGGAAGAATTATAGCTATTGCCAACCAAAAAGGCGGTGTAGGAAAGACTACAACAGCAATTAATCTCTCGGCTTGTCTTGCCGAAGCCGGAAAAAGAGTGTTGACCGTGGACTTGGACCCCCAGGGAAACACAACGAGCGGCCTGGGAGTGAATAAAAACGATCAGGAAAAGACCATTTATGAACTTCTCATTGGACAGAGTCCCGTCGAAGAATGCCTGTTAAAAGAAGTCCTTCCCGGCCTGGATATTTTGCCCTCCAACATAGAATTATCCGGTGCAGAGATCGAATTGATCGGGATTGAAAACAAAGAGTTTATTCTAAAGGAAGAAATTGATAAAATCAGAAGCAACTATGATTTTGTTTTGATTGACTGTCCTCCTTCCTTAAATATGCTGACCGTAAACGCAATGACGACGGCAGACACGGTTTTGGTGCCGATTCAGTGTGAATATTACGCCCTGGAGGGCCTTTCACAGCTAATTCACACGATTAATCTGGTAAAACAACGGCTAAACTCATCCCTGGAACTGGAAGGTGTTGTCTTTACCATGTATGATTCCAGGACAAATCTGTCGCTTCAAGTGGTTGAAAATGTAAAAAATTACCTGAGTAACGCTGTCTACAAGACAATAATTCCAAGAAATGTAAGGCTTGCGGAGGCGCCAAGCCATGGAAAACCAATCACTCTCTATAATCCCCGGTCCGTAGGGGCGGAAAGTTACCGATTATTGGCAAAAGAAGTGATCCAACGAGGAAATTAAAAAGATTGTGTCTGGATTATTATAATCAGAAAGGAAAACCAGCATGGCACAGGCAAGAAAAAGCGGATTGGGCCTGGGGAAAGGCATGGATGCCCTGATTCCCATGGGAATGGAGTTGGGGGGAATTCAGAAATCAAATCAGGGTTCCAAAATTCAGATAACGGGAGACAACGGCTCTGAAAAAAACCAGGAAGAGGAAAAAAGGCAGCCGGTGCTTTTAAAGTTGAGCCTGATTGAGCCAAACAGAGAACAGCCGAGGAAGCAGTTCGACGAGGAGGCCTTGAATGAACTGGCAGAGTCTATTAAACGATACGGAATCATACAGCCGCTTTTGGTACAAAAGCGGGAAGATTATTATGAGATTATTGCGGGAGAGAGACGCTGGCGGGCTGCCAAGCTGGCCAAGCTGAAAGAAGTACCGGTTATTGTCAAGGACTATAGTGATCAGGAGATCATGGAAATTTCCCTGATTGAAAATATCCAGAGGGAGGACCTGAATCCCATTGAGGAAGCGTCCGCTTACCAGAGATTAATCGATGAATTTCATTTAAAGCATGAAGAGATTGCGCTCCGGGTATCCAAGAGCAGAACGGCGATTACAAATTCCATGCGCTTGTTAAAACTAGATAAACGGGTTCAGCTCATGCTGATCGAGGGGGAGATATCCGGAGGACATGCGAGGGCGCTGCTCGCATTGGAGGATAAAGAGACCCAGTATATGGCGGCTGAAAAAGTGATCGAAAATAAATACAGTGTTCGGGAGACGGAAAAGCTCGTCAAGGCATTATTAAAACCGAAGTCTCCAAAAGTTTCCGCCGTCCCCGATTCCGGTGCGGAGGTTATTTATAAAAATATTGAAAACAGCATTCGGGAAATTTTAGGGACGAAGGTAAATATAAATAGAAAGGATACCAATCGGGGAAGAATAGAAATTGAATATTATTCTATGGAAGAGTTAGAAAGACTTATGGATCTGTTTAAACATTTAAAGGGATAAGAAAAAAGCATCAGGAGGAAAAACATCAATGGAAAACAGCATTTTGAATCAACTGGGATTTGATCCAATTTTCATCATCCTTGGCTTGGCCGTGATCGTCTTGATTTTGGCGGTACTGGTGATTGTTCAGATTGTAAAAAACTCCAGACTGGCAAAAAAATATGATCGCTTTATGAGGGGACGGGATGCGGAATCTCTGGAGGAAGTTTTTGCGCAGGCTTTTGATGACATCCGCAAACTTCAGGAAGAGGATGAATCGACAAAGAAAGCGCTTAAAGTAATTCATCAGGTATTAACGAAATCGTTCCACAAAACAGGCCTTGTAAAATATGACGCATTTCCGGGAATGGGAGGAAAATCCAGTTTTGCACTCGCGCTGATGAATCAAAAGAGAAATGGCTATATTTTGAATGCGGTCCACAGCCGGGACACTTGCTATGTATACGTAAAAGAAGTAATAGACGGAGAGACGGAAGTGCCTCTCGGACGGGAAGAAGAAAAAGCTGTAAAAATCGCCCTCGGACATGAAAAGCCGAGCGCTGAAAAGTAATTTATAAATTTATAACAAATTTCTGTTGTTATCTGAAAATTCTGAATATAACAAAAATCAGATAACAGCAGAAATTTTTATGGGCAAAACCCTAAAAAAATTACAAACAAGGATTGACAAAATATTAACATGAAGTTATAATAACAGAGGATTGTTAAGAAGTTATCAATGTAACCCGAAAGTTGTCGTGTCAATCGGAGACAGAACAGATTGAGACGCTGAGACAGGAATTGCCGGAACCTGACCGAAAAATCGGTTCGGCGGATGTCAGGAGGAAAACATGGCAAAAAAAGAAACAGCAAAAGCAGCATCGGTGGAAGAGACAAAGATTGCTGTGGAGGAAACAACAAAGACAGCCGGAGTGCAGGATGGAATCATCGATAGTGTCGACAAGCTTCTGGCAAGAATGGAAGAGATGCGGGCGGCCCAGAAGATTTTTGCCACCTTTACCCAGGAACAGGTCGATAAGATTTTTTATGAGGCGGCCATGGCGGCCAACCATCAGCGGATTCCCCTTGCGAAGATGGCGGTGGAGGAGACCGGCATGGGCGTAGTGGAAGACAAGGTGATCAAGAACCACTATGCGGCAGAGTACATATATAATAAATTTAAACATGAAAAGACCTGCGGTGTGATCGAGGAAGACAAGGCGTTTGGATATAAGCGGATCGCCGAACCCATCGGACTGGTGGCGGCGGTCATTCCGACCACGAATCCGACTTCCACGGCAATTTTCAAGACTTTGATCGCCCTGAAGACGAGAAATGCCATTATCATTTCCCCTCATCCCCGTGCAAAGGCATGCACCATTGCGGCGGCGAAGGTGGTTTTGGATGCGGCGGTGAAGGCAGGAGCGCCGGAGGGGATCATCTCCTGGATCGACGTGCCTTCCCTGGAGCTGACCAACGAGGTCATGAAGGGAGCGGACATCATCCTGGCGACGGGCGGCCCCGGCATGGTGAAGGCGGCATATTCTTCCGGAAAGCCCGCCCTGGGCGTGGGCCCCGGGAACACGCCCGCCATCATCGACGACACGGCGGACATTCTGATGGCGGTGAATTCCGTCATTCACTCCAAGACCTTTGACAACGGAATGATCTGTGCGTCGGAGCAGTCGGTGATCGTGCTGGAGAAGGTTTACAAAGAAGTCCATGCGGAATTTAAGAAGAGGAAATGCTACTTCCTGAGCGAGGAAGAGATGAATAAACTGCGGGGCATCATTCTGACGGAGGCGGGAACGGTCAACGCCAAGATCGTCGGACAGCCGGCCCCCGTGATTGCGGAGTTGGCCGGGATCCAAGTGCCGGCGGATGTCAAGATCCTCATCGGTGAGGTGGATTCGGTGGAGGTTTCTGAGCCCTTTGCCCATGAGAAGCTTTCCCCCGTTCTCGCTATGTACAAGGCGAAGAATTTCGACGACGCCGTGGCAAAGGCGGAGCGCCTGGTCGCCGACGGCGGCTACGGCCATACTTCCGTGCTCTATGTCAATGCGGCCACGGAGGACGGAAGGAACAAGATGGCGAAGCACCAGGCGGCCATGAAGACTTGCAGGATCCTGGTGAACACGCCTTCCTCCCAGGGCGGGATCGGCGATCTCTACAATTTCCGTCTCACGCCTTCCCTCACTCTGGGCTGCGGTTCCTGGGGCGGAAACTCCGTGTCGGAGAACGTGGGAGTGAGAGAGCTGATCAATATTAAGACCGTTGCCGAGAGGAGAGAGAATATGCTGTGGCTCAGGACGCCGGAAAAAATTTATTTCAAGAGAGGATGCATGCCGGTGGCCCTGGACGAACTGGGAACCATCATGCACAAGAAGAGGGCGTTCCTGGTGACGGATACCTTCCTTTATAAAAACGGCTACACCAAGCCGATCACGGATAAGCTGGATGAGATGGGCATCGTCTACACCTGCTATTACGACGTGGAGCCCGATCCCAAGTTAAAATGCGCCAAGACCGGTGCGGAGATGATGCGCAGCTTTGAGCCGGACACGATCATTGCCTTGGGCGGCGGTTCCGCCATGGACGCGGCCAAGATCATGTGGGTGATGTACGAGCATCCGGAGGTGGATTTCATGGATATGGCCATGGATTTCATGGATATCCGGAAGAGGGTCTACACCTTCCCGAAGATGGGCGAGAAGGCATACTTTGTGGCGATCCCCACCTCCGCCGGAACCGGCTCCGAGGTCACGCCCTTTGCCATCATCACCGACGAGACCACCGGAAAGAAATGGCCCCTGGCCGATTATGAGCTGCTTCCCAACATGGCGATCGTGGATGCGGACAACATGATGACCATGCCGAAGGGACTCACCAGCGCTTCCGGCATCGACGTGATGACCCATGCGCTGGAGGCTTACGTGTCCGTGATGGCTTCCGACTACACGGACGGCCTGGCCCTCAAGGCCATCAAGAACGTCTTCACCTACCTGCCGAGGGCTTACGAGTTCGGTGCGGACGACGCCGAGGCCAGGGAGAAGATGGCGGACGCTTCCTGCATGGCGGGTCTTGCCTTCGCCAATGCCTTCCTGGGTGTGAACCATTCCCTGGCTCACAAGCTGGGCGCCTTCCATCATCTGCCCCACGGCGTGGCCAACGCCCTGGTGCTGACCTATGTGATTCGCTATAATGCGGAGGAGGCCCCCGCAAAGATGGGAACCTTCCCTCAGTACAAATATCCTCATGCCTTTGACCGCTACGTGGAGGCGGCCCGGTTTGCCGGGATCACCGGAAAGGACGATCAGGAGGTATTTGAGAACCTGATTCAGGCATTGGAGGACCTCAAGGAGAAGATTGGGATCAAGAAGACCATCGCCGACTATGGGATCAAGGAGGAAGACTTCCTGGCGACCCTGGACGAGATGGTGGAGCAGGCTTTTGACGACCAGTGTACCGGGGCCAATCCCAGATATCCTCTGATGCGGGAACTGAAGGAAATCTATCTGAAGGCATATTACGGGAAATAAAAAGATAAGTAAGAGAAGAGATAAAATAAATAAATGAGCATGATCACAGGAGCCGGGAAGCAGGTCTTTCAGGCTCCTGTAGTCTGACTCAGGATATGGTCTGTTTTTCGAATCGCTTGAGGTATTCCTCCGCCTTCTGTAAGGTTACGTTTAACTTTTTCTGTAGTTTTTCCAGAATGTTATGCTCAGAAAGCCCACATTCAAATCCGGTTTCGATAATGCCCTCGGCTTTACCCTTTACTTCGCTTTCTTTCGCAATCCTTTCAAACAGCGTACCCATGTCGAAATCCTCCCTTCCGGACAGTGCACAATAATCAATCTTGCAGTTGGCTGTGCCGGCTAGTGTCATGATGACCGCTTTATCCACGTCATGTTCTCTGGCATAGTTTATAACTTTTGCCTTCGCTTCCTGCTCCGGCATGCTTTGATCAAGAATCAGTTTCATCATGTGGAAAAAATCAGCATTATTTGTATTATGGAAGACCAGGTCATTCTCCCTTGCTTCCACAAGGATCATTGGGTAGTCATTGACGAATGTTTCCATTTCTTCCGGAATATTGAGCATTTCATGGAGAGAGCGTGCACCGTCCCATGGCTTTTCGCCATAATAGATCACGATTGTAATGACAGGCATGAATTTGTCTGTCTTTTTCATCCTTGACAGAAACTCGTCTTTTTTCGTACCACCAGATGAAAGGACGTTCTTTGCATTTTTGTCGTATTGTTTTTTATATGCACTGTAATCGTAACCCATGATGCGCAAAGGCATCGCATAGTGGATATGTTCCTGATGCTTCCATGCCAAGCAATACCAGCCTGACGCCGTGAGAAGTCGATCGCTTGCTTATTTTTAGATTATCCCTCGAAGCTTGGATGCTTTCTGCATCTGCCCTGTGTTCCAGCACAGAAGATTCTTCTGTATCCTCGCCATCTAACTCTTCCGGATGGATAACAGTTTTTCCCTTAAAAAGTGCCGCATTGAAAAAGTCGGCAAACTGTTCGTTGACCCGCCAGTAATTCTTTAGTACAGTGTCTGGCTTTAAATCCCGTAAATGGTTTGTCATTTAAAAACTCTATCCTCCCATTGCTACCAGTATACAATGAAAGTTCGTCGAATACAAGAATCTGCGGATTAAAAGAAACTTAAATAAAAATGAAAACTATAAAATAAAATATCCCGGAATGGGATACCTGAAACAGGTAAACCATTCCGGGGCAAAAAAATTCCAACCGCACTGGTTCTGGCATTTATTCCTTCGGTGGATACTCCTCGATGGCCGGCTGGTAGGAGACGATATTGCGCATCATGCCGCTGTCTGCGACGATGCATTCGCCGGTGACGCCGTCAGCCATGCGGGTACACATGCCATAGATGACCATGGCGACGGAATCGGCGGTGGGAACGGTGTCCAGCTTTGCGACCCGCAGTTCCTTTCCGATCTCCATCTGTTTTTCCGGGGACAGGGAGCGGACCGGGCCGTTGGTGAGGCCGCCGGGAGTCTTCATACCGCCGGGAGCCACGGAGTTGACCATGATGCCGTACCGTTTCAATTCCTTGGCGATCTCGTAGGTCATGGAGATGACGCCACCTTTGGAGGCCGCATAGTGGGCGTAGCCGCCGAAGACCGGTTGGGGCATGTAGGCCACGTTTGAAGAGACAAGGACGATCTTGCCCTTTACCTCGTGTTCGATCATATATTTACTCACATGTTTCGCACAGCGATAGGCGCCGGCCAGATTGATGTTGACCGTCTTCATAAAATCTTCTTCCGGCAGGTCATAGATGTGGGCAAAGCTCCATGCGCCGCCGGAGGTGACGAGAATGTCCACGGAGCCGTAGGTGTCGGCTGCAAACTTTACCAGAGCTTCCACGTCGGCTTCGCTGCAGAGGTCGGCTTTGCAGAAGGTAATGTCGGAAAACCCGGCTTCCTTTAAGAGTGCGACGCCATTTTCGCCTTTTTCGTCGGTGGAGCCGGAGATCACGACTTTTGCTCCGCCCTGCAAAAGGCGCTGGGCCGTGCAGAAGCCGAGGCCGGAGGTCCCGCCGGTGACGATGGCCACCTTTCCCTTCACGTAAAGCATTTCCTCGAGGGAGGGCGTGTCCGTGATGTATCCCCTCATGATCGATGCGGCAATTGCTTTCGGATCAAATCCCATAATTAGTATCCTCCTAAAATTTTATATTGAGGAAACCATGATCGAATCAGTGTTTCCTTAGATAAACTTTGGTGCGCAGATGACGGCTTCATGGCCGTGCATGGTGACTTTGTCGCCGGGCTTTAAGGAGTCCTTCCTGCAGATGATGGTGCCGTTGTTGGTATCTTTCACAAAGCTGTAGCAGATTTTCATACAGCGGCCCACGTACTCGCCATCTTTGTAAACAAATTCCCCCTCGTTTCCCATATTGCGCCCCTTGATGTGAATGTCCACGTCTGCGACCGTGAAGCCTACTACCTCACGGGCAGGGCCCTCTTCCCGGACCTTTAAGAGGGCTTCTTTGCCGATAAAGTCCTTCTCCCAGTTGATGCCGCCCTCCAGGCCTACCTCAAAGGGATTGGTGTGGCGCAGGTCACGCATGTAGAAAAATCCGGCTTCGCAGGGAAGCGTCCAGGCCATGACCTGGAATTCTGTGACTTCTCTTCCCTCAAAGGTCTTTGCCAGTGCCCGGAGCTTTTCTTCCATGGCGGGAGCTTCCGCCTTGGGGAAGTAGATCTCAAAGCCCAGCTTTTCGCCGGTATAGCCCGCCCGGTTGACGTAAACGGGAACGCCGTCGATCTCATTTGCCCGAATCTCAAAGAATTTCATGCTATTAACAGGAATTTTAATGATTGTATTTACCATGTCCAGGGATTTTGGCCCCTGCACGGCATACATTTCCCACTGGGGCGTGATGTCCGTCCAGCTCACGTCGAAGGAGCTTTTATGGGACTCGAACCAGCGGAACATATCCTTGCGGAACAAGGTAGAGATCCAGAATTTCTTTTCCTCCATGCGAAAGACCACCACGTCGTCAATGATCTCGCCCGCTTCGTCCAGCATGGTTGTGTAGCGCTCTCTCCCGACAGCGAGATTGCCGATATTTTTCGGGAAGATGTACTCCAGGAAGGCTGTGCAGTCCGGGCCGGTGACCTCCACAAGCTGATGGGTCCACAGATACCAGCCCACGGTGGTCCGGGCCGCCATGTGCTCGGCCCGTTTCATATCGTCATATTTGTAGACATTTTTATACATAACCGGATATGGATAATTCATATCATCGACTCCTTTCAAAAAGTAAACGGTGGTAGGCAATTGCGAAATGTGGAATTGTCGAGTGGATTCTGACAATTGACCCATCCAAAGCCTGCAGCGCCAACCATTCCAACGAGCCCATAAGCGCAGAAAACGGGAGGGCCAGACCCTCCCGCTTTCCATGGTCTCGTTTCCATGGCGCAGAGGGCTTTTCCTGGATGCAATTGTCAGAATCCTTTCCATGTTTTGCGGTTTCGCAGTTACCTTAATAAACGATGGTAGACGATGGGGATCAGCAGAACTTATCGACCTTCTTGGCAATCTTGATCCGGAGTTTTCCTTCCGGAGAATCCTCCTCCCACAGGGACCACTGGGCGTTGACCAGGCTCTTGGTCATGCCGTACCAGAACCAGAGATAGGCATCCACCATCTTGGGCATGTTGTTGGCAAGGGCGGCTCGGTCAATGACGTAAATGCACTCTTCCCCGTTGAAGGCTTCGATCTCGTAAGCTGCATGGAGGCTCTGCAGGAACATTTCCAGGTAACCGCCCATGAGCCGTCCGTCGTCCTTGCTGATTTCGTGGGGAGCGCCCAGCCATACCCGGAGTCCTTCCTTGGCAAAATCGTCGATGAAGGTGGCCTTTCCGGCGGCCTCGCAGAGACAGTGGATGGCGTAATCCACCTGTTCGTTGGTCAGCTTTCCCTCTCGGATCAGGTCGTCCAGAGTGGGCAGGATGTAGGTGGCGCCGTAGGATCTGGTGACCATGGGATAGGCGGAACGCCAGTCTTTCTCCATGTTGGTGCCGTTGGAAAAGAGATAATCCGTCTCCTCCCTAAACATCATGGATTCGTCGACGCAGTCTTCTTCCTTGGTAAACTTGATCTGATTTTCCGTGGCCACCGGGCCGAAGCACTCCCACTGCTCATGGGGCGGCATGGGGAATTTTTTGCGGCATTCCGCCACGATCCGGCAGTGGCGGTCGCCGCAGCCCTTGGCTTCCACCATGTGGTATTCAATGTGAGGTCCTTCCGGCCGGAGCTTAGCGGCGTGGTCCGCACAGGCTTGGAGAGACTGTGTGGTCGAACGGCAGAGCTCGGAGCCCACCAGATCCCAGTAACAGACGTCCAGCTCCTTCTCCGCCCGGTAGGTGCCGAAGTCATTGACCCGGCCGCACATGAGAAGGTCCTCGTCGCCGGCATCGCCGATGAGGCCGCCCACGAAATTGCCCCGCATGAAAGGGTGCATGTGGAGTTCATCCGCATTCATCTCCGGATAGCCGGGGATCATCTGATAGACATAGCTCAGACGGTTGTAAGCGTTGGTGCACATGGCCTGGCTTCGCTCGGCATAGTCCGGGACCAGCATGCGGAATGCCTGCATGATTGCCGCACTCACCACGTTGGTATAGCGCTGTACATAATGAGCGGCGTCGTGATAAGAAATCATCTTGTCCCAGGGCGATTTCACGGGATAAAGACCGGAACCGACCTCCTTGGGCATCCGTGGATCAATTTTTTTACTCATAAAAAACCCTCTCCTTTCCTGCGTCCGCATGGATCCCATGCAGAAGAACAACTTCTCTAACGCTTATGGTATAGTAGAGAGATATATTTGTAAATACTGCAATATATAGGGGAAATAACGAGAAAAATTGACAATAATGCCAAAAAGAATGAAAATATATATCTTATAGTTAAAAATTCTGGAAGAGCCTGTAAAGGTAGATGCAGTATCTCAGGTACATGCGGCTTTCCGGGGAGTCGAGATCCACAAAGCGGCTGATTCTGCTCAGGCGGTTCTGCAGGGTGGTCCTGTGGATGAACAGTTCACGGGCGGTCCTGGAGGCGTTCATCTCGTGATCCAGATAAAACTCCAGGGTTTTCCAGTAATCGGCTCCCTCCCTGGATTCCTGCAAAAGCTTTGCCAGGCCGCAGGGCATCATGAGCTCAGGTCTCAGTTCCCCGATGCTGTTTTTCAGGGCGTAGGAGAGGGCGTAATCCTCAAAATAGCAGAATTTTTCCCGGATTTCTATGCTGTCCGCAGTTTCCAGGGCGATCATGGCCTGTCGAAAATAATCATGACTTTTCAAAATATCCTCGTAGACCAGGCTGATCCCGGCACGGACGTCAAATTCATTAAGCCCTTCTTCCAGCTCGTAGAGGGCTTCCTTTGTATTTCCATCGTACCCATCCCTACAGAATTCTTCCGGTGTCAGGGGAAAAAAGAGTGCGATGTGGCCGGAAAAAGGAGCGGCGTAGGATTTTGTAAAGAGCTGTTCCAACTGTTTCGAGAAATATTCCGGGGGAAGATGTTCCATGGAACCGGTGGGACGCAGTGCGGCGCAGATCCAGGCGGCGGGACGGTGTCCGCTGTTTAAGCAGGCCTTCTCCAGCTTGGCGGGAGTCACGGGCAGACAGTTCAAAAGATCCGAGAATACCGACCGCAGGGTGACCAGGGTCCCGTGGCCATGGTTCAGGTTTTTTGACAGGGCCAGACGGAAGACCTCAAAGAAATGGTCAAAAAGGACGACGATCCAGGAGGTGGGATCCTCCTGCTCCGCGCTGATGGCGATCATGCCCCAGTAGGAATCTCGGATAAAGATATTGATACAATAGGAAAGATAACCCTCCAGCAGAAAGAAAAAGGGTTCCCGAAAGGAAGTATTCTTTTTATGGGTGTCTGCCCAAGTGCGCACATTGGAGGGGAGCATGTGTTCCCAGGAAGGAGGAAGCCTTCGGTTCTCGTCGGAGATGGCTTGGACAACGATCTCCAGTTGGTTGTTGACCAGAGAAATGGATTTACCGAGGATCTCGGAGGTTAAGCGGATCATTTCCTCCAGATTGGCGGTGGTATTCAACAGGTGGTACAGGTCGGAATCCCATTTGCTGTAGCGCAGGAAAGTGTTCTGCACGATGTTGAAGACACGGAGCAGGTCCGCTTCGGAGACGATGGAGAAAGCGCAGGAATTCCCCGCATCCCAGAGGGCAGGCAGGCGGCCGCCCACGCAGATGATCTGGCAGGAGATATTCTCCGGAGGGGGAGGAAGCTCCCCGATGCGGCCGATATAAACCTTGTTGTCCTCGTAAGGCATGTCGGCGTAATAAAAGACGGGCGGTTCTAAGGAGAGGGTGGTCTTTTTCCTGCCCACCGTCGCTAGGGAAAAATGTTTTGCCAGATCTTGAAATAAGATATCTGAGGATAATTTCATGGAATGTCTCCTGTACGAATTGACGAGTTTTCGGGTGGGAAACTCATCACAATCACGGTTTGAAAAATGGTTCGTCATTTCGTTCTGCGTTTTTCAGCCCGTTCTTCTGACAGAGAGGATGGTTTTTCCAAAAAGTTTTTTATCGTAAATTTTCATAAAATTGCTCCAATTTTTTTGAGAAATCTTTTTTCAATTTTAACATACAATATATGAGAAGACAAGAAAAAAATAAATACAAAATTATCACAAAGGTAGTGTTCAAAAGGAAAAAAGTATGTTATAATTTTAACTAGAAGAAAAGAATCACGACACATAAATAAAGGAAACAGGTGAAAGGGGACTTGAGTTATGAAGAAGACATTGAGAAGACACCTTTTG
Source organism: Lachnospiraceae bacterium (assembly GCA_022800815.1). GTDB lineage: Bacteria > Bacillota > Clostridia > Lachnospirales > Lachnospiraceae > Lientehia. Next base: position 9,532 of record JAAWRC010000028.1, on the reverse strand, counting down.
TTTGGCAGTGCCGCGATTTTAAGTATGCTTCTTGCGGCAGGTTGTGGAAAGAAGGCAACGCCCGGGGAGGAGGCCATTAAGGAGATGACTTTGGCCATGGAGGAGGTCACCTCGGTGCGGATGAGCCTTGCGGTGAACTGGACTCCCGTGGGAGAAGCCGCCGTTGCGATGAAGACGGACATTGAGCAGATGAAGGAGCCCATGGATTCCCACACGGTGCTGACCGTCACCCGGGGAAAGGGATCGACTTCCCAGGAGCTTTACGTGATCCGGCAGGAGGAAGACCTTGCCTACTCCTACGTATGGGAGCGAAATGCCTGGTCCGTGTATGAGCACGAGCCGGTGGAGGAGGATTTGGGAAGAAAGATCCTGCTGACATCGGGGAGTGAATGGGAGCTGGGGGAGGAGACGGAGTATAACGGGATTCCCTGTACGGTAATTACGGGCGAGATCACGGCAAAGAATATGGCAGAGGTGATCAAGGCGTCGGGACTCAGCGCCAGCGCCGTCGAGGCAAACGCCAAGGGGGTCGTGACGCTCTATCAGGACAACGAGACGAAGCTTCCGCTTTCTGTCACCATTGATTTCGGGATGCTGAAAGACATGGATATTTTCCTGATCAACTGTGTATATAATGGATTTAATGATCTGGATGCGATTGTTCTTCCGGATGAGGCCAAAAAGGCAAAGCCCCTTTGAAAAGGGGAAGAAACCGGAAAGAAACCACAAGGAAATCACATAGAAGCTGCATAGAAACCGTATGAAGAAACAAAAAAGTTTTCATAGAAATTCTATGCTATGGATCAATAAAAAGAAATGTTAAACATATAAAAGAAACGATATTATTTCTAATTACGAAAAATTGGAACAAAAGAAGAGGCGATCCGAGGATCGTCTCTTCTTTTTGAAAATACAATAGGGGGTGTATAGTTACAATACCTTGTTATGGGTATTATAAGCGGTATCAAATAACAGAACGCATACAGATGAAATCTATACCACGCCCTGGGAATGCATGGCGTCGGAAACCTTCTTGAAGGCGGCGATGTTGGCGCCGACCACGAAGTTGTCCTCCACGCCGTATTCTTTGGCGGCCGTGCTGATCTGTGCGTAGATATTGACCATGATCTCCTTCAAACGAGAGTCGGTCTTCTCGAAGGACCAGTACACCCGCTCGCTGTTCTGGGTCATCTCCAGGGCGGAGGTGGTCACGCCGCCGGCGTTGGAAGCCTTGCCGGGAAGGAAAAGGATCTTGTTTTCCATGATAAAGTCGGTGGCCTCCTGGGTCACGGGCATGTTGGCGCCCTCGGCTACGGCGAAGCAGCCGTTGTCCTTCAGGGTTCTGATATCGTCGAGGGTCAGCTCGTTCTGGGTCGCACAGGGAAGGGCGATGTCACAGGGAATGGACCACACGCCTTTGCCCTCCGTGTATTTTGCGGTGGGAACCGCATCCACGTACTCTTTGATGCGGCCTCTGCGTTTTTCCTTGATTTCTTTGACCACGTCCACCTGGATGCCCTTGGGATCGTAGATGTAGCCGTTGGAATCGCTCATGGCGACGACCTTTGCGCCGAAATGCTGCGCCCGCTCCACCGCATAGGTGGCCACGTTTCCGGAACCGGAGACGACGACCGTCTTGCCGCTCATGGTCATGTCGTGATCCCGGAGCATTTCCTCGGTGATGTAGATCAGGCCGTAACCGGTGGCCTCCGTCCGGACAAGGGAGCCGCCGAAGGTCAGGCCCTTTCCGGTAAGTACGCCCTCATAGCGGCCGGTCAGTCGCTTGAACTGGCCGTAGAGGTAACCGACCTCCCGACCGCCCACGCCGATGTCTCCGGCGGGCACGTCGATGTTGGCGCCGATATGGCGGTAGAGCTCGCTCATGAAGCTCTGGCAGAAGGCCATGACCTCCCGGTCGGACTTGCCCTTGGGATCGAAATCGGAGCCGCCCTTGCCGCCGCCGATGGGAAGGCCGGTGAGGGCGTTTTTGAAGATCTGCTCAAAGCCCAGGAACTTCACGATACCCTGATTCACGGAAGGGTGAAAACGAAGACCACCCTTGTAAGGCCCGATGGCGCTGGAGAACTGTACCCGGTAGCCACGGTTTACTTTCACGTGGCCCTTGTCGTTGATCCAGGGAACACGGAAAGAGATCACCCGGTCGGGCTCTGTCAGACGCTCCAAAATGGCATCTCTGCGGTACATGTCCTCGTCCCTGTCGATCACGGGGCGGAGGGAATCAAGCACCTCCCGCACGGCCTGATGGAATTCCGGCTCGCCGGGGTTTTTGTCAATGGCTCTCTGAATCATCTCATCTACATAGGACATAATAAAAATTCCTTTCTAAATGTGTTTTTTCATAATGTAAAAAAGGAGCCAAAACAAGCAGGTCGAACCTGCTTTGTTTGACTCCTTTGTCATGATCAAGACTATAGCACGTTAAAAAGGAAAAGTCAAGAAAAAATATAAAATTTCTTAGATTCTGTTAAATTCGCCGATAAAATCCCGGGAAAAGAGGGATGTAGTTTGTTCAAAATCGTCAGTCTGCCCAAGGATCCACATCAGCTTGGCGACGATCGCTTCCGTGGTCATGTTCCCGGCCGAGAGAACGCCGGCTTTTGCCGCATCCACGCCCACGTCGTAAACGCTTAAGTCACAGCCGTCATAGACGCACTGGGTCGTGACCACCACTGGTATTCTCTGGGAGATCAGCTTGTGGATGGAGGGGAGAAGGTTTCGGCGCACGTTAGGGATTCCCCCCAGACCGAAGGCCTCGATGACGACGGCCCGGTAGCCCAGAGTCCCTGCGGCCTCCAAAAGCTCCGGCCTGGTGCCGGGGGTCAGCCGGATTAAGAGTACGCTGGCGTCGTAATTGGCATTCAGGGTCAGCGGCTTTAAGAATGCGGGTGCCTTCGGCTCTGCGTAGAGGACCACGGTTCCATCCTCGGCGATTTCCCCCGCCGGTTTGCGGTTGATGCTCTCGAAGGCGTGGAAATTGCGGGAACAGGTCTTTTTGGCGCTGATGCCGGGAATGATGCTTCCGTCGAAAACGATGTAGACACCGCAGAGCCTTCCGTCCACGGCGGTGCGGAAGGCGTTGAGGATATTCCGCTTGCCGTCGGTGTTTTCGTCCTCGATGGGAAGCTGGGAGCCGGTGAGGATCACTGGTTTGTTGAGGTTCTGGAGCATGAAGGAGAGGGCGGCCGCCGAGTAGGCCATGGTGTCGGTCCCATGGGTAATGACGACGCCGTCATAGATGGAGAGGGCGGTGAAGACTGCGCTCGCCATGGCGGCCCATTCCTCCGGCTGCATGTTGCTGCTGTCCAGATTTAAAAGTTCCGTGTAGCGGATCTCACAGAGGCCTTCCAGCTCCGGGATCAGCCGGACCATGTCCGCACCGCTCACGGTGGGGGTGAGGCCGTTTTCCGTGGGGGTGGAGGCGATGGTGCCCCCGGTGGAGATTAAGAGAATTTTTTTCACGATGGCTTCCTCCTGTCAAAAATCACAATTTCAGAAATGAGTTACAGGCTGTCCCGGTAACGCTTCATTCCATTGAGAATCACGGTGAGGTAGTGCTCCGCATCCTCCTCGGTCAGCATGGGAATTTTTACATATTCTTTGTACTTTGTGGTCACGATCATGGAGAGGATGGCATGGGAACCGGGAATGATGCCGGCGCCCCGCATCTGGTCGTTGACCGTGTTGCCCATGAAGGTGACCCCGCCCGCATCCTGGCTGATCAGTTCCGCAAGGTCCGCCGTGAGCCTTACCTTTTCCATACAGTCGTCGGCTGTCTTTAACTGTCCGGCCAGGGTGATCAGCCTGTCTGCGTAAGCGGCCGTGGCTTTCGCAAGGCTTCCGGGGGCCAGGGGCATGGCGTTTGTCTTCAGGCAGCAGGGGATGTGAGCCTCCTTTGCCGCACTTAAAAGAGTTTCGGCCAGCGCCACGTTATCGGTCCCCTCCTCGGCCCGGAGCATCAGCATGTTTTCCGTAAGCTCCGGGGCAAAGGCGGGAATGTAGGCTTTGCTCTCGATGAGAATGGTGGGAACCGCATCCAGGCCCACGGCCTTCATGACCGGTTCCTTGAAATCCCAGGGTACGTTGCCCTCGTAGTCCTCCGCCGGTCCGATGCCGCCCTCGGAGAAGTTGACTAAGAGCATCAGGGCCATGGGAATGCCGTCCACGTCGAGGACGGTGGTGACGGCCTTGTCCAGGTATCCGGTTTTTTCCGCAGGGGCGGAGACGTGGAAGCGTCCGGGAGCCGCCTTTACGAAGGTGTCAAGAACCGCCAGGGCACAGGCCCCCTGAAAACAGGCGGCCGTCTCCGAGACGCCCTGTCCGTACATGCGGCCAAATACACGAACGGCGGCATTCTGGGAGAATGCCGCATCCAGATTTACGCCACGGGATTCCAAAAGCTCCTTCTCGAAAGGGGCGATCCCACGGCGGGGGGAAGCCGAAGCCTCCCCTCCCCCGTTTGTACGCACAGTGATTCGTCCCTCCTCCATGGATGCCTGAACCTCCGAGATCACGGTGTCGACGGGAAGCGCCTTTTTTAAGATCAAGGCCGCAACTGCAAGACCTGCCGAGTCATCCTGTACAAAACCGGAATGGCTATGTACGTGGCCTACGCCCGCATGGCCGGAGATGCCGAGAACTCCTCCGGGTTGTTCAGAAAATTTTACTTCCATATTAAAGGGCCTCCTTCTGTCTATGCTTTCGCCGAATCATCCTCGTTGTGAGAATTGAATTTGTCTCTGTCCAGATTCCCCATCATGGCAGAGACGGTCACCATGCCGACGGTGTCGCCGGTCACGTTTAACATGGTGTTGGGCATGTCGATCAGACGGTAGATGCCGGCCACCCAGGGAACGATGGTGAGGGGAAGTCCCATGGTCTCCATCATGATGGCGCTCATCATGATGCCGCCGCCGGGAACGCCCGCCACGCCTGCCGCCATGATGACGCCCAGGAAGATGATCAAGGCCAGCTCGCCGATGCCATAGCTGCGGCCGAAGAGCTGGGCGGCAAATACGGCGTAGATAGCCATCTCTGCACAGCAGGCCTGCATGTTGATGGTGGCCGCCGGAGGTGCGATCAGGCCGACCGTGTCCTCAGGCACACCGCAGCGCTCCTTCGCACACTTCATGGTAAGGGGAAGCGTTGCGGAAGAAGAGCAGGAGGAGAAGGCAAGGATCATGGCCGGGAACACGTTCCGGTAATGCTGGATCGGGTTGACCCTGGCAATAAAAGCAAGGATTAACGGGAACACGACGACGATCAGCACCGCATAGGCCACATACTGGGTGATGAGCATCTTGCCGAGAGCGCCCAGAACCTCTGCTCCGAGGGTGCCGGAAACCTCCGCCATTAGACAGAAGACGCCGATGGGAGCCAGCTTCATGATCATCTCGACGATGCGGATCATCAGGTCGTTGCCGGAAGCGAAAATATCGGTCAGGAAGTTTTTCGCCTTGCCCTCGGGCAGGGTGGAAATGCCGATACCCGCAAAGATGGCAAAGACGATGACCTGGATGATGGAGAAGTCAGCCATGGCGCCGAACACGTTCTCGGGGATGTAATTGATCACGGTCTCCAGGAGATTGACGCCCTCCGTGGAATATTCTTCCGCCGCCGCTCCCAGATTGACGCCGACACCGGGCTGAATAATATAGGAAAAGATAAGTCCGGTCACGGCAGCCAGGAAGGAAGCCAGGATCCAGTAGATGATAAAGCGGATCCCGATTTTCTTGAGCTGTTTCAGGTTTGCAATGCTGGCGATGCCGCCGATGATGGAGCAGAGAATTAACGGCAGGATCGTCATCTTCAACAGACGGATGAAGATGGTACCGACGGTGTCGGTCACATAGGTCCAATATTCGTGCTGTCCTTTGAGGACGAAGCCGAAGATGAGGCCCAGGACCATGGCGATCAGGATCTTAATCGCCAGACTGATTTTTTTCTTTTTCATAAGAAATACCTCCTGTTATAAAAATAATGCCTTGGTAAAGCCGGGCGTAACTTCGTCGTCTACCAAGGTGTATGTAGTTAGTTTACAGAAATTTTATATGTTTGTCAATATGGGAAAGAAAAAAAGAATTGATAATAAAAAAAGAAAGAAAAACGCTAAAAATTCAGTAATTTGTAAGGCATATTTTGGAAAGTATGTCAACTTAATGTGGTAAAGCGAGAAAGTAAACGGATTTGTGAAGAAAAAAGAAGGGGAGAAAGGCCTTGAAAAATGCAGAGGGCTGATATATAATAGGGAGCAACGAAAATAAGGCAAATGCAGTGAGGAAAGCTAAAGCGTGTGACACCCTTTCAGAGAGCCGGTGGCAGGTGTGAACCGGCAGGGAAGCAGGCCCTTCCACTTTCGGAGCAGTTGGCGACGAGCCAAAAGGCCGGTGGCCTATATCCCACCATCAAGAGGCCGGTCCCTGACCGGCAATATGGGTGGCAACGCGGAAACCTTTCGTCCCTGTTTTGGACGGAAGGTGTTTTTTAACCACAATTTTACAACATTCTACTACAAATTGAGGTTTTCACCACAAGTTTAAGGAGGAACACATGATTGACATCAAGTTTTTGAGGGAGAATCCGGATGCGGTCCGGGAGAACATGAAAAAGAAATTTCAGGACCACAAACTGCCGCTGGTGGACGAGGTTCTTGCCCTGGATAAGGAAAACCGGCAGATCAAGGGTGAGGTGGAAGCTCTCCGGGCCGACAGGAACCGTCTCTCCAAGGAGATCGGCGGCCTGATGAAGCAGGGGAAGAAGGAGGAGGCCGAAGCGGTCAAGGCCCAGGTGAATGCCAACGCCTCCAGGGTGGAAGAACTCTCCGCCAGGGAACGGGAGGTGGAGACGGCCATCAAAAAGGCCATGATGACCATTCCCAACATCATTGATCCTTCCGTACCCATTGGAAAAGACGATTCGGAGAACGTGGAAGTGACGAAATACGGCGAGCCGGTGGTTCCCGACTTTGAGATCCCCTACCACACCGCCATCATGGAGCGGTTCGACGGCATTGACTTAGAGAGCGCCGGACGGGTGGCCGGGAACGGGTTTTATTATCTGATGGGTGACGTTGCAAGACTGCATTCCTCGATTCTGGCCTATGCGAGGGATTTCATGATCGGCAGAGGCTTTACCTACTGCATTCCGCCCTTCATGATCCGCAGCAACGTGGTGACCGGCGTCATGAGCTTTGACGAGATGGACGCCATGATGTACAAGATCGAGGGAGAAGACCTGTATCTGATCGGGACCAGCGAACATTCCATGATCGGAAAGTTCATTGACACCCTGAACCCGGAGGAGAAGCTTCCTTATACATTGACCAGCTATTCTCCCTGTTTCCGTAAGGAGAAAGGAGCCCACGGCATCGAGGAGCGGGGCGTTTACCGGATTCACCAGTTTGAGAAGCAGGAGATGATCGTGGTCTGCAGGCCGGAGGAAAGCCCCATGTGGTTTGAGAAGCTGTGGCAGAACACGGTGGATTTGTTCCGGTCCATGGATATTCCGGTCCGCACCCTGGAGTGCTGCTCCGGCGATCTGGCGGACTTAAAGGTGAAGTCTTTTGACGTGGAGGCCTGGTCCCCCAGACAGAAGAAATATTTCGAGGTGGGAAGCTGTTCCAATCTGGGTGATGCCCAGGCCCGCCGTCTGGGCATCCGGGTGAAGGGCGCCGACGGGAGCAAGTATTTTGCCCATACCTTAAATAATACGGTGGTGGCTCCGCCCCGTATGCTGATCGCATTTTTGGAGAACAATCTGAATGAGGACGGGAGCGTGAACATTCCTGCGGTTATTCAGCCTTACATGGGCGGGCAGACGAAACTGGAACCGACAAAATAAGAAAGCTGATTCTTGCTGAATCAGCCGAAAGGATAAAGTCGATATGCATAAATTTTTACGGGCGGTGGGGTTTAGCGAGTACAGAAAGAAAAAGGATATCAGAGAGCTTTTGACGAGAGTTCAGAATAATCCGGACGAGGTGCAGGTGGTGCAGATGCCGGACGGGGAGACCAGGCAGCAGCTTTATGCGTCTGCGGGGAGCGGCTTCGGGATCTCTGTCTGCGGGGAGCTTGACGAGAGGGACGAATTTGAGAGGGAATATTATTTTCCGTTCCTCCGCAGTACCTGCATCAGCACCCAGGCGCCCTGCCAGGTACAGCGTCATGCGGAGAAGGAGTCCTATGCCGGCATCTGCGAGGAGTACCGGATCGGCGTTTCCTTGATTTTCTATCTTCAAAATGGTATGGAGTACATGAAGCGGTTTCATGATCCCTCCCGCAGTGTACGCATTTCCTCGGTGATGCTGTCGGCACTGTCCGTGAGCGGAAAGATTCTTCTGCCGGTTCAGAAGACGCAGCAGCAGAAGGAACGGCTCAAGGTGGCCACGGTCAACAGAACCAATCTTCTGGAGGCGGCCAGGCGGGGGGATTCGGATGCCATGGAATCTCTGGCCATGGAGGATATGGATCTCTACACTTCTGTCTCCGACAGGATCCGTGAGGAGGACATCTACTCCATCGTGGATTCCTGTTTCATGCCTTACGGCGTGGAGTGCGACCAGTATTCCGCCCTGGGCGAAATATTAGAAGTGGAAAAAGTGAGAAACCAGTGGACAAATGAGGAAATTTATGTTTTAATAGTAGAGTGTAGCGATTTGATGCTGCAGGTAGCCATCAACAGGCAGGATCTTCTTGGAGAGCCCCAGGTGGGACGCCGGTTCAAGGGCCCGGTATGGGTTCAGGGCCAGGTGAATTTTCAGGATTAGTCCGAACATAGATGGCGTTTGATTTAACTGTCGCTATAGCTCAGCTGGATAGAGCGACCGCCTCCTAAGCGGTAGGTCGGAGGTTCAAATCCTCTTAGCGACGTCTTAAGAAATGCCGGGAATACTGGGGTTCCAGAGTTCCCGGTGTTTTACTATATCTGAGATTGCTAATCAAAATAGTGATTCTGCTAATTTTCCGAAAAATTTTTCTAAAAAACTTGCTAATTTAAAAGGCGGGAGTCACTTGTCCTAATTCGTCACTTCGTCCCAATTTGTGACGAAGTTGAAACTTATTGTGTAGAAACATAACTGCGATATAATTTATGATGCTGTATGGTTTCATAAATTACCCATATTGAATTAATGAATTAATTTGTCCTCTTTTTCTGCGGAGATGGCGAGATTATTGCTATCCCCGTAGAAAAATGTGTGATATATTGTAAAAGCAAACAATAAGCATACATAAAACTTGGTATTCCAATTTTGAATTTCAAGTTTAAGGATATACAAAGAAACAGAACTTGAAATCGCAAATTGTGATTTCAAGTTACTCATAGTTTTGAGGTTCCAAGCTGGCATTTCAAAATAGAAAGGGCGATAAAGATGGCTGATACAGAACAAACAGCTCTGACAAAGGAAAATAATGATACTCAAGAAATAAGCATTGAATCAGCAGAGTCCGATATAAAAAGCATGATATATGTTATCCGTAACCAGCAGGTTATGATAGACAGTGATTTAGCGATGCTG
>JAAWRC010000075.1 GCA_022800815.1 Lachnospiraceae bacterium | reverse complement strand
CCGATAGGAAAAATGGAAATTATGCCTGCATACTGCTGTTTCCAGTTGCGATTGTCTCATTTGGAACGAAATCATCAATGAGAGTACCAAGCTTACCAGAATATATTACTCTTTTTACTCCTAATTCTGATAAATATGTAACTATACGCCCAGCTATTTCTCCCCAAAAAGTATGTTTGCATCCTAAAAGATTTCATTGTAGTTTCCCCCAGTATATTTAATTATTCCTGCAAATTTCTCATATCCAACCATCATTAAAAATTCTCTAAAACACCCAAAGGGGTACTTCCTTATGTGAAGTACCCCTTATGACGTTTTTTAAATTTCCCTCTCCATCTCCTTCTCAAGCAGACCGTTAAACAACATAATATTGTCGATCATCTGCCGCACCCGGTCACTTCCCATCCCCCGGAGCGCACGGCGTTCCAGTTCCCGCAGAGGCGTTATAAGCTCCTCGGAATAGGCAATACCCTTCTCCGTCAATGCGATCTGCTTTTCCCGGCGGTCCTCGGAGCCGGGGACAAGCTCAATATATCCGTCCTCCTTCAAAGAGCGGACCACGCTGTTGACCGTCTGTTTCGTCAGCCCCGTGGAGCTGCAGATTTTTTTCTGCGTCATTGCCTTCTGCCCTTCCAGAGTGTACAGGACAAACAACAGATAATAATTGATATGATTCGAGGCCGCCCAGGAACTATAGAGTCCGTTGGCCCGTCCCCACACTTCCCACAACTTCTGTTCATCCGTGGACATACATGCACCTCCTTCCTTAGGCTTTCATGGTTTTCAGTTCCGCAACGGCACCATAATGCAAAACATCAAATGCATCAGGCGCAATCTGTTCGAGAAGCGCCTTGTGTTCTCGTTCCCACAGCGAAATCATTTCCTCGGAAAGCGAAGCGCCGATTCCACGGCAGGCCCTCATTCTTCCATGCCAGCTTTCACGGGTAAATGGTACGTTCAGAATAAATTCTTCATGGTATGCAGGCTCAAAGCGTTCTCCGTAGCAATCCGGTATCTCTATCTGGCGTACCGTCTCTCCTGCGCCGCTCCAGCGTGGATTGTATTTCAAGACAAGCTTTTCGCTGGCTCCCGCAATCTCATCCTCGAATGGAAGCCAGGCCATATAGAGGACGAGGATCCTTCCCCCTCGTTTGAGCATGCGGTAAAACTCAGGCATAACCGCCTCATGGTTGAAATACCAAAAACATTGGCAGGCCGTGATCACGTCAAACGAATCGTCGGGAAACCTGATATCCTCCGCCGCTGCGACATGATACTCGATATCCATGCCTTTGGAAAGAAACTTCGCCTGTTCGATCTGATTTTCCGAAATATCCGCAGCCGTCCACTTCGCCCCATACCGGTACAGGTTTCTGGGAAGCACTCCCGTCCCCGTCCCCACATCAAGGACGGACTGTCCGTCCATGCACAATCTGCGTTCCACGATTTTTCTGTAAAATTCTTCCGGATAAATGTCACGGAACTTCGCATAATCCAAAGACGTCCTTCCCCAGTCAAAGGGAGTCCCGCCATCGATCTCTCTGTTCGTCACCTTCCCGCCATGCCTCCTTCCGTTCATCCGGCCCGGCGGATATAAATTTCACAGTTCATCGGAACATTCTCCCCGGTCAGCCGGAGTTTCCTGTCTGCATTCCCTCAGATTTTCGAGAGCGGCGGGATTATCCACGATGACCATTCCCACCGTCCGGCATGTTTCAAACTCCGGACAGCCGCCGCAGGTCATCATGCCTTTTTTCAAAGCGCACTGGCGGATCTCGCAAAGGCTGTCGCAGTATACCGTTTTCCTTCCATCGGCACGGCACCCATCACAATTGATATGTTCAGGCAGAATGGGGGCATCATTCAATTCGGCCCACAATTTCGCCGTCTTCTCACGGAGCGCCTGGTCGTCGTTGACTGTCGCAAGATATGCGTCACACCTCTCACAGTCCAGCCCGCAGTATGCAATCCTCTCCCTCATGGTTCTGTACCTCCTGAAATTTCCATTTTTCATTCTCCGTGACCGGCGCCTGTCTCCCAGACTTTTTCGTCCAGCGGCACCGTGCATCCCCACGAGGCAGCCGCCTTCTGGAACATCTTTTTCGCAAAGGTCTTGAACACGAGCCCCATCAAAAGACGCACCGGCAGCGAAAGATATTCCGGCCCGGTAAATTTCTTAGCCTCCTTGCGGAAGAATCCGTCCCCCTCCGCAAACAGTTCCCCCATCGCCCGATAGGGGCCTGTGACCTGCTTCTGTCTCTCCTCGTCCAGAATCCGGATCCCGAAATTGTTTCCCTTGACCAGACAGCCGCCATAGCGGACTCCCAGATATCCCGGCAGCTTCGCCAGAAACTCCTCGCCGCAGCGAAGCTGGCACCCTTCCGCAAAACCGCTCTGCAAAAGAAACGAGAGGCGGGTGCCTTCATCCTTTTTCGGCAGAGTCTCCAGAAATTCCAAAAGGAGTCCGGGCACGCATTCCACATATAAGGGAAGTGCGATCAGGATTTCCTCATTCTCTGCATAAGCTTTCCGGATCGTCTCCCATGAGCTGCGGTTGGAAATTGCGTAGGTTTCAAAAGAAGCCCCCTTTTCCGACAGCCCTCTTGCAAAGGAAGCGATGATCTTCTCCGTGTTGCTGTATTTTTGCACCCGTGGGCTTCCGTTGATGATCACAACATGCATGAGACCGCCTCCTTTCTGCGCTCCTCCGAAAACACTCCCAGAGAACGGCTTCCAAGATTGAGCGCCGTGCGCCCGCACCACCGTTCCAGGTAAGCCTGGTCGCCGTCCCCGGTATAGATGATCCCGAGATCCGGCTGATGGTCATAGCGCATTACGTGGCGCATCTGCCCGTCCTTGATCTTCAGGTACATGGTGACAAGGGGCATCACCCTGTCTGCGATGTTTTTGGTCCGATGGGAGACAAATCCAAAATGCGTGTCCGTGAGCAGCCAGACCTGGCCGGCTTTACTCATCTTTTTCAGGATCGGCCCATAATCGTCCTTGATGGCACATACCCCCGGCGTTTTCAGCCAGCAGTAATTGCAGCCGACGCAGTGGGAAATGTGCAGATCGGTGGTGTCGATCAGCTCAAATCCGGCCGGATCCCCGCCGTTTTGGAGCAATTCCTCCGCAATCTGCCTTCCGATCTGTTCTTTTGTTGTATCAATCATCAAAACCATTTTATAGTTTCCTCCGTGTCAGGAACGCCCCAAGGACCGCCCCCGCAAAAATGATCGGCGCCGACCGGACAAACAGCCACTCAAAGGCGTGAAAAACCGCTCCGGCGACGGCGGTTTCCGGGTCATGATAATCCCAGCCCAGATAAGGGCTCTTTGACAGGACCAAAACCACAAAAACCGCCACGACGGCCGCACACAGGAAAAGGAACAGCCAATGCAGCGCCTTTCTTCCCGTGGCCTTCCTCCGTGCCAACTGTAAGTTTATGGTCTCCAGTTTTTCGGCGATCACTTTCAAGTCGTCCGCCTTCGTCTCGGCCACCGTTTCCCCCAGCAAAGTGCTCACGGGTGTCTCGAGCGCCTCCGACAGAGAGAGTAACAGGTCGGAATCCGGAACCGACAGTCCCTGCTCCCACTTGGAGACCGTCTGCCGCACCACGTTCAGCCTGACGGCCAGCTCCGCCTGCGAAAGACCTTTCGATTTTCTGATCGCCTTGATGTTTTCGTTTAACATTTGGATACAACCTCTTTTCTTTTCGTCGTTGCCGCCATGATACCGAAAACCGCCCGTTGCCGCAAGCAACGCATGTTAACATTCAGAATTGATCAGGCCGTTGCACAAAGCCGTATAAACCATTATAGCACAAAACCTGAGGAAATCGGAAACAGATTAAAATGCCTTCAAAAAATATTTGCCCCTCTGCGGGAAATCGTCTATAATGATATGGTATCCTTTGAAAAAAAGGAAACCCACGGAGGGAGAACCCATGATCCTTTGCATTGCAAAAGCTCCATGCAGAGTCTGAGGAGACTGCATGGAGGAATCACTTCTGCTGATCTCCTCAGTCTTTGCTTCTGGTTTGAGAATTCAGGAAAACAAAAGGAGCAAAGAAATGAAAATTATGAAAAAGAGCGAATTATTGGAATTAAAGGATTTTTTGATCCTCTGGAGCACCCAAAGCATCTCCCAGCTTGGCAGCAGCATGACGGGATTTGCGCTGACCCTGTGGCTGTATGAAAAGACCGGCTCCTCTCTGGGCACGGCGGCACTAGCCATATGCTCCTATGCGCCCTACGTGTTGATGAGCATCTTTGCCGGCGCCTTGACCGACCGGTTTGACAAAAAGAAGACCATGCTCGGCTGCGACGCATTCGCCGCAGTCTGTACGATCACCGTATTCGTACTGTTTCGGACAAACAGCCTGATGGTGTGGCATTTATACGTCCTGAACGGAATCTCAGGACTCATGAATACCGTCCAGCAGCCGGCCTCCGAGGTGGCCATGACGCTAATCACGCCTCAAAAATATTATCAGAAGACCAGCGGGCTCCGTTCTCTGTCAAACAGCCTGAACTCGATCCTGAACCCTTTGATCGCCACCTCCCTGTACGCATTGACAGGGCTTAACGGCGTGATCGCCGTCGATCTCGGGAGCTTTGCCGTGGCCTTTGCGGCGCTTCTGTTCTTCATCCGGATTCCGGAAACCAGACGGGATAAGAGCGAGGGCGTACTGGTCCTCGCCAAAGAGGGACTTCTGTTTTTGCGGAAAAATCCGCTGATCCTGACACTGATCTTGTTTATGTCCGGTGTGAATCTGGTGGCTTCCGCCTTTGATGCGGCTTTGCCCGGCTACGTGCTTCCCAATCCGAAGGGCGGCCCCTCCGTTCTGGGAATGGTCACATCCTGCTCCGGCGTCGCCATGATCATCGGAAGTCTCGTCGTCTCCGTCCTGCCGAAACCCAAAAACAGGGTGAGGGTCATTTATCTGACCATGCTGTTTTCCCTGGGAACCGAAAATTTCCTGCTGGCCTTTTCCAGAGAACCGGTTCTGTGGTGCGTCGGGCAGATGATCGGGTGGGTCCTTGTTCCGGTTATGAACGCAAATTTAGATGTGATCCTCAGGACGGTCATTCCTGTGGAGCTCCAGGGACGGGTCTACGCATGCCGCAACACGCTTCAGTTTTTTACGATCCCCATCGGACTGTTCCTCGGCGGATTCATGGTGGACCAGGTGTGCGAACCCTTTATGAACACATACGGAGAACTGCCAATCTTAACGATGCTCTTTGGCACGGGCAAGGGTTCCGGCACCGCACTGATGATGTTGATCCTCGGCGTGGTCGGAAGTTCCTTCTGTCTCATCACGGGAAGAAAATTGAAAAAGTATCAATATGACGAAGCATAGCTTTATTTCCAGGGGAGGGACGGGAGAACCGCCCCTTCCTCCCCTGCCTTGCATCAACCGATCATTTGATTCCCCAAAGGCCAACCTGCATATTGGACAGCCACAATATCTCAACCGCCTGAAATCCACAATTTCGCAGCAATTCCATATTCTCCGACAATGAAATCGGAAAATAATCCCTCCCATACCGTTTCAGGTGTTCCTCACACTCCTCTGATCCAATACTTTCACCAGCTCTACGACCTGTCTGTAGAATTCATCATAATATGGGAGGACCTGCCTGATTTTTCTGTCATAGCCGCTCGCCGAAAATGCGGATCTGTTGTCACTCATGGATGATCACCCCGTCCTCAATCGTTGGCACAACCAGTTGAATACCAATATAACAAAACATGCGAAAAATGTAAATGAATAGAAACAGTACCTTCATTTTTAAAACCAGCTTTACTTTTTGCTTTGAATGGATATAATAAAAGTAAATCTCAATTTTTCTTTAGATTTCAAGCTATAAATGAGCAAATATAGAAATTTGCACAAAACTACCCTACCAATTTCAAAACAGCTTCAAGTGACGCACCATTTTTTATGAACTGGTGCAGA
>JAAWRC010000027.1 GCA_022800815.1 Lachnospiraceae bacterium | reverse complement strand
CAATGCATGGAGCTGACTGCTACTAATCGGTCGAGGGCTTATCCAGGTGGGAAAGGTGTTGGAAGAGATGGTTGGTCAATGTGTAGTTTTGAAGGTATATGTAATGAGGCCCGGTGGCTCAGCTGGTTAGAGCGCCGCCCTGTCACGGCGGAGGTCGTGGGTTCGAACCCCATCCGGGTCGCTTTATTTTTTAGGTTAAATAAAGTTTTTGATAATTGGCGTATAAGTAGATACGCCGATGTGGCTCAATTGGCAGAGCAGCTGATTTGTAATCAGCAGGTTATCGGTTCGAGTCCGATCATCGGCTTTATGGGGGAATTCCCGAGTGGCCAAAGGGGGCAGACTGTAAATCTGTTAGCAGTGCTTTCGGTGGTTCGAATCCACCTTCCCCCACTCAGAAAACTTTATATTGATAACGTCGCGGGGTGGAGCAGTTCGGAAGCTCGTCGGGCTCATAACCCGAAGGTCGTAGGTTCAAATCCTACCCCCGCAACTAGGCACTTACGTGTCACGCCCAGATAGCTCAGTTGGTAGAGCAGAGGACTGAAAATCCTCGTGTCGCTGGTTCGATTCCGGCTCTGGGCATTTTTGTTGTAAAAAATTTCCCATAAAAGGCTTTATATGGGAAATTTTTTGGCGGTTATGATCAAAAGAGCCGTTTTTAAAGAGGAAATGCAGAAACATCTCTTTTCATAAATTAAAGAGATGTTTCTGTTTTTTAGGGAATTTATTGTTTTAAGAGGAGAAAAGTTTTTTGAAAAGGAGTATTTTGTATTCTTTGGTCTATCCAAGCATCACATCTAACAACATCATGACGGCGAAGCCTGTGACAATTCCCATGGTTGCAGTGTAAGGCTGCGCCTTCTGGTTCTGCTGGCATTCTGGGATTAATTCGTGGACGGCGACCAAAATCATGGCACCGGCTGCGAAGGAGAGGGCAAAGGGAAGCATGGCTTCCACATAGACCACCAACATGGCACCGATGACTCCGGCGACAGGTTCCACCAGGCCGGACGCCTGCCCTAAAAGAAAACTCTTTTTTCGGGAATAGCCTTCCCGTCTTAAAGGGATGGAGACGGCGGCACCTTCCGGGAAGTTTTGCAGGCCGATGCTGACAGCGATGGTGATGGCGCCCATAAAACTTTCCATGTTGTGGCTGCCACTCTGAAGTGCTCCGAAAGCGACGCCTACCGCCAGGCCTTCCGGAATGTTGTGTAGAGTAATGGAAAGGATTAACATGATGATACGATTTAAGCGTTCATTGGGCATTCCCTGGGCGCTGTCCGTTTTTTTTCTGGAAAATGTGACAATTTTATCAGAAATCCACATGAACAGAGCGCCGGATAGAAATCCTAAGGTAGCTACCAGGTAGGCCGGAGGACCGGAAGCTGCTTCCGCCCGTTCGATGGCGGGCTGCAGGAGAGACCAGAAGCTGGCGGCGATCATGACGCCGGAAGCAAAGCCGAGCATTAAATTCAAGGCCTTTGGGTTGGGGGATTTAAAGAAAACAACGGTTGCTGCACCAAGAGCCGTTACAAACCAGGTTCCCAGGGTTGCGACCAGCGCCATAAGGACAATATGATTCATGTTGTTGCACCTCCTATTAGTTAATATATTTTAGGGAGGATGTACGGGTGAGAGAAATTTAAAAGGATGCGGTTTATACCTTGTAATACCCCCCTTGGGTCTGTTATAATAAAAATATTGTCTGTGGGTGTTTCCTTTTGAATGGCAGAAGGCATTCATTTTAAAAGAATTCATTTCAATGAAGAAATTTAATAGAGAAAGAAGGATAGAAAGATGGCAGAAGAAAGAAAATGTTCCAGCACTTCCTGTGACAAATCCTCCTGTGAGGGTTGCGACAAAGCAAAAGTGGATTTTTCGGCGCCCTCCAATGCGCTGAGTCATGTGAAAAAGGTGATTGGGGTCGTCAGTGGAAAAGGTGGCGTGGGAAAGTCCCTGGTGACCTCTCTTTTAGCGGTGACCATGAGTAAAAAGGGATACAAATGTGGAATCCTTGATGCGGATATTACGGGACCTTCCATTCCCAAGGCTTTTGGCGTGAAGGATAAGATCATGGGATCAAAGGATGGGATGCTTCCGGTGTACAGTAAGGGCGGCATTCCTGTGGTTTCCATTAACCTGCTTTTGGAAAATGATACGGATCCGGTGGTTTGGAGGGGGCCGGTTATTGCAAATACGGTGAAGCAGTTCTGGTCGGATGTGATCTGGGGCGATCTGGATTATCTGTTTGTGGACATGCCTCCGGGAACTGGAGATGTGCCTCTGACGGTGTTCCAGTCCCTGCCGGTGGACGGAATTTTGGTGGTGGCCTCTCCCCAGGAACTGGTGTCCATGATCGTGGCGAAGGCGGTGAAGATGGCAGAGCTCATGAAGATTCCGGTGCTTGGCTTGGTGGAGAATATGTCCTATTTCCACTGCCCGGATAACGGAAAGGATTATCAAATTTTTGGAGAAAGCCATATTTATGAGGTGGCCGAGGTGCATGGACTCCCTGTTCTTGCGAGGATCCCCATTGACCCTGCCTTGGCTTCGGCCTGCGATGACGGAACTATCGAGGACTTTGCGGGAAGCTGCATGGACGAGGCGGTGAAGGCCTTAGAGGAGAGATAGGATATGAAGCTGATGATCGCATCAGATATCCACGGCTCTGCTTATTATTGCAAGAAAATGCTGGAGCGTTATCAGGAGGAGGGAGCGGAAAGGCTCCTTCTCCTGGGCGACTTGCTTTATCACGGGCCGAGGAACGACTTGCCCAGGGAATATGCGCCGAAGGAAGTGATTTCCATGCTCAATGGGGCGAGGGAGGAGCTTCTCTGCGTGCGGGGAAACTGTGATGCCGAGGTGGATCAGATGGTGCTTCAGTTTCCCATTCTTTCTGAATCCATGCTCCTATATCTGGATGGGCACCTGGTTTTTGCGACCCACGGGCATGTTCATAATGAGAAAAATCTGCCGCCGCTTAAGGCGGGAGACGTTCTTCTGCATGGACATACCCACGTGCAGGCCATGGAGGATCGGGGAGATTATGTTTATCTGAATCCCGGTTCCGTCTCAATTCCGAAAAACGGAAATGAAAACAGCTATATGATTTACGAGAATGGAAGATTTATAATAAAGAACATGGAAAGCAGTGAAATTCGGAATTTTGTTCTGGCATAGCCGGTTTTGAGGAGGAGAAGACAGATGGATACAAAGGTGATGGAGACGAAAGAACGTCACGATAAGGGTTATAATTGCTGTCAGGCGGTCGCATGTACCTACTGCGAGCTGTTTGGGATGGACGAGGCGACGGCCTTCAAGGCCTGTGAGGCATTTGGAGCCGGGATGGGCGGCATGAAAGGAACCTGCGGGGCGGTTTCCGGGGCTGTGTTCTTGGCGGGGCTTAAGAACAGCTGCGGGAATCCAGAAAAGCCAGTCAGCAAGGGACAGACCTACAAGCTTTCCAGGAAGATTGCAGATCGCTTTCAGCAGAAAAATGGAAGCCTGGTCTGTGGAGAGTTAAAGGGGGTGGAGACAAAGAAGCCCCTTCGTTCCTGCGAGGGATGTATTCTGGATGCGGCGGAGTTGGTGGAAGAAATCCTGTTTGACGAATGAAACTATTTTGTTTCTTAAGAAAAACATGATGGGAATAGTAAATGTCAAAGTTATATGATCGGCTGGCGGCATATGGAAACTCAAATGTTTCTCCTTTCCATATGCCGGGCCATAAAAGAAATAAGGAACGGTTTTCTTTTGAAAATCCATTTGCCATTGACATCACAGAGATTGACGGGTTTGACAACCTTCACCATCCCGTGGGGATTTTGAAGGAGGCCATGGAGGAGGCGGCCGAGGTTTATGGGGCGGAGAAGAGCTATTTCCTGGTAAACGGGAGCAGCTGCGGGATTCTAGCGGCCATTTCTACCTGCGTGCCGCAGGGAGGGAAGCTCCTCGTGGCAAGGAATTGTCACAAGTCGGTGTATCACGGAATGATCCTTGAGGAAATTTCCCCGGTATATCTCTGGCCGGACCTTGTTTCAGGCTGGGGGATGAACGGGGCGGTCAGGCCGGAAGCGGCCGAGAAGGAGCTTTCCATACATCCGGACGTGAGGGCGGTCCTGGTCACTTCTCCCACCTACGAGGGGATCTGTTCCGATATGAGGGGCATTTGTGAAGCGGCCCACAGGCGGGGGCTTCCGGTCATTGTGGATGCTGCCCACGGGGCGCATTTTTCATTTTGGGGACTTTGCGATTCCGTCCTTTCCTGCGGGGCGGATCTGGTGATTGAGAGCCTGCACAAGACGCTGCCGTCCCTGACTCAGACGGCCATCCTCCATAAAAACTCCAAACTTGTGGATGAAGGGCTTTTGGAATGGTATCTGCAGGTGTATCAGACTTCCAGTCCCTCCTACGTGCTGATGGCCTCCATGGATTCCTGCATTTCCTATCTGGCAGGGGAGGAGGGAAGGAGGGACATGGCGGTTTATGAGCGGGAGCTCGGGAAGCTGCGGCAGAAGATTGAAGGACTTTCCTGCATCCGGCTTTTGTCCGGGGAGGAAGCGGGAGGAATTTTTTATGATGCTTCTAAACTGGTGATACGGGCAGAGGGAAGGACCGGAAAAGAGCTTTATGACAGGCTGCGGCTGGAATACGGGATACAGCCGGAGATGTGCACGGAGACCTACGTGATTCTGATGACTTCCGTGGCCGATGAGCCGGAGGATTTTCGCAGGCTGTATGAGGCGCTGGCGGACCTGGACCGGAAGACGGCCGGGGAAAAACGTACCGTAGTCCGGCGGCTCGGCCAGGGCTCTGTGGATACGGGGCGTGGGCAGGAGGAAGAAGGAGAGAGTGCCGGAACGGACTTCGGGACCGTGGAATTTCCCAGGCCGCAGATGGTCCTTACTCCCGGGCGGGCCGTAGAGAGCCAGAAGAAGCCCTGTCCTCTGGAAACCTGCGAGGGGAGGATTTCCGGAGAATTCGCCTATCTCTATCCTCCGGGCATTCCCGTTTTGGTGCCGGGGGAGAGGATCACGGCGGAGGTCCTTGCGGTGCTTAAACGGTATGGGGAGAACGGTTTTGCGGTGCTGGGGCCGGAACATTTCGCAGCCGGGGAAATTTTGGTGATCGAGGAAGGGGAGGCGGAACTTGGGCAGGATTTTTTACATCATGGGAAAGAGCGCTTCCGGCAAGGACAGTATTTTCCGCATGCTGGCGGCAGATAAGGAGCTTCACTTAAAAACCGTTACCATGTATACGACGAGGCCGAAACGGAGCGGCGAGGAGGACGGGCGGGAATATTTTTTCCGGGACCGGGCCTTTCTTTTGCGGGAAGAGGAGGCGGGACGGGTCATGGAATGCCGCACCTACGAGACTATGCTGGGCCCTTGGAGCTATTTTACCCTGGACGACGGACAACTCGACCTGGAGAGATTCAGTTATCTGATGATGGGGACGCCGGAGTCCTATGAAAACACGAGACGATATTTTGAAAGCCGGGGCAGGAAGGTACTCATTCCCATTTACATTGAAGTGGAGGATGGGGAACGTCTCCTCCGGGCGGTGAAGCGGGAAATGTGCCAGGAGGAGCCTCATTATGCGGAGGTCTGCCGCAGGTTTCTGGCGGACCAGGAGGATTTTTCCGGGGAACGCCTGGAGAGGCTTGGAATCGACAAGATTTTTAAAAATCGGGAGCTTTCTGTCTGTAAAGAAGAGATACGGGCGGTTATCCTTGAAAATCTGACAGAAAGTGTGGTATACTAAGGCTATAGTGTGTCTTTGAGGGAGGCGTGAATATGCTTTTTGAAGATATTTTAGGACATGAACAGATCAAGAGCTATTTCAAAAACGCATTGGAGCGCCATCAGGTGTCCCATGCATATATTCTGACCGGCGAGGCCGGCATGGGGAGAAAGATGCTGGCCAATGCCTTTGCCATGGCCTTGCAGTGTGAGAGCGGGGAGGCAAGGGCCTGCGGGACGTGTCATTCCTGCCGTCAGTTCATGAGCGGGAACCATCCGGACGTGGTCTACGTCCGTCATGAAAAGCCGGGGAGCATCGGCGTGGGCGACGTGAGGGAGCAGATCATCAACGATGTGGAGATAAAGCCTTACAGCAGCCCCTATAAGATCTATATCGTGGATCAGGCGGAGCTCCTCACGCCGGAGGCGCAGAACGCCCTTCTGAAGACCATCGAGGAGCCGCCGGAATATGCGGTCATCTTTCTTTTGACTACCAATTCGGAGGCCTTCCTGCCAACGATCCTTTCCCGGTGTACGAAGCTTAAACTCAAGCCTCTTTATGACCAGGTCATCAAGGATTATCTGAAGGAGCATGAAAAGGTATCGGATCACCAGGCCGACATCTGTGCGGCGTTTGCCAGGGGAAATCTGGGGAAGGCCGTGGCCCTCGCCTCATCGGAGGAATTTGCCAAGATGCAGGAGATCGTCCTGGAACTTTTAAAGCATGTGAAGGACATGGAGATCCGGGAGATGCTCGCAGTCTTAAAGGAGATCAAAGAGGCGAACCTGAACGTGGGGGACTGCCTGGATTTCATGCAGCTATGGTACAGGGACGTGCTGATGTTCAAGGCCACGAGGGATACCTCCATGTTTATTTTTAAGGATGAATATAAGTATATCAGGGAGATTGCGGACCACAGCTCCTTTGACGGGATTGATAAAGTTTTGAAGGCCATTGAAAAGGCGGGGGTGAGGCTTGCCGCCAATGTCAATTATGAGGTGGCAATGGAGCTCATGTTGTTGGTGATGAAGGAGAATTTTGTATGACGAAGGTAGTGGGCGTGCGGTTTCGCACGGCGGACAAGATTTATTTTTTTGCACCGGGGAAGCTGGAGATTCAAAAGGGACAGCACATCATCGTGGAGACGGCCAGGGGCGTGGAATACGGCTACGTGGTCATGGGGATGAAAGACGTGGATGACAGCAAAGTCGTTCAGCCGCTGAAGCCGGTGCTCCGGATCGCCACCAAAGAGGACGATGCCATTGAGGAGAAGAACAAGAAGAAAGAGCGGGAGGCCTTTAAGATCTGTCAGAAAAAGATCGAGAAGCACAAGCTGGAGATGAAGCTGATCGATGCGGAGTACACTTTTGACAACAACAAGGTGCTGTTTTATTTCACGGCCGACGGCCGGGTGGATTTCCGGGAGCTGGTGAAGGATTTGGCCTCGGTGTTCAAGACCAGGATCGAGCTCAGGCAGATCGGCGTCCGGGACGAGACGAAGATCCTGGGGGGCGTGGGCATCTGCGGCCGGGCCCTGTGCTGCCATTCGTATCTATCGGAGTTTATCCCCGTGTCCATCAAGATGGCGAAGGAGCAGAATCTTTCCCTGAATCCGACCAAGATCTCCGGCACCTGCGGTCGGCTGATGTGCTGTCTGAAAAATGAGGAGGAGACGTATCGATATCTAAACAGCAAGCTTCCGAGCGTGGGAGACCGGGTGACCACGGACGACGGTCTGAAAGGAGAGGTTTCCAGTGTCAACGTCCTCCGTCAGCGGGTGAAGGTGATTGTGTTCCTGGACAATGACGAGAAGGATATCCGGGAATATCAGGTGGAGCAGCTTAAATTCCGTCCCCGGCGGAAAAAGGAGAAGGAAAAGTTAGATAAAAAGGAAGAACAGGAGCTTAAGAAGCTGGAGACCTTCGAGAAAAGGGAAAGGAAGTCAAAGGCGGGTAATGGGAATTGAGCTTTTGGAACACGAGCGCATCGACGAGCTGCAGAGGAACGGCTACCGCATCATCCAGAATGAGAAAAAATTCTGTTTCGGCATGGATGCGGTTCTGTTGTCCGGTTTTGCCCTGGTGGAAAAGGGGGAGCGGGCCCTGGACCTGGGAACGGGAACCGGGATTATTCCGCTCCTTCTGGAGGCAAAGACCCTGGGGGAGCACTTTTCCGGTCTGGAGATCCAGGAGGAGATGGCCGGGATGGCCAGGCGCAGCGTGGCGCTCAATGGATTGGAAGAAAAGATTGCCATTGTGACGGGAGATTTGAAAGAGGCCTCGAAGATTTTCGGACGGGCTTCTTTTGACGTTGTCACCTGCAATCCGCCTTATATGAATCAGAACCATGGATTTAAAAATCCGGAGGAGCCGAAGGCCGTCGCCAGACATGAAATCCTCTGTACCTTTGAGGACGTGGCCAGGGAGGCGGCGGCGGTCCTAAAGCCGGGAGGACGGTTTTACCTGGTCCACAGGCCCCACAGGCTCCTGGAGCTTTTTGAGACCCTGAGACGGTACAGGCTGGAACCGAAGCGGGTCAAATTCGTGCATCCGTTTGTCACGGCGGAGGCCAACATGGTGCTCGTGGAGGCATTTCGGGGCGGGAGGCCCCAGATGCGGGTGGAGGCTCCGGTGGTGGTCTATGAGCGGTCGGGCGTCTACACGAGAGAAATCCATGAGATCTATGGATACTGAATGCGGGCGATCCCGGCAGACGGGTCGGGTATCCAATAGAAACGGAGAAAGGAGAGCACCCATGACAGGACGACTTTATCTCTGCGCCACGCCCATCGGGAACCTGGAGGACATCACCCTGCGGGTGCTGCGGGTTCTAAGGGAAGCGGATCTGATTGCGGCGGAGGATACGAGGAATACCATCAAGCTTCTGAACCATTTTGAAATAAAAACCCCCATGACCAGCTACCACGAGCATAACAAGGTGGAAAAGGCCAGGTATCTGGTGGAGCAGATGGAGGCCGGCGTGACGGTGGCGCTGGTGACGGACGCAGGAACTCCCGCCATCTCCGACCCGGGGGAAGAGCTGGTGCGCCAGTGTTTTGAGGCGGGGATTCCCTTGACCTCCCTTCCGGGCCCCTCCGCCTGCGTGACGGCCCTGACGGTTTCCGGCCTGCCAACCAGGAGATTTTGTTTTGAAGCGTTTCTTCCTGTGGATAAAAAGGAGCGGAGAGAGATTTTAAAGGAGCTGGAGAACGAGACGAGGACGATCATCCTCTATGAGGCGCCCCACCGGCTGGTGCGGACCATGAGGGAACTTTACGAGGCACTGGGGGACCGAAGGGTCTCCCTGTGCAAGGAGCTCACAAAGGCTTTCGAGCAGGTGTTTCGGACCACGTTCTCGGAGGCCATCTCCCGGTTTGAGAGGGAGGCCCCCAGAGGGGAACAGGTGCTTGTCATTGAAGGGAGGAGCAGGAAGGAGTTAAAGGCGGAGGAGGCGAGGAACTGGGGCAGCCTGTCATTGGAGGAGCACATGGACTATTATCTGGAACAGGGCGTGGAAAGGAAGGAGGCCATGCGGGCGGTGGCGAAGGACAGGGGGATTTCCAAACGGGAGGTGTATCAGGGTCTTCTGTGACCGGCTGCGGGGGCGGCGGTCGTAAGAATTTGACGAATGATCCCTCACTCCGGTGAATGTTCAAAATGCACGTCGATTTCCACGATTTCGCTGTCGGTTCCGATGCGCATGTCAGGGCCCCAGATGCCGACGCCGGAGGTGACGACGGAATACATGCTGCCTTTTCGTTCAAGGCCGTAAGGGTTCTCCCAGAACAGGTGGATTAACAGGTTTCCGGGAAAAAGCTGACCGTCGTGGGTGTGACCGGAGAGCTGGACGTCCACGCCGGCCGACGCAAGCTCTCCAAGCTGTCCAGGCTGGTGGTCCATGACCAGGATGGGTTTTTCAGGGTCCAGCCCGGAAGTGATTTCCTCCGGCGTTTTTCTCGTATGTTCGATCTTTTTTACCCGGTCCGGATCCTTTCGTCCCGACAGATAAAAAGCGTTGTCAATGCAGACGGTCTCGTCATTCAGGAGGGTGATTCCGGCCTCCCCGAGAAGCTCCGCCATGCGCACGTCGTCCGTCAGATCTTTTTTGGAGCCAAAGGTAAAGCCGGCCAGTATCTTTTCATCAATGTCATGATTTCCCCAGCAGGCATAAGTCCCATAAGTGCTTTTCAGACTTTGGAGGGCGCAGGTGATGGCTTTTGGGTCGTCCAGGGCGTCGTAGTCGTTGTCAAAAATATCCCCGGCGATGCAGATCAGATCCGGTTCCAGGGCGTTGACCTTTTCGGCCATGTGTTCGACATAGCGGTGTCCGATGCTGTAGCCCATGTGGAGGTCGGCGATCAGAACCACCCTGAGGTCCCCGGTTTTGCAGGTCTTGTCGATGGTAATGTCGTACTGTTTGATCTTCAGGTGTCTGGCGTGGACGATGCCGTAGGCGCTGAGGGAGAGAATGATTGCGATCACGATCCCTCCGCAGAGGACGAAGGTCTTCCGGGAATGGAGCTTGATCTTGTTAACCCGGCCGCAGCGCAGCAGGATGACCCGGATCAGGTCGCTGATGACCACTGCCAGCGTGATGTAGAGAAGCGTGCCCAGCCAGTAGTTGCTCAGGTGCTTGAAAAACCATTTTAGGGAAGGTTCCCGGATAAAAAAAGCAAAAACCAGGGAGAGGGAGATGAACAGGAAGAGGGTAGAATAAAGGATGCGGAACCATTTCTTCCGAAAAAAGGAACCGCAGGCCGAGAACCACCAGAGGTTCCAGCGGAGCAGGTAAAGGGTGACGAGGATGTACAACGGGGATAACAAAACGGCAATCATTGGTAATGGTCCTTCTTAAAAGAATGATGCCAATAGTATACCACGAAAAAGGAAAATCGCATAAACGATTTTCTTAAGATTTACAAACTCTTTGTGGAAATCTCCATGTTTATGGTAAAATGGAAAAAACGGGGACGGAGGACGGGATGGATGAAGGTTTTATTTGTGGAGGATGACCATGGCATTGCCATGGGGCTTGAGTATTCCCTGAGACAGGAGGGCTACCAGGTCCGTACCTGCCATACGGTGGCGGAAGCGGTGCAGGCCCTGGCGGAGGACTGGTTTGACCTGTGTCTGCTGGACGTGACCCTGCCGGACGGAAACGGCTACGAGATCTGTAAGATGGCGAAGCGGCGGGAAGACACGGCGGTGATCTTCCTTACGGCCTGTGACGACGAGGGCAACGTGGTCATGGGACTCGACATGGGAGCGGACGATTACATTACGAAGCCCTTTCGGATCCGGGAGCTTTTGTCCAGGATGAAGTCGGTGCTGCGCCGTTACCGGAAAACGGACGGTGCCGAGCAGGTGTTCCGGGTCCGGGACATCACGGTGCATCCCCTCTCGGCAAAGGTCTATAAAGGGGAGGAGGAGCTTTTTCTGACCGCCATGGAATACCGGCTGCTCCTCACCCTTGTGCAGGCGGAAGGGAGGGTCTTAAGCAGAAATCAGCTTCTGGAGGGGCTGTGGGACGTGGGCGGGGACTATGTCAATGACAATACGCTGACGGTCTATATCAAGCGGCTCAGGGAGAAGCTGGGCAGCGGGAAC
The DNA here is from genome assembly GCA_022800815.1 of Lachnospiraceae bacterium. Classification (GTDB taxonomy): domain Bacteria; phylum Bacillota; class Clostridia; order Lachnospirales; family Lachnospiraceae; genus Lientehia. The sequence continues at coordinate 34,882 of JAAWRC010000027.1, read as the reverse complement.
GGAGAGGCGGATCTGATCAAGACGGTGCGGGGTCTGGGGTACCGGCTGGGGGAGTGACATGTTTCGGAATAAGGAAGTGAAATACGGATGTGCCGCTTATGGGGCGGCTGGTCTGGTCTGCGGCAGTGCGGTTTTTGCGGAATCCAGGGAGGGCTTTGTCTGGTTCCTTCTTTTTTTTGCAATGGGGCTCTCTGCCTTTTTGGCAGGAAACGCCCTGCGTTACAGGAAGATCCGGTCCCTTTCCCTGTATTTAAAGCGGGTGCTGAACGGGGAACGGCAGCTGGACATTCCGGACAATGCAGAGGGGGAACTGAGCATCCTGCGAAATGACATTTACAAGCTGGTGACGAAGCTGGAGACTCAGGCGGAGCTTCTTCTCTCCGACAAGGCTTATCTGGCTGACTCCCTGTCGGATATTTCCCATCAGCTGAAGACGCCGATGACCTCCATGATGGTGATGACGGACATTTTGAGGGACGAGGGTCTTCCGGCGAAAAAGCGGGAGGAATTTGTAGAGGCCATTCATTCCCAGCTGGAGCGGATGGAATGGCTGCTCACCTCCCTTCTTAAAATGTCCAAGCTGGATGCCGGGACCATTCAGTTTAAAAAAGAGCGGGTTTCGATGAGGGCGCTGGTGAGGAAGGCCACGGAGCACCTTTTGATCCCCATGGAGTTAAAAAACCAGACATTCACGGTGGAGATCCCGGAAGACTTGAGCCTGGTCTGTGATTTCCATTGGACAGCGGAGGCCGTCGCCAACGTGGTGAAAAATTGCATGGAGCACACGCCGGAAAACGGCCGGATTGCCGTTTACAGCGAGACCAGGGGAATCTACACCCAGCTGGTGGTGGAGGACAGCGGGGAGGGGATCGCACCGGAGGACCTGCCCCACATTTTCGAGCGATTCTACAAGGGGAAAAATGCGGGAAAGGACAGTGTCGGCATCGGCCTGGCCATGGCGAAATACATCCTGGGCATCCAGAACGGGCAGATCGAGGCCTTCAGCGAGCCGGGAAAAGGCAGTCGTTTTGTTTTCCGGCTGTATCATCTGGTGGTGTGAGGCGGTCCCGGAAGGGGGTACCCCGGAGGGAATTTTTGGAATAAACGAGGAAAATAAGGCAATACTATGACAAATCCATATTATGAAAAGAAAGGAAGATTTTCATGAGAAAACGATTTGTCATAAGCTTTGGAATGATTCTTCTGACGCTTGCGGCCGGGATTCAGGCGCAGGCGCAGGCAGGTAGCCATATTGCGGGATTTGACATCCGGTGGATCAGAGATCACGAGCCTCTGGGAGAGGACGGCGTGTCCACGGTGGGGGAACCGGACTGGGATGCGGAGCCGGAGGCGGTCGGATCTGCTGCTGCTGCGGGAGAGCTGGCGGCCGGCGTGGGGCAGGCCCTCGTGGCATCCGGAAACGTGCCGGAGCCTTCTACAGATGCCGGGGCGGCGGGGGAGGATCTTGCGGAAACGGCGGGGGAAGCGGAAGATTCTTCGCAGGAAGCGGTAGCGGACGACTGGGTCAGCCTGGGCGACGACTGGGTCATTACCTATTATTGCCCGCTCTCCTGCTGTAACGACCAGTGGGCCTGGCAGACCAGCACCCAGGAGCCCATGCAGCTCCACCACACCATCGCCGTGGACCCGTCGGTGATCCCCTATTACACCCATGTGCGCATCGGGGGCCTGGATTACGAGTACGTGGCCGAGGACTGCGGCGGCGGCATCAAGGGGAAACGGATCGACGTGCTGGTGGATAACTGCTCCGTGGCCAACCGGATGGGCGTGGACCGGAACGTGGAGGTATGGGTAAGGAAATGACGGAAAGATGACCGACCGCAGGAAATCATTGACAAATACTTTGAATGTCGATACAATGGATGGAACGGTGCCGGGGGAGAATTTCTCCCGGCTTACATAAGGAACAGAGGAAGCTGCAGGTTTTGGCCGGAAGGGGCCAGGGGAGGATAAGATGGCGGATTACGTACTTGTAACGGACGGTACGGCGGACTTGCCCGGTGAGCTTTTTGCGAAGCTGGGAGTGGAAGTCGTGCCGATGGAATTTTTTGTGAATGAAAAACCCTATCAGCATTATGCCGATGCCAGGGAGATGAGCTTTGAGGAGTTTTACAGGCGGGTGAAGGCCGGGGACAAGGTCAGCACCAGCCAGATCAATTATTTTACTTACGAGGAAGTGTTTACCCCGATCATGGAGAAGGGGCTGGATATTTTGTATCTCTGCTTCTCTTCGGGCCTGAGCGGGACCTATCAGGCGTCCCTGATGGCGGCGGAGACTTTGATGGAGAAGTATCCGGGCCGGAAGATCGTCAGCGTGGACTCCCTCTGCGCCTCCATTGGAGAAGGGCTCCTGGCATACCGGGCGGGCCTTAAGAAGCAGGAGGGCCTTTCCATGGAGGAGCTGGAGAAATGGATCTATGAGAACCGCCTGAAGGTGCGCCACTGGTTCGTGGTGGACGACCTGGACCATTTGAGACAGGGAGGCCGGATCTCTGCGGCGGCGGCCATTCTGGGGACGGCCCTCGGCGTGAAGCCGCTGCTCTCCGTGGACAAGGAAGGAAAGCTGGTGACGGCGGCGAAGCTCCGCGGCCCGAAAAAGGTGCTGGAGACCTTCTGCCAGAAGATCGAGTCAGAAGGGTATAAGAGCAGCGAACAGACCGTGGTCATCGGCCATGCGGCCAACCCGGAGCTGGCCGGAAAGCTTAAGAAGACGCTTTTGGAGCGAGGGCTCATAAAGGACGCCATCATTGCCGACATCGGTCCGGTGATCGGCACCCACGTGGGGGCCGGCATGTGCGCCCTCGTGTACACCAGCGACAAGGACCTGCAGTAGCCCATGCATTCGTGAGGGAATCGCCATGATGGAAAAAGAGATTTTTTGGAGTCCCTGACGGACGGGCGGAAAACGGATACAGGAGGGGGAGAATGAAAGAATACGAGATCGTATGGGAGATCTTTAACCAGTGTGCCAACAACCAGATGCGGGACGTGTTTATTGAAGAAGCGGAGCTGGCCAGCCCGGAGGAATATGTAAAGAAGAAATTCAAAGGAAAGGCCGTTACATATGAGCAGGAGCTTCTGGCCGACGGGACCCTCGTGTTCCACATCGACGCTTCCGGGATCAGGGAGCGGTGCACCTTTACGGAGATTTAAAATAAAAAAAGAAGTCCCGGAGCAGATCGCTCCGGGACTTCTTATTTTACAAACCGGTCGATGGCCCTGGAGAGCTCCTCCAGGGCCTCGTGGTCGCCGGACTCCACCGCATCCACGATGCAGTGCTCGATATGGTCCTGCAGGATTACTTTTCCGGTATTGTTGATGGCGGATTTCACGGCGGAAAGCTGGATCAGCACCTCGCTGCAATCCCGTCCGTCCTCCACCATCCGCCGGATGGACTCCAGATGGCCGATGGCCCGGCTGAGACGGTTTAACACGGCTTTTGTGTTGGTATGGACGTGGCTGTGCCCCCCCTTGCCGTGAGTATGGCCATGTTCATGGATATGGCCGTGGCTGTGTACGGTCACCTCGCCATTTTTTCCGATATGGGTATGGGTGTGCTTGTCTTCCAATGTCCGTCACTCCTGTCTTTCGGGATCCCGGCCGGACGATTCACCGTCCGGCCCGTATTGTCACATTTTAACACAAAAGAGCGCTGGCAACAAGCCCCCATACCGGTTCGGTTTTTACAGATATTTCTTTAAGGCGTCTACCTTGTCCAGACGCTCCCAGGTAAGATCCAGATCGTTTCTTCCGAAATGTCCGTAGGCGGCCGTCTGCTTGTAGATGGGCCTTCTGAGATCCAGCATTTTGATGATCCCGGCGGGTCTGAGGTCAAAGTTTTCGCGGATGATGTCCACCAGCTTCTGGTCAGAGAGCTTTCCGGTTCCGAAAGTGTCCACCATGACGGAGGTGGGCTGCGCCACGCCGATGGCGTAAGAGAGCTGGATCTCGCACTTGTCGGCCAGGCCGGCGGCAACCAGGTTCTTTGCCACGTAGCGGGCCGCATAGGCGGCGGAACGATCCACCTTGGTGCAGTCCTTTCCGGAGAATGCGCCGCCGCCGTGCCTTGCGTAGCCGCCGTAGGTGTCGACGATGATCTTCCGCCCCGTGAGGCCGCTGTCGCCGTGGGGGCCGCCGATCACGAACCGTCCCGTGGGGTTGATGAAGAATTTCGTCTTCCCATCCACCAGCTCGGCGGGGAGTACCGGTTCAAACACGTATTTTTTGATGTCCTCGTGAATCTGCTCCTGAGTCACGTCCGGGTCATGCTGGGTGGAGAGCACCACTGCGTCCAGATGGATGGGCTTTCCGTTCTCGTCGTACTCCACGGTCACCTGGCTCTTGCCGTCGGGACGCAGATATTTTAACACCCCGTCCTTGCGGACCTTGGTGAGCTGTTTGACCAGCTTGTGGGCCAGGGCGATGGGGTATGGCATGTACTCTTCCGTCTCGTTGGTGGCGTAACCGAACATCATGCCCTGGTCGCCGGCGCCGATGGCTTCGATCTCCTCATCGGACATCTGGTTTTCTTTTGCTTCCAGGGCCCTGTCCACGCCCATGGCGATGTCCGCAGACTGCTCATCGATGGCGACCATGACGGCGCAGGTATTGCCGTCAAAGCCGTACTCCGACTTGTCGTAGCCGATCTCCAGGACCGTGTCCCGGACGACCTTCTGAATGTCCACGTAGGCCTTTGTCGTGATTTCGCCCATGACCATGACGAAACCGGTGTTGCAGCAGGTTTCACAGGCTACCCGGCTCATGGGATCCTGCTCCAGCATGGCGTCCATGATGGCGTCGGAAATGGCGTCACACATCTTGTCGGGATGGCCTTCCGTCACCGACTCGGAAGTAAACAGGTACTTTTCCATAAAATTTCTCCTTTCTGTTATGCCCCCGCATGGACTCGGGCAGGGGCATGATGGTTTCCCTATACAAAAAGTCCGCCATAAGCGGACTTGATATAATGCGTATCTAATCCTCTTATTGTTCGATATCTCGCTCAGGTTGGCACCTTCCCGAAAGGGGGTTGCCGTGGCTTCACAGGTCCTCTGTACCTCCACCACTCTGAATAAGGGAATTGCGGACTTCGTATGAAATTGTGACAGGCACGATCCGTACCCTATTGGTATCATGGCACAATTTTCGGGCCGTGTCAAGTTTTTTTTACCTGAGTTATCACATTTCGAAAGCAAAGTCAGAACGAGAAGGGGAAGGAAGTTGAAATTGCACAATGGCGTTTCTTATGGTAGAATGGAGGAACGGTAAAGGAAAGAGAATGGAAAAGGACGGAGAGGAGGTGTCCGGGCGTGGATTATATCGTGCTGGATCTGGAATGGAACCAGAGTCCCAGGGGAAAGGCCGGAGAGCGGTTCGGGCTTCCTTTTGAGATCATAGAGATCGGGGCGGTGAGACTGGATGAAAGCCGGACGGTCTGCGGCCGGTTTCAGGAGATGATCCGGCCGTCGGTGTACCGGCAGTTTCATTATAAGACAAAGGAGATCCTTCATATGGACATGGGGGAGCTGCGTGCGGCCCGGAGCTTTCAGGAGGTCGTGGAGGATTTTTTCGCATGGTGCGGGGAGGATTACATCATGTGTACCTGGGGTTCCATGGATCTGACGGAGCTTCAGCGGAACTTGAAATATTTCCGGGTAAAAAATCCCATGAAAAAACCGTTGCTCTACTATGACGTGCAGAAGCTGTTCAGCCTGCTTTACGAGGACGGGAGAAGCCGTCGTTCCCTGAAGGATGCGGTGGAGTATCTGGAGATCGAGGAGGACATCCCTTTCCACAGGGCCCTTGACGACACGTTATATACGGCGAAGATCATGGAGAGGATGGACATGGATGCGGTGAGGCAATACGTGTCCGTGGATTACTTTCGTCTGCCGGAGAGGGAGGAGGAAGAGCTTCACATGGTCTTTGACCGCTATGCCAAGGACGTTTTCAGAGTCTTTGCCACCAAGGAGCGTGCGATGGAGGACAGGGAAGTGCTCTCCACAAAATGTTATCGCTGCGGCAGGAGACTGCGAAAGAAGGTGCGGTGGTTCCCGTCCGGCGGCAGGAATTATCTCTGTCTGGCATATTGTCCGGATCATGGCTACATGAAGGGGAAGCTGAGGTTGAAGAAAGCGGAAAGGGGCGGCGTGTTCGCCGTCAAGACCTTAAAGCTTATCTCTGAAGAGGACGCCGTGGAGATTCGGCTTAAAAAGAAGGAACTGGAAAAAAAGAGGCGTACGAGGGCAAAGCAGAAAACTTCTGGGTGAACGGTTTTGCCCCCGTACGCATAGATTCGTATGACAGACCCGCATTGGATTCATCTGACGGGCTGGTCTCTGCCCGTGCGTTGCCAATGGATGCGGAAGGTCATCTGCGCTCCATGGTCTCGCTCTCTCTGCGGAACCGTTTGTGGCGTTTGCGGTATCTGCGGCGGAAATCCTTCCTGGCCTGCTTTGCCCGGACCAGCGTGGGGTTTTTCGGCGGACGCCGCTTCCAGAGTTTCCAGAGCTTCCGGATCAGGAAGACGGACAGGATCAGGACGAGAATGCCGCCGGCGGCCCAGAGAAGGAGCCAGGGATTGTCGGAGATTCTGGAAACAATAGAAGAGAAAAAATTTTTAACGGACCCGATGACGCCGGGTTTGCCGTCTTTTGTACTGCCGTCATCGGAGCTTTTGCCGCTGTTTTCGGTTTTACCGGCATTCGGGTCCACCGCCGGACCCGTGCCGTCAGAACTCTCCGTGTCCGTCGGAGCGTGGGCGTTGAAATCAAAATGCTCCTGCCCGTCATCCGTGAGGAGCAGAGAGCCGTAGCCCAGGGGGACGCCCTGATAAGAGTAGGTGATGTCTGCGATCTTGCCGGAAGAAGAATCCGTGGTCAAGGCCAGACTGCTCTTCAGGGAGGTGGAGGCGACGCCGTTTGGCAGGATGGCCCAGCTGTCGTCCGACAGTTTAAAGTTGGCGGCCGAGGTATCGAAGACGCTCTGGGAGGGGGACAGAAAATCCAGTTCGGACAGGACGTCGATCCCGGCATCCGCCATATTAAAGGAAGTAAAATTCTCAAAGCCGAAATTGAACATGGCAATGGTGTCGCTGTAATGTTTCCAGTTGGAGTTCATGGAAACGGCGATCAACTCCGTGTCCCCGCGGACCGCATAAGTCACCAGGGTATTTCCCGCCTCCGGAGTATAACCGGTCTTTCCGGTCACGGTCCCGTCGTAGGTATACTCGGACTCGACGAGCATCTTATGCAGCTGGTGCAGATAGCGGGGCTCGGGCTGTTTGTTGGTGGGTTCGATGGTATATCGTTCGGCGGAAGAAATCCGGATGAAGGTCTCGTTGTGGGCCAGTTCCTTCATGATCAGAGCCATGTCATGGCAGGAGGAATAATGGTTCTCGTTGTGGAGACCGTGTGCGTTGACGAAATGTGTGTTGGTGCAGCCAAGCTGCCTGGCCCGGTTGTTCATCATCTCGGCGAAGGCGTCCATGCTCCCGGCCACATGCTCGGCCAGGCCGTTGGCCACCTCGTTGGCAGAATGGAGAAGAAGGGCGTACATGCACTGCTCGACGGTGAGCTGTTCGCCGTCAGTGACCGCAATGTTGCTGGAATCGTACTCGATGCTGGTGGCGGCCTCGTAGGAAAAGGTCACCACGTCCGACATGGGGACGTTTTCCAGAACCAGAAGGGCGGTCATCAGCTTGGTGATGCTGGCCGGATAAAGTTGTTCGTCTCCGTTTTTTTCAAAGAGGACGGTTCCCGTTTTGGCATCCATCAAAAGACCGGCTTCCGCCTCCAGGGCAGGCCCGACGGGCCATTCCGACAGGGAGGCCGGTTCTGCGGCGGGCGTACCGGAGGAAATTTCCCCGGCCGCAAGGACTGTCTGGCCGCACAGAACAGAGAAAAGGTATAAAGTCCCAAGGAGCAGACAGAATACCCGTGACAAGTTCTTCATAGGATCAACGACTCCTTTATAAATGTAATAGGATTGGATGGCTTTCCCGTGAGAAATAAGAAAGCACTAACTGTCGATTGCATCCATTATAATGGAAAATGCCGATTGTGGCAAGTAAAACCCAAAATATTCCAGTATTTTTTGCCAAAAGTGGGGGGATACCCCAAAAAACGACTAAAAATGAGAGGATTGCAGAGGATGAGACTGAGAAACGTGAAGGGGGCCAGGGAGGCCCTGGCAGAGAGCGGCTACGTGGAGGTGGAGCCGGAGACGAACCGGGGCGCATGGAGGGAGGTTTTCGGGAATGAGAATCCGATCCACATGGAGATTGGCATGGGGAAGGGGCGGTTCCTGCTGGAGATGGCCGCCCGTTATCGGGAGATCAATTACATCGGGGTGGAGATGTACGCCAGCGTGCTGGTCCGGGCTGTGGAAAAGCTCAAAGATGTACCGGAGCTTCCCAACCTGCGGCTCCTGAACGTTCCGGCGGAAACGCTGGAGGCGGTTTTTGTGCCGGGGGAGGTGGACCGGATCTACCTGAATTTTTCCGATCCCTGGCCCAAGGCCCGCCACGCAAAACGGAGGCTGACCTCCCCGTCGTTCTTAAAACGGTACGAGGGCATTTTAAAAGAGGGCGGTCTGCTGGAGTTTAAGACGGACAACAGGGACCTGTTCGCCTATTCCCTGGAATCCGTGGAGCAGAGCGGCTGGAAGCTCCTCGGCTCCACCTTTGACCTCCACAAGGACCCGGAGCTTTGCCGGGAAAACGTGATGACGGAGTATGAGCAGAAGTTTTCCGGGCAGGGGCAGACCATCTGCAAGCTGACCGCCGTCCGCTGAAAAATTTCCGTCCGTACAGGTGAAGTTTTTTGGTCGGACTTCCCAAAGGCGCATCGGCCGCATAGAATAATGTAAGAACGCCGGGGAGGAGCCATGTCTTTGAAGGGAAAGCCGACCATGCGGGAAAAGCTGTCCCGCTGTCTCTGCGATAAGCGGGAGCTGGACAGGAAGGCCCTGAAGATTCAGAAATGCCTGAAGGAGGTTGAAGAGCTGTTAAATAAAAGCTGCCAGCCCTGCAAGTAGCGGGGCCCGTCGGTTTTTGAAATGAAAAATCCGGAGGACGGTTTTTGCAATCCTCCGGAGGACTTATAGTAAATGGCAAATACTTTTGCCATTTACTATAAGTTGCCGTGAATCCCGTCTTGTCAAAGGCAATGCTTCTATGATATAATTCTAAAGGAAAATACGAGGTATTCTTTGAAAAGGGAAAATACGATTGGAGGAACGGAAATGAAGAAACTGACCATGAAAAAGGGCGGCGAGTGCATGGCTTGTCTTGCCTGCGTATCCGCCTGCTCCGAGGCTTTTTACAAGGAGTTTGATCCGGGCAAGGCCTGCATCCGCATCGAGGAGAAGAAGGATGTGGTGAAGCCCACGATGTGCATCCAGTGTGGGAAATGCGCAAGAACCTGTGAACACGGAGCCATCAAGCAGAATGCAAAGGGTACATACGTGATCGACAAGAAGATCTGCGTCGGCTGCGGCAAGTGCGTGGAGGCATGTCCTATGGGCGTTATGGTGATGCCCGCAGGAGCGGCGAACCCCAGCAAGTGCATTGCCTGCGGGATCTGTGCGAAGGCATGTCCCATGGGAATTCTGGAGGTCGTGGAAAGCTAAGGGAACACCGGAGAGGGAAAATTTCTTTTGTATATAAAAAATCCGCCGTGATGCCGGAGAGCATGCGGTGGATTTTTTATGCAGTGCGCCTGGCGGTGCATGTCTCTTAAGGGTTAAAGTCCCAAATTCACTTCATGTAAAAGGATTTTGATAGAAACTTCCGTTTTCTAAATGATAGAATGCCTTTAGGTCAAGAGTGAAATCCAAGAAGTTAAATGAGGAGGTGAACGAGGTGGAGATTAGTACGCAAATAAGGAAATATCGAAATGCAATGGAATTGTCGCAGGAGGACCTGGCTAAAAAAGTAATGACCTGCATGCTTACAAAGAAATAGTTGCCTTTAGTGAGGGGAAATGGCTGGACGAAATTCAAGAGCAACGTGAGATTGGAAAAAGACCATATCAGGCAATACTAAAGCCTTTAATGGGTGCTGCTGTTGGCGTTATTATTGTAGCGATTGCATTAATTGTAATTGAGTGGCTGGAATGAAAACAGATCGGAGGGTATAGCAAATAGACTATCAAACCATACGGCTGACGGCGGCGAGATCATCGGCGGATTGGGCGTGATCGAAAACGGCTTCCATGACAGAAAGGATCTGACGCCCAATGCCTGTGCCGTGTATACGGAGAGGGAGAGGTGCGGCAATGGGATTGCCGTCGCCCGCTTATAATGAAAACTCTTTCTTCAAGGTATCTGTCATCACCTCTATCGGCGCTTCCACTCCGGTCCACAAGGTAAAATTCAGAGCCCCCTGGTTTACCAGCATGCCCAGTCCGTTGACGGTATGGGCGCCCCGCTTTGCGGCTTCCTGGAGGAAGAGGGTATTTGGGTCATTGAAGACCACATCACTGACTACCATTTTGGAAGTGACCGTGTCGTAATCCACGTCGGGCTTGCTGTTCACATCGGGATAGAGACCGATACAGGTGGCATTGATGAAGATGTCTGTTTCAGGTGAGACTTTGTAGGTGGAGTCCCAGGGGGCGTACTCGGCTTTGGCGTTTGTCTTTTCTTCGATGAGCCGAACTAAATCTTCTCCCCGCTCCTTATTTCGGTTGACAATGGTGATCTTTTTCGCTCCGGCCAGGGCGCATTCCACACCGATGGCTTTGGCGGCTCCGCCGGCGCCCAAAATGACCACTTCCTTCCCATCCACGGAGACTCCCTCATTTTTTAAAGAGATCAAAAAGCCTTTGCCATCCGTATTCTCGCCCCAGAGCTTTCCGTCTTTGTTGACGACCATATTGACGGCGCCGATGATCTTCGCCGCCTCGGAGAGCTCGTCCAGATAGTTTAGCACGTTCACCTTGTGGGGGATGGTGAGGTTGATTCCCTTCATGCCGAAGGCCCGCACTCCGTTCATGGCGGCTTCCAGGTCATCTTTTTCTACTCTGACCGTCAGATAACGGAAGTTTAGGTTTTTGGCAGCAAAGGCCGCTTCCTCCATGACTCCGGTGGGGTTTTCGTCGATGGGGTTTCCGAACGCCCCCACCAGCTCCGCACGATAATTTTTGCTCATGATTTGACCTCCTGTATTTGTGTTTTTATATTTGGCCTTTTAGGGGAGCCAGTTTGCCTCCAGCCACAGGGCTTCGTCGGAAAGCATCCCCGCCTGTTGCGGTCAGGTCGATGTCGCTGGTTTTCCGGAAGTCGCCGCAGGCCCTGGAACCGAAGAGAATGAGTTTGTCCAAGTTGTATGTCCGGGCCAGTGTGCGAAGTTCCGTCAGCACGACGTCCCGGATTCCTGTCTGATGTTCCACAGGGCACTGCCTCCTTGGGCGGTAGTTTCCATTTCGTTTCCTATCCATGCTTGCCCGTCATGATGTTCATAATACACAAGCGTTTGCGTCATGTTCCTTTTCATCTTATAATAAAAATTGACCATCGTCAATTATATTACGGATATTTACTTGAGTTTCCATAAAAACTAAGGCTTCCATAAAAACGGGAGCCCATGCTATAATGGAGAAGCAAGTACGGAGAAATGAAGGACAAAGGTCGGCGGCCCGTGGGGCCAAGGACCTGGCGGCGGGAGGATGGAACATGGGAAGTTATCGTGCTGTTTTCTGTGACATTGACGGAACGCTTTTGACGAGTGACCATCGGGTCACGCCGGACACGGCGAAAAAGGTCCGGGAGCTTTCGGAGGGAGGGATTCCTTTCGTGCTGACTTCCAGTCGCATGCCGGCGGCCATGTATTCCATTCAGGAAGAGATTGGATTTCATGGCCCCATGATCAGCTATGGTGGTGCTCTGGTCTTGGACGGTGACGGGAAGGTGCTGGCCGACGTCGGGCTTTCCCAGGCGCTTGCGGCAGAGCTTCGAAGGGAATTTCCAGCGGAAACAGAGGAGCGCTGTTTTTCTGCCTATTCCGGCGATTTTTGGATGGTTACGGATCGGGATCATCCACTGGTGCGGAGGGAGGAAGAAATTACGGGAGTCCGTTCTGTGAAAGGTCCCTGGGAGGATGTGCTTCAAGAAGATATACCGATTCACAAATTGTTTTGGACAGGTCCTCCTGATTTTCTGGATGAAATGGCCGGGGAGCTGGGAAACAAATTTCCTCAGTGTATGTTCTGTAAATCGGCGCCCTGGCTTTTGGAGATCATGGACGGACGGGCTTCCAAGTCCCAGGCTGTCCACATTTTATGTCGGGAATGGGGGATTTCTCCGGCTGAAACGGTCTCTTTTGGGGATAATTATAATGACATTGACATGCTGAAGGCCACAGGGCACAGTGTTGCCATGGGAAATGCGCCGGAGGCGGTGAAGGCGGCGGCTTCTGAGGTGACGGTGGACAATAACCGGGAAGGGCTGTTGTTGACTTTAAATCGCTTGTTTCCATGATGGGTGTCCGACATGGGAGCGGAAGAAGGCTTGTTCGAAAGAAGGCTTGTCTGAAAGAGGGATGATCTGGTGGAAGGCTTGTCCGGCAGGAGGATGGAAGGTTGAAGGATGAGATGGTTGTGGTGCCCGCAGTCATGCGGACGCTCAATATTATAGAAGCTTTGTTTGCAAGTGCGGAGCCGAAGTCGCTGAATGAACTGTCCAGGGAGCTTGAGATTCCGACGGCTTCCCTATTCCGCATTATGAAGAACTTGGCTAGCCGGGAGTATGTGACGGTTCTTGAGGGGCCGCCGGTTCGCTATACCATCGGCCACAAGCCGTTCCGGTTGGTGACTGGTTATCAAAACCGGACGGACCGGAAGCATGTCATCAAGCCCGTCATGCAGGAGTTGACGGACAGGACCAACCAGACGGCCCAGTATGCGGTTTTCCAGAACGGGCAGTTTATCTATACGGAGCAGGCTTTGTCGGCGGCGGAGCTCAATGTGCTGGCCCAGCTTTACATGCCCTTGGAGGTCAATTCCAGCGCCGGGGCCAAGGTTATCCTTGCCAACCAGAGGGAGGAGGTCCGGGAGCAGTATTTGGCCGGAATCACGCTCCACAAGCGGACGGCCCGCACCATAGATGACATGGATGTGCTGAGAAAGGAGCTGGCCCTCACGAAAAAGCGGGGCTACGGCATGGACGACGAGGAGTTTACGGCGGGGATCGGCTGTATGGCGGTCCCCGTGTTCGACGGGGAGGGCCAATGCACGGCCGCCCTTGGAGTCACCGGATACATCGAGGAGTACCGGAATCCGGAAAATTTCGAGTATATCAAAAGGTGCCTCTTCGAGGCGGCCGGGGAGCTTATGAAAAAGTTAAATTAGAACGGGAGGTTGGCCGCTCTAGTTTGCGGCCGGATTCTCGCAGATGCCCACGAAGAGCAGCGACCCGTCCGTCCCGATGATGCCGTAGAGGAAGGGGCGGGTCAGGCGCATGTCCGCCTGTCCCTCCGGCATTGCGGCTCCGGCATAATCGATCATGGTGAAGGCGGAGGCGTCCACGCCGTCCTCGTTGACGGCGATGTGGGTTCCCTGGGTGACGCCGGAGAGGAAAGCCGCATCGTCGGTGATGCCGGAAAAGTCGGCGTCCGCCCCGAAAGCGGAGCTCACGCCCAGGTGGTTCAGGGTTTCTTTCAGATCCAGGCTGGAGGCGAAGTCAAACTTGGGGACCTGCCAGACTACCTCACCCATGTAATCCTCGCCGCCCTCGAAGGCTTCCCGCATTTTTTCCGGCGTGTCGACGAGGCTCTGGGGGGAGACGCCCTCGTCGGGAAGGATGAAAACCATGGTGTTGTTTTTTAAGGAGAGGGAGGAACGGGTGTAACCGTCGCCCAGGGAGAAGCCGTGGGAATCATAGGTCCGGTTCATGAAATCACAGGTGACGGAGGAACCGTCGGACAGGGTAAAGCTGTCCGGCTTCGTCTTCTCTTTATTGAAGCGGTCCACCCATTCGTCGTGGAAGGTAACCGTGTTGATCAGCCTCAGGACAGATTCTTCGTCCGGGGAAAGGGCGGGGGCAAGGCTCCCGTTTGTCTGTTCGGAGATCCAGGCGGACATGGCTGCCGCTGCCTCTTCGCTTCCCAGGTCCATGGAGAAGACGGAGGAGTAGAAGTTCTTAGCCGCCCCCTCGATAAATCCCTGCTTCCAGGCAGTGTCTTTGTCCATCCACAGGGAGTTGGCGATCTTCCGGATGCCGATCTCGTTGTCCTGGTAGGAGAGGCGGAAAAAGTTGCCGCACTGGGCAGCCAGGGTGTCCGTGTCGGGAACATGCAGCAGGGCGAGGAGCTCTTCTTTTGTCTCTCCCTCTGCGCCTGTGGCGGCTAAAGCCAGGGCATAGTATAAGGACAGAGGAGAGTAATTGACGTTTTCTTCTCCTTCTGCGAGCAGGGCAGAGGCCGTCTCGTAGGAAAATGTGAGGAGGCCCTCCGTGAAGGAATCCTCCACGGGATTTTCATCCCGGATCTTCCAGCGGGTTTCCGAGTCGTCGAATGCATAGGTTTCCGGCATGGAAACCTCCATGATGGGAGCCGCGGCCTGGAGGCGGGGCGTTTCTTTGGGCTTTTTTTGAAGCCTTGTTCCGGGCAGGGCAAACCACAGGATGGCGCCGGCAAACAGAAGGAGGCAGGCAACGGCCGGAAGGAGCCAGAGCAGGCGTTTTTTGCTTTTGGCGGAATAGGTCTGAGTCAACCGCTTTTCCGTTTCCTCGATCATCTCGTCCGGGACGTCCGCGATGGCGTCCAGAAACTTTCGTTCTCGTTTCATATGGTGATTCCCTCCTTTTCCAGTGCGTCTTTTAAGGACTGCCGCAGGCGGAACATGCGGCCGGCCAGCCGGTTGGGATCCGTTCCTGCGAGTAGGGCCAGCGAGGCCAGGCTTTCGCCAAACCAGTAGCGGCCGAGAAACAGGGCCCGTTCTTCCTCAGAACGGCTCTCCAGCCACCGAACGATGGCCTCAGTCAAAAGCTTCCCCTCGACCTCCTCCTCCACGGTCTGCCCGGCCGGAATGCAGTCCGATAATTCCGACAAAAGGACCAAAGCCTGCCCGCCCCGCTTCTTGGCATGGTTTTCATAAAACCGGTTCAGGGAAAGGTTGCGGGTAATGCGCCCCAGCCAGGCGAAAAGCCGCAGGGGCCTTTCCGGCGGGATGGCATTCCAGGCCTTCACGTAGGTGTCGTTTACGCACTCCTCGCTGTCCTCCCTGTTGGCGAGGATGTTGAAGGAAATGCGGTGCAGGCTTTTTCCGTACTTTGTGTCGCTGTTTCTGATGGCGGCCTCGTCCTTTTCCCAGAACAAGGCGACGATCTGTTCATCTTTCATAGGTATCGTTCCCCCTCTCACTTTTATAGACAGGAACGGGAAGAAAATATTCGCTATATTTATAGGGAACGACAAAAATTTATATGGAATTTTTGTCTAAAAGGAAATCCAGCAGGCCGATGTTCAGGATGCCGTTGTCGTCGTACCAGCGCCTTCCGATGTCCTGTCTGATTACGATTTTTGGAAAAAAATCTCCGGTGAGGGCAAAGGGGCGAAGTTCCATTTCCATTTTTTCCTCTGTCGGCATGGCATATGCAGATTGGATGTAGGTTCTTTTTCCTCCATAGGTGGCGACAAAATCAATTTCCCTTGGTGTGCGGACAGAATTTCCGTTTTCGTTGACTGTTCTCGCATATACAACCCCGACGTCGACAGAAAATTGCCGGTTCACTAATTCATTGTAGATGATATTTTCCATGATATGTATCATTTCCTGTTGCCGGAAACCGATCTGCGCATTGCGAAGCCCCAGGTCTTCACAGTAATATTTATTTGGCGTGTCAAAATAAGATTTGCCTTTTATATCGTAACGCTTGCTTTCCGAAAATAAAAATGCATCCTCCAAATGGCTGATATATGCACGGACAGTATTCGGAGAGATCCCCTTTATTTGCTTTGATTTCAGGGTATTTGCAATTTTTGAGGGGTTTGTCAGTGAGCCGACGGATGAACAGAGGAAATCCAGGATCTGTTCCAGGACATCTTGCCGTTCAATGTGCTTTCGCTCTATAATATCTTTGATATATACCTCTGTGATCAGAGATTTTAAATAATTCATTTTTGCCGCATCATTGGGTCTGGACAAAATCAGGGGCATTCCACCGTAAAACGCATAATCCTCGAAGGCCTCCTGTTTGTCTTTGCCGGCGGCGGAGTAATATTCAGAGAAGCTTAAGGGGTGAACACGGATTTCATCGCTTCGCCCTCTGAATTCAGTCAGGACATCGCGGGAGAGCATTTTGGAATTGCTGCCGGTAACATAGACATCCAGGTTTTCTATGCTGCGCAGATCGTTGAGCGCATCATAAAATGTGATTTTTTCCCCCTCCGGATCATAGGGATTGCGCACCATGTCGGACATCTGGATTTCATCAATAAAAAGGTAACATTCGTCTTTCCGGTTTTCCATTTTTTCTCTTACGTAGGAAGAAAGTGTCAGCGGATTGCGGAAACGGATGTCTTTTGCAAGGTCAAGCTCGATGCATAGGATCTGGTCCTCTCTTACGCCATTTTGCAGCAGATAATTTTTGTATAATTTTTTCAGTAAATAGGATTTTCCGCAACGGCGAATGCCTGTGATGACTTTTACTAATCCGTCAAACTGATAGGAAATCAATTGTTGTAAATAGGTGTCACGTTTTATCTCCATGGACGCCTCCCTGTATTGAATATTTTAGCCTATAAAGGCTTTGATATTCATTATATACGCCGATAATTAAAACTACAAGGAGTATCGGAAAAATTTGCTGGGCAGATAGAAAAACTTTGTAACGAAAACCCGGATGCTTCGTCTAACCGACAGAGACGGGAGGTGATGGTAAGCGGCATGGACTATGAGCAATTATACAACAGCTATTACATGCAGGTATACTCTTTTGTGATGACCCTTGCAAAAAGCAGGGATCTGGCGGAGGAGCTCACCCAGCAGGTATTCTATAAGGCTATGGTGACACGGGCGGATTTTGCCGGGGGTTCCGGGGAGTTGACCTGGCTGTGCGCCATCGCAAAAAATCTGTTTTATGATGAGATGCGCCAGAGAAAGCGTCTGGCACCGGGGGCTTTGCCGAAGGAGGATTTGCCGTCGGGGGAGGATGTCGAAAAGGCGGCGGCCGATGCGGATACGGCTTACCGGATTCACGTGATCCTCCATGGGATGGAGGAGCCTTATAAGGAAGTTTTCTCCCTGCGGGTGTTCGGCGAGCTGCCCTTTGCCAAAATTGCGGCGATCTTCGGGAAAACGGAGAGCTGGGCGAGGGTGACTTATCATCGGGCCCGCCTGAAAATAAAGGAAAGGATGGAGAGGGAGCATGAATAAACAATGTGAGATCATACGGGATCTTCTGCCTTTGTACATGGACGGCGCCTGCAGCGAGTCCAGTGCGCAGATAATCGAGGAGCACCTTTCGGAATGCGAGGTATGCAAGGCATTTTTGCAGTCCATGAAATCTAATCCATATGAGGAGAGCCTGCGGCGGGAAACGGAGGGGGTGCTCGCCCATCACGCCAAACGGCAGAGGAGGCATACCCTGGCCGTGGGGATGGGAATCGCCGGGGTGCTCTGTGTCCCGGTCCTGGTCTGCCTGATCGTGAATCTGGCCGTGGGCCACGGGCTGGACTGGTTTTTCATTGTCCTGACGGCACTGATGGTCGTGGCCTCACTTCTGGTGGTCCCCCTGGTGGCCGAAAAACAGAGGATCCTCTGCACCATGTTCAGCTTTACCGGAACGCTTCTCTTGCTGCTTTTGACCTGCGCCATTTATACCCACGGAAGCTGGTTCCCGGTGGCGGCAAGCTCGGTGCTCTTTGGCCTGTCCGTCCTCTTTATGCCGTACCTTGCCCATGCCCTTCCCCTCCCGGCCTTCTGGAAACGGAACAGGGGCCTCTTGGTGCTGGGGACAGATACGATTTTATTTGCCCTCATGATGCTTTGTATCGGTTTTTATGCCGGCAGTGCTTCCTACTGGCGCATTATGCCGCCCATCGCCCTCTTTAACGGAGGCTTCCTCTGGCTTTTGTTCCTGGTATGCAGGTATCTGCGGGTGAACCGCTTCTTCCGGGCGGGACTTGCCAGCGTCATGACCGGAGTCTATACTTTTTCCGTCGACCATGTGATCGGCCTGATTTTGGGGGAAGGAGAACTGCATCCCTGGCCCAGGTGGAATCCCTGGGTCTGGAATTTCCACACCAGCGACGGAAATATCAAGTGGATGTTCCTGACGGGAAGTATCGGGATTGCGTTGGTCTGCCTGGCAATCGGGATCTATCGAAGAGGGAAGTGATGGTAATAACATTACGGTAAAAGCTTTTCCAGAATGTTCTTGTAGGAGACCAGCGTGACGTTACCCATCTGTCCGGCGGTCTCCATGCCGTTGCAATTTCGTCAATTACGATTTACTAATTTATACTTTACTAATATATCTGCAATGTCGATATGGGGGTTATTTGAGGAACAGATGGACGGACAGTTCCTGCCCCTGTAACGAGGCATCGACCTCGCCCCCGTGGAGTTCCACGATGCGCTTTACAATGGCAAGCCCCAGCCCGGAGCTTTGGGGGGTGCTTCTGGCCCAGTCTGCGCAGTAAAAGCGCTCGAAGATTCGGTCAGGCTCAATGCCGCAGCAGTTCCAGCACATCCCTTTTCTCCATGTCGGGAAACCGGCCGGAGGAGTTCAGCTTTGTATATTCAAACAGTTCGTTGATCAGCCCGTTAAGCCCCGTCAGACGCCGCTCCACCACTTCCATGTATTCCTCAAAGCGCTGCCTGTCTTCAGGCCCCGTCTCTTTCAGCAGCTCCACATAGCCGATGATCGAGGTGAGAGGGCTGCGCAGATCATGGAGTTCCATGGTCCTTCCAAAGCCCCCCTCCCGAATTTTCTGAATTTCCTGAGACAGATACTCCACATACCTGACTCTGCAGTTGATCCTGGCGGAAAAGGAGACGACAAAGCATATCACGGGAAGTGCCACCGCCAGCACCACTAAACTGATTGCAAGGGAGACGCAGGCCGCTTTCAGGAAATAGGTTGTGAAGCGTTTTTGGAAGAAGGTTTTTGCCAAAATGCTGCAGAGCCGCCGAGGCAAGGAACAGGAACAGAAGCTCCACAGTGATCATCTGCCACCGCCTCAGACTGCACAAGCTGCCCCAAAAACCCGAAAAGGCAATCATACCGACGGAGATGATTTTAGCAATTATACCAATCTCGCACAATCCTCTGGATGTTGAAATAATGTTCAAGAGAGGTTTTCCGTAGCAGGGTATACTGAAATGTGGTAAATACGCCTTCGGTTCCGATGGCTTTTTGGGTCTGTGAGAGTATCCTGTGGGACACCTGCCGGGGAAGAGAGGTAAATGGCAGACCGGAAATGACATAATCCGCATGCCGAACCCCCTGTTCTTTTAAGAAGCCGCATACATTTCCGGCATCTCCATGGATCAGCACCACTCCCGGCGTTCCATGGAACTGTTTTCGCAGCATTTCGTAAAAACGCTCATTCTGTTCAATCACGATATAAAGTCGTGTCCCGCCTTTTTCTTGCTGCCACCTTCCTGGTAAATACGCCCGTCCCCGCCCCGTATTCTACAATGCAGTGCGCCTGACCGAAATCAATAGAAGCCGTCTTTATAAAAAATCGCATATAATAAAACAGAGAAGAGAGGGCAGGGAAGGCGGACTTTATGATGGTTGTCACAGCAACGGAATTTAAAACGAATTTTGGAAAATACCTCGACTTGATCGCCAAGGAAGATATTTTTATCACCCGTAACGGAAAAACGGTCGCCAAGGTTGTAAATCCGCAAGTCTCTGCGGTGGATTTCCTCCGAGGGCTGTTGAAGGACATTCCCTCTGATATTGATAAGGATTTTTTGCGGGAGGAGCGCTTGTCAAAGTATGAAGATCATGTGTGACACCAACATCATCCTCGACGTATTGCTGGAACAGGAGCCCTTTGCGGAGGATTCCTGCAGGATTTTGAAGAGTTTGAGCTTCCGGCGCTCACGCCGGGCGAGCTTCTCGCCCGTTTTTAACCATTTAGAACTCTTTGCCCTTCATAATGGAACAACTGATCTTCATGGATGTGAGCAGGACCAGGATTGCGGCGAGGAGCAGGAGGGTGATCATGACGCCCATGCCCATTGCGGGCAGATTGCCGATGAGTTCCCACAGATCGATTCCCAGCATTTCGGCCGCCTTTACGGCGACGACACCGATCACGGCCAGAAGCCCAAAGGCCCCAATCAGGGCGAGCCGTCCCTTCTCACTACCGAATTTAAGCTGGAAGGGAATCATCAATGCCTGGATCACGATCAGCACGGGCAGGATCAGTACGGCGGCCATGAGGATTTCCGAAATGTTGGCGGTCCCTTTGATCACCGCAAAGGCAACGGCTAAAAGCGTTGCAAAGACCCATGCGCCGCCGCCGAGCAGGAGGGCGAGGATATATTTTTCAACGGCATAGCCCGTGCGGCTGACGGGCAGGGTGAACAGGAATGCATTGCCGTTGTCAAATTCGTCATAGCTGATGGTGCTCAAGGTAAACATCGACAGCACAAAGGGCAGAAAACCCAGCATGAAGGTGGCGTCCCCGGAAAAGGCCGGCATGCCGATGGATACGAGTACGACCAAAAAGAAGAAATTTTTCTGCCCTTTCATCAACTTGAAATCCTTGATCAATAAACCCTTCATCATTTCTGCCCCCTTATCATCATCGTGATTACTTCGTCTATGGTTCCTCTTTCGATTACAATTTTCGGATAGTTTTCCATATAATACTGTTTCTGGTCCGTCAGGCAGCGATATCCATAGCTCTCTTTCTTTGAGCGCAGGACGAACTGTTTATCCAGTTTTGCAAACTGGTCTTCGTCGACTTTCAGCAGAGCGTAATCGCTCAGTAAAACGTCGGTGTCTTCGTGTAAGATCATGCTTCCGTCATGGATCATGTAGATATCGTCACACAGGGATTCCAGATCGCTGGAAATGTGGGAGCTGATGAGGATGGAACGCTCTTCGTCCTGTTCCATGAACTCCCGCAAAAGCTCCAGCAGCTCATCCCTGGCGATGACGTCCAGACCTGCGGTCGGCTCGTCTAAAATCAACAGCTTCGCATGGTGCGAGACGGCGACGAGGATCTTGAGCTTGGCTTTCATGCCGGTGGAAAAGTCCTTGATCTTCTTGTCCGGCGGAAGCCTAAATCTGCGCAGCTGTTCTGCAAAAAAGGAAGCGTCAAAATTCTTATACAAATTTTTCAAAATAGGAAGGATGTCCTTGACAGTCAGATATCCGCTGAAACCGGAATCGGAAAGGACAACGCCTAGATTCTCCCTGTCCTTTGGCGTGAACTCCCGCAGATCCTTCCCGAGTATCGTGATGCTTCCGCTGTCGGAGGAGATGAGTCCCAGCACCGCCTTAAAGCTGGTGCTTTTTCCGGCGCCGTTTTGTCCGATCAGCCCGGTTACGCAGCCGGGCCGCACCTCCAGGGAACAATCCAGCGAGAAATTGTCATAATGCTTTTTCAGATGTTCGATTTTCAGCATAGCCGTTATCCCTCCAAGATCAACTCAAATAAGCTTCTGATATCTTCGTCACTGATCCCGCAGCGCCTGCCTTTTTGGATCGCCTGTTCCAGATCAGCTTCCAGCTCCTTTTTTTGCTCTTCCAGCAAAAGCTCTGCGTTTGTGGCCGCCACATAGGTTCCTTTTCCATGCACGGTTATGGTAAAGCCTTCACTTTCCAGATTGTCATATGCTTTTTTGACGGTTAAGGCACTGATCTTCAATTCCTTTGACAGCGTGCGGACAGACGGAAGATTGTCATTTTCCTTTAGCTCCCCGTTTCGTATGAGCGTCTTGATCTGGTCTGTGATCTGCTCATAGATGGGGACCATTAAGGTGGTGTTGATGATTATTTTCATGGTTGGGGGCCCTCCCTTGACTGATAACAGTATATAACAGTTTGAAACTGTTGTCAAGTGTTATATACTGTTTAATTTAGTTTTTTGGGGATGTGTGCCTTTGAGAGGCAGAAGGGGCTGTTGCTCTGGCAGACTTTTCATCTACTTTTGCAACAGCCCCTTTCTGTTGTAAACATGCATTTTTCCAGTATTGATCAGGTTTGTGAAATTCATAGGTCAACGTTTGGGATTGTGCCAGTCTATTCCTTTTATTACATCCAGAATTGCCTGTTTTGTTTTTTCATGCAGATAGCTTTTGTTTAGTGTGCTTTTGTTGTACTTGAGACAAGAGTCTTTCGCATACTCGATCAATAATGACGTAAAAAAAACGCTCCCAACTGAAATATTCCCGGCTTTCGATAAAATCTTCCGGATGTTCCAATACATCCTGTATGAAATTTCCGTCAATCAGGCGGGATTTCAGTATCAGCCATTCAAAGGATTCTGGTAAGTAACATTTTATGGCAGGTTTATAGCACATCAACTGGTATAGCTCATTCATTTCCGGGCCGATAGCGGAACCATCTGCGATGATCAATGCAGATTCTTTGTCCAGTTTGTTTATGGCCGTCTTCAGGTTGGATTTTCCCTCTGCGCTGGTGCAGACAATCCCGTTTTCTTTGCAAACGGCATGGAAAAATTCATAGCCTGCATTGGAATCCTCCGTCACCACGATTTCGGGCTGTTCTTTGCCGGAAAAGGATTCAGTGCTGTAAATACGGTACAGTTCATTGTAGGTGCGTTTCAGGCCGTGGTACTTACCGGAAGCATGGATGCCGTAAATCTCATCCATGGAATAGGGCAGGTTGGGAAGATCTTCTCTTGTGACAATTACAAAATAATTGTCAGAGGCTTTTACTGCGGCGGCCTGTTCCCAAAATATTGGCATTATCTTATCTTGTTTCCACTGTGATGTCAAGGCAGACGGCGGAAGGGACGGGTGAAATATTGTGGAGATTTATAAAATTTCCTCTTGACAAAGGGCGCAGAACCCCGTATACTATGCTAAAAAGTTTGATATTCAAATAATAAGGACATAAAAGTATTATGCGGATAAAAATCGTAGGAACGGGAAGTTTTGTGCCGGAGAGAGCGCTGAGCAATGCGGCGCTGGAACAGATGGTGGAGACGAGCGACGCTTGGATCCGGGAGCGGACCGGGATCGGGAGCCGCAGAATCACGGAGACGGGCACCACGGACATGGCGGTGCAGGCGGCGAGGCGGGCCATGGAGATGGCGGGGCTTTCGCCGGGGGAGCTGGACCTGATCGTGGTGGGGACCTCCACGGGGGACTGCCTGTTTCCAGGGACTGCCTGTGAGGTGCAGGCGGCCCTGGGGGCGGAGCGTGCGGCCTGCTTTGACCTTAGTGCCGCCTGTTCGGGGTTTCTGTTCTCCCTGAATACGGCCAGCGTCTATCTGGAGGCGGGGACATATCGGACGGCCCTGGTGGTCGGGGCGGACACCCTCTCCAAGACGGTGGACTGGAGTGACCGGGGCACCTGCATCCTCTTCGGGGACGGCGCCGGGGCGGCTCTCCTTGAGCGGACGGAATCCGGGGCAGAGCCGGAAGCGGGCGGACGGAAATCGGAGGACGCCGGCAGGGAAAACGTGGACCGCCCGGCGGCCGGAGAGCGGGAAAGCCGGATGGGACCCTTTCTCATGAGGGCGGACGGAGGCCGGGGAGGGGTTTTGCGCTGCCAGGCGGCGCCCCTCAGAAATCCCTTTATTAAGGAAGAGAACGCCGGGGATTTCGGGTACCTGTCCATGAACGGACAGGAGGTGTTCCGGTTTGCGGTGAAGACGGTGCCGGAGGCACTGGAGGAGCTTCTTGCGAAGGCCGGGGTCCCGGCGGAGGATATCCGGTATTTCGTACTCCACCAGGCCAACGAGCGCATCATTGCGTCGGTGGCGAAGCGGATGAGGCAGCCCCTCTCCAAATTCCCCATGAATCTGGAGCATTACGGAAACACCTCCGGCGCCAGCATTCCCATCCTCTTAGACGAGCTAAACCGGGAGGGGAGACTGGGGAGGGGAGATAAGCTGGCCCTGGCCGGTTTTGGGGCGGGCCTCACCTGGGGGGCCACGTACCTGGTGTGGTGACCATCGGGCGGCCAGGCGGCCTGCCTCAAGCGGGGCGAACAAGACGGCAGCAGACGGTGAACCTTACCGTTGCTTATATAAGGAAACTATCTACACTTAATTAAAATGAAAATTATGAAGGAGATTAAAGCCATGTTGGAGAAGATGAAGGAAATGATTGCGGAGCAGCTGAATGTGGAGGCGGAGAACGTCACGGAGGCCAGTTCTTTTAAGGATGATCTGGGAGCGGACTCCCTGGATCTGTTTGAGCTGGTGATGGCGCTGGAGGAAGAGTATGACGTGGAGATCCCGGCGGAGGATTTGGAGGAACTGACGACGGTGGGAGCCGTGATGGATTATTTAAAAGGAAAGGGTGCGGAAGCATGAAGACCAGAGTGACGGAATGTCTTGGTATCGAGTATCCCATCATCCAGGGCGGCATGGCCTGGGTGGCGGAGCATAACCTGGCGGCGGCGGTGTCAAAGGCCGGCGGGCTGGGCCTCATCGGGGCGGCCAATGCCCCGGCGGACTGGGTCCGTTCGGAGATCAGGAAGGCAAAGGAAATGACAGAGAAGCCCTTTGGCGTCAACATCATGCTCTTAAGCCCCTATGCCGAAGAGGTGGCGAAGGTCGTCGTGGAGGAGGGCGTGAAGGTGGTGACCACCGGTGCCGGAAGCCCGGAGAAGTTCCTGCCCATGTGGAAAGAAGCCGGGATCAAGGTGATTCCCGTGGTGGCTTCGGTGGCCCTTGCAAAGCGGATGGAGCGGAGCGGCGTGGATGCCGTGGTGGCGGAGGGTTGTGAGTCCGGCGGCCACATCGGGGAACTCACCACCATGGCGCTCCTGCCCCAGGTGGCGGATGCGGTGGAGATTCCCGTCATCGGCGCAGGGGGCGCAGGGGACGGGAGAGGCGTGGCGGCCATGTTCATGCTGGGGGCCGAGGCGGTCCAGATCGGAACCCGGTTCGTGGTGGCCAATGAGTCCATTGTCCATGAAAATTATAAGAAGAAAATCCTCTCGGCCAAGGACATTGACAGCGTGGTGACGGGCAGGAGCACGGGACACCCGGTGCGGACCCTGCGCAACAAGACCACCCGGGAATATCTGCGGCTGGAGAAGGAGGGCGCTTCCTTCGAAGAGCTGGAGAACCTGACCATCGGGGGCCTCAGGAAGGCCGTCATGGAGGGGGACGCCGACCGGGGCAGCGTCATGGCGGGACAGATTGCGGGGCTGATCAAGAAGGAACAGTCCTGTAAGGAGATCATCGACGAACTGATGGCGGAGACCATTGGGATAGTTAAGGAGCGCAGCTCATGGGTAAAATAGCATACTTGTTTCCCGGCCAGGGGGCACAAAAGCCCGGCATGGGAAAGGATTTTTATGAGAACAGCGAGGCGTCCCGGCGGGTCTTTGACCAGGCCGGCGGGCTTTTAGGGCTGGATATGCGGGAGCTCTGCTTTGAGGAGAATGAGAGACTCAACCAGACGGAATTCACCCAGGCGGCCATGGTGACCACCAGCCTGGCCATGATGGCGGAGATTGACCGCAGGCGGGAGGCGGGGCATCCCATCCCGGAGCCGGACGTGGCGGCGGGCTTAAGCCTCGGGGAATACTGCGCCCTGGCGGCGGCGGGGGCCATGGAACCCATGGACGCCGTTGTCCTGGTGAGGAAGCGGGGAATTTTCATGGAGGAGGCAGTTCCGGCGGGCGAGGGAGCCATGGCGGCAGTCCTTTCCATGAAGGCGGAGGACGTCTCCAGGGTGATAGCCTCCATCCCGGAAGTGTGGATCGCCAATTACAACTGCCCCGGGCAGCTGGTAATTTCCGGGCGGAAGGAGGCAGTGTCGGAGGCGTCGATGGCCCTCAGGGCGGCAGGGGCGAGGCGGGTGCTTCCCCTCAACGTGAGCGGCCCCTTCCATTCCCCCCTCTTAAAGGGGGCGGGGGATAAGCTTTCCGGGCAGCTTGCGCCGGTGCGGCTTTCGGATCCGCGGATTCCCTACGTGACCAATGTGACCGCCGGGTATGTGCGGGAGACGGGGCCCATCAAGGAGTATTTGAGAGAGCAGGTTTCTTCGCCGGTGAAATGGCAGCAGAGCGTGGAGGCCATGGCGGCGGACGGCGTGGACACCTTTGTGGAGATCGGGCCGGGAAAGACCCTGACCTCCTTCGTGAAAAAAATCGTCAAGGGCGCAGTCCTCGTCAACGTGGAAACCTGGGAGGACCTTGGGAAGCTGGAGAGGCTTTCTAAGCCGGAAAATGGAGAAAGTATATGAATGAAAAGATTGCAGTGGTGACGGGGGCGTCCAGAGGCATCGGCAGGGCCATCGCCCTGGCCCTTGCGGCAGACGGGGCCACGGTCGTCGTCAATTATAACGGTTCCAGGGAGCGGGCCTGCGCGGTGGTCTCGGAGATCGAGGCGGCCGGGGGAAAGGCAGAGGCCATGGGGTGCGACGTGTCGGACTTTGCGGCTGCGGAAGAATTTTTCAAGGCGGTCATCGGGAAATACGGGCGGGTCGACATTCTCGTCAACAATGCGGGGATCACCAGGGACGGACTCCTCATGAAGATGACGGAGGAGGACTTTGACCGGGTCGTCGGTATCAACCTGAAGGGAGCCTTCAACTGTATCCGCCACGTGTCGAGGCAGATGTTAAAGCAGCGGAGCGGGCGCATCATCAGCATTTCCTCCGTGTCGGGGGTCATGGGCAACGCCGGGCAGGCCAATTATTCAGCCTCCAAGGCGGGCATCATCGGCCTGACCAAATCGGCGGCCAGGGAGCTTGCGTCCCGGAGCATCACGGTCAATGCGGTGGCTCCCGGTTTTATCGACACGGAGATGACCCAGGTGCTCCCTGACAAGGTGAAGGAGCAGGCCTGCGCCCAGATTCCCTTCGGGCGTTTTGGCCGGCCGGAGGACGTGGCGGAGGCGGTGGCCTTCCTGGCGTCGGAGCGGGCCGGATACATTACCGGACAGGTGCTTTCCGTGGACGGCGGAATGGCGATGTGAGAGGAGCAGGATGATGAAGCGTCGAGTGGTTGTGACCGGCCTGGGGGCCGTTACCCCCATCGGGAATACGGTGGAGGAATTTTGGAATGGAATACGGGACGGACGTGTGGGAATCGGGGAGATCACCCGGTTTAACACGACCGACTTTAAGATAAGGCTGGCGGCGGAGGTGAAGGGTTTTACCGCCAAAGAGCGCATGGACGTGAAGGCGGCCAGGCGGATGGAACTTTTCAGCCAGTATGCGGTGGCGGCAGCGAAGGAGGCCCTTAAGGACTCCGGGCTTTCCATGGAGAATGAAGATCCCTTCCGGGTGGGTGTGAGCATCGGCTCCGGTATCGGAAGCCTTCAGGCCATAGAGCGGGAACATGTGAAGCTTTTGGAAAAAGGGCCGGGCCGGGTAAACCCGCTGTTCGTGCCGCTGATGATCTCCAATATGGCGGCGGGCAACGTGGGAATTCAGCTTGGTTTCAAGGGCAAGAATATCAACGTGGTGACGGCCTGTGCCACAGGGACCCACTCCATCGGTGAGGCATTCCGAAGTATTCAGTACGGAGATGCGGACGTGATGGCAGCGGGGGGCACGGAGGCCAGCATTACCCCCATCGGGGTGGCCGGGTTTTCGGCCCTGACGGCCTTAAGCGAGTCCACGGACCCGGGGCGGGCGTCCATCCCCTTTGACAAGGAACGGAACGGTTTTGTCATGGGCGAGGGGGCCGGCGTGGTGATCCTGGAGGAATTGGAACATGCGAAGGCCAGGAACGCCCGCATCTATGCGGAGGTGGCAGGCTACGGCGCTACCTGCGACGCATACCATATCACGTCACCCGCCGAGGACGGCGCCGGGGCGGCCAGGGCCATGACGGAGGCCATGAAGGACGGGGGCATCACCCCGGAGCAGGTGACCTACATCAATGCCCACGGCACCGGGACCCACCACAATGACCTGTTCGAGACCAGGGCCATCAAGGCGGCCTTCGGCCAGGCGGCGGGCCGGGTGAAGATCAATTCCACGAAGTCCATGATCGGCCATCTTCTGGGGGCGGCCGGGGGTGTGGAATTCATCACCTGCGTGAAGTCCATTGAGAATGGGTACATCCACCCGACGGTGGGGCTTCTCGTCCCGGACGAGGAGTGCGACCTGGACTACACGGCGGGGGCGGGCGTTTCCATGGACGTGGACTATGCCCTCAGCAATTCCCTGGGCTTTGGCGGCCACAATGCGTCCATTCTGGTGAAACGGTACGAGGCGTGAGGAGGGAGCCATGGAATTTGAAAAGGTTTTGAAGCTGATCGAGGCGGTGTCGGCCTCGGGGCTTACCGGTTTTACCCTGGAGGAGAACGGAACGAGGCTCATGCTGGAAAAACGGCCGGGAGGGGCTTTGGCTTCCCCGGAGCCGCTCTCTGTACTAAAAACTACGCCTATCGTGCAGGCACCGGTCCAAACGGTCCCTCAGGCGGCGGTTCAGGCGGTCCCTCAGGCAGCGGGGCTTCCTTCGCCGGAAGAGATGCAGCCTGCGGTTTCTGCGGCTTTGTCAGCCCTGTCCGGGGCTGCGGAAGGCCCTGCGGCTCCCGTAGAGGCCCAAGCGGCGGCCGATGGCCGGAAGGAAGCGGTCCCCGGGGAGGAGATCGTGAAGGCTCCCCTGGTGGGAACCTTTTATTCGGCCCCTTCGGAGGATGCGGCCCCCTTTGTGAGCGTGGGCGACACGGTGAAGAAGGGGCAGGTGCTGGGGATCATCGAGGCCATGAAGCTGATGAATGAGATCGAGAGCGAATACGACGGCGTCGTCGAGGCCGTGCTCATTTCCAATGAGCAGGTGGTGGAGTACGGGCAGCCCCTGTTCCGTATCCGCCGGAAAGGATAGAGAGTATGTTGGGAGTCAAGGAGATTGAAGCGATCATTCCCCACCGCCACCCGTTTCTTCTGGTGGACTGCGTCGAAGAGCTGGAGCCGGGCGTCCGGGCGGTGGGCTACAAATGCGTGACCTTCCGGGAGGACTTTTTCCGGGGACATTTTCCGGAGGAGCCGGTCATGCCGGGAGTCCTCATCATCGAGGCGCTGGCCCAGGTGGGCGCCGTCGCAATTTTAAGCGTGGAGAAAAATAAGGGAAAGACGGCTTATTTCGGGGCCATCAACAATGCCAAGTTCCGGAAAAAGGTGTCGCCCGGAGATAAGCTTCGTCTGGAATGTGAGATCATCAAGGCAAAAGGCCCGGTTGGGGTCGGAAAAGCGACGGCGACCGTGGACGGCGTGGTGGCGGCTTCGGCGGAGCTGACCTTTATGATGGGCTGATGGGAGGCGTGCCATGTTTAACAAGGTGTTGATCGCCAACCGGGGGGAGATCGCGGTCCGTGTGATCCGTGCCTGCCGGGAGATGGGAATCGGGACGGTGGCCGTCTATTCGGAGGCGGACAGCGAAGCCCTCCACACTCTGCTGGCGGATGAGGCCATCTGTATCGGGCCGGCCAAGTCCCAGGACAGCTATCTGAACATGGAGCGGATCCTGTCGGCGGCGGTGGCCATGGGGGCGGACGCCATCCATCCGGGCTTTGGCTTCCTCTCGGAAAATGCGAGATTTGCGGAGTTTTGCAGCCTCTGCGGCATCAAATTTATCGGGCCGGACAGCCGGGTGATCGCAAAGATGGGGAACAAGGCGGAGGCCAGGAACACCATGATCCAGGCGGGAATCCCCGTGGTTCCCGGAGGCCGGGAGCCGGTGCGGACTCTGGAAGAGGCGAAGGAGACGGCGGAGGCGGTCAGGTATCCGGTGATGGTCAAGGCGGCCCTCGGCGGGGGCGGCAAGGGCATGCGCATCGCCAGAAACCCGCAGGAGCTTGCGTCCGGCTTTTTGAATGCCCAGCGGGAGGCGGTCAAAGGATTTTCCGACGATACCATGTACATCGAGCGGTATGTGGAGAACCCCAGGCACATCGAGTTCCAGATCCTGGCCGACGAGCACGGGAACGTGATCCACCTGGGGGAGCGGGACTGTTCCGTCCAGAGGAACCACCAGAAGCTCATCGAGGAGGCCCCCTCGGCGTGGGTCCCGGAAGCCCTCCGCCGGGAGATGGGGGAGACGGCGGTGCGGGCGGCGAAGGCCGCCGGATACGAGAACGCCGGGACGGTGGAATTTCTCCTGGACAAGGAGAACCATTATTATTTTATCGAGATGAACACGAGGATCCAGGTGGAACATCCCGTCACGGAGGCGGTGACCGGCATTGACCTGATCAAGGCCCAGCTTCGCATTGCGGCGGGGGAGCCTCTTGTCATTTCCCAGGAGGAGGTGCGGCTTTCCGGTCACGCCATCGAGTGCAGGATCAATGCGAAGATGGCGGGGAAGCTTAAAAACCTTCTGATGCCGGGAGGCATGGGGATCCGGGTGGACACGGCCATGTATAACGGCTGTGCGGTGCCCCCCTACTATGATGCCATGCTCTTAAAGCTCATCGCCCACGGGGAGGACCGGGCGGAGGCCCTGAAAAAGATCCAGTGCGCCCTGGGGGAGCTGGTCATCGAGGGCGTGGAGACGAACCTGGATGAACAGTACGAGATCTTCACCCACCCCGTCTACGAGGCCGGGCCGGTGGATACGGGCTTTATGGAAAAATATTTCAGGGAATGAATTGTAGAAAA
The DNA here is from genome assembly GCA_022800815.1 of Lachnospiraceae bacterium. Classification (GTDB taxonomy): domain Bacteria; phylum Bacillota; class Clostridia; order Lachnospirales; family Lachnospiraceae; genus Lientehia. The sequence continues at coordinate 4,133 of JAAWRC010000027.1, read as the reverse complement.
CGGAAAGGCCGGTGTGATATATGAGACGGTTGTGGGGAAAAACCCCTTCTAATTCTTACATTAAAATAGAGACAAAGGGTACGAAAGCACAGCCGGAGGTCCCCCAGGGCATGTGGCGCAAATGCAACAAATGCGGCGCCCCCATTTTTTCGGAGGATGTGAAGGCGGGGAACTATATCTGCCCCAAGTGTGGCGGATATTTCCGGGTCCACGCCAGAAGGCGGATCGAGATGCTGGCGGATGCGGGAAGCTTTGAGGAGTGGGGGGAAGGTCTTCCAATCTCCAATCCGCTGGGCCTTCCCGGCTATCCGAAAAAGCTCTCGGAACTTAAGGAGAAGACGGGCCTTGACGAGGCGGTGCTCACCGGGAAACTGTCCATAGACGGCCATGAGACGGCCATAGGTGTCATGGACGGACGTTTTATCATGGGAAGCATGGGGCGGAACGTGGGGGAGAAGATCGCCGGGGCGGCGGAGAGGGCCACGGCCCTGGGGCTTCCCCTGATTCTCTTTTGCTGTTCCGGCGGGGCCAGGATGCAGGAGGGGATCGTTTCCCTGATGCAGATGGCGAAGACGGCGGCGGCCCTAAAACGGCACAGTGACGCCGGGCTTCTCTTTATCTCCGTATTGACGGACCCCACCACCGGCGGAGTGACGGCCAGCTTCGCCATGCTGGGAGATATCATTCTGGCGGAACCGGGCGCCCTCATTGGCTTTGCCGGCCCCAGGGTCATCGAACAGACCATCGGCCAGAAGCTGCCGGAGGGCTTCCAGCGGGCAGAATTTTTGGTGGAACACGGCTTCGTGGACGCCATCCTTCCCAGGGAGAAATCCAGGGAAACGCTGGCCAGGCTGCTGGCTTTCCATGAACGGACCGACGGGCAGGCGGCGGCTCTGTCGGGGGACAGAAGCACGGATGCGCAGAAGGGCCGGGAAGTCTGTGCGGAGGAGAATGCGGCGGGGGCTGTCGGGGAGATGCGGGCAGCCGATGCGGCAGGGTATGCCGATAAAGTGCGGATAGCCGGAGACGGGCAGGAAGCGCCGGAAAAACAGAGTGTTTCCGCTTGGGAGCGGGTAAAGCTTTCCAGAAAGCAGGGGAGGCTCACCGGGCTGGATTATATCCAGGGGATCTTCACGGACTTCACGGAGCTTCATGGCGACCGGGCATACGGGGACGACAAGGCCGTCGTGGGCGGAATCGCTTATTTCCGGGGCCGCCCGGTGACGGTCATTGCACAGCAGAAAGGGCGGAACACCAAGGAGAACATCGAGCGGAATTTTTCCATGCCTTCCCCGGAGGGCTACCGGAAGGCTCTGCGGCTGATGCGGCAGGCGGAGAAATTCGGTCGCCCCGTCTTCTGCTTCGTGGATACCCCCGGGGCATTCTGCGGGATGGAGGCCGAGGAACGGGGACAGGGGGAGGCCATTGCCAGGAACCTGTTCGAGCTCTCTTCCTTAAAAGTCCCGATTCTCTCCGTGGTCATCGGAGAGGGCGGGAGCGGCGGAGCCCTGGCTCTGGCGGTGGCCGACGAGGTGTGGATGATGGAAAATGCCGTTTATTCGGTGCTGTCGCCGGAGGGCTTTGCGTCCATTCTCTGGAAGGACAGCAAGCGGGCGGACGAGGCGGCCGGGGTCATGCGGATCACAGCGGAGGATTTAAAGGCCCTGGGAATCATCGAGCGGGTGATCCCGGAGCCGGTTCCGGTGGAAAAGAAAAATTCCGGGGACTTTTGCAGGGTTCTTGCGGCGGGCTTTGAGGAATTTCTGGCCCGGTACGGGGCTTTGAGCGGGGAGGAGCTGACGGCCCGCAGGTATGAGCGGTTCCGGAATATGTAAGACAGGTAATTGCGAAACGTGGAATTGTCGAGTGGATTCTGACAATTAATCCATCCAAAGCCTGCAGCGCCAAACATTCCAAGGAGCCCATAAGCACAGAAAACAGTCGGGCAGAGGCCCTCCCGTTTTCCATGGTCTCCTTTCCACGGCGCAGAGGGCTTCTTCCGGAGATATTGTCAGAATATTCGACAAGCTTTTAAGTTTCGCAATCGCCTAATATGTAAGAGAATATGAGGAGCAGGCCGGCGGCAGGAAAAGACGGCTCGGAAAGGAAGCGGATCATGAGTAGAAAGCCACTGATATTGGGAGAGTTAAGGGCGGAGCGCCCTTTGATCCAGGGCGGTATGGGCGTGGGAATCAGTCTGTCGCACCTGGCAGGCACCGTGGCGAAGGAGGGCGGGATCGGTATGATCTCCACGGCCCAGATCGGTTTCCGGGAACCGGACTTTGAGAGGGCGCCTATTGAGACCAATCTCCGCTGTATTGGAAAGGAGCTTGAGAGGGCCAGAGAGATTGCGCCGAAGGGGATCATCGGCTGCAACATCATGGTGGCCACCAGGCGCTACGGGGATTACGTGCGGGCGGCGGCGAAGGCCGGGGCAGACCTGATTGCGTCGGGGGCGGGCCTCCCGGCGAATCTTCCGGAACTTGTGAAGGGCTTTCGGACAAAGCTTGCCCCAATCGTCTCCTCCGTCAAGGCGGCCTCGGTGATCTTAAGGCTATGGGACCGTCATTATCAGACGGTGCCGGATCTGATGATCGTCGAAGGGCCGGAGGCGGGAGGCCATCTGGGCTTTGACGAGGAAGCCCTGTCCCGTCCGGAGACGCTGGATTTCGGAAAAGAGGTCCGGGACGTCATGGAATGCGTCCGCCCTTACGAGGAAAAGTACGGGAAAAAGATTCCCGTGGCGGCAGCAGGGGGAATCTATACCAGAAAGGATGCGGATTATTACCTGGAGGAACTGGGAGTGGACGGCATCCAGGTGGCGACCCGCTTTGTGACCACGGAGGAATGCGATGCTCCCATGGCCTACAAGCAGGCCTATCTGGATGCCAAAAAGGAGGACATCGTGATCACGAAAAGCCCGGTGGGAATGCCCGGCCGGGCCATAAAGAACCGCTTCCTGGAGGAGGCGGGGCGGGCGAGGAAGTCGGCAAAAAAGTGCCTCCAGTGCCTGGAAAAGTGCAATCCCAAAGAAACGCCCTACTGCATCACGGAGGCCCTCGTCAATGCGGCGAAAGGAAAAATCCAGGATGCCCTGCTTTTCTGCGGGGCGAAGGCGTATCTGGCTGACCGGATCGAGCCGGTCCATGAGGTGATGACGGACCTGATGTGACTTTTCGAGTGGTTTTGGAAGGGACGGAATGATTTCCGTCCTTTTTTCATATTTTGGAACAAGGGCTTGAAGCGGGGGTTCGGAATGTTGAATTATCTGTGGGGGATCATGATACTCGTGGGCGTTTTCTGGGGAATCCTTTCCGGAAGATCGGCGGAGCTGACGGACGGAATCCTAACAGGGGCGAAGGATGCCGTCTCCCTCTGCATCACCATGGCGGGAGTCATGGCCTTCTGGTGCGGGATCATGGAGGTGGCGAAGGAGGCGGGGATCATAAGGGGACTGACCCGCCTTCTGCGGCCCCTAGTGCGCTTCCTGTTTCCGGGGATACCGGAGGGGCATAAGGCAGCGGACGAGATTTCGACCAACATTGCGGCCAACGTGCTGGGGCTCGGCTGGGCGGCTACTCCGGCAGGATTAAAGGCCATGGAAAGCCTGGAGGAACTGGAGGAGGAACGGCGGAAGGCCGGGGGAGAGGAAAAGCGGAAGGATGAAAACAAGAGTCTCATAGAAAGAAACGGGAGAGTGGTGCGGGGGCCGCAGGTTGTGGGAAGCGGCTGGAATAACAGGAAAGATCAAAAAGGCGGCCGGCCGGGACTGCGGCGGCCCGCCGTGCCGAAAGGGACCGCCAGCAATGAGATGTGCACGTTCCTGATCTTAAATATCTCGTCCCTGCAGCTCATTCCGGTGAACATGATCGCCTACCGGAGTCAGTATGGGGCGGTGAACCCGGCGGCCATCGTCGGGCCGGCAATCGTGGCGACGGCGGTGAGCACGGCGGTGGCGGTGTTATTTTGCAAGGTGATGGATGGAAAGCGGAGAGGGTGAGACTCTCCGTTTTTCATCTTTCTGGATACCCAAAGTTTCTTTATAATGATTTATTGTGTACAAAAAATAAGTGCAGAAGGTAAAGCACTGATGAAATGCTTTATCTCTTACACTTATATGGTACTAAAAAGAT
>JAAWRC010000026.1 GCA_022800815.1 Lachnospiraceae bacterium | reverse complement strand
CTACATAATATTATGTAGAAATTCCTTTTTTTATTACATATGGATAAGAATAGTAATTGCTCCAAAGGCAAACTACAATAAAATTGTGAGAAATGACAGTATAAAAGAAGAGCTCTCAAGTATTTTAGTTGTTTTGCACAAGTCACCACAGAACAAGCCACATGGAAGGGAAAGGAGTGGTTGAAATGGCTGGACGAATGTCGGGAAAAGCGGCTGTTGTCACCGGCGCCAGCTCTGGTATGGGGAAGGCGATCGCCCTCGCATATCTGAAGGAGGGAGCCAGGGTCGTGGCGGCGGCCCGCAATATGGATGCGCTTTCGGCTCTTGCGAAAGAGGCAAAAGAGCTGGGCCTTGAAGAAAACATCCGCATCGTTTCCTGCGATGTAACAAAATCTGAGGACTGCGGGAATGCGGTCCGGGTCTGCGCGGATGCCTTCGGTACCTGCAACGTGCTGTCCCACAATGCCGGGGCGGCGGATAATTTTACTCCGATGGCTGAGATGACCGACGAATTGTGGGAGAGAATGCTCTCCGTCAATCTGACTGCCTCGATGAAGATCACCCGCGCGGCGCTGCAGTATTTTCTTGCCAACGAAGTGAGTGCGTCGATCGTGATGATCACCTCAAATGCCGCTTTCGAGAGTGCGACAGGCGGCCCGGCCTACTGTGCGTCAAAAGCCGGAGCCAACGCCCTGATGAAGGCCATCGCCTTTGAATATGGCCGTGACGGGATCCGCTGCAATGCGATCTGTCCGGGGCCTGTCCTCACCAATATCAACAAAAGCATGGGCACTGTCCACGAGGGCGGAGCCGCCATACACCGGATGACCGGGTACAATGCCCATGCGAAGGAGTGGATGGTGAAATCCTCCCGCTTTGCCCTGGGAGATGACCCCAAAATGCCGGCCATCGGCTTCCCCCACGAGATCACCCCTCTGGCCGTGTACCTGGGCAGCGACGAATCCAGCTTCATGAACGGCGCTTCCCTCATCATCGACGGGGGCGTTTGTCTCAGCGCATGAGGACCACGGAGAGATCTGCCGTCCGAATTTAAGCTTTAGGAACCCATTGTTATGTGACCACAAGAAAAGGAGAAAGAGCATGGCAGAAGTTGTTGTTGCAAAAGAAGATAAAAAAGTGACTGCGTCCCGTGTGGTGAAGGGCCGCAAATCCATCAATTACCTTCAGAAGCTGAAGGACGAGGGAACGCCCATCGTACAGATGTGCCCGGCCGGCAGAGACCAGTTTTTCACACAGGCGGCGGAGATTGCGGGCTGTGACATCTGCCGTCTGACGGTTCCCGGCGACGGTGCCCAGGACCCCCAGCTCCAGATCGACATGGCGCCCTGGTGGATCCAGACGGTACGCCGGGCAGCCAAAAACATCCACATCAATTTCTATATGCAGACACCCACCTATTCCTCCAAGGAAAAGGCGATGGAGTATGGCTCCTACTATATGAACTGCGGGGCGGACTCCCTCCTCCCCATGGGCATCACCAATGAAACCCTGAAATACATGGCAGACAACTATCTGGTGGTGTTCGGCCATGTCGGAGCCCTCTCCGGATGGCAGACCAACAGGCAGGGCGGATACAAGCGCATGGGAAAGACGGCCGAGGAGGCCATGAAGGTCGCGCGGATGGCTTACGAATACCAGGAGAACGGCATGATGGCAATGAGCATTGAGCTGACTCCCATCGAGGTTACCAACGCCATCGCCAAAAAGCTCCGTGTACCGGTGATCTCCATTGCGGCGGGCGGCGCTGCGGACGGCTGTGAGATGGTGGACTTTGATACCTTTGGCATGATGCCCAACCCCGCCTCCCACGCAAAGGCCTACGCAAACTTCTTCGAGTGGGCGGCGACCGCCTATGCCACCTGGGCGAACGACGTCCGCACAGGCGCATACCCCGAGGACAAACACGGCTATCACATGGATGAAAAAGAACTGGACACCTTCTTGACAGAGCTGGATAAACTGTAGAAAACATTCTATAAATGCGGAGGTTTTTATGGCCGGGCAGATTCTATACGGACAGGAGTCACGGGAACGGATACTGGCAGGTATCGAGAAGACGGCGGACGCCGTCCGAATGACCTTCGGGCCAAAGGGAAGAAACGTGCTGATCGGACAGGCCTCCGGCCTTCCATCCATGGTTGGAAGCGGCACCCAGGTCGCAGAGGCCATCGAGCCGGAAGACCGTTATGAGAGAATCGGCGCCCGGATCATGAAGGAGGCGGCAGCCCCCCTCCGGGAACAGGCAGGCGACGGAACGATGGCGGCAATGCTCTTTACTGCGGGCATTTTGAAGAAAGCGCTCAAAAACATTGCGGCGGGAGCCAACGCCGTCGAGCTCCGGAAGGGGATCCAGGGGAGCGTCCAGCTCTCCTGCGCAGCCATCCGGAAGCTGTCCCGGCCGGTACAGGGGCCGGAGGACATCCGGAAGGTTGCCGCCGTCTCGTCGGGAAGTGAATCTGCCGGGGAGCTAACCGCCAAGGCCTTCGGCCGCATCGGGGCGGAGGGCGTGATCACCGTCGAGGAGAGCCCGAACCTGGAGACGAGCCTGGAAATCACGGAGGGAATGCAGTACGAAAAGGGGTATCTGAACCTGGAACTGATCCAAGACCAGAAAACCCGGTCGGAGGAGCTTAAGAATCCCTACATTTTGGTGACGGATTACGAGATTTCCAATGTGCAGGATATCCTTCCTCTTCTGGAGCAGATCCATGCGAAAGGCCGTCCCCTCCTGGTCATCGCAGAGAACGTCACGGCCGGTGCGCTCTCCGCACTGATCCTGAACAAAAAGAAGGGCGTCGTCAATGCCGTCGCCGTCCATCCCCCGGCATATGGGGACGGGCGGCAGCAGCAGATGGAGGACATCTGCATTTTCACGGGTGGCACATGGATTTCCAGGCAGATTGGACTTACCTTAAGGGAAACCACCCTCGACATGCTGGGCACGGCAGAGAAGGTGACCGTCTCCAAAAACCATACCGCCATTGTAAACGGGGGCGGAGACCCTGCCGACGTACAGGCGCATCTCGCCATGCTCCGAAGGATGATACAGACCGAGAGCTACGACTTTAAGAACCAGAAGCTCCGGGAACGTCTGGCAAGGTTCACGGGAGGCACCGCCGTGATCCGGGTCGGGGCGCCGACGGACACGGAAATGAAGGAGTTCAAAGGGCGTATGGAACAAGCCGTGCAGGCGGCAAAGGCTGCTTTGCAGGAGGGCGTCGTCCCCGGGGGCGGAACCACCTATCTGGATATTGTCCCGGCAGTCCGCGCCTACGCCGATTCCCTGGACGGCGACCAAAAGACCGGGGCTTCCATCGTCCTGAAAGCCCTGGAAATGCCCCTCCGCCAGATTGCGGAGAATGCGGGCCTGGAGCCCTCCGTCGTGGCCGCCAAAGTGAAGGCATTAAAAAGAGGAGGCGGGTATGATGTCCGGGGGGATACTTACACCGACATGATGAAGGCCGGCATCGTGGACCCCGCCAAGGTGACACGGCTGGCCCTCCAATGCGCGGCATCGGCCGCCGCTGCCCTGATGACTGCCGAGGCGGGGGTGACGGCCATACCAAAAACAGCAAAGGAACCATAAGCGATGTTACCTGACAATGCGATCCAATATAAAGGGCTGACCTTAAAAAAACCTTACTCTTCCGCCGACGAAAAGGCAGAGCTTCTCCTGGACCAGATCATCCGGGAGTCCAGGGTCGGCTTCTCAGAAGAAAAAGTGGAAAATGAGCTGAAAATGGAAATGGCCGGCCTCATGCAGACCATGCGCTACCGTGCCATGGGCGGAGACCACCAGTTGGAAGAAACCAGCCTGGAGGAATGGATGGAAAAACTCCGGAAGGAAATCATCCGGGACCACCAGGTGGAGGAGATCCTGCGCCTCGTCATCCGGGAGGAACAGCTCCAGGTTTCCGAAGCCGAGCTGCGAAAGGCCGCCGAAGAGCTGGCCGAAAAGGAGCACACGACGCTGGAGATGGTCCGGCGTTTCATGGGGGAGGATTACGCCCTGTTAAAAAAGGACGTCCTTGACAAAAAAGCAAAAGCTTTTCTCGCAGAGGCGTCACAATAGAATTACGGCGTATGGCAAGTGAGCGGCACTCCACATAAGAATGCCGCTCATGCTCATTAAAGATATTTCTTTAAAACCAAATCCCTTTCTGTTTTCATCGCACTCAGTTGGATGCGCAATTTGGATATTTCAGATTTCTTGCTGGTAATCTCGTCCGCAATTCGTTGTTGCTCTTGAATGGGTAGCATGGGGATTGGGAAGTCCAGAACTTTCTTCTTGTCCGCTCTCGGCATTTTTACCTTACTTCCGATATTTTGCATCTCGTAATCAAAAAATGGATCGGCAGATACAAAGCCAAAAACATATCCAGGAACGGCCATTTTTTTATTCACCACCAAGACTAACACATCGCCAGAAGCTCCACCGTGATTATCCGCAAACCACGCCTTTTTCAAATATGGGCGGATATTTGATAGCAATATATTTTCGGGATGGTATGCCGTTACTTTTCCTGAAACCGGAACAAACTCAGACATCCGTTTACCGGCTACATCAGGAAGAAGATTGTCAACGCCAACGTAGGTGTCTTTATCTAAGGATTGGGCATCAATCTTTTCCGTGGAATACATCACTACTTCGCGTAATTTCACAAAATCAACAGCACTCTTTTGACATTGTTCAAGGATTGTGAAAATTTCCGTCTGAATCCCTGTCATCGCTGTCCGAAATTCCTGTTCTTTATTTTCGACCTGCTCTATTTCAACCACAATTTTTCGTTGAATATCCAGAGGGGGAAAGGGAATTTCCAAATTTGATGCTTGAGGCACTGTAAGCTGCGGCGTTGTCTTTCCAAAAGCGCCAATTCCTATCCATGCAATAGCTACTTCTAAATACTTTGGTAAAATGTACTCAACTTTGGGTTTTACTACAAGTAAACGGATCACAGGTAAAAACGGTTCTTTCCGCAATTTGGAAAACCCGACGGTCCCACGTGCAGAAATTGTAATACAACCGGCTTCACCTCGAATATAATCCTCGCTGGTATATCCATAAAGGCCATCGTCTTCGATTCCGTTTGAATAGATAGGAATCGGATAATCTTCTGATTTTTCTTTCGAAAAATGATTCTTTGGTACATCCCCGCCAGCATATATTACCTCAGAAACGGAGGATAGAGTCACAAATGGATATCGAAAAATATTCCTGGGGGTTTTCCCAAGTTTATAGCTTTGCTAAATTGGCCCGTTCCATATTCAATAAACTGACACAGTTGACCATAGTGCATATTCTCTGTCAGCTCAGGGGCAATCTTAATCCGCTCGCCTAGAAACGCTCGGTAAATATAACCACTGACTTTGCCGGGGTTTAAGGGATCCGTTTCATCATACAATTTTGTTCCACCAGCCAGATGATGCAGACCTTCGTGTCCACGGCGCTCACTAAATTCGTAGCCGAGGAATTTCTTCTCTTCTCTCCCCTTTCCCGTCTTGACCAAAACAATGGTCTGATTGTAAGTCAGCAAAAAGTATAATAGTTTCTCCTTTTCAACTTCAACTGCTTTAGAACGGAAATTTTCACCGAAAGCTTTTATATAGTCTTCATAGAGTTCATGGGCTTTGGACGCTTCACTGGGCGTTCCATTGAACAAGCTGATATAATCCTTAAAAGTTAACCGGTCATATACATTTGAAACATAGGTAGAAAAAGCATTCTCAATACCGGAAACAGTGACGTCATCATATGAAGCAAAAAATCGGTCAATGGCTCGGCTGATATTTATATGGTCATCATTGTTACGGCGCTCCAAAAACAAAATAACCGTACTCGTGTTAGTTTTCATGAAAGTATTGGAGCCCGCTTCAACAATCGCCTTCACAGTGAAATATTTTAGGAGGATTGCCCTTGCTTTTGCATAGATACCGCTGTTTGTCAAAATGGAACTGGGCAGGATAACTGCTGCCCAGCCTCCCACTTTCAAAAGCTGTTTCATGCGCTCTATAAAGAGGCATTCAATTTCCGAACTGTTGTCAGTAAGGCTCGAATACAGATCAAAAGACTCCTCCCCATATTTAATTGTACTTTTGAATGCGTCAACGGAATATGGGGGATTGGAAATCAATATATCAAATTTTCCATTATCTTGTCCGACACCCCCGATAAGTTTACCTCTGAATACCTCTGACTTTGTAAAACTGTCCAAACCATTAGCCCAAACAATGTTGGCTTCTCCGTCACCATTAAAGAACGCACTGACTTTTGTGGTCTTCACCAACCTATTATCTAAGTCAATTCCATATACACAGTCTTTCGCCCAAAGGAATTTCGTAAAGCCTTGCCATGACCGAATAAGGTTCTTAATCCTCGGTGATGTGCGGGAAATATCAATTTTATTAGTGTCAATAATTTCCTGCATTTGAGACATATATTCAGTTAAAAAGTGACCACTTCCACAGGCATAATCAATTACAGCCGGCAAAGGCTCTCCTTGCCTGTCATTAACACGTTTTTGGACAAGTTCAGCTAACGGTAGGGAGCAAATAATAAAACGAGTAATTGGGACAGGGGTAAAAAATTGCCCTGCCTCCTGCTTCATACTGGTGTTCAGCAAAAGTTCAAAAAAGTTCCCTAAAAATTCATGTTTTTGCTCATAACGAAACTTATACGCTTGAAGTAGTTCAACAATTTCACGGACAACTTTCGCATTCAAATCAAAAGTTCTGTCATCCTGAACCTCCAAAAATGCGAAATTAGGGCTTTTCTTCAAACGAGTGTCCGTATACATTTTCATGATCCACTGTTTTGTAATGGAATCTTCAATATTTGCTAATTTTTCAGACACTTCGCATTGTTCGTAGTCAATTACATCAATCTCAAGAAAACGCCACATTCCCCTTTTGTATAAATCATTCAAGCGTAGTTGGAGACTTTCGTCCGTGTCGCTTTCTAACCATTGGAACTCCAGTTCATCTTCCGGGTTTTTATCTGCTTCATCAATTATTTTGCAGACAAAAAGATTCAGCAACTTATTAAAAGCATTGGGTTTATCAGAAATGGCATTATGGCGCAATATCTCCATGATTTGGTTGTAAATTTTCCCACTATGCTCTTCCTTCAGCATTTCCAATTTTCCATACGTAAGCGCTCTATGCTTAACATCATACGGTACGGCATAACTGTCAAAAATACCGTTATCTTTGAAATTTTTGTTCCAATGACCATAAATTTCTTTAACGCCAGATAAACTCGTCCATGCAGGATCAACGTCAACGATTATATTTTTACGTTCCCTTGCACTATTTATTTGGGAAGTGTAGAGACACAAAAACTTAGCAGCCCTGTCATTCGCATAATATGTAAACAATTGACCACCGTTTTTTAGCATTTTTGACTGTTCCTTATCAAACTCCGTCCCCCAGGTTTTGCATTCAATCATCAAAAAAGGCGCACCCTCCGCAGATTTGACCAAAACGTCAAGCCTGCCTGAACGCCCATGCCCTGAAGGATAGGTTTTTTCCAACTCAATACAAAATGGAGCATACCCCTTTTCTAACAGACTATCCACACACTCTAAAACAACAAAGTTTTCTGCCTGCGAGAAATTGCTTGTTGTTCTTTCCCATACTTTTATAGCGATACCAGATGGATTTTCATCAGAATCGTAAATGATTTTCTGGTTATTAAAATCCAAGAAAACACAATATCCTCCATGGTTGGGATAGCTTTTAAAATAAATCCCGTTTTTCCCGTCTTGGGGAGTATATCCTATTGCTGTAATCAATTCTTTGATGGCATCCTCATTTAATTGCATAGATATCCCTCCTCCCCACCTATACAGGATAAGTATATCATAATCGCTTTGGGCTTGCCAATATATATTCACAAAAAATTATTCTTAAGTGTTGTAACGCTTATTTTTTATACTGGCGTGCTGACTTATCAGAAAATAAATAAACCTTGTGGAATTCTATTGATAATGACAGGGATTGTATCTGTCGCAGCAAGTATCATAAAACATAAAAATATATTTAGAAAAAAGCAATAGCCGCTATTAAATAATGATTTCCAGAAGCTGCGGCGAATTTTATGGGCTGCCACAACCCAAAAGCCCCCGGCGGTGTTCCCCGCCGGAGGCTTGTCACAACCCTATTTAGTCCATATGGGACCCACCGTTGATGTCAATCTCCTCACCGGTGATATAAGAAGCCTCTTTGGAAGCCAGGAACACGATGGCGGCGGCCACCTCCTCCGGCTCTCCGGGGCGTCCCATGGGGATGGCGTCGATGACCGGCTTGGCCTGCTCCGGGGACATGCTCTTCCAGATGTCCGTGTTGATCAGGCCGGGGCAGACGCAGTTGGTGGTGATTCCGTACTGGGACACTTCCCTGGCCAGGTTCTTGGAGAAGCCGAGCACCGCCGCCTTGGAGGCAGAATAATGGGCTCCGCCGAAGACGCCGCCGCCCCGCTTTCCGGAAACGGAAGACAGGTGGACGATACGGCCGTAGTTCTGCTTCTTCATGACCTCGCAGACCGCCTTGGTTAAGAGGAACAGGCCGAACATGTTGACGCTGAAAATTCTCTGCATATCGCCGAGGGTCATATCCGCCACCGTGACCTTCTGGGAAATCCCGGCATTGTTGACCAGCACGTCGATGCGGCCGTAGAGCTTCACCACCGAATCCGCCAATGACGTTACATTCTCTTCCTCGCAGAGATTGCCGGCGAAGCCCGCCGCCTCAAACCCGGCTTCCTTCAATTCTTTTACGTTGGCATCCACGCCTTCCTTATTAATGTCGCAGAGCACGACCTTTGCGCCCAGCCCGGCGAAGGAGTGTGCAAACACCCGGCCCATTCCCCTGGGAGAGCCGGCCCCTGTAATTAAAACAACCTGGTCTTTAAAATCAAACATCTCGATATCCTCCTCATTCAGAAATTGGCGGCCCGCCCCCTCCGTCCCCGGACCTTGGGACGGGCCTTTTATAAAAACAGTTGGGATTGGAAACTACTGCATCTCTTTCGCAAGCTTTACGATATTTCCGGCGGTAATGCCGTTGATTTCCAGAAGCCGCTCATAGGGCGCCGACTGGCCGAACTGGTCCTGGATGCCTACCCGCTTCACAAGGCCCTTGCCCATCTCGGCGGCGACCTCGCAGACGGCGGAGCCCAGGCCGTTCAAGATGTTATGGTCTTCCACGGTGATGACCTTCCCGATTTCTCTTACGGCCGCCGTCACCGCCTCCACGTCCAGAGGCTTGATGGTGTGCATATCCAGCACCCTCGCCGAGATTCCCTCCTTCTCCAGGCTTTCGGCTGCCTCGATGGCCAGGCGGACCGTGTCGCCGTTGGCAATGATGGCCACGTCCTTCCCGTCCCGGATCTGGTGGGCCTTGCCGATGGTGAGCTCCACGTCCTCGTCGTAAATCTGGGGCACCGCATCCCTGGTAAAGCGCAGGTACATGGGGCCGTAAGTCTCTGCCGCCTCCCGGCAAAGCTTCCTGGCGGCGTTGTAATCAGCGGGCATGATGACCGTCATATTGGGGATGGTCCTCAGGACTCCCATGTCCTCGATGGACTGATGGGAAGCGCCGTCATTGGCCGGAGTCACGCCGCCGTGGGAGCAGGCGATCTTCACGTTCAGGTTGGGATAGCAAATCTCCTGGCGGATCATCTCACACATGCGCAGGGAGCCGAACACCGCATAGGTGACCACGAAGGGAATCTTTCCACAGGTGGCTAACCCTGCGGCAAAGCCCGCACCGTTCTGCTCCGCAATGCCCACGTTTATGTACTGGTCCGGCAGCTCCTTGCGGAATTCCCCGGTCTTGCAGCTCTTTCCTATATCAATGTCCACCACCAGAATGTCCGAATTCTTCTTGCCAAGCTCTACGATTTCCCGGCCAAAGCCGTCACGGGTCGGAATCATCTTCTTCTCACTCATTGTCATAGCCCTCCTCGCTTATTTGATGAGCTGGGCTTCCAGCTCTGCCATCGCCTGCTTATACTGCTCTTCGTTGGGAGCGACTCCATGCCAGCCGCACTGATTCTCCATAAAGGAAACCCCCTTGCCCTTGACCGTGTGGGCGAACAGGCATTTCGGTTTTCCGTTTTTGGAAACATAACACTTATCCAGCGCCGCCACGATCTCCTCCATGCTGTGGCCGTCCAGCTCGATGACCTCCCAGCCGAAGGCCCGGAACTTCTCTCCCAGGTCGCCGTTGGGCATGACCTCGTCGCAGGTGCCGTCAAGCTGCAGGTTGTTGACGTCCACAAAGGTAACCAGGTTGTCGAGGCCGTATTTGTGGGCCGTGTTGGCAGCCTCCCAGATCTCGCCCTCCTGCGCCTCGCCGTCGCCGACCACGCAGAACACTTTGTAATCCTTTTTATCCAGCTTCGCCGCCATGGCCATCCCGGCCGCACAGGCTAACCCCTGTCCCAGGGAACCGGTGGAAATGTCGATGCCGGGGCATTTGTTCATGGAAGGGTGGCCCTGGAGCTTGGAGCCCTCCTTCCGCAGAGTGTCAAGCTCCTCCTCCGGGAAGAATCCCACCGTCGCCAGGCAGGCGTACTGGATGGGGCAGACATGGCCTTTGGAGAGCACCATGCGGTCCCGGTCCTCCCATCGGAGATTTTTCGGGTCAATGTTCATGTACCTAAAATAGCAGGCAGTTACAAAATCCGCCGCTGAGAGGGAGCCGCCGGGATGGCCGGACTGCGCCTTGTAGATCATGTCGATCACCTTCATGCGCATCTTCGTGGCCGTATTCTTCAGATCTTTCATGGATACGTCTTTCATAGAAATCACCTCATTGTTGAACGTTTTAATAGTTGCGTGAAACCATTTGTTGCTCTGTCTCGTAGTTGCCGTGCAGTCTCTTTGATGTCGGTTGCTGTGTTTGATGATTCTGTTTGCTTCTCTTATTGGTCTTATGTAGTATGTCTGACAAATGACATTTTAACTATACCACTATGTCTGACAAAGTCAAGGGGTTTTTGCATGTTTTACGTTTTTACCAAAATGGAGGGGGCGGTTTTGTGGAAAATGACGGTTTGCTCCGGCAACACGGAAGCAAAGTCGGTTCTTTATAATCGTCTCGGCAAGTCCCCCGGCAGTGTTCCTCTTCAGACACGTTCGGTTTCGGGGATTTCACTGCGCCGCCCATGCATGCGCAGACAATGAGCCAAGCGGATATGCTAAGTGCCCTTTGGGTATGCATATCCATTTGGCAACTGCCCGTGGGTCAAATGCTCTACAGCATTTGACTGGCAGGCAATTTCACCTCCATCAAACCGGGTCGGCTGAAATTGCCTGCGCTATGCAAGGCTCTAAGGCTCGAAAATACCTCGCCAAGAGCCTTGCATGTATCGCACGTAAGCGCCCAAAAAACGAGCGCTAAGTGCTCATAACGATGCTCGTGAAATCCCCGAAACCTCCTATCGTCTGCCGAGGAACACTGCCGGGCACTTGCTGACAAGTTTCATGACAGAAAAAACCGATTTGCTTCCTGTCAAAACAGGGACTCATAGTGCTGCTCGGCGCCTCGAAAGCTCGTTCACCCTCCGGGTATCCCTGTATCGCCAAAGCGGGGACTCAGGGCAGTCCCCGGCTCATCCTCCCACGAACATCGTGGAGATGAAGGGGAGGTAGGTGACCAGCAGGAGGATCACCATCTCGGCGATCAGGCAGGGGACGATGCCCTTCGTGATCTCCTCGATCTTGATGTCCCCGATGCCACAGGCCACGTAGAGGTTCACTCCCACCGGCGGCGTGAAGAGCCCGATGGCCAGGTTGACGATCATGACCACGCCCAGGTGAATCGGATGGATTCCCAGCTCCAGGGCCACCGGCGCAAAGAGCGGCGTGAAGATGTAGAGGGCCGAGGTGGAATCCAGGAAGCAGCCGGCAATCAGGAGCACCACGTTGACGATGAGGAAGAAGATAATCCAGTTTCCTCCCGTGATGGCCAGCATGAAGCCTTTGATGGCCAGATCCAGCCTGGCACGGGTCAGCACATAGCCGAAGAGGGTTGCGCCCATGGTGATGAACATGACCGTGGCCGTGGTGCTGCAGGAATCCACCAGGATGCTGATAATCTTCTTCACGTTCAGCTCCTTATAGACGAAGACCCCCACCGCCAGCCCGTAGAACACGGACACGGCCGCCGCCTCCGTGGGCGTAAAGATGCTGCCGTAGATGCCGCCCAGGATGATGACGGGCATCAGAAGCCCCCAGAAGGCTCCCTTAAAAGCCTGCCAGCGCTCTTTTCCCGTCGCCCTGGGAAGGACTTTTAAATCCAGCCGCCTCCCTACCAGAAGAGCCGTGATAATCAGCCCCACGCCCATGCAGAGCCCCGGAACCAGGCCGGACAGGAACAGGTCCGTGATGGAGGCATCCGCAATGGAGCCGTAGACCACAAAGGTGATGGAGGGCGGGATGACGACGCCGATGGCTCCCCCGGCCGCAATCAGCGCACAGGAGAAGGCCGCCGGATACCCGGCCTTCACGAGAGCCGGAATCATGATCAGCCCCAGGGCCGCCACCGTGGCGGGGCCGGAACCGGAGATGGCCGCAAAGAAGCAGGAGACCACCACGCAGACAATCGCCATTCCCCCTTTGATATGGCCCAGGCACTTCTCCGCCAGGTTGATGAGCCGCCCGGAAATCCCCGCCTTCTCCATGACGTTGCCGGAAAGGATGAAAAAGGGGATTGCAAGCAGGACGAATTTACTGCTGGCGGAGGAGCAGAGCCTGGGAAGCACGCTCATGATGGCGTCGACGGGCTTGCCCGCCCCCTGGACCAGGATCGCCGCCACGCTGGACATGCCCAGGCAGACGGCGATGGGTGCGCCGAACACCAGCAGAAGCACAAAAAGTCCCAATAACACAATACCGGTCATTTATTCCTCTCCTTTCTGCGGCGCAGGGCCGTCTTCCCCGGAATGTCCCTTGACCATATCGATGATGCCCTCGACGAAGGCCGCCATGGAAAAAGCGGCGCCCGCCGGGACAAAGGAACCGTAGATCCACTCCGGCCACTGCATGGTGGCCGTCTCCTGCCCCATCCGGTACTGGCTTACGACCATCTGGATGCCAAAGATCACGATCAGCAGGCAGAACAGGGCCGCAATCCCGTAGGTGGTCACATTGATGATCAGACGGGTCTTGGGACTTACCTTGCCCGTGACAATGGAAAGCCCCAGGTGGGCCTGACGGCGGGCCGCAATGGCCGTTCCCATAAAGCTCATGAGCACGAACAGATAGGTGGACATCTCGTCGGAGAATGCCAGGGAATTGTTGAACACATAGCGGGCGATGACGTTGGCAAAGACCAGCACCGCCATCACGGATACACAGGCACAGGCTACCACCTTTTCAATTTTTTCTAACATAACAGCCCCCTCCTATTCGATGCCGAATGCGGCACAGGCCGCCTCGCCGTAGTCTTCCTTCAGTTCCTCCGTCACGTCCGCCACCGCCTCCTTAAAGAGGGCAAGCTGTTCTTCCGTGAGGACCTCCACCTGCATGCCGCTGTCCCTAAACTCCTGGATCAGCCGGTCCTCGTCGGCCTCCAGCTGGTCTCTCCCCCAGTTGCAGGCTTCCACGGCGCATTCCGAGAGAAGCTCCCTGGTATTTTCAGGAAGGCTCTCCCAGATCTTCGTGTTGGCCACAAAGAGATTATTCTCATAGCTGTAGTTCCAGATGGTCATGTAATCCTGGATCTCGTCCATCTTGGCCGACTTGGTGATGGAGCAGCCGTTCTCCTGCCCGCCGATGGTCCCCTGCTGGATGGCCGTGAACACCTCGCTCCAGCTCATGGACGTGGGGCTGGCCCCCAGGGCCCGGAACACGTTCATGTACACGGCGGAGCCGGGAACCCGGATCTTCAGATTCTTAAGATCCTCCGGCTTCGTCACCGGATGCTTGCTGTTGGTCAGCTGACGGAAGCCATTGTGAAAGGAGCCCAGATAAGTGATGCCCTTGTCCTTCAAAAGCTCCGCATAATACTCCCCGCCGGTGGAATCGATCACCTGCCTGGCCTCCTGATAGGAGGAAAAAGACCAGGGAAGGGTCGCCACGGAAATTTTCGGTTCCAGGTTGGCCAGCACGCTGGTGGCGTAAGCCCCCAGGTCCGAGCCGCCCACTGCGATGTACTCCACCCCCTTGGTGCTGTTGCCCCCGGCCAGGGTGTCGTTGGGAAACACGTCGATGACCACGTTCCCGCCGGAACGCTCCATGACCAGTTCGGCGAAATGATTGGCTACCAGCGAGTCCATCTGCGTGTCGGTCCCATTGACGGCCATGGATAAATTTACCTTTTCATAAGCGCTGCCGTCCGCACCGGTTTCCTTACTGCCGCCGCAGCCGGAAAGGCCCCCGGCAAGCAGCGCTGCGCCAAGCAATACGGATGTGATTGCCCTGCCATGCTTCATAAGCGAATACCTCCATTTATCGTTCATCGTCCTATTTGTCATTTGTCAGACATATGAACTAGCTATAATATACAATCAATCCCGCGCAAAGTCAAGTGGAAAAGTGATTTTCACCACTTTCACCAAAAATAGCCAGGTAATTTGTCTAAAATCACCAAAAAACCGCCGCATGGGAGCGATCCCATACGACGGCAACCGTCTTGTTTCAAAAGTGACCCGTGACTGTCCCACGTCCCTTCCGTCCGCAAAGCCTCATTCCCGGACCAGCCTTCCGTCCTCCAGGGTCAGCACCACGTCCGCCTTTCTGGCGATCTGCAAATCGTGGGTCACCAGGAGCAGGGTCTGATGGAAGATTCGGCAGGTCTCCTGCAGCACCTCCACCACCTCCTCCGCACTCTTTGCATCCAGATTTCCCGTGGGCTCGTCCGCCAGCACGATGGCCGGCTTGGTGACGAGGGCCCTGGCGATGGCCACCCTCTGATTCTCCCCGCCGGAGAGCTCTGCCGGATACTTGTTCTCCTTTCCGATGAGCCGCAGCTTCTTGAGAAGCATGATCTCGTACTCCTCGTCGATCTCCCTCTGGTCCAGATACAGGGGCATGCGGACGTTGTCGATGGCCGTGTACTCCGGCAGGAGATTGTAGGCCTGGAAAATAAACCCGATCCTCCGGCGTCTGAAAATGGCCGCCTCCTTGTCCGTGAAAGAATACAGGCTTTTCCCCTCCAGCACCACGTCGCCGCCGGTGGGCCTATCCAGCCCCCCGAGAAGATGGAGCAGCGTGGACTTCCCGGAACCGCTCCGCCCGATGACGGCATAAAATTTTCCCTCTTCTATGGAAAGGTCCAGGGGCTTTAAGGCTTCCACTGCCAGTTCGCCCGCCCCATAGGTCTTCTCCAATTGTCTCGCTTCCAGTAAACTGCCCATATTCCCTCCTATTCCCCCAACTCTCTGATATTCTCTACCGGGCTGTTTTTTAAAACCTCCCGGAGCGGCATGAGGTATAAGGCCGTGGAGAATGCGAGAACCACGGCGCAGATGAACACATGCCAGCCCCAGCCATAAGAGCCGAACCACAAGTCAAACCAATGCAGGAAGGTCTCCCTGCCACTTGCGAACCTGCGGGACGAAAGGGCGGATGCCGCCTCCCTCGTCTGCCAGACCGCCGAAAACAGCAGTGCGCCATGGGCAAGAAGCAGCGCCAGGAGCCCGTTTTTAAAACCTTTCAGAAGATATCCTCCTCCCATTTCCCGTCTCCCGACTCCCAGTGCCTCAAAGATCCCCAGCCGCCTTCTGTCCTCGGCCAGCCGCTCGTTCACGTTCTGAAGCAGAAGGCTCGTAAAGACGAACATCCCCGCCACCGCAGCCACGAGCCAGAGGGCGGTCCGGTTGAACGCTTCTTTATACCCTGCCTTCCAGGCTTCATAGTCCACGTCCTCCCTCTCGCTTCCAAAGGTTACCGCCTGCATCCCGTAGAGTTCCGCCAGGTTTTTGATGCTTCCCTCCGTGGTCTCCGACACGGAAGGATCGCACAGGACTTCGATGTTGTCGTAAGGGACGTCGATTCCCCAACTCGTCATATATCTGCCATAAAACATGGCCTCCGCCTCGTCATAGGGTTCCCCCGCCGCTTCCCTTTCCTTCCTCTCACACTCCGCCAGAAGTTCCCGGTGTAGAAGCCTGACCTCGTTCACCAGCTCTCCGTCCGCAATGACCGTGAAGGGCTGCAGCACGTCCTCCTCGTAGAACCTCTCGCAGTTCGCATTCCACAGCGGATTTCTCGTGTCCTGGGGGAGACTGCGGATGATGCCCCCGACCGTCACGGAAATCTCCCTGGTCCCTTTGTATTTCAGCTTTGGATCCTGTTTTTTATCCTCTCCGATATCTTCGCTAAAATCGATGACCTCCTCGCTCACCACCAGCCGAATGGTGTCCCCCGGCCTGATGCAGGTCTCCCGCTCATAAAAATCCTGATACCGCGCATCGGTGCAGACGGCAATCTTCGTCGTGCCCTCCTCCACCTCATGCACCTCCTTCTCCCGGTAAGACGGCAGGAACAGAAGCACCTCCCTGCCCGAACAGAACGCCTCCCGGTCGAAGGCTCCTTCCGTCACCATCTCCTCAATCCCTTCCAGATTCTGCTCCCAGCCGGTGTCGATTCCCATGAGGCCTGCCAGGGCCCGATCCCGCTTTTTTACCGACGGCTTTGCAAACAGGTAGGAATACGGCGGCAGATGCCACTGTTTTCGAAGGCGTTCCAGTTCGCATTCCTCCACGCCCTCGTAGGAAATATAGAAGTTCTCCAGGCCGCTCACCCCGTTTTTCCGGGTATAGACCGCCTCCACCCCGGGAATCTGCGCAAGCTGTTCCAGAATGGCGCCATCCATGGAGTCTTTGGTGATCCGACTCAAGCCGCCGTTAAAATACAGCCGGTAATACAGGGCCCGTTCCCCGTTCCTGTAAGGAGCCATCTCCCTTCCCGCCTGATAGGCCGCAAGGAACGCCGAGGAGGCCGACGCCGCAAGGAGCAGGATCACCGCCATGCGGAAAAGGCCGCCGCCACGGCCGGACACGATCTTCCTGGCGGAATATTTCTTTTCCGCCTTCATGGGGCAAAATCTCACGTTTTTGGGCTGGAGCTCCCCGCGGACGGGAATCCTGCTCCCTTTCCAGATGGGAAGCAGGGCTCCCAGCCAGGTCGTCACAAAACAGACCGCCACGGCGCCAAGAAGCAGAAAAACGTCAAGCCCGTAATAGAGCCGCTGTCTTTTCGCAAGGCCACTCCCCCAGAGCACCGCCGGCACCAGAAAGAGTCCGGACAGGGTTCCGGGAACCGCAGCCCGCCACAGGATTCCGGTAACTTCTCCTAAAAAGATCCTGCGCACCTGGGCGTTCGTGGCCCCGATGGCTTTCAGTAGTCCCACCTGACGGCTCCGTTTCCGGATCTGCGTGCCGGTGATCTGAAACACCGTCACCACCGCCGTCAGAACCACGATCAGCAGCACGATCCAGACGTAGGCGTCATCCGTCCGCCCCCAGAAATCATAGGCATAGCTGTTAAAGGCAAATCGTTTTACCACCTCCATGGGTTCTTCCGCTATTTTATAGATATACCTGGTATCCCCCACGATCCCGTCCACGTCCGTAAGGATGTTCCAGGAGGTCTCCCAGGGAACGGCTTCTGCCGCTTCCTCCGACAGGACGGCGGACGCCAGCGGATATCCCTTGGTCTGCCAGTTTCCCCCGTAATCCTCCAAAATCCCGCAAAGCCTGTAGGACTGCTTCAGAACCTCCCCTTCCCCGGAAATGATCTCCAGATCCACTCTTTCTCCCAGCTCCGCCCCAAATCCCATCCGAAGGAGCATGGACCGGGTCATGGCGACCTCGTCCTTCCTTTCTGGAAATTCCCCCTCTTCCATGGAAATCCGTCCCAGCTCCACGAACCCGGCGTCCATCGTCCCTATGGAACCGCAGATTCCGAAATAGCCGTCATACTCATATTCATCGATTCCCATGTACCGGCCCAGCATGTCCCGGAAGGTGAACTCCTCCCCCTCCGGGTCGCCTTTTGAAATCTCTTTCAGCTCCCGGATCTTTTCCCCGGCGCCCTCGGTCGCCGCCTCGCCCACGATCCTGCCAAGGCCGCTCCTCGTGGTCAGAGGATTGTCGAGGAAGGCCCTCACCCGCTCCTCGTCCCCGCCATAAAACGCCGCCTTCCATTCCCCGTAGGCGTCAAACCGCTGCTCCGTCTCCGTCTTCTTCGCAATACCGATCCAGGAAATCACTGCGCCCACGAACAGGAACAGAAGAAACAATACCGTGAACAGAGCCACGTTCTGCCGCATCCTCCCCCTTGCCGAAAGCCTTGCCAGCCTTCCCGTCGTTTTCCCCTTTCCAAAAAACGCCACGTGCGGACACCTCCTCTCTGTTTTTATGGTAACACAGACAAAGTGCGTTTACACGTGACGTTTTCGTAAGCTTTTCCCATATCCATTTTTCTGTCTGCCGTTTTTGCGCTCAGGCCCCATATGCCTCCGGCCCGGAAAGAATCCGAAATTTCATCAGGAACCTGGTCCCGTCCCCTCTTTCCCCCCGTCCGGGAACGGAAGCCGCCTCGATAGTCCCATGGCAGGCCTCCACCACCTCCCTCGCAATGGCAAGTCCCAGCCCGGTTCCTCCCTTTTCCTGTCTGCCGGTATAAAACCGTTCAAACAGGTGACGCTCCATCTCCTCGGAAATGCCTCCGCCCTCGTCCGAAACTTCCAGGTATTTCCATTTCCCCTCGTCCCAGTGGCGAATCTCAATCACCCCGCCGTCCGCCATGGACTCCGCCGAATTTTTCAGTATGTTGGCAAGGGCCGCCTCCATCCAGCCACAGTCGCAGTAAAGGGGCAGCTCCGATTCCGAGGAGACCCTTGTGCGGATTCCCCTTTTTTCCAGAACGGAAGCCAGCTCCTTCAAGGCTCCCGCCGCAATGTCCGTCACCCTGGCCGGTTTCAGGATCAGCTTCATCCGTCCGGCGGCCAGACGGCTGGCAGACAAAAACTCGTCCACGTTCTCCCTGAGCCTGCCGCACTGGGCCTGACAATCCTCCAGCTTTCTCAAAAAGGACGACACGGTTTGCCGCAGCGCTTCCTCATCCCTCCATCCGGAAATCCGCATCTCCATCAGGTCCAGATCCAGCTGCATGGCCGTCAGGGGCGTTTTCATCTGGTGGACCATGTTCTCCGTGAACCGGCAGACCGCCTCCTTCTCCCCCTGTACCAGCTCCACCATGTACCGGTTCCGCAGATAGAGAAGTTCCGCCTGATTGGAAAGCGCCGCCAGGATCCCTTCCTTCCACTCCGCCAGGTTCACCTCCCTGCCGGCCGTCATCTGTTCCAGGCACAGGGAAAACCGCTGAATTTCCCTGCAGACCCTCGACAGCGCTCCCGTCATATAGAAAAAGTAAACGGCAAATACAGCCGTCGCCAGACCGGCGAACAGCCAGGCGTTTCCGTAACCCCTCTCCCCCGCAAAGGCCAGGATTTCCGCCGCCTGAAGCTCTCCGTAAAGGGTTTTTAACACCCCCGAAAACCTCGCCCGCCAGACCGCCCTCTCGGCAAGGATGATAAAAAGACCCCCGGCAAGGACCGACGACGCCATCAGGAAAAATCCCGTCCGCAGCTTTCTCATGTCTTTGTCTTCATAACAGCCCATGTTCCCGCATTCCCCTTCCCCGCACTCCGCATCCACAGGTTCCACCGGCTTCGGCCGCCTTCGTCTCTGCTTCCACCGCCTTTCACCTTTCGTCTTGCCGCTCCACCGGCAGGTTCCACCGATAGCCTACGCCCCGTACGGTCTCCAGGCAGGACCGTCCGCCGAAACTTCCCAGCTTTTCCCGCAGACGGCTCACATGGACCCGCACCGTGTTGTCCTCAATGAACTGCCCGTCCCTGTCCCATACCGTGCGGATCAACTCCTCCCTCTCCACCGCTTCCGGCCACGCCCCCATAAACAGGTACACCATTTGGCTTTCCTTGGGCGTGAGGAGCACTTCCTCCCCGTGTTGCTCCAGCTTCCTGTTTTTCAGGTTCAACCGAAAAGCGCCGCTTTCCCAGTACCGTTCCCCGTTCGCAGAGCTCCCCGCACCGGCAGTCCCGGCCGACGTCCCCCCGCCGCTTCCGGCCCGCGCTACATCTTGGGAAAACTCCGAACGGCGGATAAGCGCCTGGACCCTGGATAAAAATTCCTTTAACCGAAACGGCTTCGTCACATAGTCGTCGCCGCCAAGCTCCAGCCCCCGTACCACGTTGGCCTCCTCGGAAAAGGCCGTCAAAAACAAAACGGGAGTCCTCGATTCCTCCCGCAGCTTCCTGCACACCCAAAAACCGCTCTGCCCCGGCAGCTTCACGTCCAGAACGCAGAGACTCCATTTCTCCGCCTTCAGCCGTTCCAGGGCTTCCTCGCCGGTTCCGACGCCATGGACCTCGTAGCCGCCGTCCGACAGGGCCTCCAGAAGCCCTTCCCGGACCGATGCCTCGTCCTCCACCACCAAAATCCGTTTTTCCATCACGCTCACCCCTCCGACAGCCCTTTCAGTCTTTCGATCAGCTCCAGATCCGCCGGGAGCCATTCCACGCCGTCGAGTTCCTCCCGGGAAAGCCAACGGGCCGCCTCGTGCTCCTTCAACACCAGCCCGCCGGAGACCACCTCCGCAAAGAAGCACTCCATGGACAAATGGAACTTTGGATAATCGTATTCCACCCGGGCCGCCCGCTCCCCCACGGAAATCTCCGTGTCAAGCTCCTCTCTGATCTCCCGGACAAGGGCCTCCTCGGGCGTCTCCCCCGGCTCGACCTTTCCCCCCGGAAACTCCCAGAAGCCCTTAAATTCCCCGTATCCCCGCTGGGTCGCAAAGATCCTGCCGTCCTTTCGTATGATCGCCGCCGCCACGCATATGGTCTTCACTTCATCCCGCCTCCTGCCATGGTAATCTCCGTTTTGCCGGGTGCCCTCACCCCCTCTTGAGCTTCCGATACAAAAACTCGTAGACATAGGAGAAGGTCCCGCCGACCAGCCGCCCCTCCACGCAGACGTAATTCCACAGCCGACTCATGGAGAAAGGCACTCTTTTGCAGATTTTCCGTGTTTTCCAGCCTTCTTTCAGGCCTGCTTTGTATTCCTGACCGAAGCCAATCCCCTTAAAAAACCGGCTTTTCACCCAACAGCCGGCCAGGAGGGCCGGGGCATTGAGCGCAAGCTGAAACAGAGGCATGTTTTTATAGTTGAGGTAGATGCTGTTCCTGGCGGCCAGCCGCACCTTGAATTCATTGTACTTTGAGCCGCTGGTCCCGCTTCCCACGTGCAGGACCTGCGCATCCGGGGCGTAAAGATTCTGCCAGCCGTAAAGCCTGGCCCGCCAGCCCACGTCCAGATCCTCCAGGTAGGCAAAATGCCTCTCGTCAAAATAGCCGACCTGCTCAAAGGCCTCCCGCCGGTAGGCTGCCGCACCGGCACAGGCGGAAAACACCCTGGCGGGCTTCCCGTAGCGCCTCGTCGAGTGGGCCACTCCCCGCTGGAAAGCCCATCCCAGCACCGTGTACTGGTCCCCGGCGTCGTCGATCAGCTCCGGATGATACATCTGGATCATCTTGGCGCTGACGGAAAAGGCTTCCGGGTGTTCGTCCAGCGTGCGTACCAGCGCCGCCACGTAGCCAGGGCGGGGCTTCGTGTCATTATTCAGAAGGATCACGTAGGGCGTCGTTGCCGCCCGGATCCCCTCGTTGACCGCCCGGCTGAAACCGTAGTTTTTGCCCAGAGCTAGAATCTCGATCTCCGGGTAATGCTCCCGCACGAATTCCACGCTCCCGTCGGTGGAGCCGTTATCCACGAAAAGCAGCCGGAACCTCGGCCCCCTCTGGTTCCGAAGCCCCTCCATGCAGTCTTCCATGAATTTTTTTCCGTTGTAATTAGGGATGATGACCGTTACCTTTTCCATATCGAGAACAGCGCTCCATTTCTGTCGGGCAGACGCCCCGTGTAACTTATGATTATAGCGGAAAAGCATGAAAATTGCAAGATTTCGGAAATATTCCGAAACATTCCCGGGCATTCTGTGCTATAATGTTCCTGGTACATCAGAAGGATCAGAAAGGAAACATTTTTATGAAAACATCCACGAACCTGGATGCCATGCTCCGGGAAATCGACCACAAAAGCTACCCCGCCTATAAATCTCTGCGGGGAATTTACGGATTCGGGCCCTACGCCCTCTCCATTGACCACGTGCAGGGAGACCCCTTTGCGGCGCCGTCGAGACTGACTATCCATATCACCGACAAATCCTCCGGATTTTCTCCCGACCTTTGGAGTACGCCCGACCGGAAGACGGCGTTCTGTGATTTTCTGCTGCGCCGGTTTGCCGCAGCCGTCCGGAACTATTCGTTCCAGGCCAAAGGCTCCGGAAAAAGCGGTGCCCTCTTTACCACCCAGCCGGGACAGGAGGTCCTGCGGCGCACGGCCTGTACCATCGACCGGGACGGGCACACCATCCTCGTGCGGTTTGAGGCGGGCTTTCCGGCCAACGGGCGAACCATCAACGCCAGGGAACTGCGGAAGATCCTTTTCGACTATCTTCCCGCCGTGGTGTCGGACAGCCTCTATGAAAAAAACACCAGCAAGAAGGCCCTTCAGGCCGCCATCGACCTCTACGAGGACCAGCAGGCCCTCCGGGACCTGCTCTCGGACCATGAGCTTGCGGCCTTCGTGGCCGACGGGGCCATCCTCCCCCGAAAGACCGGTGTCTCCAATGCGCCTTTAAAGGACGCCGTTCCCTTCCGCTCCCCCGATTCGGTACGCCTCACCCTCACCCTTCCCCACCGGGGAGAAATTTCCGGCATGGGAATCCGGCGGGGGATCACCCTAATCGTGGGCGGCGGCTATCACGGAAAATCCACCCTCCTAAAGGCTCTGGAGACCGGCGTTTACAATCATATCGCCGGGGACGGCAGGGAGTTCGTCATCACCGACTCCACCGCCATAAAGCTTCGGGCCGAGGAGGGACGCATCGTGAAGAAGGTGGATATCTCCCCCTTCATCAACCATCTGCCCAACGGCAAGGATACCGGCTGCTTTTCCACGGAGGACGCCAGCGGGAGCACCTCCCAGGCCGCCGGTGTCATGGAGGGGATCGAGGCGGGGACAAGGCTTTTCCTCATCGACGAGGACACCTGCGCCACCAATTTCATGGTGCGGGATGAATTGATGCAGCAGGTCATCGCCCCGGACAAGGAGCCCATCACCCCCTTCCTCGGCCGCATCCGCTCCCTGTTTTCGGAGCTTGGCATCTCCACCATCCTGGTCGTGGGAAGTTCCGGTGCCTTTTTCCACGCCGCCGACCGGATCATCCAGATGGACAGCTACCGCGCAGTGGATATCACGGATGCCGCCAAAAAGGCGGCCGCCGGCTTCCCCGTCTCCTGCCCGGAGTTTAACTTTTCCGGCGGCCCGGCTCCCAGGAAGCTGCGTTTTTCCCTAAAGCGGAGAGACGGGGACCGCTCCCCGAAGATCAAGGTGCAGGGCCGGGATACCCTGGTCTACGACCGGGAGACCGTCGACCTGCGCTACGTGGAACAACTGGCCGACGAGGAGCAGACCCGGGCCTTGGGCTACATTCTGCAGTACCTGATGGCCCACCCGTCAGACGCCTCCATGGCCGGGCAGCTCACCGCCCTCTACCGAAAGCTGCAGACGGAAGGCCTGGAGTCCGTCACCTCCTCCGACTGCCCGCCCTTCATGGCACTTCCCAGGCTCCAGGAGGTCTTCGCCTGCGTCAACCGCTGCCGGTTTTAGACTTCGGTGCGCCGGCGTGCGCATCATAAGAAATCCCGCCGTCCGTTCGTTGCGGGCAGCGGGATTTTCCATGTCTCGAATCACTCGTCATGCTTTAAAACTTTCGGCAGCCTACCATGGCGGCCTACTCTTCCTGCAGCTTTTTCAACTCCTCAAATACCACGTCGTTCAGCACCTTGATGTAGGTTCCCTTCATTCCGGAAGAACGGGATTCGATCACTCCCGCACTCTCAAATTTCCGAAGGGCGTTGACGATCACCGAGCGGGTAATGCCCACCCTGTCGGCAATCTTGCTGGCCACCAGAATTCCCTCATTCCCCTCCAGCTCCTCGAAAATATGCTGAATCGCTTCCAGTTCGGAAAAGGACAGAGTACCGATCGCCGATTTGACAATCTGGACCTTTCTTGTCTCCTCCGCATTTTCTTCATTGACAGAACGCATCATCTCCAAACCTACCACCGTTGTACCGTACTCACTCAGAATGATGTCGTCGATTCCATATTGAGCGGCAGATTTGTAAATGAACAGGGTTCCCAGCCGTTCCCCCGCAATGTCAATGGGCGTAATGATCGCCTGATACTTCTTTACATTCGTTTCTGCGAATCCGAGAGTTTCCAGGTTTACATTCTCCTTGGTAGAAAGAACGCTGAGCAGCCTCTCGTTTAACAGCTTGTCAACGAATCCTCCGACCTGGTCTTCAATAAGCTCCTCGATCTCCTCTACACCTTCACTGAGCCCCACGCCCAGCACCTTACCCTTTTTGCTGATCACCAGGATGTTTGAGTCGAGGATGTCGCTCAGTACTGCACAAATATCATTGAAGACAACTTTGCTGGTGCTGTTGTTATGAAGCAGCTTGTTGATTTTTCGAGTTTTGTCCAATAATTGTACACTCATTGCAGTCCTCCTATTTTTTTCGGGCAATTGGTTCGATTCAAAATCATCGTACCATATTTCCGAGAGGGCCGCAATACTTTTCGGAATTTTTAATCCCTATTTTGAAAATTTCTTCATCGGGCAGGAAACTTTACTCGTTATTTTCCGACTGTTCCGTTTTTTCCGTCAAATAACCACAGGCCTGCTCGGAACAAATCAGCTTATTCCCTTTTTCTACCATGTAGCTGCCGCATTTAGGACATCTCTGATCCGACGGCTTCGGCCAGGACATAAATTCACATTCCGGATGATTGCTGCAGCCATAATAACGCCGACCCTTCTTCGTCTTTTTCAGGACCACGTCGCCGCCGCACAAAGGGCAGGTCACGCCGATTTTTTCCAGATAGGGCTTTGTGTTCTTGCATTCCGGAAATCCGGGACAGGCCAGGAACCGTCCGTGGGGGCCATATTTGATGACCATGTTCCGGCCGCAGTGCTCGCAAACCTCCTCCGTCACCTCGTCCTCGATTTTCACAGTCTCCAGCTCCTTCTGAGCTGCCGCCACGGCCGCTTCCAGATCCGGATAAAAATTCCGGATGATGGTCTTCCATTTGACGGCGCCCTCCTCGACTCCGTCCAGCAGCGACTCCATATTGGCCGTGAAGGCCACGTCCACCAGACTGGGGAAGGCCTCCTTCATCATGTGGTTGACCACCTCTCCCAGTTCCGTCACGTACAGGTTTTTACTCTCCTTCGCCACGTACCGTCTCGCAATGATGGTCGTGATCGTGGGCGCATAGGTACTGGGACGGCCGATACCCGCCTCCTCCAGGGCCCGCACCAGCGAAGCCTCCGTGTAATGGGCCGGCGGCTGGGTAAAATGCTGTTTGCAGTCAAACTCCTTTAACGTAACCTTCGTTTCCATGGACAGGTTCTTCGCCAGGGTGTTCGGCTCCTTCTTCTCCTCCGAATCCCCGTACACCGTCAGAAAGCCCTGAAACTTCACTTTGGATGCCGAAGCCGTGAACCGATAACCCCCGGCGTCCAGTTTCACGTTGGTCGTCTCATAGACGGCCTCCCGCATCCTGCTGGCTGTAAATCTGCGCCAGATCAGCTGGTACAGACGGAACTGGTCCCTGGACAGGGATTCCTTCAGCTTCGTCGGTGTCAGACTGATGTCCGTGGGGCGAATCGCCTCGTGAGCATCCTGAATCCGCCCCTCGTTTTTTTCCCTACGCTCGTCCGAGAGGACATACTCAGCCCCGTACTGGGTCGCGATAAACTGCGCCGCCGCCCCCTTCGCCTCCTCGGAGATTCTGGTGGAATCCGTACGCAGGTAGGTGATAATACCCGCCGTTCCATTTCCCTTGATGTCGATGCCCTCATAGAGCTGTTGAGCCAGCCGCATGGTCTTCTGGGTGGAGAAGTTCAGCGTATTGGCCGCCTCCTGCTGGAGCGTGCTGGTGGTAAAGGGAAGAGGCTGCTTTTTTACCCTCTCCCCCGTCCTGATGTCGGAGATTGCAAAAGGCGCATGCTCCGTCCGCCGGACAATCTCATCCAGCATCTCCTTGTTTTCAATGGTAAGCTTCTGCTTCTGATCCCCGTAAAATTTGATCCGCATGGGCTTCTTTTCGCCTTCACAGAGTACGTCCGCCTCCAGGCTCCAGTATTCCTGCGGGATAAATGCGGCGATCTCCTCCTCTCTGTCACAGATAATCCGCAGCGCTGCCGACTGCACGCGCCCCGCCGATAGCCCCCTCTTCACCTTGACCCATAAAAGGGGGCTGATGCTGTAGCCCACCATCCGGTCCAGAACCCGGCGGGCCTGCTGGGCGTCCACCAGATTCATGTCCAGCTCCCTTGGTGCCTTTAAGGACGCTTTCACCGCCGATTTCGTAATCTCGTTAAAACTGATCCGATATACCTTTTTGTCCTCCAGCTTAAGGGCCGCCATCAGATGCCAGGAGATGGCCTCCCCCTCCCGGTCCGGGTCAGTCGCCAGATAGATCTTATCCGCCTTTTTCACCTTTTTTCTGAGATTCGCAAGAATGTCCCCCTTCCCCCGAATCGTAATATATTTGGGCTCGTAATCGTGTTCCATGTCAATGCCCATCTGACTCTTGGGCATATCTCTCACATGTCCGTTGGACGCCTCCACATCATAATTCGCTCCCAGGAACTTCTTGATGGTCTTTACCTTTGCGGGGGATTCCACAATAACCAGATGTTTCGCCATGCTGCTCTCCTTTATCTCTTTTCACCGCATAATAATGCCAAAACGGCTGAACCGCCAGTCCTTCCAGTTCCAGCCGCACCAAGGCGGCGGCCACGATTTCACTTTCCAATCCGCTCTCAATCCGGATCTGTTCCCCGGATTTTGGGTCGGAATCCAAGTAACTATACACCTTTTCCGCATTTTTATCAAGAGATAACCTGGTTTTCTCATGAATTTTTAATATTTTGTCCGCAAGATTCCAGCCGCCCAGAATATCCTCCGGCTCCGTCAGGGGCATTGCCCCGTCCCGGATCAGCCGGTTGGTCCCTCTGCTCAGGAAGTCTCCCATCCGGCCCGGTGCCGCCCAGATATCCTTCCCCTGCTCCAGCGCCAGGGAGGCCGTGATCAGTGAACCACTCCGCACCCCCGCCTCCACCACGGCCACGCAGTCAGACAGGCCGCTGATGATTCGGTTTCTGGCCGGAAAATGCCAGGCGGTCGGCCCGGTTCCCGGAGGATACTCCGAAATCAGTCCTCCGGCCCTTTCCACCATCCCGTAAAGGCCCTCGTTTTCTCTCGGGTACACCATGTCCGGGCCGCAGCCCAGAATCCCGAAGGTCTTTCCCCCCGCCTCCAGCGCCCCCGCATGGCCCGCCGCATCGATCCCCCTGGCCAGGCCGCTGATCACCTGAACGCCCGCCTCCGCCAGAGTCCTCCCGATGGATTTTGCAGTGTTCCTTCCATAATAACTGCATTCTCTGGAGCCCACCACGGCGGCGGCGGGCTCCCCGGACACCGGAAGCTTCCCCTTCACAAAAAGGCCCGGCGGACAGTCCGGCAGCGTCAGGAGTCCCTTCGGAAACTCTGCCTCCTCCGCCGTGACCAGACGGATACCCAGCTCCTTCATATGGGCATGTCCCCTGTGGACCGCCTCCTCCCTCCTGCTTCTCTCAAGCTCCTCCCAAACCCGCTCCACCGTGCGCTCCGAGTGAAAAGGTCCAAGAATCCCTTCCACCGCCTCCTTTGATGCCCGATAAATCCCCTCCGGGCTCCCAAGGCCCTCTTTCAGCCGGTTCCGTATGACCACGCCCACCCGGATCAGGCTGCAATGCCAGAACCAGTATTCCTCCTCCCTCAGCATGCGATTCCGTTCCCTCCTTCCTCTGACCGGGCAACCTTAATAATAGATGTTTTCCATCCGGTAGGCCACCGCCTCCTGCAAATGTCTCGTTTTAATCCTCTCCTCCCCCTCCAGGTCGGCGATGGTTCTCGCCACCCGCAGGATCCGGTGATAGGCTCTTGCGCTGATGTCCATGACCTGAAACGCCTTCCGGAGAAACGCCTCCTCCTCCCTCCCCAGCGGGCAGTACCTGCGGATTTCGCTTCCCGGTATAACGGAGTTGTTCCGAATCCCACTTTCACGGAACCGTTTTTTCTGCCGGGCCCTGGCCTGTTCCACCCGTTCCCGGACCGTCGACGAGGACTCTTCCGCTCCATCCCCCTGCAGCGCCTCGATCCCGACGGCCTCCACCAGCACCCGGATGTCAATCCGGTCCATGAGGGGTCTGGAAAGCTTTTCCTGATACCGTTTAATCTGCCATTCGCTGCACCTGCATTTGTTCCTGTCCGGGTAATGTCCGCAGGGACAGGGATTCATGGCCGCCGCCAGCATGAACCGGGCCGGAAATTCATAAGACCCGTACAGCCTGGAATGAACCACCCGCCCCTCCTCCAGGGGCTGCCTCAAGGCCTCAAGGGCGTGGAGGGACATTTCCGGCAGTTCGTCCAAAAACAGGACGCCGTGGGCCGCCAGAGACACCTCCCCAGGCCCGGGCCGTCTCCCCCCTCCGATCAGGGCCGCCGCCGTGACGGTGTGGTGAGGCGCCCGGAAGGGCCTGGTTCCAATCAGCGCCCTCCCTTCCGGCATCCTCCCGCAAATGCTGTAAACCCGGCTGATCTCCCTGCCCTCCTCCATGGTAAGCTTCGGCAAAATTCCCGGAATGCAGCTCGCCAGCATGGTCTTTCCGGCCCCAGGCGGCCCGGAAAGCAGGATGTTGTGCATCCCGGCGGCCGCCACCTCCACGGCCCGCTTGGCGCTCCTCTGACCTCTGATGTCCTCCATGTCCACGGCGGCGCAGCCCTCCGCCAGGAGCCGCTCTGCCTCCACTCTGGTCTCCCGCATCGTCTCCGGCTCCCGCAGATATGCGATCACCTGCTCCAGATTTTCCACGCCGCAGACCCGGACCCTTCCGCAGACCGCCCCCTCCCCGGCGTTCCTCTCCGGCACCATCAGCCAGGAAAGTCCCGCCTCCCCGGCGCAGTCCGCCAGCGCCATGACTCCCGGTATCGGCCGCACCTCGCCCCCAAGGCCCAGTTCTCCCGCCACAAGCACCTCTCCAAGATTCTCCGCCGGAACGACCCCCATGGCCGCAAGGACCGCCGCCGCCACCGGAAGGTCAAAAGCGGTTCCGTATTTCCTCACGCTGGCCGGGGCCAGATTGATGACGACCCTCCTGGGCGGAAGCCGGTATCCAATGTTTTTGAGGGCCGTCCGCACCCTGGAGGCCGCCTCCTTGATCTCGCCGGAAAGCGCCCCCACCATGTCAAAGCTGGGCAGCCCGTCCCCCATGTCGGCCTCCACCGTGACCAGCTGCCCCTCCAGCCCGTGGAGGGCAGCGCTGTAAACTCTGCTGTACAATCGCAAATCCCCTTTCTTCATAATCTATATTTTGTTCCTCGACTCTTTTTTGGATTTTTCCGTGAAATTTTTCAGACTTTTAGAATATTGAATGAAGTGCCAATCTCTGCAGGGACTGGATTTGCCGCACTGGGACGGGGCGGAATGCCGTTGTCCATTCCGCCCGCCACAGGGGAGAAACCTGCCGGAGCAGGATTTTACTGCCGTCCCCGCCGCTCCGTCACCCGGTCAAGCCAGGCGGCAAGATCCTCGTACACCTGGTGCCGGTCAAGCTCGTTGAGGATTTCATGCCGGTCTCCGGGGTAAAGCTTCAACGACAGGTCCTGAAACCCCATCGTCTCAAACTGTTTATGGCAGGCCCGCACGCCCTTCCCATAATTTCCCACCGGGTCCTCCTCGCCCGCCACGAAGAACACGGGAAGCTCCCGGTTCATGGTTTCAAAATTTTTCTTTGCCGCCAGGTCGGTCAGAATCGTGAAGAAATCCCGGTAAGCCCCGGCCGTAAAAATGAAGGTGCAAAACGGATCTCTATTATAGGCATCCACCGACTCCTCATTGGTGCTGAGCCAGTCATTGTCCGTCCGAAGCTCCCTGATGCGTTTGTTGTTTCCCCCAAGGGTGAGCTGATACAGAAGCCTGCTCCGATAACGACTCCCCCGCAGCCGACAGATCATCCCGGCCACGAACTTCCCAAAGGCCACCAGGGGAAGACCCATGAACCCGGTTCCCATGATGATGGCCCCGTCCACCCTCCTGCTGTACCTGGTCAGATACTTTCTCGTGAAGAAGGAGCCCATGCTGTGGCCCATGATCACAAGCGGCACGCCCGGCCATCTCTCCCGTCCCGCACAGGTGAGCCGGTACATGTCGGCGATCACGTGCCTGTCCCCGTCCCCGTCCGCAAAATATCCAAGGTCCCCCCTGGAAGCCGCCGTCTTCCCATGTCCCAGGTGGTCGTGGCCGATGACGGCATACCCCCGCCCCGCCAGAAAGCAGGCAAATTCCTCATACCGCTCCACGTACTCCACCATGCCGTGGACAATCTGAAGCACCGCCCTCACCTGCACGTCCTCCGGCTCCCAGGAGACGCAGTGAAGCCTCTGCCCCCGCTCGTCCGATTCCAGATAAAATTCTTTCTTTTTGATTCCTTCCCTCATTGTCCCATCTCCATTCCGGCGGCATGTCCGCTCCGTCCTCCCCCGCCGCCTTACTTGTTTCCTATATTTTAATATGGAAGCAAGACTCTGGCAAGCCGCTCCTTGATTTTCTTGCAACATTTTTTCATTTCCGGTACACTATATATACGAGACTTTTATCCATTTTATTTCCCTGCCTCTGAAAACGATCGCAGGCACCTGATATGGAGGGATCAATATGAGAAACCATAAAATCACAAAAACCACCGCCTTTCTCCTGGCATCCTTTGTCTTCTTAAGCGGCTGCGGCAAGACGCCGGCCCCGGAGAGCGTGCCGGAAACCCAAGAGACAAAACAAAATCAAACACAGACGGAAACCCAGGCGGCAGAGTCCGACGCCTCCGACGGCGCAGGCGCCGCCAGTCCCGCTCCGGCCGCCATGCGGCTCGGTCCCGGGGAAGCTCCTGACTACGGCACGCCGGAGGAGGGCGTCATCCGGGCCATGACCCTGGCAGACGCACAGGGCAACCTTTACTACGTGGACGTCAACATGGGAACCTTCTTCACCGCTCCCATCCCCGGGGATCTGGAAGACTCCGACGGAAACCCGCTCACGGCAGACGACATAAGGGCCGGCTGCGTGGTGGACATCTACGGAAACGGCATGATGCTGGAGAGCTACCCCGGACAGTATCCCGGCACTTCCAAAATGGTCCTGGTCAAAGCGGGGACTACGGAGGACTCCGCCCCCTGGCAGTATCTGGTCGACGAAATTTCCATGCCGGCAGATCCCTCCGAACCGCCTTCCATGAATGCGGAGTACCGGACCGACCTGGCCGTCGTCTCGATGGTCCTGACCAGGGGCGGCTACGGATGGAGTTACGTCGACGAAAACGGCAAGACTCAACATACGCTCGCCGACAGCTCCCACATTCTGGCCTGGCCGGAACTCAATGACATCCGTATTGACGAATCCATACCGGACGGCCTCGAGCTTAAGCTCACCTGCTCTTATAAGCCCAAGTCTGTGGCCGTCACCCGTTTCCCGCTGGAGGCCTGGCACCAGGACGCTTCCGCAGAAGCAGAGATACTTCCCGGGGAGGCCGTGGAGGTCCGGGATACGGACGAGGGCTATATCATGACCGCAGAAGCCGGATATGTCTATCTGGTGGAGGCAGAATGGGAAGAGGGACGGGTGGAATTCGGATTTTGCACCAAATAGTCTCTGGAAAACCCGGACAATCCATGATATACTGGGTATAATCATTGCACAGAAACGAGGGATTATCATGGATAAAAAACGGATCGTGGTCGCCCTGGGTAGAAACGCCTTCGGCATCCTGTTTCCAGATCAGAAAAAAGCCGTGGCAAAGGCGGCCTGCGCCATCGCCGACCTGGTGGAAGAAAAGTATCAGATCGCCATCACTTTCAGCAACGGCCCCCAGGTCGGCATGCTCCACACGGCCATGACGGAATTCGCCCGTCTCTCCCCGGAATACACCGTCGCCCCCATGTCGGTCTGCGGTGCCTTGAGCCAGGGATATATCGGCTATGATCTGCAAAACGCCATCCGGACCGAGCTCTTGAACCGCGGTATTTTCAAACCGGTATCCACCATCATCACCCAGGTACGGGTGGACCCCTTCGACGAGGCCTTCAGCGAGCCCACCAAGGTCATCGGCCGTTATATGAGCGAGGACGAGGCCCGTGCGGAGACCGCCAAAGGCAATTATGTCATAAAGGAAGAACAAGGCTATCGCCGGATCGTGGCGGCTCCGAAGCCCATCGACATCTATGAGATCGACGCCATCCGGACGCTCCTAGATGCCAATCAGTTGGTGATCGCCGGCGGTGGCGGCGGCATCCCGGTTCTGCAGCAGGGCACCCGCTTAAAAGGAGCCAGCGCTGTGATCGAAAAAGACTTAACCGCCGCCCGCATGGCCGACATGGTGGATGCCGACGCTCTTCTCTTTCTCACCGGTACGGAGAAGGTGGCCCTCCATTATGGACAGCCCGGAGAGGCCCTCCTAGACAGGCTCACCGCCTCCGAGGCCCGTACCTATATGGAGCAAAACCAGTTCGAGGCCGGCTCCATGCTTCCCAAAATCGAAGCCTCCGTGGAATTTGTCTCCTCCAAGCCGGGACGGAAAGCCGTCATCGCAAACCTCTCTAAGGCAAAAGACGCTATGGCGGGGAAAACAGGGACACTGATCACAGTAGAATAGGGATGTGGTTTGAAATGTGGTTTCAGTCTAGCAAAGGTGTTTTGTTTTGTCAATAAATTGTTTCTTAAATTTTTGTGCTTTTTCTGAATTTCTAATAAAAAAGAAGTCGTTGTCTCCATTTTCTACGGACAGCGACTCTTTTTTATTCAAAATAAACCGCTTTCATTCATGGTGGTATCTGCAATGCTGATATGGTGGTTTATTTTGTATTCAAAGCTTGTCTAGGTCAGCTTGATAAAAAAACCTTCATAAACTCCCACCGGAATTTCTTTATCAAAAGCATACTCTTCCATGTTATCCTGCTCAAAATTATAAACCGTTACCATGTGTCTGTCAGGATCGACCACCCAATACTCCCTGACTCCCGCCATAGGATACTGAAACAGTTTTTTATAGTAATCCATCTTCCTGCTGGCCGGAGAGACGATCTCAATGACCCAATCCGGAGCACCATGACATCCCTTTTCATCCAGCTTTTCGACATCACAGATCACGGAAATATCCGGTTCCACATAATTAAAATCATCTTCATTTAAAAATACGGCAAAGGGCGCCGCATAAATTTCACAGTCTCCGCCATTTTCCCTGATATAAGCCGATATCTCATTTGACAAAGCCATGCTGAGCTTCTGATGGGTTCTGCCCGGAGGCGCCATATAATAAATTTGCCCATCAATCAATTCCGCCCGTTCTCCCTCCGGCAATTTATAAATATCTTCAACGATGTAAATTTCTTCTTTTCTCAATGCTTCCACGGCGTCCATCTCCTTCCTGATTAAATTCTAAATCACTCTCAGGGAAAATACAAGGCATCAAATTTATCGGTCTCACTTCTCCTCGCACACCTGGAAAATATAAAATTTCAGATAATAGGACTCCTCGGCGGCCCACAGGACCGGATGGTCCGGTGCCTGAGTCCGGTATTCCACCTGGCGCAGACGCTTATGGACGTTCTGGGCCGCCTGGCCGATGGTCTTCGTGAACAGCTCGTAGTCCATGAAATGGGAGCAGGAGCAAGTGGCCAGATAGCCGCCGTCCCTTACGAGCCTCATGGCCCGCAGATTGATCTCCCGGTAGCCCTTGACCGCATTTTTGATGGAATTTCTCGACTTGGTGAAGGCCGGCGGATCCAAAATCACCAGGTCAAACTGTTCTCCCTCCCTCTCAAGCTTCGGAAGGAACTCGAAGACGTCGGCACAGGTAAATTCCACCTGATCCTGCAGATGGTTGAGGGCGGCATTCTCCCTGGCCAGCGCCACGCCGCTCTCAGAAGCGTCCACGCCCAGCACATGGGAGGCCCCGGCCAGCCCCGCATTCAGGGCGAAGGATCCCGTGTGGGTAAAACAGTCCAGGACTCTGGCGCCGGGACACAGTCTCCGTATGGCCCTCCGATTGTATTTCTGGTCCAGGAAAAAGCCGGTCTTCTGCCCCTGGGCCACGTCCACCAGGTAGCGGACGCCGTTTTCCACAATCTCCACCCTGGTCTCAAATGGCTCGCCGAGAAAGCCTTTCGTCCGCTCCATGCCCTCCTGCTCCCGCACCTTCGCATCGCTTCTCTCGTAGACGCCACAGATCCGGATCCCGTCCTCCGCCATCAGCTCCTTCAAGGTCTCGATGATCAGAAGCTTGAACCTTTCGATTCCCAGCGCCAGCGACTGGACCACCAGCACGTCGGAAAACTTGTCCACCACGATCCCCGGAAGGAAATCCGCCTCCCCGAAGATCACCCGGCAGCTTCCCACGTCATCCATGACCCTCTTCCGGTATTCCCAGGCATGTTTTACCCGCATACGGATGAATTCTTCGTCCACCTCCTGGGCCACATTTCTCGTCATCATGCGCACCAGCAGCTTCGATTTCCGATTGATAAACCCCCGGCCCAGAGGATAGCCGTCAAAATCATGGACCAGCACCATGTCTCCATCGGAAAAAGTCCCGACAACGCTCTCCACCTCGTTGTCATAGATCCAGGGACCGCCCGCCTTCACCGCACGTCCTCCGCCCCTCTTCAATGTCACGATCCCGTTTCCCATCTCTCATTCCCTCCGCATTCTCTTCTCTTTCGTCCGACTGCCGCTCCTGCCCGCCTGATCCGTCCTGCCTGCACCGTCTGCCCCGCAGGCGAACCGCCACGAAGCTCTGCATTCGCAATCCCGCTACATTCACAGTCCTTCCCCGTCAAAAGTCGGAATAAAACTCTCTTTCGCCGTCTCCCCCTCCTGGATGAAGCCGTTCTCCACCCCGAGGGAGAGGGCGTAATCCACAAGCCGCTCGTATTCCCGCCTCGTCACCCCTCTGGAAAGCTCCGGAAACGTCTCCCGCACCTGGGGAAGGGGCGTATACTGGTTCATAAGACTCAGGTACACCTGATTTCCATAGGACTCATACAGGTATTTTACCACGGCTTTCGCATTTTTCAAATGGCCCGGAAGCAAAAGATGGCGGACAATCACCCCTTTTGTCATCATGCCGTCCTTATTAAAAGCGGTCTCTCCCCCCGTCTGCCTGACCATTTCCCCGAGAGCCGCCTTCGCCACCTCCGGGTAATCAGGGGCCTTTGAATAACGAGCCGCCATGTCAGAATCCATATATTTAAAATCTGTCAGATAGATATCCACAGTTCCTTCCAGAAGCTCCAGGGTCTCCACCTTCTCATAGCCGCTGCAGTTATAGACAACCGGAATAGAAAGCCCCCGCTTTCCGGCCGCCTTCACCGCCCGGACAATCTCCGGCGTGTAATGAGTCGGCGTCACCAAATTGACATTGGCCGCCCCGGCCGTCTCAAGCTCCAGGAAAACCTCCGAAAGCCGTTCCGTCGTAATGCGCTTCCCAGCCCTCCCCCGGGCCAGTTCATAATTTTGGCAATAGACGCAGCGCAGCGGGCAGCCTGTAAAAAACACCGTCCCGGAGCCGGTTTCCCCGGAAATGCAGGGCTCCTCCCACATGTGGAGAGCCGCCCTGGCCGCCATGACCCCCTCCCCCGACACGCCGCACGCACCCGGTTTCCCACTTTTTCTGTCCACACCGCATTCCCTCGGACAAAGCCTGCAGACTTCCATTGGAATCCTCCCTGTATTACCCTCAAAAACCGCCTAACACAGGGAAGCTGCCTGTGCACACAGGCGTTTCACCCCATGCGCAAAAGGCAGCTCCCCTTCCCTTATTTTAATTACCTTCCCCTAAAGAGTATGTAAGGCGACTCCCCAATCCCCTTACAAAACATGTTCTATTTCCCCAGCATGATGTTCAGGATCTCCACGTCGGTCCCTTTCATTCCAATGCGGCCCATCCTTCCGATGTTTCGGATCGTCTGCTCCATATCCTCCACCACCATGCCCTCGCCGGGCTTGAAGTTACGGCCTCTCTTCGCCATCTCATAGCCCAGAAGTCCGGCCTCCACCGAACTTGCAATCTTCGCCGCACAGGAGGATTTCGCCCCGTCGCACACCATGCCGCCGACGTTGCAGATGGCGTTGATGATGGTGTGCCCGATGACCTCCAGGGATGCCCCGTCGATGTAGGCGATGCCGCAGGCAGAAGAGCAGCCTGCGCTGACGGCACCGCAGTAAGCGGAAAGATTTCCAATGTAGCGCTTCTGGTGAAGAGACAGAAGATTCGCCAGGGTCAGGGCCCGCAGCAGCTTCTCCTCGGAGCATTTCACCTCGTTCGCATACTCCAAGATGGGCAGACTGACCGTCATCCCCTGGTTGCCGCTGCCGGAATTGATGACCACAGGCAGAGCACAGCCCCCCATGCGGGCGTCGGATCCGGCCGCAGCCGCAGCCTTGGCCCTCACTCTCCAGTCGGAGTCTCCGTTGACTTCAAGAAGCGTCCGGCCAACCTGGGCGCCCCAGGGATTCCTGAGACCCTCCTCCGAGATTGCCTTGTTGTATTTCATCTGTCGCTCCAGAACGCCTCTGACATCCTCGACGTCCACCGTATTTGCAAACTCATAGATGTCCTTCAGGTTTAACTGGCTCTTGTCACCCTGGGAGCCCGCCTCGATGTCGTCCTGGGCAAACAGGATCTCCCCGTTCTTTTCAATACGGGAAATATGGTTGTGCTTCGTCTTGAGCTCCACAAGCGCCTTGTCCTCCCCGGCGAACACCTCCGCCCGGATGTAGAGGTTTTCCTCTCCCTCCACCAGACGGCAGTCGCACATGCCGGACTTCACCAGCTCCCTGGTCTTCTCGATCTGTTCCTCGGTCACGCTGTTCAGCACTTCCAGCTCCAGATCTTCCCGTCCGCCGACCACGCCGAGGACAGCCGCCACGTCGATGCCCAGCTGACCGCCGGAATTTGGCACCACCACGCCCTTCACGTTCTTCACGATGTTGCCGCTGCAGTACATCTCCATCCGTTCCGGCATTTTTCCCAATACCGCCCTTGCCTTAGCTGCTGCGAACGCCACTGCAATGGGCTCCGTACAACCCATGGCCGGCAACAGTTCTGCCTTTAAAATCGTCAGATAGTTGTCGTAAATTTTCCTTTCCATCCTTAACCCCTTCGTTCTGCGATTAATTTGCCTTTTGCTTTTTTCTATCCTTGAAACGCTATGCGCCAAGATACGCTTTCTTCACCTCAGGATTCACCAGGAGCTCCTGGCCCGTCCCCTGGAGGGTAATGTTCCCCGTCTCCAGCACGTACCCGCGGTCTGCAATGGAGAGGGCCACCGAAGCATTCTGCTCGATCAGAAGAATCGTCTTGCCCATGTCCCGAACCTTCTTAATCAGCTCGAAAATGTCCTCAATGACGATGGGGGCAAGTCCCAGGGAGGGCTCGTCGAGCATGACGATGTCCGGATCCATCATGAGGCCCCTGGCGATGGCAAGCATCTGCTGCTCGCCGCCGGACAGGCTTCCGCCGGCCTGCTTGTAACGCTCCTTAAGCCTGGGGAACAGGGTGTACTGCTCCTCCACCAGTTCGTCAAAACGGGCCTTGGTCATACTCTTGTTGCCCAGGGCGCCTGCCCGCAGATTCTCATACACGGTCAAGGCAGGGAAAATCTTCCGGCCCTCCGGCACATGGCACATCCCCATATGTACAATCTTATTGGGGGCCATCTTGGTAATATCCTGTCCCTTAAACGTAATCTGACTTCCGGGGCGCTTCTCCACCAGGCCGGAGATGGCCATCAGGGTCGTGGTCTTGCCGGCTCCGTTGGAACCGATCAGGGTCACGATCTCTCCCTTATTGATCTCCAGGTTGATGTTGCTCAGTGCGATAATGTATCCGTAGTTTACAGCCAGGTTTTCCACCTTCAAAATCGTCTCAGCCATTTACCTTCACCGCCTCTCCTGCCACGATGCCCTTGCCAAAGTAGGCTTCCTGCACTTCCTGGTTGGACTTGATCTCATCGGGAGTTCCCTCGCAGAGCTTCTGGCCGAAGTTTAAGACCAGGATCCTGTTGCAGGAATTCATAATGAATTTCATATCATGCTCGATTACCGCAATGGTGTAGCCCTTGCTGTTGAGCATCTTGATAAACTCCATCAGAGACGCCGTCTCGTTGGGGTTCATGCCGGCCGCCGGCTCGTCGAGGAGGAGGATCACCGGGTCAAGGGCCAGTGCGCGGGCGATTTCCACCTTCCGCTGCATGCCGTAGGCCAGGTTTCCGGCCATGGTGTCTTTGAAATCCGCCAGTCCGATGGACTCCAAAATCTCCAGGCTCTTCTCCACCGCATATTTCTCGTCTTCTTTATACCTCTTGGTATGAAGAATCGCATCCGCCATGTTGGTCTTGGTCTTGGTGTGGCAGCCGATCTTTACATTGTCCAGAACGCTCATGAACTTGAAGAGCTGCAGGTTCTGGAAGGTCCTCGCCATCTTCTTCCTGGCAATCTTGTCGGGAGCCATCTTCGTGATATTCTCCCCCTGGAGGAAAATTTCGCCCTTGGTGGGCGCATACACACCGGTACACATATTGAAGAAAGTGGTCTTACCGGCTCCGTTGGGGCCGATGATGCCGAAAATGTCGCCCTTCTGGACCTGCATATCCACGGCTTCCACAGCCTTCAAACCGCCGAAATACTTGCAGATGCCTTTTGCTTCCAATACGGGAACTTCACTCATTTCGCTTCTCCCCCTTTCTTCTTCTCTTCCTTCACCTTGATCTTGCCGCCTGCCAGCATGGAGTTGGATGCACCCATGAGACCCTGGGGCCGTACCCACATCATGAAGATGATGAGCAGCGCATAGATCACGTATCTCCAGCTCTCCAGGAAACGGAGGGCCTCCGTCAGCACCGTGACCACCACGGAACCAAGGATCGGGCCCGCCAGAGTACCCTGGCCGCCGAGAACCACCATGGCCAGCACGTTGAAGCCGGTGTCCGTCGTGAACTGGGAAGCCTCGATGTAGTTCACGAAAGGTGCGTAGGCCACGCCGATGACACCCGCCCAGAAGGCGCCGTACATGAAGTTGGTGGACTTATAACGGCTGGTCTCCACGCCCAGGGACTTGGATGCAATCTCATCCTCACGGATGGACATCCAGGCACGTCCCACACGGGATTTTAATACCCGGTTCGTCACGAACAGGAACAAAATCAAAAGTCCCAGGAAAATATAGTAATAATTCTGAGGCTTGAACATATCCACCCCGAAAAACTCCGGATAGGGGATCTGCTTGATTCCCATGGAGCCGCCCGTCACCGGCTCCCAGGTCTGGGCGATGATGCGGATAATCTCCGAGGCGCCCAGGGTGACGATGGACAGGTAGATACCGGAAAGCCTTAAGGTCGGAAGGCTTACGATAAAGCCCACCAGTGCGGCCATGAGGCCGCCCACGATCAAAAGGGGCCAGAAGCTGATGCCGAAGTTCTTGGCCAGGGCTGCACCGGTATAGGCGCCGATGGCGAAGAAACCCGCCTGGCCCAGACAGAACTGTCCGCTGTAGCCGTTGATGGCGTTCAAGGAGCCCGCCAGTGTCGCATACATCATGATGTTGCACAGGTAACGGATATACAGCGTCTTCTTGACGACGAAGGGCAGAATGGCCAGCACCGCCGCCAGAACGATCAAAATGATCACCTTGTATTTCTCATAAAATGCTTTTGCCTGCTGCATCATACTCTCGCCCCCTTCTTGCTGACAAAGCCCTGAGGCCGGATAATAAGGATCAGAATCAGGAAGGCAAAGGCGAACACGTCACGGAAGGTCGCCGAGGTGAAGATGATGCCCATGTTCTCGATGATGCCGATGCAAAGGCCGCCCAGGGCCGAGAAGCGGATATCCACCAGGCCGCCAAGCACGGACGCCGCAAAGGCCTTCGTCGAGTAGGAGGCACCCATGGTCGCCGACACGGAACCGTAGTAGAGAGCCAGCAGGATGCCGGCGATGCCGCCGAAGCCGCAGCCGATGCAGTTTCCGAGGAGGGCCGTCCGCTTCACGCTGATGCCCATCAGGTAGGATGCATCCTTGTTCTGGCTGACCGCCCGCAGCATAACGCCCCATTTTGTCTTGTTAAAAAACAGGGTCAGGGCGACCGCAAACACGATCACCAAAACAATTACCACGATCTGCAGCAGCCTGATATTTAAGTTTGCACCAAAAAGGTTCAAAGTGAATGTCGTATTGTCGATAACGTTGAGAACCG
Source organism: Lachnospiraceae bacterium (assembly GCA_022800815.1). Classification (GTDB taxonomy): domain Bacteria; phylum Bacillota; class Clostridia; order Lachnospirales; family Lachnospiraceae; genus Lientehia. The sequence goes on along the minus strand of JAAWRC010000026.1, from coordinate 6,436 downwards.
GTTTCGTATCAGGGCCGAACACGATCTGCGCCAGATTCTTGATCAGCATGCTGATACCGATGGTACACAAAAGAGAAATGTGTCTGGGAGCGTTGAAGAAACGCTCATAACAAAGCTTGTAGACAATACTGCCGATGATAAAGGAGCCTGCAAAGGCACCCAGAATCGCCAGCGGGAGATTGTTGCTCAGTCCCGTAAAAATGTAATACGACGAAAACGCCCCAATCATCATGATCTCGCCGTATGTAAACGTAACCATACCCACTACACCCACAATAACGGAATAGCCGATTGCCATCAAGGCATAGATCGAACCCTGACAAATTCCGTTAATGAGCTGATTGAGAATATATTCCATACCCTTCCTCCAAATTAAGCCGACAGGGGAGCTTCCTTTCCTCGCCCCTGTACATGAACGGCGGGGCAGCGACAAAGACTCACGCTGCCCCGCCTCCTACTCATTCTTCAATTTGTCAATGATTCTTTAGAATCCGGCTGCGCCGAACTCAAAGCCTTCCAGAACCTTCCACTCGCCGCCTTCGATACCGCAGATCATGTAATTTCTCTTGATATCGCCGTCCGCCTCGAACTTGATGGCGCCGGTCACGCCGGTGTACTCCGGCAGGTTCGCCAGAGCGTCCCGAAGATTCTCACGGGTCACCTCGCCGTCGATGGTCTTCACGGCCTCCGCAATCAGATACACGCAGTCGTATGCGCATGCGGGATGGATCGTGGGAGCAAACCCGGCCTCGCTCTGGAACCACTCCGCCCATGCGGTAAGCTCCGCATCATCGGGATCAAAGAAGAACGGAGAGGTCACGATCAGGTTGTCCTTGTCGTTCAGTCTTTTCACCACCTGCTCGCTGGTTCCGGGCCCAAGTGCCACGTGCTTGATCTCCCAGCCTGCCGCATCTGCCTGATTGAAGATGTCGGCGACGGGATCACCCTGGTCCATCACGACCAGAACGTCGGGATTTTCCGCCTGCATCTTGGTGATCAGGGAGCTGAAGTCCTTCTCGCCGGTCGCATAGGTCTCAACCGTCACTTCCAGGCCTTCCTTGTCGGCCTGGGCGATGAAGTTGTCATAGCAGGATTTTCCCCAGTCGCTGTCCACGCGGATGACGGCGATCTTCTGTACGCCCAAATACTCTTTCAGCACGTACTTCGCAAGGAAGGGAGCCTCCACGTCCTGACGTCCCATGATGCCGAAGAAATTAGGGCTCATGGCGGCATAGTCGGATGCGGATGCGGTGGGGCTCAACTGCAGGATGCCGTAGCTGTCGCAGATCTGCACCGTGGACTTGGCCGCACTGGAGGAGAAGTCGCCCAAGAGGGCCATGACTTCGTCATCCTCTGCGAACTTCGTCGCCATGGTGGAGGAGTTTACCGGATCACTCTGCGTGTCTTCGATTTCAATCTCAAAGGTGTAGCCGTTCACGCCGCCGGCCGCATTGATCTCTTCGATGGCTTTGTGAAAACCGATATCGAAGCCTGTGCCGTACTCTGCGTACTGCCCGGTCAGGGGAGCCAGTCCGCCGAGCTTGATCACGCCCTTGCTCTCTCCGCTGTCCGCCGCAGGAGCCTGGGTCGCATCGTCTCCGGCCGCCTGGGTCTCGTCAGCTGCCTGGGTTCCCTCCTCGCCGGCCGCCTGGGTCTCGGGTGCTTTTGTTTCCTCCTCCTTGTCGCCGCCGCAGCCTGCCAGTACGGACGCCGCCAGCGCAAAAGTCAGCGTCAGTGCTAATACTCTTTTCTTCATATCTAATCCTCCCTGTTTTTAAATGCCGCCCCATGGGCAGCGGGTTTCTTTAGAAGTAATCATATCAGTACTGGCATGGTTTGTCAACACATATTTTGTCATTTTCCCATTTTTTTCAGCTATTTCATTTCTGTTTTTGTTAATTTTAGCCGATTTTCCGCTGAGTTTTCCAAAAATGACAGGAAATCCTTATTTTTTCCCACCAGAAACCGAAAAAAGTAATCAGATTAACCGGAAACGGCTACCTGCGCCCCCGCCAGTCTGATTCAAAATACCGCATGCATTCCGACCCCAGCATGACCACGCTTTCCGGGTGAATAAACAAAGTAATGTTTTTATCAAACAGGATGTTCACCTTCGCCGGAAACTCCTCGTCCCCGTCCCAGAAAATGACCCGCAGCGGGATACAGAAAAAGGCCGGGACCTGGAAAGCCCCGTCCCCGTAGTTAAGGGGGGCATATCCCAGGCGCTCTCCCGCCTCCCGAAACGCCTCCGGCCTCCCGGCAAAATACGCCGCAAAGGGCCCCAGCACCTGGCGCTCAAAAGCGCCCTCGAAGACGCCGGCGCTCTTCACGTCCCGAAAGTGCACCCACTCCCCGGAATTCGCCGCCGCCTCCTCCGCATAATAAAGGAAATTATAGATGGCCAAAGTCTCGTCAAAGCCCGGCTCATGCCCCGGTCTTCCCGGACAGGAGATCCGCCCCGTCCTCCGGTCGATCTCATGGGGGATCCCAAAATAATCCAGACGGATCGCTTCCCCGTCATAGGTGTCGATCCCCACCTTCCTGCAGAGCGCCTCCTGGTCCCAGGTCAGAAAGTCCTGCCGCCATCTCTCCATCACCTTCACATAATTCGATTCTCTGCCTTCCATATCTTCCTCCTCTCAACTTCACATATCCCGGGTGATTGCGGAACTCGAAATTGTAGAACGGATTCTGACGCTTGATTCCATCCAAAGCCCACAGCTCCTCTTCAGGAATGCGATCTCCTCCGCCCATCCCGCATCGTCGTTGGGCGTCTCTAAGATAAAGGGGCGCCCCTGCAGGGCCGGATGGTTCACCAGCCGCCGGAATGCCTCCCGGCCGATGTGCCCCTCGCCGAGCCTTGCGTGGCGGTCCTTCCTGCATCCCCGCTCTCCCTTGCTGTCGTTGACGTGAACCACCCTCAGCCGGTCAAGGCCGATGACCCGGTCAAACTCCGCCAGAACCCCGTCCAGCTTGTCCACGATGTCGTAGCCCGCATCCCACACGTGACAGGTGTCCAGGCAGACCCCCGCCTTCTCCGGGAAGCGGACCCGGTCCAGGATTTCCCGCAGCTCCTCAAAGCAGCCGCCCATCTCGCTCCCCTTTCCGGCCATGGTCTCCAAGAGCACCGTCGTATGCTGCCCCTGCCGGATGATCGTATTGAGAACGTCGGCGACCAGCTCGATTCCCCTCTCTTTCCCCTGTCCCACATGACAGCCCGGATGGAGGTTGTAATAATTCCCCGGTATGTGCTCCATCCTCGAAAGGTCATCGTACATGGTCTCCTTAGTAAAGCTGCGAAGTTCCTCTTTCGCCGCACAGGGATTCAGGGTGTAGGAGGCATGGGCCGCCACCGGGCCCAGCCCCGTCTCCCTCGCCATGGAATAAAACCGTTCCATATCCGGCAGATTCAATTCCTTCGCCCGGCCGCCCCTGGGACTTCTGGTGAAAAAGGCGAAGGTGTCCCCGCCCAGTTTCCGGATCTGTCTCCCCATGGCCTCGTAGCCCTTTGCGGAGGAAATATGGCTTCCCACATAGATCATGCGTCCTTTGTCCTTTCCTGTTCCCAGTTTTCTTCTGTCCTCTGTCCCAAACGGTCTTCTGCCCTCTGTCCCAGGCGGGCGTCCGCCCAGTTCCGTCTCACAACCACTCCGGCGATCAGCATATTCCCCACGCAGATCCCCGGCAAGCCCCCGAAAAACAGAAATGCCGCCGAGACGGCGCCGAAGATTCCGAAGGTGTACACGCTCCGCCGCTCGTTGGGTCTTATGACAAACACCAGGGAGAAAAAGAGATAGATGGCCGCCAGAAGCCAGACGCTTTTGCTGTAGCGCAGCACTCCCAGCAGCACCCCGAAACTGACCGCAATGGCCTTGCCGCCCCGACCCTCCTTCCAAAAGGGCCAGGCGTGGCCGAGGATCGGCGCTATCATGACCCCCGCAAAGAGGAGGCGCACCGGGGGCACCACGCTGACCGCCCACAAAACCGGAAGATATCCCTTCCCGACATCAAGGACCAGACAGAGAAGCCCCAGAGGGATCCCGGCATACTTCATCACGTTGGCCGTCCCCGGATTGTGGTCCTCGCTGACCGCCTCGATATCCATACCTTTAAAATGCTTCGGCAGGAGACGTCCAAACAGCACGCTTCCCGCCAGATACCCCGCCGCCATGAAAAACAGCACTTCCAACAGTTCACGGCTCATGTTCTTACCTCCCCGCTGCCATCCGGCCGCAGTATTCCTCAATGTAGTCGCAGATATCCACCGCCGCCCCTGCATTGACATAATGCTTTTGAGCTGCAGTCATGTTCCGGGCCGCCGCCTTATTCTTAAGAAGTTCCAGCGCCCTGGCTCCCGCCTCCCGCTCATCCTGCCCCAGCACCGACATGCCGTGGCCGGAAAAGAAGGCGGCGTTCCTGGTCTCACAGCCGGGAATGGGGGCCGAATGGACCATGGGAATGCCCTTGGCCGCCGCCTCCGTGCTGGTCAGGCCCCCCGGCTTCGTCACCAGCACGTCGCAGATATCCATGTAGAGGTCCGCCTGGGTGGTAAAGTCCAGCACCATCACCTTCCGGTTCCCCCTAAATTCCTTCCGTAGTTTCTCTTTCAGCTTCTGGTTGTTTCCGCCCAGGATCACCACCCGCCCGTCCTCCGGAAGCCCCGCCTCGATGACCGACGCCATGGCGCACACGTTCCCGAAGCCCATGCTTCCCGTCATGACGAGGACCACCGGGCCGTCCGTCCCGATCCCCAGGCCCAGCCTGGTCTCCTGCTTATCCTTTTTCTCCCCAAACCGGTCGGAAACGGGAATCCCCAGAGGCACCAGCCGTTCCTCCGGGATCCCCCGCTCCACATACTCCGCAACAAGTTCGTCACTTGGGATAAAGTAAGCGTCCAGCCCTGTCTCCTCCGTGAAGGGAATGCAGGTGTAGTCGGTGGCCACGAAAAAACAAGCCGCCTTCAAGGGGTAATGCTTCCTGATATAAGTGATGGCCTCCGCCGGAAAAAGGTGGGGCATGACCACGCAGTCATAACCGCCCTTCTCAATGTACCGGTACAGCTTTCTTCCATATAATGTATTCGCATAGTAGACCGGCGACTTCCTCCTGCTGGAACTGATCTTCCCGGCCACCTTGTAGGCGGCTCCGAACACGTCCGGAAAGTTGGTCGCCGTTTTTACATACACGCCGGAAGCCCGCCCGGACGTCTTCGGCCTCGCAAACCGGAGGGCGTCCAGCATTTTACACTCTGCCCCCCGTCTTAAAAATTCCTCCTTGAGCGCCTTTCCGGCGGCGTTATGTCCCTGCCCAGTATTGCAGGAAAGAATCAATGCCTTCATGTCTGCTCCTTCTTGTCGATCAAATCAAAGATGGAGTGAGTCATCAGAATATAGTAGCCCCGGATCACCTCGAAGGAATTCTGCCCGGTCACCTCGAACGCCTTCCAGTAAAAGCCCCGGTCCCGCTCCATGCAGAGGAACAGGAGCTTCACCGCCTCCTCCGACATACCGTCCGCCAGAAGCCGGTCCATCTGCGCTTACACGCAGCAAAAATCGGCGCAACAGACGCCATAAAGAAAAGATTTATGTCGTCTGCTATTCCTATGACTCCTCCTCAAGAAAGAGTATAACTTATTTCCCACCGAATAGCAATACAGACGGGTTTTTATAGTTACAGTACCCCTTGGGGACAAAATGGTGCTTTTCCCACAGGGTCTCCGCCTCCGGCCCCCATTCCTCCGCATAGTGCCTGCATTTCCCGCAGAGGTGCTCTGCGCTCTCCTCTGACATCAGGTCCGTGGAACGGGCCCCCGTCTCTCGGACCATTTTTTGTAAGAGCTCCGGATTTTCCAGCATGAGGGTCTAAGATGATTCTGGTTAAAGGGCTGGTTGTCCCGGTACGCCAGGAACAGGGGCTGCTTCAGGGCATCCAGGAGGGAGGCTTCCCGGATGTTGGCGCCGGAATAGTGGATGAACACGCAGGGCTCCACGTCGCCGTTGGGATTGATGTGGCAGTAATTCCGCCCCCCGGCAATGCAGCCGCCCAGCAGCCGGTGCAGTGCAGGTTGCAGGCACTGGTTGGATCCATGAGGATCAGCCAGGGGATGTATCCTCACCTCCTGCTGCCCCCATTATAAAATTCTCACCTTCCCCTTTCCACATACACTCCCCGGCTTTTATCGTCAAAAAAATGACACTTTCCGCAAAGTGTCACTTTTTATTGATTATTCCGAGGGTATTGCGTATAATGAAGACATGCAGATGGACTGCACGCAGATGCGGAAAGGAGGCTTGGGGTAATGGTTTGAGAAGTATCTGCAAGGAAGCAAAGGAATACGATTCGGTGAAGTTCGGTGATATTACAGTAAATGAAACACAGAAAAGGATATTATCACCGATTGAAGAAAACAATCAAATATATTATTCCAGTTATGGTT
>JAAWRC010000074.1 GCA_022800815.1 Lachnospiraceae bacterium | reverse complement strand
CAGCATTTCGGGAGCCTCCCTCCTCATATTTCCATTATAATACCAATAATGAAAAAAGCCCAATTCTTTTTTTAGAATCAGACTTTTTCAGTGCCCTCTTTTATCAGCATTTCCGGGATTTTATCCGTTACTCGAACTCCACCGTCCCGGGCGGTTTGCTGGTCAGGTCGTAGAGAACCCGGTTCACGCCCTTCACCTCGTTGACGATCCGATTTGCCGTCACCGCCAGCACCTTCCAGGGAAGCTCCGATGCGTCGGCCGTCATGAAGTCGCTGGTGTTGACCGCCCGCAGAGCCACCGCATAATCATAAGTCCGGTAGTCACCCATGACGCCGACGGAGCGCATATTGGTCAGCGCTGCAAAATACTGGCCGAGTCCCCTGTCAAGGCCGGCCTTCGCAATTTCTTCCCGGTAAATGGCATCGGCCTCCTGGACGATGCGTACCTTCTCGGCCGTAACCTCACCGATGATGCGGATCCCAAGTCCCGGGCCGGGGAAGGGCTGCCGATATACCAGGTACTCCGGGATTCCCAGTTCCAGGCCGGCTTTTCGCACCTCGTCCTTGAACAGAAGACGGAGCGGCTCAATGATCTCCTTGAAATCCACCACGTCGGGAAGGCCGCCCACGTTGTGGTGGGACTTTATGACCGCCGACTTCCCAAGGCCGCTCTCGATGACATCCGGGTAAATGGTCCCCTGGACCAGATAATCCACCGCACCGATCTTCCTTGCTTCCTCCTCGAATATCCGGATGAATTCCTCACCGATAATCTTGCGCTTCTGCTCCGGCTCGGTCACGCCTGCCAGTTTTTTATAATAACGCTCTCCCGCATTCACCCGAATAAAGTTCAGTTCATAGGGGCCTGCCGGTCCAAAGACGGCTTCCACCTCATCGCCCTCATTCTTCCGCAAAAGTCCATGGTCCACAAAGACACAGGTGAGCTGCTTCCCGATCGCTTTGGAAAGAAGCACGGCTGCCACGGAAGAATCCACGCCTCCGGAAAGGGCGCAGAGTACCTTGCCGTCCCCGATCTTCTTCCGCAGAGATTTTATGGTATCTTCCACAAAAGAACCCATTTTCCAATCGCCGCTGCAGCCGCAGATCTGAAATACAAAGTTGGACAGCATCTTCATGCCCTCCCGGGTATGCATGACCTCCGGATGGAACTGCACCGCATACAGGCCCCGCTCGGGACATTCCATGGCCGCCACCGGGCATACAGGGGTGTGGGCCGTCACCCGGAAACCCTCTGGAGCTTTGGAAATGTAATCCGTATGACTCATCCAGCAGATGGTCTGCTCCGACACTCCTTCAAAGATGGCCGCTCCCCTTTCCACGGACACCTCTGTTTTTCCATACTCACTGACAGGAGCCGTCTCCACCGTTCCGCCCAGCATGTAAGCCATCGCCTGAGAACCATAGCAAATCCCCAGAATCGGGATCCCCAGTTCAAAAAGTTCCTTCTCACAGAGGGGAGCCCCCTCACCATACACGCTGTTGGGACCGCCCGTGAAGATGATCCCCCTCGGGTTCATGGCCTTTAATCTGTCCAATTCCATGCTGTAGGGATGAACCTCACAGTATACATTGCATTCCCGAACTCTCCTGGCAATCAACTGATTATACTGCCCCCCAAAGTCCAGAACGACGATCATTTCTTTCTTCACAAAGTTCCTCCTGCCCGGGCTGCCGCCCGGTACTTATTCTGTCTTGTCTGTTCCGTCCGTTTTTACCGCTGCCGCCTCTGCTTCCATTTCTGCCGCCCCGGCCTTTGTCTCTTCTGCCTCTGCCGGCTCCGCCTCTTCTGCAGCCTCCTCCGCCTCCCCGCTCTTTGCATTCCTAACCAGTATTTCGTTCTCCGCCCCGCACTTTCCGCAGAACCGGTCCTCGTTGGGAATCCATGCACCGCAGCTGGTACACTGCTTCTGATTTTTCAAAATCCACTTATCCTTCGTCAGGCTCTCCAGCCTGGCGGCCGACTCCCGGATGTCGACGGCATAGACCGCATACGGCTCCGGCATGTCGTCCTCATGATTTTTAAAATATGCCTCCCCAAGGGCCTCATACGCCCTCCTCAGCCTGGCCTCCTCCTGAGAAATCTGGAGACTCAGCTTCGCAGCCTCCGCCGCCTCCTTCGTCTTGCTGCCGACCACCTTGCCGGTGCTGGTGAGCGTTTCGCCCAATGTATCAAAAAATCCCATCTGCATCCTCCTTTTTGCGAACCGTCTGCATGTTCCTTACATTATAATTTCATCCGTGGGAATTGTCAATCAAGACGCAAGATCCCCGTCCAGATGATGGGCGTCGTTGAGCACCCGGAGTATGCTGCGGTCCTCCTCGATGTCAAGGATCGTCAGAGACGTGTTGTCCAGTTCCATACAGCGGTAAAACCGGGAGCTCATGTCCAGCAGGTAGAAGATCGCCAGCTTCAGGATCCCCCCGTGGGCCACCACCACGACCGTCTTGTCCGTGTGGCGGTATTCCTCCTTGATCTCCTCCAGGGCGGCCCCCACCCGGAGCTTGGCCCGGTTCAGGGTTCCCTCCCCCTCCATGGGATAATGAAACGGCTCGGTCCGGTACTTCATGAACGAATCCCCGAACTGCTCCCTCAACATCTCCAGGGTGAGCCCGTCCCAACGGCCGAAATCCAGCTCCTTGATCCCCTCCACAAGACGGATGGGCAGCCCCTTGGGCTCCGCAATGGCCCTGGCCGTGTCATAGGCCCTCTGAAGGGGCGAGGAATAGACCACGTCCACTGGAATTCCCTCAAACCGTTTTCCCAGGGCCGCCGCCTGCGCCCTCCCTTTCTCCGAGAGGGGAATATCCGACTGCCCCTGATAGCGCCCCTGGATGTTCCACTCCGTCTCCCCGTGCCTCACAAATATAAACCGCATATCCATTCTCCTCGCTTGTCTGTCTCTCCGGCCATCCTCTTTTGTCAGGAAAGATACCGCTTCACGTACTTTCCCGTGTAGGATGCCGGGTTCTCGGCGACCTCCTCCGGCGTTCCCGCCGCAATGACCGTCCCGCCGCCGTCGCCGCCCTCCGGTCCCATGTCGACCAGGTAATCCGCCGTCTTGATCACGTCAAGATTGTGCTCAATCACGATGACCGTATTTCCATTTTCGCACAAACGCTGGAGAATTTCAACCAGCTTGTGGACATCCGCAAAATGCAGCCCTGTCGTCGGCTCGTCCAGAATGTAGATGGTCTTGCCCGTGTCCCTCCTGGAAAGCTCCGTGGCCAGCTTGATCCGCTGGGCCTCCCCACCGGAAAGGGTGGTGGACGGCTGCCCCAGCTTAATATAGGAAAGGCCCACATCATAGAGCGTCTCGATCTTCCTTCGGATGGAAGGCACGTTCTCAAAAAATTTCAGCGCCTCCTCCACCGTCATGTCCAGCACGTCGTAAATATTCTTTCCCTTGTATTGCACTTCCAGGGTCTCCCGGTTGTAGCGCTTGCCGCCGCAGACCTCACAGGGGACATAGACATCCGGGAGGAAATGCATCTCGATCTTGATGATGCCGTCGCCGCCGCAGGCCTCACACCGCCCCCCCTTGACATTAAAACTGAACCGGCCTTTCTGATACCCCCTGGCCTTCGCGTCCGCCGTGGAAGCAAACAGATCCCGGATCATGTCGAACACCCCCGTATATGTGGCCGGATTGGAGCGGGGCGTCCGGCCGATGGGCGACTGGTCGATGGCGATCACCTTGTCCAGCCGCTCTGTCCCCTCAATGGCCTTGTGCTTCCCGGGAATGGTCCTGGCCCGGTTCAGCGTCCTGGCAAGAGATTTATAGAGGATCTCATTGATCAGGGAAGACTTGCCCGACCCGGAAACCCCCGTCACACAGGTAAAGACCCCCAGAGGAAGCTTCACATTGATATTCTTCAAGTTGTTTTCCGCCGCTCCCCTGACCGTCAGGAAAAACTCCGGCTTCCTCCGGACCGCCGGCACCGGGATCTTCCGTTTTCCGCTCAGATAAGCGCCGGTGACAGACCTCTCACAGGCGATGAGGTCCTCCGCGGTCCCTACGGCAACCACCTCCCCGCCATGCTCCCCTGCTCCCGGCCCGATATCCACGATACAGTCAGCCGCCCGCATGGTATCCTCGTCATGCTCCACCACCAACACGCTGTTCCCCAGATCCCGCAGATGGATCAGCGTCCGGAGGAGCTTGTCATTGTCCCGCTGGTGAAGGCCGATGCTGGGCTCGTCCAGAATGTAGGCCACCCCCACCAGACCGGAGCCGATCTGGGTCGCCAGCCGGATCCTCTGGGCCTCCCCGCCGGAAAGCGTCGCCGTCCCCCGGGTCAAAGACAGGTAATCCAGGCCCACGTCCACCAGAAAGCCCACCCTGGCACGGATCTCCCTCAGGACCAGCTTTCCGATGGACACCTGGGTCGGCGTCAGTTTTTCCTCCATGCCCTCCATGAATCCATGAAGGCCTCCGATGGACATGGAAGTAATATCATAAATATTCTTGTCACAAACTGTCACCGCCAGAGAACTCTTCTTCAGCCGCTTCCCCCCGCAGACCTTGCAGGGCGTGATCCGCATAAACGTCTCATACTCCGCCTTCATGGTCTCCGAGCCAGCCTCCCGGTAGCGGCGCTCCACGTTCCGCAGGAGCCCCTCGAAAGCCACGTCATAAACGCCCTCCCCCCGCTGGCTCTGGTAACGGACCTTGACACTGCGCCCCCCGGTCCCATGCATCAGGATGTCATAGATCTTTGTGGGATAATCCTGAACAGGCGTGTCCAGATCGAATCCGTATTCCTCGCACAGGGCGTCCAGAATCGCCCTGCTGAAACTCCCCGGCTTGGAGCAGGACTGCCAGCCGCAGACGGTGATCGCCCCCTGGTTGACGCTGAGGGTCTTGTCCGGCACCATCAGGTCCTCGTCGAACTCCATCTTGTAGCCAAGGCCCGAGCATTCCGGGCAGGCACCGAAAGGATTGTTGAAAGAAAAGCTTCTCGGCTCCACCTCGTCGATGCTGATCCCGCAGTCCGGGCAGGAAAAGCTCTGGCTAAAATTCAGGGGCTCCCCGTCAGCCACGTCCACCACCATCAGCCCCTCCGAAAGCCGCATGGCCGTCTCGATGGAATCCGTCAGCCGCTTCTCCATGCCGGCCTTCACCATGAGCCGGTCCACAACGATCTCAATATTATGCTTGATATTTTTATCCAGGGCGATCTCTTCCGTCAGCTCATAGAGATTGCCGTCAACCCGAACCCGGACGAAGCCGCTCCGCTTCGCCTGGTCCAGCACCTTTTCATGGCGTCCCTTCCGCCCACGGACCACGGGTGCCAAAATCTGGATTTTGCTGCGCTCCGGAAGTTCCAGGATCTGGTCCACCATCTGGTCCACCGACTGCTTCCGGATCTCCCTGCCGCATTTCGGGCAGTGGGGAATGCCGATCCTCGCATAAAGCAGACGGAAATAATCATAAATCTCCGTCACCGTGCCCACCGTGGAGCGAGGATTCCGGTTGGTGGACTTCTGGTCGATGGAGATGGCCGGGGAGAGTCCCTCGATGCTCTCCACCTCCGGCTTCTCCATCTGGCCCAGGAACTGTCTCGCATAGGAGGACAGCGACTCCATATAGCGCCTCTGCCCCTCCGCATAGATCGTGTCAAAGGCCAGGGACGACTTCCCCGAACCGGAAAGCCCCGTCAGGACCACGAACTGGTCCCTGGGAATGTCCACCGATATATTTTTCAGGTTGTGCTCATTGGCCCCCCGGATCCTGATATACTTCGTGTCAATTAATTTTCTCTCCTGCATGTCCGTCTCCTGTCACTTGTCCATCTCATACAAATATTTTTTAAGCTCCATCATCTGATCCCTGAGTACGGCCGCCTGCTCGAAGTCGAGCTCCGCCGCCGCCCTCTGCATCTTCTTCTGCACTTCCATGATCAGCTTCATGAGCTCCTTCTCGCTCATGGATTCCGGCTCCTTCTCAAGCTTCACGCCCCGAATCGGCTCCTCCTCCGACCTGGAAATACTGATCAGGTCACGCACGGCCTTCTTGATCGAAGTGGGAGTGATCCCATGGGCCTCATTGTAGGCCTGCTGGATCTCCCGCCTGCGTCTCGTCTCGTCGATGGCCGACCGCATGGAATCCGTAATGGTATCCGCATACATGATCACCCGCCCGTCCGCATTCCTGGCGGCCCTTCCGACCGTCTGGATCAGCGAAGTCTCCGAGCGGAGGAAGCCCTCCTTGTCCGCATCCAGGATCGCCACCAGACTGATCTCCGGAATGTCCAGCCCCTCCCGCAAAAGATTGATCCCCACCAGCACGTCAAACAGGTCCATGCGCATGTCCCGGATGATCTCGCTCCGCTCCAGCGTATCAATGTCCGAATGAAGATACTTGACCCGGATCCCGACCTCCCGCATGTAATCCGTCAGGTCCTCGGCCATCCGCTTCGTCAACGTGGTCACCAGCACCTTCTGTTTCCTCTCCACCACCAGGTTCACCTGGGAGACCAGATCGTCGATCTGCCCCTCCACCGGCTTCACCTCGATCTCCGGGTCCAGAAGCCCGGTGGGCCGGATAATCTGCTCCGTCCGGAACAGCTCATGATCCGCCTCATAGGGCCCCGGCGTGGCCGACACGAACAGAAGCTGGTCGATCCGCTCCTCAAACTCTGCAAAATTGAGGGGCCGGTTGTCCAGGGCAGATGGCAGGCGGAACCCATAGTCCACCAGCGTCGTCTTTCTGGAGCGGTCCCCTGCGTACATCCCCCGGATCTGCGGCACCGTCATGTGGGACTCGTCAATGATGATCAAAAAATCGTCGGGGAAATAGTCAAACAACGTGCAGGGCGGCTCTCCCGGCTCCTGTCCGGTCAGATGCCTGGAATAATTCTCAATGCCGGAGCAAAAGCCCGTCTCCCGCATCATCTCGATGTCAAAATTCGTCCTCTCCGAGATCCGCTGGGCCTCCAGGAGCTTGTCCTCCATGCGGAAATAGGCCACCTGCTCCTTCAACTCCTCCGCAATGTGCTCCGTGGCTTCCAGCATCTTCTCCCTGGGCACCACGTAATGGGATGCCGGAAAGATCGCAATATGCTCCAGGCGGCTCCTCGCCTCCCCGGTCAGAGGGTCCACCTCCGAGATCCGGTCCACCTCGTCCCCGAAAAACTCCACCCGGTAGGCCGTCCCCTCCGAATAAGCCGGGTACACCTCCAGCACGTCCCCCCGCACCCGGAACGACCCCCGCTTAAAATCCATGTCGTTTCTATTATATTGGATCTCAATCAGTTTCCGAACGATGTCATCCCGATCCCGCTCCATCCCCGGCCGCAGGGAGATCACCATGTTCTTATAGTCGATGGGACTGCCCAAGCCGTAAATACAGGACACCGACGCAATGATGATCACGTCCTCCCTCTCCGAGAGGGCCGCCGTGGCTGAATGGCGCAGCTTGTCGATCTCGTCATTGATGGAGGAATCCTTCTCGATATACGTGTCCGTCGAGGGCACGTAGGCCTCCGGCTGGTAATAGTCGTAGTAGGACACAAAATACTCCACTGCATTCTCAGGGAACATCTCCTTGAATTCTCCGTAAAGCTGCGCCGCAAGCGTCTTGTTGTGGGCGATGACCAGCGTCGGCTTCTGCAATTCCTGAATG